>JAOPXN010000102.1 GCA_025965155.1 Propionibacteriaceae bacterium
GCATGGACGTGGCCTTGGTATCGGAGCATGCGAGCCCTTTAGCGGTGTTGGGCGGGGTCGATGCGGGTGGGCAGAACGTCCACGTAGCGGCCTTGGCCGCAGCGCTTGCCAGCCGAGGCGACCGCGTCACCGTCTACACCCGCCGCGACGGTCCGGAGCTGCCCGAGCGACAGCACACGGCCGAAGGCTACGACGTCGTCCACGTCCCCGCCGGGCCGGCGCGGCCGGTCGGTAAGGACGGCCTGCTGCGCTACATGCCCTCGTTCGGACAGTACCTGAGTCGATGCTGGGCGCAGGCCGCGCCAGAGGTGGTGCATGCCCATTTCTGGATGTCCGGCCTCGCGGCCATGCAAGCGGCGCAGCCGTTGGCGGTACCGGTGGTGCAAACCTTCCACGCGCTCGGCTCGGTCAAGCAGCGCCATCAGGGCAGCCGCGACAGCAGTCCGGTGGAGCGGTTGGAGCGCGAGGAGTGGCTGGCCCGCACGGTCACACGGGTGGTGGCCACCTGCACCGACGAGGTGGCTGAGCTGGTACGGATGGGTGCCGATCTCCGTCGGCTCTCCGTGGTGCCGTGCGGTGTCGACCTGGCCGCGTTCCGGCCGGCGGATCGCCGGTCCCCGACCCGACGGGTGGTCAGCGTCGGGCGGCTGGTCCCACGCAAGGGGTACGACCTGGTGATCGAGGCCGTGGCGCGGCTGCCCACCGTGGAACTGGTGATCGCCGGCGGCGGGCCCGCGAACGATACCGAAACCGATACAGAGCGAACCCGGCTGTTGGCGGTCGCTGAGCAGCTCGGCGTCGGCGACCGGGTACGGCTGGTCGGGCAGGTGGCGCGGGCCGACATGCCGGCCCTGCTCCGTTCGGCCGAGGTAGTGGTGTGTGCCCCCTGGTACGAGCCTTTCGGGATCGTCCCGCTGGAGGCCATGGCCTGCGGTGTGCCGGTGGTGGCCACGTCGGTCGGCGGCTTCCTCGACACCGTGGTGGACCGGGTCACCGGAATCCTGGTGCCGCCCAGGGACTCCGCGGCTCTAGCCGCGGCGCTCGCCCAGCTGGTGGACGATCCCCGGCTGGCCCACCGGCTCGGCGAGGCCGGTCGGCGCCGCGCCGAGCAGAGGTACAGCTGGGACACGGTGGCTGCTGACACCGCCCGGGTGTATCGGCAGGTGTTACAGCAGCAGGAAAACAAGGCGGCCGAGCCGGCCCGGTCCGTTCAGCGTGGGCCTGACCGACATCGACGACGGTCCCGGGACGACGTCTCAGCGGTCAAGCCACGACCTCGGGCCGCGGTGCCGCTGCCGGGTACACCCGGGCCATGACGCCGCCGCGGACAAGGTCGGTGATCCAAGACTCGGTGCGACCTCGGTTCGGTCGAGCGCTGGTGCTCGGGGGCGCCGGTTTCGTCGGCTCGCACCTCTGCGAGGCACTGGTTACGGGCGGCACCGCCGTGCTCTGCGTCGACAACTTCCTGACCGGCCGCCCGGAGAACCTGCTGGACCTGGAAGATTCGGCACTGTTCGAGCTGAGAGAGCACGACGTCAGCGTGCCGTTCGATGCCGGGCCTGTCGATGTGGTCTTCCATCTGGCGTCGGCCGCCTCTCCGGTGGACTATCAGCACTACCCGCTCGAGACGTTGCACGCCGGTTCCCTTGGCACCGAGTCGGGTCTGCAGATCGCCCGAGCCCAGGGGGCCCGTTTTCTCCTCGCGTCCACCAGCGAGGTGTACGGCGATGCGCAGGTCCATCCCCAGCCGGAGGGCTACTTCGGCAACGTCAACCCGATCGGCCCGCGCAGCGTGTACGACGAGGCGAAGCGCTACGCCGAGGCGCTCACCTTCGCCTACCGCCGGACATACCGCGTGGACACCGCTGTCGCTCGGATCTTCAACACCTACGGCCCGCGGATGCGTCCTGGTGACGGCCGGATGGTGCCCAACTTCGTCTGCCAGGCGCTGGCCGGTGAGCCGCTGACGGTGACAGGGACCGGCACCCAGACCCGTTCCCTGTGCTACGTCAGCGACACGGTCGCCGGGCTGCTCGCGCTGGCCGAGTCCGACCAGCCGGGACCGGTCAACATCGGGAACCCCCACGAACAGACGGTCGCTGACGTCGCTCGCCGGATTGCCGTGATCGCCGGCTCCGGCTCCGCGGTGCAGCTGATCGATGCTGTGGCCGACGACCCGCAGCGGCGCTGCCCCGACATCACCCGTGCCCGGGAGTACCTGGGATGGGAGCCGACTGTGCCTATCGAGGAAGGGCTGCGGACCACGATCAGCTGGTTCGCAGAGCAGGCCCGGGCGCCCGCACCGAACTAGGAAGAGACCCGGCGTCGAAACTACATGAAGTGAATTACCTATAGGTCGGTTCTGTCGCGACCGACGGGGGTAGGAGTACATTCGACAAGCCAGGCGGAGGGGTGACGCATGCGGGTCCTCGGAGTAAATGCGGTCTTCCATGACTCGGCGGCCGCCGTAGTGGTTGACGGACGCACGGTCGCTGCGGCCGAGGAGGAGCGCTTCAGCCGGCGGAAGCATGGGAAACGTCCGGTCCCGTTCTCCACCTGGGAGCTGCCCGATGGCGCCATCGCCTGGTGTCTGCGTGAGGCCGGACTGGAGCCGGACGCGTTGGACGCCGTCGCGTACTCCTACGATCCGTCGCTGGTCGACCCCGACTCCGGCGGACTCGACCCCTCCTGGGAGTCGCTGCGGACCACCTATGCCACCCGCGCCCCGTACTTTCTTAAGACGTTGTTGCCCACCTACCGCCCGGAGATTTTCCGCTTTGTCCGCCACCATGTGGCGCACGTGGCGTCGGCGGGGCTGGCCGCGCCGTTCGGCGACTGCGCCGTGCTAGCCGCAGACGGCCGCGGTGAGGCCACCTCCATGCTGGCTGGTGAGTATCGCGACCAGAAGCTGGACGTCCTCGCCGCCCAGCCGCTGCCGCACTCCCTCGGCTTGTTCTACGAGGACCTGACCGAGCACCTCGGGTTCGCTCGGTCGAGCGACGAGTACAAGGTGATGGCGCTGGCCTCGTACGGCACCCCGCGGCATCGCGACCGGCTGCGCACTGCGGTCTACTCAACGCCGGACGGTGGCTTCCGGACCCAGCCGTTCGACTGGGAGGAGTTCGCACCGCCACGCCGGGGCGAGGACGAGTTCGACGAGCGGCATGCCGACCTGGCCGCCAGCGTCCAGGTCGTGCTCGAGGAGGTGCTGCTGGAGCTGCTGGACTGGCTTTACCGGAGGACCGGCGCGCCGTACCTGGCGTTGGCCGGCGGGGTGGCGCTGAACTGCGTGGCGAACACCCGGCTGCTGGCCGAGGGGCCGTTCAGCGAGATCTGGGTCCAGCCGGCGGCCGGCGACTCCGGTACCGCGCTGGGCGCGGCGATGGCTGTGGCAGCCGAGAGCGGTGACGTGGTGCAGCCGATGACCACGGCTGCGCTGGGGCGCGGGTGGAGTGACGCCGAGATCGAGGCGATCCTGCGGACCGCGAGGGTGCGTTATGAGCGGCCGCCCAGCATCGCCGCCGCGGCCGCGGCGGTGATCGCGGCCAACGGTGTGGTGGCGTGGTTCCAGGGCCGGGCGGAGTACGGCCCGCGCGCGCTGGGTCACCGCTCGTTGCTGGCCCACCCCTCCCGGGCCGACAACGTGGAGCGGCTCAACGACATCAAGGGACGCGAACAGTTCCGCCCGGTGGCCCCGATGGTGCTGCTGGACCGAGCCGCCGACATCTTCACGCGCGGACCGCTGCCGAGCCCGTACATGTTGTTTGTCCACGACGTTGTACCGGAGTGGCGGGACCGGCTGCAGGGGGTCACTCACGTCGACGGCACGGCCCGGATCCAGACGGTTGACCCGGCCGACGATGCGCTGATGGCGGAGTTGTTGACTGCCTTCGACCGGCTGAGTGGTGTACCGGTCGTCGTCAACACCAGCCTGAACACCGCCGGTCGGCCGATGGTCGACAGTCCGCAGGACGCGTTGGAGCTGTTCGGGTCCGCCCCGGTCGATGCCTTGGCGATCGGCCCGTTCCTGGTGCGCCGTCCATGACGACCCTCGACGCGGGACTGGGGGACGCGCCGCCGGGTGAGGCGCCAATCGGCGACGCGCTGCAGGGAAATCCGCCGGTGCGGGATCCGGCGACCCGGTACACCGTGGTCATCCCCACCATCGGCCGTTCCAGCCTGATCTGGTTGCTGGACGCGGTCACCGCAGCTGCGGCCGACGGTAACGGGCCCGAGATGATCATCGTGGTAGATGACCGTCCCGAGCCGGGGGACCTGGTGTTGCCTCATTCGTCGATCCCGATCGTGGTGGTTTGCACCGAAGGGCGCGGCCCGGCGGCGGCACGCAACGCCGGGTGGCGGCTGGCGCTGACCGAGTGGGTGGCGTTCCTGGACGACGACGTCATGGTGCGCAGGGACTGGTGCCTGAGGCTGGTCGCGGACCTCGCCGCGCTGCCCCCCGATGTGGCCGGCAGCCAGGCCCAGATCAGGGTCCCGATGCCGGACGGTCGCCGCCCGACGGACGAGGAACGGCGTACCACGGGGCTCGCCGGCGCGCAGTGGATCACCGCCGACCTGGCGTACCGGCGAAGTGCGCTGCAGCTTTGCGACGGCTTCGACGAGCGGTTCCCGCGTGCCTTCCGGGAAGACTCCGACCTGGCGCTGCGGATGGTGCTGTCCGGCTTCCGAGTCGTCCGGGGCAAGCGGGAGACCGATCATCCGCTCCGACCGGGCTCCTGGACCGGCAGTATCCGGGCCCAGGCCGGGAACGCCGACAACGCCCTGCTGCGGGCGAAGTACGGCCGCCACTGGCGGCGGCTGATCGGGGAACGCCCCGGCCGGCTAGGTCGCCATCTCGCCACCACTGCCGCAGCGGCCGGGCTCCTTCTTGCCGTGGCGCGCCGTAGCTGGCGGCCCGCGGGCGTGGCTGCGGCGGTCTGGACCTTGCTGACGGCGGAGTTCGCCGTGCGCCGGGCCAAGGCCGGCCCCAGAACGGCGCGCGAGCTGGCCGCCGTGGCTGTCACCAGCGCCGTGATCCCCCCGGCGGCAGTGCTCCATCGTGCCGCCGGCGCCTGGAAGTTCCGCTCGGTGGCACCGGTCCGGATGAAGAAGCGGGAACCGGGGCCCACCCCGCCTCGCCGCTCGGTGAGCACCGAGGCGGTCAACGCGACTCCCCGGGCCGTCCTGTTCGACCGGGACGGCACCCTCATCGTTGACGTGCCGTATCTGGCGGACGCAGCCGGGGTACAGCCCGTACCCGGTGCCCGTGAGGTGGTCCAGGACCTCCGTGCACGGGACATCCGGATCGGTGTGGTGAGCAACCAGTCAGGCGTGGCCAAGGGGCTGATCAGCAACGACCAGCTCGCTGAGGTCAATGCACGGGTCGACGCCCTGCTCGGCCCCTTCGACACCTGGCAGCTCTGCCCGCACGACGCCGGACACGGCTGCGACTGCCGCAAGCCGCTACCGGGGATGGTGCTGCAGGCAGCACAGCAGCTGGGCGTGGACGTCGCCGACTGTGTCTTGATCGGCGACACCGTCACCGACGCGGAGGCTGCCCTGGCGGCCGGCGCGCAGGCCGTCCTGGTGATGCCGACGGTATGGCCCGCCTCCGACCTGCTCCGGCCCCCCGCAGGTGTGCCGGTTGCCTCCACGCTGTCGGAGGCGGTGGCGCTTGCGGTAGGGAGGCCGCGATGACGGCATCCACGACCGTCAGCCGGCCGTCCGTCAGCCGGGCACTCGTCAGTGCGGAAGGCACACCTGGTCGGATCCTCGTCTGCCGACTCGACAGCATGGGTGATGTGCTGTTGGCGGCGGGCGCCGTACGGGCCGTGGCCCGCGAGGCCGAGGTCACGCTGCTGGTCGGGCCCGCCGGCAGAGCCGCAGCCGAGTTACTTCCCGGGGTTCGGGACTTGATCGAGTTCGACGCGCCCTGGGTACCGCTGGAGCCTGGACCGGTCCGGCCGGACGACGTGGACCGGCTGGTGGCGACGGTGGCCGAGTTCCGGTTCGACGCAGCCTTCATCATGACGTCGTTCCATCAGTCGCCGCTGCCGCTGGCGTTGCTGCTGCGGCTGGCCGGCGTCCCGTGGATCGGCGCCGCCAGCATCGACTACCCGGGATCGTTGCTCGACCTGCGGCACCGCCCGGACAGCGGACTGCACGAGGCTGAGCGGAATGTGTCGCTGGTGGCCGCGGCGGGTTTCAGCGCGGACGAGCGTGGCGCCGTAGGAGCCCTCAGGCAGCCGTTGCCGGACGTAGCCAGCTGGACCGGCGACCAGCCGTACGTAGTGCTGCATCCAGGCGCGGCCGTCTCCGCTCGCCGACCCAGCGCCGATCGGGCCGCCGAGCTGGCGAAGGCACTGCGCAGGGATGGACGGCGGGTGCTCGTCACCGGAGGCCGGCAGGAGACTGCCCTGACCGCACACGTGGCCGTAGCCGGTGCCGAAGACCTCGGCGGCCGGCTGGACCTCGCCGAGCTGGCCGCGGTGCTAGCCGGTGCCGAGGTGGCAGTGGTACCGAACACGGGTCCGGCGCATCTTGCGGCGGCAGTCGGTACGCCCGTTGTCTCACTCTTCGCCCCGGTGGTGCCGAGCGCGCAGTGGGCGCCGTACGGGGTGCCGGTCATTGTGCTGGGTGACCAGCAGGCGCCCTGCCGGGACAGCCGCTCCCGGAACTGCCCGGTAGCTGGGCATCCCTGTCTCGACGCCATCCGCCCCGGTGACGTGGTCGAGGCCGTTTCCATCCTCGCCGGCGCAACCGGCCCGGCGACCGCGATACCCATCGGAGGGCGACTGTGACCGAGAACCACCTCATCGCGTTGGCGCGTGCCGCCGAGCTGAACGTTTCCGCGGCGGCCATCGTGACCGGCTGGGGCAGCGAGCTGGCCCGGATCCTGCAGGCTGGAGGTCGCCTGCTGGCCTGTGGGAACGGCGGCAGCGCGGCCCAAGCGCAGCACCTCACCGGGGAGCTTGTCGGACGCTTCAGACACGACCGGGACCCGTACGCGGCGATCGCTCTGCATGCCGACACATCGGCTCTGACCGCGATCCTGAACGACTACGGCCTGGACGAGATGTTCGCCCGGCAGGTCCGAGCTCATGGCCGCGCCGGGGACGTTCTGGTCGCGTTCTCCACCAGCGGTTCCAGCAGCAACGTGCTGGCGGCGGCGAAGGCCGCCCAGCAGATCGGCGTGACGGTCTGGGCGCTGACCGGACCCGCGCCCAACCCGCTCGCGGCCATCGCCGACGATGCGGTCGTGATCGATGCAGGCTGTACGGCAACGATCCAGGAGATCCACCTGGCACTGACCCATGGCCTGTGCCTGGCGATGGACGAAGCTCTCGGAGTGCCGACGTGAGCCGCGGGCTCGGTGGGGGCCCGCTGGTGATTGTCGGTGACTCGCTGCTGGACGTTGACCTGGACGGAACGGCGGAACGGCTGAGCCCCGAGGCCCCGGTCCCGGTGGTCGACCTGAACCAGCGCCGGCAGCGGCCGGGCGGTGCGGCGTTGGCTGCGCTGATGGCCGCACGGAGCGGCCAGGAGGTGGTGCTTGTCACGGCGCTCGCCGAGGACGACCCCGGGCGGCAGCTGGCCGGGCTGTTGGCCGGACTGGAGGTGGTGGGGATGCCGCTGGACGGCGGCACCATCTGCAAGACGAGAGTCCGCGCCTGCGGTCAGCCGATGCTGCGGATCGACTCCGGTACCGGACGCGCCACCGACCGACCGCTCAGCCGCCGCGCAACGGAGGTCCTCGACACGGCAGGGGCCGTCCTGGTGGCCGACTACGGTCGCGGGGTCGCAGCTATCCCGGGCCTTCGGGCCGCGCTGGCGCGGCAGACCGGCCGGGCGCCGGTCGTCTGGGACCCGCATCCGCGCGGGGCGGATCCGGCACCGGGCATGACGCTGCTCACGCCCAACGCCTCGGAGGCGGAAGGGCTGGCCGGCAACAGCACGGATCCAACGGGTCAAGGCCGGCTCATCTGCCGACGGTGGCGAGCCGACGCGGTGGCCGTCACGGTCGGGGAGCGCGGCGCCTTGCTCAGTCAGCAGGACACAGGAACGACGACTGCCGTTCCGCCGCGGCAGCGAGACGCTGCCGCGGCGCCGACAACGCTGGACACCTGTGGGGCCGGGGACCAGTTCGCCGTGGCGGCGGCGGCTGCCCTGCTGGCGGGTGCCACGGTGCTGGAAGCCACCCGTGCCGGTGTGGACGCGGCGACTCTCTACGTCTATGACGGGGGAGCGGCGGCCCTCTCCTCGACCGTCTTCGCCGACTCGCCGCTGGTGGCTGCGGGCGGGAGCGGCAGCGTGGACCCGACACCGGCCGAGGTGCTTGCGCTGGCCGAGCAGGTACGCCGCTCGGGCGGCCGGGTGGTCGCAACCGGGGGCTGTTTTGACCTGTTGCATCCAGGCCATGTCTCGCTGCTCCAGCGGGCTCGGGAGCTTGGCGACGTCCTGATCGTCTGCCTCAACTCCGACGCCTCCGTCCGCCGCGCCAAGGGACCGTACCGCCCGGTGGTGTCGCAGCAGGACCGGGCCCGGGTGCTGACTGCGCTCGCTGCGGTCGACGCTGTCATCATCTTCGACGAGGACAGCCCCGCGGAGGTTCTGGCGCGGCTGCGCCCGGACGTGTGGGTCAAGGGCACGGACTACGCCGGCGCTAAGCTGCCCGAGGAGCCGGTGGTACGCCGGCATGGTGGACGGGTGGCGCTGCTGCCGACGGTCGCGGGGTACTCGACCACCCACCTCGTTCAGACGGTCCGGCCGGACAAGAGATCCTTCAGTGGTCGCCCGTCGACCCGTACCCGAGACGTCTGCGATGGAACGGCCCCCACCATCCCCTGAGGGCATCAGCCGGGAACGGCGCGGTGGCCACGTGGTTGTGCTGCGAGCACTCGGGCTGGGCGATCTGCTCACCGCCGTCCCTGCGCTTCGGGCGATCCGCCGCGGCTTCCCGACCGCCACCATCAGCCTCGCCTGTCCCGCGGTGCTGGAGCCCTTGGTGGTCCTGATGGGGGCGGTGGACGAGGTGCTGGATACCCCCGACCTGGGAATGTTGGGCAGGCCCAAGCCGCGGCCTCAGGTTGCGATCGACCTGCACGGGTGGGGCCCGGAGAGCATCGGGGACGTGATCGGTACCGGTGCGCCGAAGGTGTGGTCACACTGGCACCCGTCTTTCCCGGAGTTGGACGGTCCGCAGTGGCGGGCCGACCAGCACGAGGTCATCCGATGGTGCCGGATGCTCGACTATTTCGGGCTCGGCGCCGACCCCACCGACCTACGGATCGCCAAGCCGGAGGTCCGCTCCGTTGCGCCCGGCGCCGTCGTCGTGCACCCCGGCGCCAAGGCGTCGGGCCGGCGCTGGCCGGTGGACCGGTTCGCAACTGTGGCGCGGGCTCTCCGGCGCAGCGGCCATCGGGTGGTGGTCACCGGGTCGGCGGCGGAGCTCGGTTTGGCCTCCGAGCTGGCTCAGCTGGCGGGACTGCCCGACGACTCGGTGCTGGCCGGTCAGCTGGATCTCGCCGCCCTGGCGGCACTGGTCGCCGCAGCGCGGCTGGTGGTCTGCGGCGACACCGGCGTGGCGCATCTGGCGAGCGCGTACGGCACCCCGTCGGTGCTGTTGTTCGGTCCCACCCCGCCGGGGTGGTGGGGTCCGCCCCGCGGTGGTCCGCACGTGGTCTTGTGGAAGGGCCGGCGAGGCGATCCGCATGCCGAGCAGCCGGACCCGGGGCTGTTGGAGATCTGCCCGTCCGAGGTGCTGTCCGCGGCGACGCGCCTGCTGTCGCAGGTCCCCCCCGCCGGTGGTCAGCCGACAGCTCAGACGTTGTAGCGCTCGGCCGCCGCCAGGGCGGCCGTGAGCTCTGCCGCGTTCAGCTGACGACCGTATCCCGGGGTGTCCGGTTGGATCCGCCATCCCTCGGCCAACGGCCCGGCGTCGACGACATCGAAACCGAACTCGTCCAGCAGCTGGCTCACCACCCGCTTGGCGTCAGCGTCATCGCCGGCAATCGCCAAGGCTCGCCGGTTCGGGGTCCCGGTCGGCCGCCCATCGGTGGTCAGCTCGCCGGAGACGATGTGGTTGAACGCCTTGACCACCTTCGACGTAGGCAGACGCCGCTGCAGCAGCTCCGCGCTGGTGGTGCTTTCGTCGTCCAACTCAGGAAAGTGCCCGTCGCGCTGGGGGTAGTAGTTGTTGGTGTCGATTACGATCTTGCCGGCCAGCGGCTCGACCGGGATATCGCCGATGCTCTTCAGCGGCACCGTCACCACCACCAGGTCGCCGGCAGCGCCGGCTTCAGCGGGGGCAGCCGCGCGAGCAGACGGGCCCAGCTCGGCGACCAGGTCGCTAAGCGTCTCGGGTCCGCGTGAGTTGCTGATCACGACGTCATAGCCGTGGTCGACCGCAAGCCGGGCAAGTTGGCTGCCGATATGGCCGGCGCCGATCAGGCCAATCGTCTTGATGTTGTCTACCGTCATGGTGGGGTCAACCTTCCGAGGGAGTGGGTGGTGTTCGGATCCAGTCAGCCGGTGCGTGGCTGGCCGCCGCTGAGGCTCCAGCGATTTCCTTCATCGCTCGGCGGACGCTGACCGGTCGGCAGCCGAGCGCCAGGGCATGAGCACGGATCCGCGGAGCGGCGCGCCACAGAGCCAGCCCGCGCCGGATCAGCACGGCAGGCGGCTTGCGGTGTTCGCGGAGGTCGCGGATGAAGCGGAGCACCAAGGTGACGGTCCGTGACCGGTCCAGATAGAGGCCGTCGACCTCCAGGCCGGCGGCCACGCAGTGGGGGAGCATGTCCGGAGCGAAGATGCCCTCGGCGATGAAGGCCCCGGCATCCCCGCAATCCAGCCGCTGGGTACCGACGCGGGCATTGGCGGCGATGTCGTACCGCGGCACGTCAGCGACCCCCGCCTCCGAGAGCGCACTCAGGGCGGCCAGGGCCTCGTCGGAGTCCCAGCTGGCGATGGAGTCCCAGTCCACGATCCCTAGTGTGCGCGGCAGGTCGGGATGGTCCCCGTCGAGATAGAAGTCGTCCAGCGCCAGCCGCGGGCACCCGGTGAGCCGGGCCACCCGCGACTTCCCACTCCCGGAAGCCCCCGCCAGCAAGATCACCCGCCTCCGCCGACTAGTCAGACCCTCCGCACTCTGGTCGGTGTGTCGTCGCACGTCTGACGTGTCAGTAACCCCCTCCAGCTGCCAACGACAACGCGCCGGTGGGATGCCAGACCGTCTTGATCTCCAGGAACGCCCGCAGCCGTGCAGTGCCCGGCGCAGCGGCGAAGTCGGGCACCCCCTTCGGTACGTAGACCCGCTTGACCGTCTGCGACCCGAGCTGAGCCAGCGTGGTCCGTAGCTCGTCGTCGGCCCCGGTGAGGTCGAGCGCGTTCACGTCACCGTGGCCGGCCAGGTGCGGCCCCATCTCCTTCGGCTGCCCGGTCAGCAGGTTCACCACGCCGCCGGGGAGGTCGGAGGTGGCCAGCACCTCCGCAAAGGTGATCGCGACACAGGGGTCCGCCTCCGCGGCCACCACCACACACGCATTGCCACTGCTGATAATCGGCGCAACCACCGAGACCAGGCCGAGCAGCGGCGACTCGGCCGGGGCGAGAGCGGCCACCACCCCAGTCGGCTCGGGGGCGGAGTAGGAGAAGTACGGCGCCGACACCGGGTTGGCGTGTCCGAAGACGGCGGCCAGCTTGTCGGTCCAGCCGGCGTAGTGCACCAGCCGGTCCACGGCCGCGTCCACTTCGGCGGTTGCGCTCCGTACACTGCTGCCGCGGCTCGTGCTGATCAGCTCCACGAACTGCGGCTTGCGCCCCTCCAGCATCTCCGCGGCCCGGTAGATCACCTGCCCGCGGTTGTACGGGGTCGCCTTGGACCAGGCGCCGAACCCCTTGCGGGCCGCGGTCACCGCATCCCGGGCGTCCTTGCGGGAGCCGAGCGCTGCATTGGCCATGAAGTTGCCCTTCGCGTCCGTGACCGGGTAGGTACGGCCCGACTCCGACCGGGGGAATGCGCCACCGATGAACAGCTTGTACGTCTTCGGGATCGACAGGTGCGCCATCACAGCACTCCCGTGTGCGACAGCAGGCCGCCCCCGACCACCGGCTCGTCGTCGGTGTCCAGGTAGGCAGCCAGCCCCGACGGTCCACCTTCGCGGCCGAACCCGGACTCCTTGTAGCCGCCGAAGCCGGCTGCCGGGTCGAACTTGTTGAACGTGTTGTCCCAGATCACCCCGGCCCGCAGCGCCGCGGCCATCGCCATCGCCCGCGACCCCTTCTCGGTCCAGACACCGGCCGACAGTCCGTACGGGCTGTTGTTCGCCTTCGCGACCGCCTCGTCCGGGGTACGGAAAGTGACAGTGGTCAGCACCGGGCCGAAGATCTCCTCCCGGGACACCCGCATCGAGGCCGTCGCCTCGGTGAAGATGGTGGGACGCAGGAAGTAGCCCTGGGACGGCAGCGCACAGGACGACTCCCAGATCTCAGCACCCTCCTCCCGGCCGGCCTCGAGCAGAGTGTTGATCCGGGCCAGCTGCGCCGCGGAGTTGATCGCGCCGACGTCGGTGTTCTTGTCCATCGGGTCGCCCACCCGCAGCGTCTCCACCCGGTTCTTCAGCCTGGTAAGGAACTCCTCAGCGATCGACTCCTGGACCAGCAGCCGGGATCCCGCGCAGCAGACCTGGCCCGCGTTGAAGAAGATGCCGTTGACGATGCCCTCCACCGCCTGGTCCTGGGCCGCGTCGTCGAAGACGATGTTCGCGCCCTTGCCGCCGAGCTCCAGGGTGAGCTTGCGTCCGGTGCCGGCCAGGTCGTGCTGGATGTGCCTGCCCACGGCGGTCGATCCCGTGAAGGCCACCTTGTCGATCCCCGGGTGGTTGACCAGGGTGGAGCCGATGTCGCCGGCACCGGTCAGGATGTTCACGACGCCGGGAGGAAGGTCGGCGTCGGCGATGATCTGGGCCAGGACCAAGATCGACAACGGGGTGGTCTCGGCGGGCTTGATCACCACCGTGTTGCCGGCCGCGAGCGCGGGGGCGATCTTCCAGGCAGCCATCAGCAGCGGGAAGTTCCACGGGATGACCTGCCCTGCCACACCAAGCGGGGCCGGCGCCGGACCGAGGCCGAGATGGCCGAGCTTGTCAGCCCATCCCGCGTGGTAGAAGAAATGCTGCGCCGCAGTGGGTACGTCGAAGTCCCGGGTTTCCTTGATCGGCTTGCCGTTGTCGAGGGTCTCCACCACGGCCAGCTCGCGAGCCCGTTCGGCGATGCCGCGGGCTATCCGGAACAGATACTTACCGCGTTCCGCGCCGCTCATCCGTGACCAGACACGGGTGTAGGCCCGCCGGGCCGCCGCGACTGCGGTGTCGACGTCGGCCGCGCTGACCGTGGACACCTCGGCCAGCGGCTCCGCCGTACCCGGGTTGATCGACACCAGGTCGGGCCCGCCACCTTCGACGAAAGTGCCGTCGATGAAGGGTAGATAGCGGTCCTTGATCGCGCCGACGGCGGCGGACTCGGGCGCCGGGGCGTACTCCCAGAGATCGGACAGTGACATGATCAACTTCCTCAGTCGACGGTGACGTAGTCGGGGCCCCAGTAGTGGCCCTCGAGCTGGGTACGGCGTTGCATGACCAGGTCGTTCAGCACCGACGAGGCGCCGAACCTGAAGTAGTACGGGTCAAGCCACTGCGGACCGGCCACCTCGTTCACTGCCACCAGGTACTTGATCGCGTCCTTGGTGGTGCGGATGCCACCCGCCGGCTTGACCGACCGCTGCTGACCGGTCTCGGCGTACCAGTCCTTGACCGCCTGCAGCATCACGTGCGTCACCGGCAGCGTCGCAGCCGGGTTGATCTTCCCGGTCGAGGTCTTGATGAAGTCGGCACCGGCCAGCAGGGCCAGCCAGGACGCGCGCCGGACATTGTCATAGGTGGCCAGCTCGCCGGTCTCCAGGATGACCTTCAGCCGAGCCGGTCCGCAGGCTGCCTTGACGGCCTGGATCTGGTCGAAGACGAAGCCGTACCGGCCGGCCAGGAAGGCGCCGCGGTCGATCACCATGTCCACCTCGTCGGCGCCGGCCTCGACCACCATCCTTGTCTCGGCCAGCTTCACCTCAAGGCTGGACCGGCCGGACGGGAAGGCCGTCGCCACCGACGCTACCTTCACCCCGCTTCCGGCCAGCTCCTGGACCGCGGTCGGCACCAGATCCGGGTAGACGCAGACGGCTGCGGTCCGGGGTGTCTCCGGCCGCTCCGGGTCGGGCAGCATCGCCTTGCGGGCCAGGTTGCGGACCTTCCCGACAGTGTCGGACCCTTCCAGGGTCGTCAGGTCGACCATCGAGATGGCGAGGTCGATGGCAGCCAGCTTGGCTGCCTTCTTGATCGAGCGGGTCGCCAGCCCGGCCGCGCGTTCCTCGACCCCGACCGGGTCGACACCCGGAAGGCCGTGCAGGAAGCGGCGGAGGGAGGACTCGTCGACCGTGACGTCGTTGAGGTGAGGAGGGAGAAGCCGCAACGTGTCTGGCCGCTCATCCTTGGTGACGGCGGAGCTCATATTGTCGATACTCTCACACGGTTCTCCGGCCGGCATTGGCTCGGCCAGCGGCCCCAGAATGGCCCCGATGTCAGCTGAAGGCCGACTCCCCGGTCAGCGCCTGCCCGATCACCAGCTGGTGTACCTCCGAGGTGCCCTCGTAGGTCAGCACCGACTCCAGGTTGTTGGCATGCCGCAGCACCGGGTACTCCAAGGTGATGCCGTTGGCGCCCAGGATGGTGCGACACTCGCGGGCAATGGTGAGCGCTTCCCGGACGTTGTTGAGCTTGCCGAGGCTGATCTGCCGCGGCTCCAGCCGATGGTCATCCTTGAGTCGGCCGAGATGCAATGCCAGCAGGAAACCCTTCTGCAGCTCAAGAGCCATATCGGCCAGCTTGGCCTGGGTGAGCTGGAAGGCCGACAGCGGCCGGTTGAAGATCTCCCGGGTCGAGGCGTAGTCGATGGCCGTCTCCAGGCAGTCGCGGGCCGCGCCGAGGGCACCGAACACGATCCCGAAGCGGGCTTCGTTCAGGCAGGACAGCGGGCCTTTCAGACCCGACACGTGCGGCAGGACGGCGTCGCGGGGCAGCCGGACACCCTCCAGCACCAGCTCGGAGGTGACGGAGGCTCGCAGCGACAGCTTCCGGCCGATCTTCGGTGCCGAGAACCCGGGTGTTTCGGTGGGCACGACAAAGCCCCGGATGCCGTCGTCGGTCTGCGCCCAGACGACTGCCACCTGGGCCACCGAGCCGTTGGTGATCCACATCTTGGTGCCGTCCAGCACCCATTCGTCGCCGTCCACCTTGGCCCGGGTCCGCATCCCGGCCGGGTTCGAGCCGAAGTCGGGCTCAGTCAGCCCGAAACAGCCGATCAGGTCGCCGGCCGCCATCCCAGGCAGCCAGGTTTGCTTCTGCTCCTCGCTGCCGAACTTCCAGATGGCGAACATGGCCAGTGAGCCCTGCACCGACACCAGGCTCCGTACGCCCGAGTCGCCGGCCTCGAGCTCCATGCAGGCCAGGCCGTAGGACACCGCATTGGTACCGGCGCAGCCGTAGCCTTCCAGGTGCATGCCGAGCAGGCCGAGGTCGCCGGCCTCCTTGACCAGGCCCAGGTCGATCTCGCCGCGCTCGTACCAGTCCGCGATGAAGGGCTTGACCCGTCGCTGCACGAACTCGCGGACGGTCGCTGCGACGTCGCGCTCCTCAGCGCTGAGCAGGTGGTCGGTGCCGAGCAGGTCCAGCGGCGCTGTGCCGGTCATCGTCGTCCTCTCCCAGCCAGCATGCCGGCTGCCTTCTCGATCTCATCCTCGCTCAGCAGTACGTGGTGCGCGGCCGTGCCCAGCGGGATGAACGAGTCCGAGCTCGCCACCCGCGCCATCGGACCGTCGAACCCGTTCTCCACCAGAGCGGCCAGCACACCTTCACCGACGCCGGCGCTGCGCCGGGTCTCGTCCACCACCAGCACCCGGCCGGTGGCCGCCGCTGCTTGGAGGATGTCGGCCACCGGCAGCGGGTTCAGCCAGCGCAGGTCCATCACCTCAGCCGTGATGCCCTGGGCGGCCAGCGTACGGCTGACCCGCAAGCTCATCCGGACCCCGTTCCCGAAGCTGATCATGGTGAGCTCGGCGGCGCTGTCGTGGTCCGGCCGATGGATCCGGGCGCGACCGATAGGCGCGTCGGTTCCATGATCAACAGTGAGCCAGCCGTTGTCGCCGCCTCGATGCAGGTCGCGGGTGTGGTAGAGCGCAATGGGTTCTAGGAAAACCGACACGGTGCCGTCGGTGATCGCGGCGGCCACACAGGTCCGCAGCATCGCTGCCGCGTCGTCCCCGCGCGACGGACAGGCAAGCACCAGACCAGGGATGTCGCGCAGCACTGCGACGGCGTTGTCGTTGTGGAAATGGCCGCCAAACCCCTTCTGGTACGCCAGTCCAGCCGTACGGACCACCATCGGGTTGGTGAAGGCGGCCTTCGAGAAGAACGACAGCGTCGCAGCCTCGCCCCGAAGTTGATCTTCGGCATTGTGCAGGTACGCCAGGTACTGGATCTCCGGCAACGGCACCAGGCCGGCCAACGCCGCGCCGAGCCCGAGGCCCAGGATCGACTGCTCGTCGAGCACGGTGTCGAATACCCGTGCGGCGCCGAACCGGCGGGCAAGCCCGCGGGTGACTCCGTAGACGCCGCCCTTGATGCCGACGTCCTCGCCGAACACGATCACCCGCGGATCGCCTTCGAGCAGGTCGGCGAGGGTGGCGTTGATGGACTCCGCCAGCGTGCGCGGCGTCACGCCGGGCAGTGGTGCCATGGTTGCGGCGCGACGGCTGACCAACGTCGGGCGGCGTGGGGAGAGCGGAGCCATCACCTCGGTCGCCGACCCTAGCTGCCGGGCGCCGGTCAACTCTGCCGCCTCAGCCTCCACCCGTGCCCGGGACGCGTCGTAGCGGGCCAGCACCTCCGCCGGTTCGACCTCGCCGGTAGCCAACAGGGCCCGGGCCGTACCCAGCAGCGGGTCGCGGCCGTAGTCGGCCTCGATCTCGCGCCGCGTGCGGTAGCTGATCTCGGCGTCGCTGCCGGCGTGGCCCAGGAACCGTACCGTCCGCAGATGCAGGAACGCGGGTGTACGCCGGCTCCGTACCTGCTCGACGGCCGCCTGGATGGTTGACCAGGCGGCGACCGGGTCCGCTCCATCGGCCGCGTAGTAGGGCAGCCCCGGACGGGACCCGTACGCGGCCTGGATCCACCCTGCCGGGGTCGGCACTGAGATGCCCAGACCGTTGTCCTCGCAGACGAACAGCACCGGCGTCGGCAACCCGCGGTAGCTGCTGTAGACCGCGGTGTTGATGGCACCGGCGGCGGTGGAGTGGTTGGCCGAGGCATCGCCGAACGAGCAGACGACTACTGCATCACTGGGCCAGCCGGAGTCGAGCTTCAGGTGGCGCGCCCGGTGTAGGGCGATGGCCAGGCCGACGGCGCGGGGGAGATGCGACGCGATCGTCGACGTCTGGGGGATCACGGCCAGCGCCGGATGACCGAACACCTTGTGCCGTCCACCGGCGATCGGCTCGTCGGCGAGACCCATCAGGCCCTGCAGCACATCCCGGAACGGGGTCGTACCCGCGACCTGGGCTGCCCGCGCGAGGTAGAACCCGCCGGAGCGGTAGTGCAGCAGCGCCGGGTCGGTGGGGCGCAGCGCCATCGCCACCAATGCGTTCGACTCGTGCCCGGCCGAGGCGATGGTGTAGAAAGCCAGCCCGCGCGCCTGCAGCTCCCGGGCCACCAGATCCAGCGCCCGGCTTCCGGCCTCCGCCTCGAACAGCCGCCACAGCTCCTCCGGCCCGAACCCCTGCCGCCCCGAGCCCTGCCACCCCAACGCCTGCTGCCCCGACCCCTCCCGCTCAGGCGTCAGGTCCGCGCCGGCACGCCGCGGAAACCGCGGAGGAGCTGACGCGTCGGCGGAAAGGGCGGCGCGGAAGGCGGTGTCTAGGGGATTCGCAGGCACTAGCTTGGGTGGGGGAGGCGGAAGGTGGTGTCGGGGGTTAGCTCGGTGACGTCCATCTGGGCCTTCTGCAGCCGGCCCGAGTAGTCCCAGTTGACCGACTGCCACCGGGTGAACTGGTCCAGCACCCAGATGCCGGACTGGCGGGACCCGTTGCCGGACTTGCCGTTGCCGCCGAACGGGAGGTGCGCCTCAGCGCCCGAGGTGGAGTTGTTGATCGACACCATGCCGGCGCCGATCCGGTCCCGGAAGGTGAACGCCTCCTTCGGGTCGGTGGTGTAGATCGCCGACGACAACCCGTAGCCGGGCGCGTTCGCCAGGTCGATCGCCTGGTTGAGGGACGTGTAGCTGGTGACGCCGACGAGAGGGCCGAAGGTCTCCTGGTCGAACAGGTCGTCGCCGGGCTGCACGCCGTCCACAACGACCGGGTGGAAGAACAGACCACTGTCGGGGTCGCCGAGGAAACCGGCCCGCGGGTGCGCCGCGGTGATCCGACCCCGCTCGGTCAGCACGGTGTGGTGCGGCTGGATCCATTCCAGGTAGTCGATGTACCGGTCGGCGAACTTCTGATCCAGCATCGGACCCATCAGCACAGCCTGGGTCGGGTCGCCCACCGGTGCCGCTCCCACGGCCGCGGTGAAGCGACGTAGAAACTCCTCATGCACCGACTCGTGCACGATCACCGTGCCCAAGGAGGTGCAGCGCTGGCCGCCAGTGCCGAAGCCGGAGAACAGCGCCCCCTCGACGGCAAGATCAAGATCGGCGCTGGGGGTGATCACCAGGGGGTTCTTGCCGCCGAGCTCCAGGCAGGCGGTCTGCAGATGGCGGCCGGTCAGCGCCCCGATCTCGCGGCCGACCGCGGTGGAACCGGTGAAGCCGACCTTGTCCACCAGACCGCCGGTCAAGGCCTGCTCAAGCCCGGCGAAGGTCGCGGCTCCGTCGGCGTGCACGATGTTGAAGACGCCGTCGGGCAGCCCTCCGCCGCGGACGAACAGCTGATGGAACGCAGCCGAGACGACTGCGGAGTACTCGGCCGGCTTCCAGACGACGGTGTTGCCGGCCAGCAGCGCCGGCACGATGTACCAGGAAGGGACGGCGACCGGGAAGTTGCCGGCGGTGATCACCGCCACCGTGCCGACCGGCTTGCGGAAGGTGAAGAGCTGCTTGTCCACCATCTCGCTCGGCACGGTCTGCCCGTACAGCCGGCGGCCCTCGCCGAGGAAGAAGTCGCAGGTGTCGACGATCTCGCGGACCTCGCCGAGCGCCTCCGCGTACGGCTTGCCGATCTCGGCCGTCACCAGCCTGGCCAAAGCCTCGGCGTTGTCCTCAATCAGCCGGCCGATGTGGGCGATGGCACGGCCGCGCACCGGCGCCGGTACCGCCGCCCAGGCCGCTTGGGCCTTCGACGCGGACTCCGCGCCGTGGACGAAAGTCGTCGCGTCGCCGAACGACACCTCGCCGACAGTCTCACTGAGCCGGGCCGGGTTGGTGCTGGCGACGGTACGGACGCCCGGAACCGAGGCGCCACTGATGATGGAGGTGATAAGGGTCGAGCTCACTGGACAGGCTCCTTGCCGAGGACGATACGGGCAACGCTGCGGCCGAGCGCGGACACAGCCTCGTCGATCTCATCCTGGCTCACCGACAGAGCCGGACGGAAGCGTAAGGAGCGTTCCCCGCAGGGCAGTGCGAGCACGCTCTCGACGTCCCGCAGGTCTGCCAACGCCGCGTCGCGCAAAGTGCCGGACGGCAGATCGACCGCCACCATCAGGCCCCGGCCGCGTACGTTGCTCAGCCAGCCGTGGGAGCCGGCGGCCACCGACTCCAGGCCTGCCACAAAGTACGCCCCCTTCGTGCCCGCGGCCTCGATCAGCCCTTCGGCTTCGATGATCTCCAGGATGCGCCGGGACCGGACCATGTCCACCAGCCCGCCACCCCAGGTGGAGTTGATCCGGCCGGACACCGCGAACACGTTGTCGGTGACCTCGTCGACCCGCCCGCCGGCCATCACACCGCCGAGTTGGACCTTCTTGGCGAAGGCGACCAGGTCCGGGGTGACTCCGAGCTGCTGGTAGGCCCACGGCGATCCGGTGGTGCCGGCACCGGTCTGTACCTCGTCGAAGATGAACAGAGCGTCATGATCATGAACCAGCGCGATCATCCGCTGGAAGAACTCCGCCCGCAGATGGTTGTCGCCACCTTCGCCCTGGATCGGTTCGGCGATGAAGGCGGCAATGTCGTCGGGATAGTCGGCGAAGGCCTTTGCTGCTTGAGAAAGTGCCTGTTCCTCGGCTGCCAGCAGGGCGTCCAGATGATCACCGATGGGGAACGTGATCACCGGTGTGTCAATGCGTGGCCAGTCGAACTTCGGGAACCGGTCGGTCTTGTTGGGCTCGGTGTTGGTCAGCGACAGGGTGTAGCCGCTCCGGCCGTGGAAGGCGTGGGTGAGGTGCATGACCTTGGTCCCGAGCGACCGGTCCCGGCCGTGCCGCTCGTTGTGCCGGCTCTTCCAGTCGAACGCGATCTTGAGCGCGTTCTCGACCGCCAGGGCGCCGCCCTCGACGAAGAACAGGTGCGGCAGCGCAGGGTCTCCCAGCACCCGGACAAAGGTCTCGACGAACTCGGCGTAGGCGGTGCTGTACATGTCCGGGTTGGCCGGCTTGTTCACCGCGGCTTCCGCCAGCTCGGACATGAAGGTGGGGTCGTCGACGATGCCGGCAGGGTTCAGGCCCAGCGGAGCGGACGCGAAGAAGGTGTACATGTCCAGGTACCGGTGTCCGGTCCGGGCATCGACAATCCGGCTGCCCCGGCTCCGTTTCAAATCAAGGACCAGGGCATAGCCGTCGGTCAACAGATGCCGCGCCAGCACCGCATGGACCTCGGACGGATCGACATGCGCGTGCTCGGCCACAACTAGCTCCTCAAGTCAGGAGCGGCAGTGTCCTCGCTGCAGACCGATCCGCTCGTCTGCCGAAGATATTAGCGCAGCATTGCGACGATGCGATAAGAACCCATGTCAACCAGGCTCAATGCCATCACATCTTCAGCCGAGGGCCAGAGTCGCCGCCATCTCGGCTCGGACCTGGCCGAGCGTCGCCCGGGCCCGGCCCCGTGCCGCCGCCAGGTCCACGGCCGGCTCGGGAGGCACGCGAGCCTCCAGGTAGCACTTGAGCTTCGGCTCGGTGCCGGACGGCCGGACCACGACCGAGACGGTCTGGCCGACCAGCCGGACGGCGTCAGTGGGAGGCAGCGTCTCCGAGCCTGCCGCGAGGTCGAACACCTCGACCGGTTCACCCGCCAGCTCGCCGGGTGGCCGGGCTCTCAGCCGCGCCATCGCCGCACCGATAATGCTCAGGTCCTCGACCCGGAACGAGAGCTGGTCGGTCTGGTAGACGCCGTAGCTGCGGGCGATCTCGTCGAGCCTGTCGGCCAGGGTCAGCCCGCGGGCCTTCAGCTCTGCGGCCAGCGCCAGCACCCGGATCAGGGCGGAGATCCCATCCTTGTCCGGAACCGCCGCTGGGTCGACGCAGAACCCGATGGCCTCCTCGTAGCCGTACGCCAGTCCGGGTACCCGACCGATCCACTTGAAACCGGTCAGGGTGTAGCGAAACGGCTGCCCGTACGCCGCCGCCACGGTCTCCAGCAACGAGCTGGAGACGATCGAGCAGGCGTAGGTGCCGCAAACGCCGCGGCGCAGCGCGTCGTCGCCCAGCAGCACGCCGAGCTCGTCGCCGCTGAGCATCCGCCATTTCCCGGCGATCGGTACCGCGGCTGCACACCGGTCCGCGTCCGGATCGTTGGCCAGCACCAGGTCGGCGCCCAAGGCCCTGGCCTTGGTCACCGCCAGGTCGACTGCCCCCGGCTCTTCGGGGTTGGGGAAGGCCACCGTCGGAAAGTCCGGATCCGGTCGGGCCTGCTCGGCCACGACGCTCGGCTGCTCGAACCCGGTCCGGGCCACTGCGTCGGCGACCACATCGGCACCCACTCCGTGCATCGGGGTGTAGACCCAGGAGAGGTCGCGTGGAGCGTCGGCCGGGACCAGAGTCGCGATCCGGTCCAGGTAAGCCTGCACCAGCTCCTCGCCGAGCACCTTGTACGAATCGGAGCGGGGCACCTCCGTCAGTGGCTTCCGGGCCACCGCGTCGATCCTGGCGGCGATCTCGGCGTCGGCCGGCGGCACGATCTGGGAACCGTCGCCGAGATAGACCTTGTATCCGTTGTCCCGCGGCGGGTTGTGCGATGCGGTGACCACGACTCCCGCCACACAGCCGAAGTGGCGGATTCCGAAGGCGACCACCGGAGTCGGGGTCGGCCCAGCGGTCCGCAGTGCCCGGAAGCCCGCTGCAGCCAGGATCTCGGCCGTGTCGGCGGCGAAGACGTCCGACTTGTGCCGGGCGTCGTAGCCGACCAGCACGGTGCCGCCTTCCAGTCCCTGGTCCCGCAGGTACGCCGCCAGCCCGGCCGCCGCCTGGCCCACCAGCACCCGGTTCATCCGGTTCGGTCCCGGCCCCAGCGGGCCGCGCAGGCCCGCGGTGCCGAAGGCGAGCCGACCGGTGAAGGCGTCCTGCAGCTCGGCCATCGCAGCGGCGTCACCGCCGGCAGCCGCGGCCGTCAGGCCGTCCAGCTCCGCCACGGTGTCCGGGTCCGGGTCCTGGGCGCGCCAGGCCGCGATCTGCTGCTGCAGCGCGGCCGCGAGCCCGGGCTCGGTCAGTCCGCTCACAAGACGCCGGCCAGTCCGGTCAGCAGCGCGCGCAGGGTGGGCGCGGCCTGCTGGCCCGCCTCGATCACCTCGCTGTGGTGCAGCGGCGTCGGCGAGATGCCGGCGGCGAGGTTGGTGACCAGCGAGATGCCGAGCACCTCCAAGCCGGCCTCGCGCGCGGCGATCGCCTCCAATGCGGTGGACATCCCGACCAGGTCACCGCCGAGGATGCCGGCCATCCGTACCTCGGCCGGTGTCTCGTACTGCGGCCCGCGGAACTGGACATAGACCCCCTCCGGCAGCGTCGGGTCGACGGTGTGGGCCAATGCCCGAAGCCGGGAGGAGTAGAGGTCGGTCAGGTCGATGAAGGTGGGGCCGTGCAGCGGACTGGCCCCGGTCAGGTTGATGTGGTCGCTGATCAGCACCGGAGTGCCGGGCCGCCAGTTCAGCTGCAGGCCGCCGCAACCGTTGGTCAGCACCAGGACCGACGCACCCGCCGCGGCAGCGGTACGGACGCCGTGGACAACCGCGTCGACTCCGCGCTCCTCGTAGTAGTGCGTCCGACCGGTGAACACGGCCGCTGTCTTGCCGGCCGGGGTCCGGACCACCCGCAGAGCTCCTCCATGACCAGCCACCACCGGCTGGGAGAAGCCGGGGAGCTCGCTGAGCAGGCACTGCCCGATCGGCTCGCCGAGGTCCTCGGCAGCCGCCGACCAACCCGAGCCGAGCACGAAGGCGACATCAATCTGGTCTATCTCGAACCGGCTCTTCAGGGCAGCGCCGGCCTCGGCCGCCAAGGTCAACGCGTCAGACGTGGGAAGCGAAAGCACAATCGGCACTATAGGGCTCGGCTTCTCCTCACCCGCCCTTTCCGCCGACACGTCAGCTCCTCCGCGGTTCCTGCGGCGTGGCGGCGCGGACCTGACGCCTCGGAACAACCGGCCGGCCGGCTACCAGCCGCTGGCGCAGTCCCGGGAACGCAGCTCCTTGACATAGTCATCCGGCGCGCCCGCTGCCTCGGCCGCGTCCGCGAGCAGCCCCAGAGTGCGGGCGCTGGGCCGGCCGCCCTCGAAGTCGTTCAGCACGTAGACCCAGGCGGACGGCTGCCCCTCCAGGGTGGCGACCCGCAGCCGGATCTTCTGGTACAGGCCGGAGCCGGCGCTCTCCCACTGGTCCAGCGACTGCTCGTCGCCGTCGGTGACGTCGTACAGGGCCACGAAGACCTGCGAGTCGGCGTCCTCCACCAGTGTTGGCAGCGCGCCGTCCCAGCCCTCTCCGCCGAAGGTGATGCGCCAACCGATCAGCCAGCCAGTGTCGCGTAGTGGTGAGTGCGGGCAACGCCGGATCATCTGTTGTGGGTCCAGGTTGCTTCCGTAAGCGGCATACAGCACACAAGGAGGCTACCGGCTGGTACGTGGAAGAATGCGGCACGTGACCCGTGTAGTGATTGTCGGTGGTGGCCCCGGAGGCTATGAGGCAGCGCTGGTCGGTAGCCAGCTTGGTGGTGACGTCACCCTGGTCGACAGTGATGGCCTGGGCGGGTCGGCGGTGCTGACCGACTGTGTCCCGTCGAAGACGCTGATTGCCACTGCAGACGTGATGAGCGAGGTCAAGGGGTCCGCCGAGCTGGGCCTGCGCTTCGGCCCCTCCGGCGAAGGATCGGTCCAGTCCAATGTCCAGGTCGACCTCGCGGCCGTCAACCGCCGGGTGCTCGAGCTGGCTCGCGCTCAGTCGCAGGACATCGGCGCCCAGCTGGCCAACGTGGGCGTCCGGGTGATCCACGGTCGCGGCAGGCTGGATGGCCCTGAGCGGGTGGTCGCCACCACCGACGACAGTGAGGAGACCCTGGACGCGGACGTGGTGCTGATCTCCACCGGTGCTCACGCCCGGATCCTGCCCGAGGCGGTGCCCGATGGTGAACGCATCCTTACCTGGACTCAGGTCTACGGGCTGAACCAGCTCCCCGAGCGGCTGATCGTGGTCGGCTCCGGAGTCACCGGCGCCGAGTTCGCCAGCGCCTACGACGCGTTGGGCGCCGACGTGGTGCTGGTGTCCTCCCGCGACCGGGTGCTCCCCGGGGAGGACGCCGACGCGGCCCAGGTGCTGGAGGACGTCTTCACCCGACGCGGGATGACCGTGATGTCGCGGTCCCGGGCGCAGTCGGTGAGTCGGGACGGCGACCGGGTGACTGTCACGCTGACCGACGGTCGTACTGTCACCGGATCCCACTGCCTGCTGGCGGTCGGGTCCATCCCGAACACCGCCGACCTGGGCCTGGCCCAGGCTGGAGTCTCCACCGACAGGGGCGGTTTCGTCCAGGTTGACCGGGTCTCGCGGACGTCGGCGCGCGGCGTCTACGCTGCCGGGGACTGCACCGGGGTGCTGATGCTGGCCTCCGTTGCCGCGATGCAGGGCCGGATCGCCATGTGGCACTCCCTCGGCGACGCGGTGACGCCGCTCAACCTGCGCAAGGTGTCCTCGAACGTTTTCACCTCTCCCGAGATTGCCACCGTCGGCGCCACGCAGGCTCAGGTCGACGCCGGTGAGGTACGCGCCATCAGCGTCTCGCTGCCGCTGAAAGGCAACCCGCGGGCCAAGATGCAGGGCATCCGCGACGGTTTCGTCAAGCTGTTCTGCCTGCCCGCGACGGGCATCGTCGTCGGTGGTGTTGTGGTCTCGCCGCGCGCCAGCGAGCTGATCCACCCGCTCTCGATCGCAGTGGCCGAGCAGATCACGGTCGACCAGCTCGCCGGTGCGTTCACCGTCTACCCGTCGCTGTCCGGGTCGGTGGCCGAGGCGGCCCGCCGGCTGCACGGTCATAACGTTGACCAGCTCTCACCCCCTTAACCCGGTCGGCTCGGCTGACGTCGCCCTCGGGCTGGATCGGCGGAGTACGGTCTGACCTGTGCAGGCCTCCCCGCTGACCGGCTCGATGCCGCCGACTGACTTGATCTCAGCTGCCACCGACCTGCTGCGTGGCCGCCGATGGGTGGCGCTGAGCGGAGCCGGGGCCTCAACCGACTCAGGCATTCCTGACTACCGCGGACCTACGTCGGTCCGAGCAACCCCCATGCTGTTCAGCGAGTTCGTGGGGTCACGGGCAGCCCAGCAGCGGTACTGGGCCCGTTCTTATCTCGGCTGGCGCAGGATCGGAACCGCAGCCCCGAACGCCGGCCACCAGGCCCTGGTCAAGCTGGAGCGGCACGGTCTGCTCGGGGTGATCACCCAGAACGTGGATGGTCTCCATGCCGCGGCGGGCAGCGCCCGGGTGATCAACCTGCACGGTGAGATCGCCGCGGTGATCTGTCTGGACTGCGGTGACCGGTCCGACCGGGCGGAGGTCCAGCATCGGTTGGCGCTGCTGAACCCGCACCTGAGCGAGGCGCCGCAGCTTGAACATGCCGAACTCAGGCCCGACGGCGATGCGATGGTGGAGCGCTGGGACGACTTCGTGCTGGCGGACTGCCGGCTGTGCGGCGGCCGGCTCAAGCCGGACGTGGTGTTCTTCGGTGAGTCCGTGCCCAAGCCACGGGTACAGCGGTGCTACTCGCTGGTGGACGAGGCCGAGATACTGCTGGTGGTTGGTTCGTCGTTGACGGTGATGTCCGGGCTGAGGTTCGTCCGGTACCAGTGGAAACAGCAGCGGCCGGTGGTCATCATCAACCGCGGTCAGACCCGCGGCGACGACTTCGCCACTATCAAGATCGACGGTGGCTGCTCCGAGACACTGACGAGCATCCTCCAGCGCTGCCAGCCCTGAGGGTGGTGCGCTGGAGGAGATCCGTACCGGCTGATCAGTCGAAGAGATCGCCGAACATGTCGCCGATGCCGCCGCCGATATCGCCGATGCCCTCGCCTATTCCGCCGAGCATGTCGCCCATCCCCTCGCCGAGGCCGCCGATGCCCTCGCCGATGCCGCCGAAGACGTTCCCCATGCCACCGAAGAGGAAGCTACCGATGAGCACACCGGAAAGCATGTCGCTACCGCTCCAGCGGCTGTAGTAGCCCTGGGCCCACGGTGCGTAGGCTTGGCCGCCCTCCCAGTAGGGAACCCGCTGAGCGCCCACCTGAACGGTGCGGATGTAGGGGTCCGCACCTGCCAGCACCCGCTCCGCGTCCGCGGCACAGGCCGGGATGGACCGGGCCGCGCCGCCGGCCGGTGCCCAGTCCACGTTCTGGGTGGAGGGTCCGTGAGCGGGGTTGAAGAAGCACGGCGGCCGCTTGGCCGGGAGCGGGGCGCCGGCGATGCGGGACTTGACGCAGGCCACGGCGTACCGGCCGTCCTCCAAGATCTCGGTGACGTGCTTGATTTCGTCCGGCTTCTTGACCGCATCCAGGGACGTCTTCGAATCTTCGTAGGCGTCGAGGGCTCGCTGGTAGTCCTGCTGCATGGCCTCGTCCAAAGCATGACCGGCCACATCGGAGTCCAGCCGCTGCAGTTCTTCCCCGAACTTCGTCACGTCTTCGTCGGCGGCCCGCTTCGATACCGAGAGCTGGTTCTCCAGCTCCAGCTGTTCCGCCTGAGCACGCTGGCGGGAGCTGTGCCGCGCGTACAGCAGCGCGCCGCCCCCGAGGGCGAAGAGAAATATGAGAACGAACACACCATCCATATCGCCCAGTGTGCCTCGCCCTCGAAACGACCGGGTGGTCGCGGTGCAGTTCTTAGACCTTTTTTGGCTCTGCCGGCTGGGTCTCAGGCATCGAGGATCTCGCACAGGGTGGAGCCGCTGGTCACCGTGGCACCCACCTCGGCGGTCAGCCCGGTCACCGTACCGCCCCGGTGGGCGGTCAGCGGCTGTTCCATCTTCATGGCTTCCAGCACCACGATCAGGTCGCCCGCAGCCACCACATCACCGTCGGCCACCGCCACCTTGACGATGGTTCCCTGCATCGGCGAGGTGAGCGCATTGCCCGATGGGGCCTTTGCGTTGCTGCCGCTGCCGCCGCGTCGGGCCGGCTTCTTCGCCTTGGCGGCGGGGCCGGCGCCGTTCATCGCCCCCAGGCCGGCCGGGACGACGACCTCGATCCGCTTGCCGTTGACCTCGACGACGACCTTCGACTTCTCCACCGGCTCGGGCGCTGCGCCGACCGGACCGTCGTACGGGGGGATCGTGCCGGTGAACTCGGTTTCGATCCAGCGGGTGTGGACGCCGAAGTGGCCGTCCGGCGACGTGAACGCTGGATCGTCCAGCACGGCCCGGTGGAACGGCACCACAGTCGGCATCCCCTCGATGACGAACTCGGCCAGCGCCCGCCGGGACCGGGCCAGGGCCTGCTCGCGGTCGGCCCCGGTCACGATGATCTTCGCGACCAGCGAGTCGAAGCTGCCGGGAACTGTCATCCCGGCGAGGTAGCCCTCGTCGACCCGGACGCCGGGGCCGGCTGGCGGCCGCCACGCGGTCAGAGTGCCGGGGGCTGGCATGAAGTTGCGGCCCGCGTCCTCGGCGTTGATCCGGAACTCGATCGAGTGGCCCGTGACTACCGGATCGTCGTACCCCAGTGCCTCGCCGTCGGCGATCCGGAACATCTCCCGAACCAGGTCTAGCCGGGTCACCTCTTCAGAGACCGGGTGCTCCACCTGAAGCCGCGTGTTCACCTCGAGGAAGGAGATGGTGCCGTCCTGGCCGACCAGGAACTCGCAGGTACCGGCGCCGACGTAGCCGGCCTCTTTCAGGATCGCCTTGGAGGAGCTGTAGAGGCGGTCGATCTGGTCGGGCGTCAGGTCCGGCGCCGGCGCCTCCTCGACCAGCTTCTGGTGTCTGCGCTGCAGCGAGCAGTCGCGGGTGGAGACGACCACGACGTTGCCGTGGCTGTCGGCCAGGCACTGGGTCTCGACGTGCCGCGGCCTGTCGAGGTAGCGCTCGACGAAGCACTCGCCGCGGCCGAACGCGGTGACCGCCTCGCGGGTCGCGGAGTCGAACAGGTGCGGGATCTCGCTCAGCTCGCGGGCCACCTTGAGGCCGCGGCCGCCGCCTCCGAATGCGGCTTTGATGGCGATCGGCAGCCCGTGCTGCTCAGCAAAGGCCACTACCTCGGCCGCATCAGCGACCGGGTCGGCCGTACCGGGCACCAGCGGCGCCCCCACCTTCTGAGCGATGTGGCGGGCCTGCACCTTGTCCCCGAGGCTGACGATGGCCGCGGGCGGGGGGCCGATCCAAACCAGCCCGGCGTCCAGGACCGCCTGCGCGAACGAGGCGTTCTCGGCCAGGAAGCCGTAGCCGGGGTGCACCGCGTCGGCACCACTCCTGGCGGCGACGTCGAGGATCTTGGCAATATCGAGGTAGGTCTCAGCCGGGGTCGCGCCGCCCAGGGCGTACGCCTCATCCGCGAGCTGGACGAACAGACCGTCGGCGTCAGGATCGGCGTAGACGGCCACGCTGACCAGTCCGGCGTCGGCGGCCGCCCGGATCACCCGGACTGCGATCTCGCCACGATTCGCGACCAGCACCTTGCTGATTCCCACTGTTCCTCCCAAGCCCTGCGCGGTAGACCTTCGGCGCTGAAGTGCACCACGTCCGGAGTCTAGAGGTTGCGGCGGTCGGGCGTCCTGCAGGCTCGGCGGGGCCCGTGGTTCCTGCCAAGTCGCCCAGGGTGAAGGGTCACTCAGTGCCCGCGGTGGTGCAGCTGGGGCGACGTGGTGAAGGTGAGCCGGTCACCCGGGCGGGCCTGGGCGGCGTGGTCGCAGGCGCGTTCGGTCAGCACCGCGATCACCGGGTAGCCGCCGGTGACCGGATGGTCGGGGCCGAAGACAATCGGCTGGCCCGATGCCGGAACCTGGATCGCTCCGCGCAGCAGCCCCTCCGAGGGAAGCTCGTCGGTGATCCTGCGTTCCAGGGAAGGTCCGTTGAGCCGCAGCGCGACCCGGTCGGAGTCGCTGGTGACGGTCCAGGTGCTCGCCAGCAGCGCCTGCCAGGCCGAGTCGGTGAACCAGTCCCGACGCGGGCCCGGACTGACCTGGAGCCGGGTACGGGGCGGCAGCGACGGTGCGAACTCCACCCCGGAAACCGGTCTGTCCGACTCTTTGACGCCGATCCGCTGTCCTTTCACCAGTGCGGGCGGGCCGATCCTGGACAGCGTGTCGGTCGATCGGCTGCCCAGCACCGGTTCCACGTCCAGCCCGCCGCGCACGACCAGATACGTCCGCAGCCCGGCAGGCGGAGTGCGTACGGTCAGCCGGTCGGCGGCGGCGAGATGGATCACGGTGTGGGAGGCGGTGGGGATGTCATTCACCCAGATCTCGGTCGGAGCGCCGGTGACGGCAACCCAGGTCGCGGTGTCGGTGCTGACCTGAAGACCGCCGAGGACCGTCTCGATCCCGGCCGCGTCCTCACGGTTGCCGACCAGCCGGTTCGCCAGGGTCAGGGCGTACCGGTCGGCGGCGCCGGATCGAGGCACCCCCAGGTGCGACTGGTGCGGCCGACCCAGGTCCTGGATCAGCGACAAGGGCCCGGGGTTGACGACGGTGATCATCGTGGTCCCGGTCGGGGCTCGGCAGCGGCCTCGCCAGCGTCCGATGGACCCTTCTCAGCGTCGACGAACTGGACCCGGGTGCCGGGGGAAAGCAGCGCCGGAGGTTCCCGATCGGTGTCCCACAGGACCAGGTCCGTACGTCCGATCAGCTGCCAGCCGCCCGGGCCCTCCCGGGGATAGACACCGGAGAACGGCCCGGCCAGCCCGACAGTGCCGGCCGGGACCCGGGTCCGCGGCGACGAGCGTCGCGGCACCTCGGGAAGCGCGCCGTCGCCCAACAGGTACCCGAAGCCGGGCGCGAAGCCGCAGAACGCAACGGTCCAGAGCTGACCGATGTGGGCGGCGACCAGCTGGTCCGGGCTGAGGCCGAGGATTCCGGCCGCATCGTCCAGGTCGTCCCCGTCGTAGTGCACGGGGATGGTGACCGAGGCGTGGTCGGTCCGGCGCTCTGGGTCGGCGGACGCGGTCAGCACAGTCTTGGCGCTCGCCGGCCCCAGCGGCCGATCCAGGATCAGCAGGACCGTCCGGGCTCCCGGGACCAGTTCGCTCACCTCCGGGGGAACTGAGTGAGTGAGCGCGGCCAGCAGGCGCTGGGTGTCCTGCAGGTCGGCGCATTCGACCAGCACCCCTTGGTCGCCGTAGGGCAGCAGCCGTCGGCCCGTTCCTCCGCCCGTCCCTGCCATCTCGCTGTTCAACACCTCGTTGTTCGACATGGCGCTACTCGCTGGTGAACGGTGCGATGGTGACATCGGCGTTGGTCAGGGCCGCGCGGACCACGGTGGCCATCTGGACCGCGCCGGGGGAGTCTCCGTGAGTGCAGAAGGAGTCTGCGCGGTGGCTCCGGGCTGCCTCGACCGCGCGCTGCGCGGCCACCTGCGGGTCGTGGATCAAGGCGTCGGGCTGGCGTCTGTCGACGAGCCTCCCATCGGCGGTGTAGTTACGGTCGATGAAGTACTCGGTGACGGTCCTGAGGCCGCGCTCCGCCGCGATGGAGAGGAAGGCGGAGCCGGGAAGTCCGAGGACCGGCAGGTCGGGGTCGTACGCAAGCACGGCGTCCACCAGCGCGTGGGCCTGGCCCTCGTGGTCCACGACGGTGTTGTAGAGCGCGCCGTGTGGCTTGAGGTAGCTGACCCGGCCGTGCTCCGCCCGCGCCAGACCGGCCAGCGCACCGATCTGGTAGATCACGTCGGCCGCCAGGTCCGCAGCGGAGATGTCGATGAAGCGTCGCCCGAAGCCGGCGAGGTCCCGGTAGCCCACCTGGGCGCCGATCCGGACACCGGCGTCGATAGCGGCCCGGCAGGTGGCTCGGATCGCCGTTGGGTCGCCGGCGTGGAACCCGCAGGCGACATTGGCGCTGGTGATCAGCTCGACCATGGCGAGGTCGTCGCCGAGGGTCCAGCGACCGAACGACTCGCCCAGATCGGCGTTGAGGTCGATGGACATGTCTTGATTTTCCCGTATGCCGTGGACTCTGGTCAGGCGACCCTGGCGACCGTCCAGAAATGTGCCACTCATCGGCGGGCGGCTGGAACAGCCAGGCGTAGCTGCCGGGCCGACACGTCGACGACTGTCACATTTCTGGACCCCCGGAGGATGCCTGGCGAAGGCTCGGCGCACTAGGCTGGGCGGGTGCAACCGACTCCTGACACCAAGGACTGGACCTGGACGCTGACCCAGCGCTGTGAGGAGTGCGGACTTACTGCCGGCCAGGTCGATATCGCCGAGATCCCCGACAAGGCGGAGGCCGCTGCGGCGGAGTGGGTGCAGATCCTCACGTCTAGCCCCGCGGTTGCGGCTCGCCCGTACCCCGACGTCTGGTCGCCACTGGAGTACGGCGCCCACGTACGCGACGTCTACCGGCTGTTCGATGCCCGGCTCGCCTTGATGCTGGTCGAGGACTATCCGACGTTCGAGAACTGGGACCAGGACGAGACGGCGATCAGCGAGCAGTACATCGAGTCCGACCCGGACCAGGTCGCAGCGGAGCTGGCGGCGGCGGCAGAGTCGTTCGTGACCCGGCTGCGTTCGCTCAGCCCGGCCCAGCTGGAGCGCCGCGGACGCCGGTCCGACGGCGCCGAGTTCACGGTAACCACCTTCGCGCAGTACTTCCTGCACGACGTCGTGCACCACCTCTGGGACGTCACCGGCCAGCAGGAGATCTGAGCTAGGGTCTGCCGGATCGGTCAGAGACCGAGGCCGGCCAGATCGTCGCGGCAGCGCCGCTCCAGTTCATCCAGCTCGGCTAACGCCTCGTCCAGGTCACGGCGTTTCTCCAGCAGGTGGTCGCGCCGGGTCTGGATGTCGGCGATCAGGAACTCCAGCTGGCCAGCCTCGCCGGGTGGGTTGTCGTACATATTGATCACATGGGCGATCTCGTCGAGTGCAAACCCGAGCCGTTTGCCGCGGAGGATCAGCTGCAACCGCACCCGGTCTCGGGCATGGAAGATCCGCGTCGTGCCCTGGCGCTCCGGCGTGAGCAGGCCTTTGTCCTCGTAGAACCGGATCGTCCGCAGGGTCGTGTCGAAGTCCGAGGCGAGCTCGCCGATGGTCCAGGTGGGTGGTCTCATGCGCTCTCTCCGGGGGGCGGAAGCACTGTCATAGATCATCTTACCTTTACGTCAACGTAAGGTACGGTGGTGAGGTCGATGATGACGGGAGTACGGGGATGACCGGGGCCTTCGAGCTTGACCAGGAACACAACGACTTCCGCGCGGCCGTTGCTGACTTTGCGGCCGAGCGGCTCGCCCCGCACGTCGCCCGCTGGAACGCCGAACATCGGTTGCCGCTCGATGCGGTGCGGCAGATGGGCGAACTGGGCCTGCTCGGGCTGAACACTCCGCCGGAGTACGGCGGCGCCGGCGACTTCACCAGCCTCTGCGTAGCCATCGAGGAGATCGGAAGAGTCGACCAGTCGCTCGGCATCACCCTGGAAGCGGCCGTCGGCCTGGGGATCAACCCGATCGCCTGCTTCGGCACTGCCGAGCAGAAGGAGCGATTCCTGCCCGACCTGATCGCGGGGGCGGCGCTGGCCAGTTTCGGCCTGACGGAGTCCGAAGCCGGGTCGGATGCCGGCGCGACGCGCACGACGGCCGCGCAGCAGGACGGCTGCTGGGTCATCAACGGTTCGAAGCAGTTCATCACCAACTCCGGCACCCCGATCACCTCGGTGGTCACGGTCACCGCCCGGACCGGCACCCGGGCCGACGGCAGGGCCGAGATCTCCGCGATCATGGTGCCCGCCGGCACGCCGGGGTTCACTGTCGGGCCTCCGTACGAGAAGCTCGGCTGGCACGCGTCCGATACCCATCCGCTTACCTTCGACGATGCGCGGGTCGCAGGAGACCATCTGCTCGGCGAACGCGGCAGGGGGTTGGCCCAGTTCCTCGCCATCCTGGACGACGGGCGGATCGCCATCGCGGCCCTGGCGCTGGGCTGCATCCGGGCCTGCCGGGACCTGTCGGTGCAGTACGCCCAGGAACGGACCACCTTCGGGGTGCCGATCGGCCGCAAGCAGGGCGTGGCTTTCAAGATCGCCGACCTCGACGTGATGGCGCGCACCGCGCACCTGCTGGTCTACTCGGCCGCCGCGATGAAGGACCGCGGTGCCGCCCCTAGCGCCCTCAGCCGAGCCGCGGCGATCGCCAAGCTGTACGCCACCGAGTCAGCCGTCACCGCCACCCGGATCGCCACCCAGGTGTTCGGCGGCTACGGCTTCATGGAGGAGTACCCGGTGGCGCGTTTCTACCGCGACGCCAAGGTGCTCGAGATCGGCGAGGGCACCTCTGAGGTGCAGCGGTTGTTGATCGCCCGCGGGCTGGGGCTGGCGGTGGAGTGAGAGACGACGGCCAGCCAGCGACAGGGCAGGATGAGTCCATGACCGACGCCACCGCCCCCGACCCCGGGGACACAGCGGCGGCCATCCGGGCCGCCCGTAACCGTACGCTGGCGCCCGACGAGCGCGGTGCGGCCAAGCTGCGGGGCCAGCACAAGCTGTTCGTCCGCGACCGGATCGGCCTGCTGTTCGACCTCGGCACCTTCGTTGAGGACGGACAGCTGGCGAATGCGCAAGCGAGCGGCCTGCCGGCGGACGGCGTGGTCACCGGTCGCGGGCTGGTCGAGGGGCGACCGGCGCTGGTGGTGGCCAACGACCCGAGCGTCAAGGCCGGGTCGTGGGGCGCCCGTACGGTGGAGAAGATCATCCGGATGACGGAGGTCGCCCTCCGCGACGAGCTGCCGATCTTCTGGTTCATCGACTCCGCGGGGGCCCGGATCACCGACCAGGTCGACCTGTTCCCGGGCCGTCGTGGTGCGGGCCGGATCTTCCGCAACCAGGTCGCGTTGTCCGGCAAGGTGCCGCAGATCTGCTGCCTCTTTGGACCCAGTGCGGCCGGCGGGGCGTACATCCCGGCCTTCTGCGATGTGGTGATCATGGTGGAGGCCAACGCGTCGATGTACCTCGGCTCGCCGCGGATGGCCGAGATGGTGGTCGGGGAGCGGGTCACCCTGGAAGAGATGGGTGGCGCCAGGATGCACGTCACCACCTCCGGCTCCGGTGATCAGCTGGCCAGCGACGACGCTGACGCAATCGAGCAGGCCAGACAGTACTTCTCTTATCTCCCGGGGAACTGGCGTTCGGCGCCGCCGACGTACGACCCGGTGCCGCCGGTCAGAGACTTCACTGATGATCTTGTCCCAGCGGCCGAGTCGGTGGGCTACGACATCCGTACGGTGATCGACGCCATCGTCGACGCCGACTCCTTCCTTGAGCTCAAGGAGCTGTTCGCCGCCGAGCTGGTCACCGGCTTCGCGCTACTGGAAGGGCAGCCGATCGGCGTTGTGGCGAACCAGCCAGCGGTCAAGGGTGGGGTGCTGTTCGTCGACTCGGCGGACAAGGCGGCGCGCTTCATCTGGCTCTGTGACGCCTTCAACCTGCCTCTGTTGTATCTCGCCGACGTACCGGGTTTCATGATCGGCAGCGAAGTGGAGCGGCACGGGATCATCCGGCACGGTGCGAAGATGATCACAGCGGTCGCCGAGGCCACCGTCCCCACCGTGTCGCTGATCGTCCGCAAGGCCTACGGCGCGGGTCTGTACGCGATGGCCGGTCCCGGTTTCGGGCCGGACGCCTGCCTGGCGCTGCCGACCGCGAGGATCGCTGTGATGGGACCTGAGGCGGCGGTCAACGCCGTTTACGCCAACAAGATCGCAGCCATCGAGGACGACGCCGAACGGGACGCGTACGTCCGCCGGCTCCGCACCGCCTACGAGCTGGACATCGACATCCTGCGGCTGGCCAGCGAGCTCGTCATCGACGGCATCGTCGAGCCGGCGCAGGTCCGCAGTGAGCTGGTGGCCCGGTTCGCGGCCGCGGCCACGAAGGACCGCCACTTCAGCACCCGGCGCCACGGAGTGCCGCCGGTCTGAGCGGTGGGGGAGTCTGAGCGGCAGTCAGAATGACCGGAAGAGCCGGTCTGGGCTCAGCTGACGTCGGTGAAGTGCTCCACCCGCGGCGGGCCGGCGAAGAACGGGCCGATGGCCGCCCGCCAGGCCGTGAAGCGCTCGGTCTGACGGAAGTTGGCCTCGTGGGCTTCCACCGACTCCCATTCGACCAGCAGCACGAACCGATTCGGCGACTCGATGCCGCGGGTCATCCGTACCGACTGGCAGCCCTCGGTGCTCGCCAGAATGTCGCGGGCGCCGAGGTAGGCGGCCTCGAACCCATCGGGATCCGTTACGTCAATCAGGGCAACTTCGAGAACCATGGTGCGATCCTAGGGCAGCCGGTCAGATCGGCAGCCGGCGGAACAGCGGGCGGGGCACGTGCCTCAGTCCTGACATCACCACGCGCATCGGAGCAGGCACCCAGATGATCTCCCGCTTCTCCTTGACGCCGGCCACCGTCGCCTCGGCCACCTCCTGCGGCGTCACCGCCAGCGGGGCCGCCGGCAGGCCATCGGTCATCTTGGACTTCACGAAACCGGGGCGGACCACCAGGACCTGCACCCCGGTTCCACGCAGCGCCTCACCGAGGCCCAGATAGAACGCGTCCATCCCGGCCTTGGTGGAGCCGTAGACGAAGTTGGAGCGGCGGACCCGTTCACCGGCCACGCTGGACAGCGCCACGATCCGGCCGTGGGACTGGGCCTTCATCTTGTTCGACAGCAGCACCCCGAGGTGCACCGGTGCGACGTAGTTGACCTCGGCGAGCTCGCTGACCAGCGCCGGATCGGTCCACGCCTGCTCGGCGTCGCCGAGCAACCCGAACGCCACCACCGCCACGTCGATGTCGCCGCCGGCGAAGGCCTGCTCGATCGCGGCCTCCCGGGAGAAGGCATCCCGGGCTTCCAGGTCGACCTCTTCCACGGTGCAGCCGAGCTCGGCCAGCTCGGCCGCGGCCGCCGAGCGGCGAGGGGTCGGCCGTGCCGCCAGCACCACCCGCAGGGTACGTACGGCCGCGTACCGCCGAGCGATCGCCAAGGCGATGTCAGAGGTGCCGCCGAGCAGCAGCAGCGACTGGGGGGCGCCGAGGGCGTCGATCATGGTTCTCCTTGTTGGTGCCGACCGGGCACCCGGTACGGATCGGTTGGGTCAGTGCAGCTGGAGGCGACGTGCCAGGTCAGAGTTGAACAACCCGTCCGGGTCCACCTTGCGACGGACGGCCAGAAAGTCGTCCAACCGCGGGTACATCTGCCGGAAGGTCGACGCGCTCAGCCGGGAGTCCTTGGCCAGATAGACCCGACCGCCGGCGGCCACCACCAGCTCGTCCAGGGTGTTGCAGAGCGAGTCCAGCCCCTCCTCGATCGGCAGGTCCACCGTCAACGTCCACCCCTGCATCGGGAAGGACAGCGGTGCCGCGTTGCCAGGCCCGAACCGCTTCAACACGTTCAGGCAGGAGACATGGCCCGAGTTCACGATCAGCTCGAAACAGCGCCGGAACGTCTCATCCTCGCTGAACGGAACCACGAACTGGTACTGCAGGAACCCGTGCGGGCCGTAGATCCGGTTCCACTCGGCCACGATGTCCAGCGGGTGGAAGAACGACGTGATGTTCTGCAGCTCGCCCACCCGGTATTTCGGGGCCTTGTAGTACCAGGCGGTGCTGAAGGCCTTGGCCGTCGCCCGGTTGACCATCCGGTTCGGGAAAATCTCCGGGATGGTGCCCAAGGAGGGGGCCACGAACTGCAGCGGGTCTCGCCGGAGCTTCGGCGTCAGATCTTGCAGCCGGGCCTTGTTGCCCCGGGTCAACACCGCCCGGCCCATGTGCTTTCCCCGGCTGACGGCGTCGAACCAGGCCACCGAGTAGGTGTACCCGTCGTCGCCTTCGCTCATCCGGGCCATCAGGTCGTCGATGTCGGTGCAGCGTTCTGTGTCGACCAGGAAGTACGCGGACTCCGTACGCTGCAGCACGATGGTGGCGCCCAGCACAACACCCGTCAGGCCCATGCCACCGATGGTGGCCCAGAACAGGTCCGCCGTGTCCCCCTCGGGTCTCAGGGTCTGGATCTCTCCGTCGGCACGCAGCAGGTCGAGGGAGGCCACATGGTTACCGAAACTGCCTTCGGTGTGGTGGTTCTTGCCATGTACGTCGGCTGCGATGGCGCCGCCAACGGTGACCTGACGGGTGCCGGGGAGCACGGGGACCCACAGACCGAAAGGCAGCAGGGTGCGCATCAGCGAGTCCAGGCTGACGCCGGCCTGGACTTGCACGGTCGGCGGCTCGCTCTCGGCGTCGACCGAGAGCACCCGGTTCAGCTTCGTCAGGTCCAGCGCGGTGCCGCCGGCGTTCTGTGCAGCATCGCCATAGCTGCGACCCAACCCGCGGGGCACCACACCACGGCCGGACTGGGCAGCGGACCGGAGCGCCGAGACGGCACCCGAGATCGACTCGATCTGTGTCAGGTGGGCGCTGGTCGAGGAGGCGCGACCCCAGCCATGCAGCGGCACCATCGGCTGGGCCTCCGGCATCGACGGGGTGATCTTCGTTTCCTGGTACGGGAAGTCGTCGGTCACCAGAACACCGCAATCGAAATCAACACGAGCCAGACAGCTCCAATCGCTTGTAACACGTGGTCGTGCAAGACGACGTCCTCCGGTTCGCCGGCAGCACCAGCATCCACCTCAAGCGCGTACTGCAACAAGCCCAGGGTGAACGGGGCGATGGAGAGCGCCGTCCACGGTATGCCGAGCGCCGGGTCGCTTCGGTTCTCGAACGCCCACAGGCTGTAGGAGATCAGCACCATCGCCGCTGCCAGCATCCAGACGAACCGCAGATAGGACTGCGAGTAACGGCCGAGCGACCGCCGGGTGCCGGCATCGGCCCCGATGTCCTTTAGCTCGGAGTAGCGCTTGCCGGCCACCATGAACAAGGACCCGAACGAGGCCACCAGCAAGAACCACTGGCTGAGCGGAATGCCCGTGGCCACACCACCGGCGATGGCACGGAGCAAGAAGCCGCTGGACACCATGGCCAGGTCGACCACCGGGAGGTGCTTGAGGAATACCGAGTAGATCACCTGGAGAACGAGATACACGGCGAGGGTGATGCCGAGGTTGACCGAGGTGAGAAAGCCGATCGCGAAGCCGGCGGCACCGGTCACGGCAGCCAGCACCAGCGCGGCGGCTGAGCTGATCTCGCCGGCGGCGATCGGGCGCAGCCGCTTCCGCGGATGCATCCGGTCCTCCTCCACGTCCCGCACGTCGTTGATCAGATAGACGCAGGCACTGACCAGGCAGAAGGCGACGAACGCCAGCGCCGCCTTGGCCAGCACCGTGCTGTTCAGCAGCTGACCGGCCGCGAGCGGCGCGGCCAGGACGAGCACGTTCTTCACCCACTGGCGCGGTCGCATGGCGCGGACGGCGGCCGGCAGTCGGCTGGGTCGGAGCACGACCTCGGTGGGCTGGGACATATCGGGTCGAGATTAGCCGGACGGGACGGCTGAGGCCGAATCTTCGCGGCCGGACGGCGCGTCCGGAGCCGCGATCGCCCCAACTACGTTGGACCCGTGCACGAACCTGGACCCCGGTGGGCAGCGGCCCTGCTGGTCTGCCCGCTGCTGATGGCACTGCTGCCGTTCGCCGGCTGCGGTGTGGGCGAGCCGACCGCGCGTGGAGACGGGACGACGCCTACCGCCTCACCGCCGGCGAGTGCCACACCCAGCCCGGTGCCGGTGCGCGTTCCCGACGACGGCATCACGCTGCAGGCACTCGGCTTCGACAACGGCCCCGAGGCGGCGTTCTCGCTGCCGCGGTCGGCGGTGATTAGTACCCAGGTGGACCAGGCTGGATCGGTGACGGTCGTGCTGGAGTCACCGTCACCGGATGCGGTGGCGGCGTACCTGCGCCGGACTCTGCCGAGGACCGGGTTCACCATCACCGGCGATGCGCCACCGGTCGAAGGCCGCGGCTCCGCCGCGCTGACGTTCACCGGATTCGGCTGGAGCGGCGATTTCACCGGGTCGGGGCGGCTTTCGGCCGTCGTACTGCGACGATGAAACCTAACCGGGGGCGAGTGGGAACGCGATGATGTTGATGCAGAGCCGAGCGTTGGTGCAACGCTCACGCCTGCTCGGCCCCGCCTTCGTCGCCGCAGTCGCGTATGTCGATCCGGGCAACGTCGCGACCAACACCGCGGCCGGCGCCAGCTACGGCTACCTGCTGTTGTGGGTGCTGGTCGGCGCCACCTTGATGGCCGGACTGGTCCAGTACCTGTCGGCGAAGGTGGGCTGGCTGACCGGTGAGTCCCTCCCGGCGCTGGTGGGCAGCCGGACTCGGCGGTCTGTCCGGCTCACGTACTGGGTGCAGGCCGAGCTGGTCGCTGTGGCCACCGACATCGCGGAGATCGTCGGTGGAGCCGTGGCCCTGCAACTGCTGTTCGGGCTGCCGACGGTGCTCGGTGCGGTGATCACCGCTGCGGTTTCGACTGGTCTGCTGCTGGTGCAGGACCGGCGCGGGCAGCGCTCGTTCGAGCGGGTCATCACCGGGCTGCTGGCTATTGTCACGATCGGGTTCCTGTCCGGTCTGGTCATCTCCCCACCTGACCCGGCGCAGGCGGCCGCCGGACTGCTGCCCCGGCTGGCCGGCGCGGACAGTGCGCTGCTCGCTGTCGGGATGCTGGGCGCCACAGTGATGCCGCACGCGGTCTACCTGCACTCGGCTCTGGTGCGTGACCGCCACGGCAAGGCGGACGCGACCTGCGCCCGGCCGACGCTGCGGGCGATCCGGCTCGATGTCACCTTGGCAATGGTGGTGGCCGGCGCGGTGAACATCGGCATGCTGCTGCTGGCGGCCAGCACCTTGTTTGGGATAGAGGTCAACGGCCTGCAGGCCGCCCAGGCAGCGATTGGCGATCAGCTCGGGCCGGTGATCGCGACCACCTTCGCGCTCGGTCTGCTCGCATCCGGCCTGGCATCAACCTCGGTGGGTGGGTACGCGGGCGCCGTGATCATGGAGGGGCTGCTGCACCGACGAATCCCGTTGCTCTGGCGGCGGGTGCTGACCGCCATACCGGCGTTGATTCTGCTGGCCGCGGGCCTCGACGCCACCCGGCTGTTGATCTTGTCGCAGGTGATCTTGTCGTTCGGTATCCCGTTCGCGCTGGTGCCCCTGGTCCGGATTGCCCGCGACCGCTCGCTGATGCGGCTGGTGCCGACCCTTCGTGCCACCATCGCCTGCGCCTGGGTGGTGGTCGGCATCGTCGTCGCGCTGAACTGTGTGCTGATCGCGCTGACGGTCCTGGAGGTCTGAGCATGAGCCCGGTGCCCGCGCAGCGGCCAGCCGCGCGGGATCAAGCCTGCGACGGCACCCACAGCGTCGGCCAGGCCACACCGAGGTCGGCCAGCATCAGCCGGAGCAGCGGCAGGCTGATCCCCACCACGTTGTGGTGGTCGCCCTCGATGCCGGTCACGAACGGTCCGCCGAGACCGTCGATGGTGAAGCCGCCGGCCACCTGCAGCGGCTCGCCGGTGCCGACGTACGCCGCGATCTCGGCGTCGGACAGCTCAGCGAAGTGCACTCTGGTCGAGGCATCGGCGTTCTTGGCCCACGACCCGGTGGCGTCGAGCACGATCACGTGATGACCGGTATGCAGCACGCCGGAGCGGCCGCGCATCCGCTGCCAGCGCTCGATGGCGACCTCGGGCGTCGGCGGCTTTCCGTACACGGCGCCGTCCAGCTCCAGCACCGAGTCGCAGCCGATCACCGCAGTAGGCTCGGATCCAGCGACGATCCGGGCCGCGACCGCCTCCGCCTTCAGCTGCGCCAGCCGTGAGGCAAGGGCCGGGGCCGAGTCCGCCTCGACCACGCTCTCGTCCACGCCGGACACAATCGGTTCGGGGTCCAGCCCTGCCTGCCGTAGCGTGGCCAGCCGGGCCGGCGAGGCCGACGCCAGCACCAGTCGCAGTGACACCATGGCTACCTCGTCCCGCATTCAGATCCGGGCCAGGGCGTGCCGCAGCGGGTCCAGCCCCAGACTTCCCAGGTTCAGCGCGTCGGCGTGGAACTGGCGCAGGTTGAAGTCGGCGCCCTTGCGGGCCCGTGCCTCGTCCCGGGCCTCCAGCCAGATGCGCTCACCCACCTTGTACGAGGGCGCCTGTCCGGGCCAGCCGAGGTAGCGGTCGAGCTCGAACCGGAGCGTGGGCTCGTCGGTGGAGCAGTTGGCGGTCAGGAACTCGAAGCCGGCCGTGGGCGTCCACCGTTCACCGGGCCGGAACCTCCACGGGTTGTCGGCGGGGATCTGCAGTTGCAGGTGCATGCCGATGTCGATGATCACCCGGATGGCACGGAAGGCGTGCGCGTCGAGCATGCCCATCTTGTTGCCTGGGTCGGCCAGGTAGCCGAGGTCCTCCATCAGCCGCTCGGCGTACAACGCCCACCCCTCACCGTGGCCGGAGACGAAGCACAGCTGCCGCTGCCAGCGGTTCAGTAGTTCCTTGTTGTAGGCATTCTGTGCGATCTGGAGATGGTGACCCGGCACCCCTTCGTGGTAGACGGTAGTCACCTCCTTCCAGGTGGAGAAGTCGTCAATCCCGTCGGGCACCGCCCACCACATCCGGCCAGGACGGGAGAAGTCCTCACTCGGCCCGGTGTAGTAGATGACGCCGTCGTGGGTGGGCGCCAGGCAGCACTGGATCCGCTGGATCTCCTCCGGCATGTCGAAATGGGTTCCGGCCAGGTCGCTGACGGCCTGATCGGCCAGCTGCTGCATCCAGTCGCGGAAGTTGGCGGCTCCGTGGATCCGGCGGGCTGGGTCGGCGTCCAGTGCAGCGCTGGCTTCGTCGATGTTGTCGCTGCCGACCAGCTGCCGGGCGATCGCCCGCTGCTCATCCTGGATCCGACGTAGCTCCTGCCACCCCCACTGGTAGGTCTCCTCGAGGTCGATGGTCGCGCCGAGGAACTGGCGGGAGTCGAGGGCGTAGCGCTGCTCTCCGACGGCATCCAGGCTCGGCGCCAACGGTGCCAGCTCATCCTTCAGCCAGATGCCGAACGCGCGGAACTCATCCCGGGCCCGTTCCGCCCCGTCGGCGACCTCCCGGCGTACCGCCGCCGACATCTCGGCCGGCACCCGCGCGACGAGCCCGGCGAAGAAATCGTCGTTGCCGCTCTGCCCGGTCCAGGACCGGATCTGATCCACGGTCCCCTTAATCTGCCGTACAGCGGAGATGTTGCCCTCATTCGCCTCGGACTGCAGCGTCTCCCTGGTCTGCCTGAGCGGCTGGCCGACGGTGCGCAGCCGGGTGGCGATGTTGTGCCAGGCATCCTCGGTGTCGACGGGCATCAGGTCGAAGATGGAACGGATCTCCTGAGCGGCGCCGGCGATCACACTGACCCGGCTGGTGCTGATGTGGGCGTCGTACAGCTCGTCCTCCAGACCCAGCCGCTCCAGCATCGCCTCCTTCGCGATGTTCTCCCGCTCGTCGATCGGGCTGGTGCTGTGCAGGGCCGCGATGGTCTTGCGGACGTGTGAGATCCGGTCCGCATGACCGTCCACGGAGTAGTCGCTCCAGCGGTCGTCCGAGCCTGGCACGCCCAAATACGTGGCGAGCTCGGGGTAGCGCGCGGTGGACTCCTCGACGTAGCGCTCGGCGATCGCGTCTACTGCGCGTACCTGGCTAACCGCGTCTACTGCGCGTACCTGGCCAGCCGCGTCGACTGCGCGTACCTGGCTAGCCGCGTCGACTGCGCGTGCCTGGCTAGCCGCGTCCACAGCGCGTGCCTGGCTGGCCGGACGGGCCTCTTGCCGGATTGGGTCGGTCACCGACTCAGACTAACGGCCCTGCGTGCCCAGCTGGCCCGTCAGTGTCCCGCTCAGCCGAGGCTGGAGCGGCCCGATGCCCGCCAGGCGCCGGTGGTCCCCGGCTGCAGCGGTGAGCGCAGCCGCCGCCAGTAGGCGGACCAGCCGGTAGCGGTGCTGGGTGCGGGCCGGACATCCGGGGCGGCCGAGGCTGCGCTGAGGACGGTGACCAGGGCCGCCAGCTCCTCGACGGTCGGTGAGCCCTTGACCACCCGGAACAGCGGTGCGGCGGTCGGCTCGGGGGGCTCGGTCACAGCGGTATGTTCCCGTGCTTCTTCGGAGGCAGCGTCTCCCGTTTGGTTCGCAGCAGCCGAAGCGCCCGGGTGATCTCCAGCCGGGTCTCGTGCGGGGTGATCACCGCGTCGACGAACCCACGCTCCGGCGCGATGTAGGGGTTGGCCAGCTCGTCGTCGTACTCAGTGATCAACTGTGCGCGACGCTCCTCGGGGTTATGGGACTTGGCCAGTTCCTTGCGGTACAAGATGTTCACGGCGCCCTGCGCGCCCATCACGGCGATCTGCGCCGTCGGCCAGGCGAGGTTCAGGTCGGCGCCGAGGTGCTTGGAACCCATCACGTCGTACGCGCCGCCGTACGCCTTCCGGGTGATCACCGTGACCAGCGGCACCGTGGCCTCGGCGTACGCGTAGATCAACTTCGCGCCGCGGCGGATGATCCCGTTCCACTCCTGGTCGGTGCCGGGCAGGAAGCCGGGGACGTCGACGAAGGTGATCACCGGGATGTTGAAGGAGTCACAGGTCCGGACGAAGCGGGCCGCCTTCTCCGACGCGTCGATGTCCAGACAGCCGGCGAAGTGCAGCGGCTGGTTCGCCACCACACCGACGCTGCGGCCCTCCATCCGGCCGAAGCCGACCACGATGTTGGGCGCAAACAGCTCCTGCACTTCCAAGAAGTCGCCGTCGTCGAGGATGCGGGAGATCACCTCGTGCATGTCGTAGGGCTGGTTCGGCGAGTCCGGGATCACCGTGTCGAGGTCGCGGTCGGACTCGTTGATCTCACTATCCACCTCGACGTCGAAGACCGGCGGTTCGTCCAGGTTGTTCTGCGGCAGATAGCCGACCAGGGTCTTCACGTAGTTGATGGCGTCCTCCTCATCGGAGGCGAGATAGTGCGCGTTGCCGGACTTGGTGTTGTGGGTACGGCCGCCGCCGAGCTCCTCCATCGTCACGTCTTCGCCGGTGACGGTCTTGATCACGTCGGGACCGGTGATGAACATCTGCGAGGTCTGGTCGACCATCACGATGAAGTCGGTCAGCGCGGGGGAGTACACGTGTCCGCCGGCTGCCGCGCCCATGATCAACGAGATCTGTGGGATGACGCCGGAGGCATGCGTGTTGCGGCGGAAGATCTCCCCGTACAGGCCGAGTGAGACCACGCCTTCCTGGATCCGGGCACCGCCGCCCTCGATCAGCCCGATCAGCGGGCAGCCGGTCTTCAGCGCGAAGTCGATGATCTTGACGATCTTCTCGCCGTAGACCTGCCCGAGGCTGCCGCCGAAAACCGTCACGTCCTGGCTGAAGACACAGAGCGGACGCCCGTCGATGGTGCCGAAGCCGGTGACCACGCCGTCGCCGTAGGGCCGCCGCTTCTCCATTCCGAAGGCGGTGGACCGATGCCGAGCGAACTCGTCCAGCTCGGTGAACGAGCCGTCGTCGAGCAACAGCTCGATCCGCTCCCGAGCCGTCTTCTTGCCCTTGGCGTGCTGCTTCTCCACCGCGGCTCGTGAGCCCGCATGAACTGCCTCGTCGATCCGGCGATCGAGGTCTGCCAGCTTGCCCGCGGTGGTGTGGATGTCGAGGCCCATAGGTCAGCACCCTAGTCATTTCCACGCAGGCGTGCCCACTCGCCCGAGTAGTGTCTGACGGGTGTCTGTCAACGATCCGCTCGACGCCGACCGCCTCCGAAGCGACCTGGTGAGTCCCGGAGGCCTGTGGCAGCGGCTCGACGTGGTCGCTGAGACTGGCTCCACCAATGCCGATCTGGCCCAGCGTGCCCGGGCAGGGGAGGCGCCCGGATCCGTGCTGGTCACCGACTACCAGTCCTCCGGGCGCGGCCGCCTGGGCCGGACCTGGACTGCGCCACCCGGTTCGTCGATAGCGATGTCGGTCCTGGTTCGGCCGAAGAACGTGGCGAGCAGCCGATGGACCTGGCTGCCGCTGCTGGCCGGGCTTGCCGCTGTCGAGGCCCTTCGACGGGCTGCCGACGTTCCCGCGGTGTTGAAGTGGCCGAACGACGTGCTGGTGGACGGGCGGAAGATCTGCGGCATCCTGGCCGAGCGGGTGGAGACGCCGGACGGGCCGGCCTGCGTCATCGGGTGGGGACTGAACGTCCACCTCGCCGAAGACGAGCTGCCGGTACCGACCGCGACCTCGCTGGCGTTGCTGCGGCCGGAGAGTGTGCCGCACCGGGACACCGTGGTGGTCACCGTGCTGCGGGCGTTCGAGCTGCTGTTCTCCCACTGGCAGGCGACCGATGACGACGGCGCCTTCGCGGCCTCGTACGGGGAGCGGTCCGACACCATCGGCCGACCGGTGCGGGTGATGCTGTCGGCCGACCGGGTCGTCGAGGGCACCGCCACGGGCATCGACGCCGACGGGCGGCTGGTGGTGCTCACCGACGAAGGTCCTCAGGCCTTCGGCGCGGGGGACGTCGTTCATCTGCGGTGACCGGCCCCGCCGCGGCCACCCTTGACGCGGTGATGGGTTGGCGTCGGTGTGTCAGCATGGACGGCATGGGGTTCCCCCGCAAGCTGCTCGGCGCCGACGAGTACGTAGTGGCGCACATGCGTACCCATGCCAAGGCGCTGGTGGGCCCTGCGCTCGGCCTGATCGTGGTCGGTGCGCTGACAGGCGTCGGCGCCGCGCTGATCCCGAGCGACTACCGCCCGGAGGCGCAGCTGGCTGTCGTCACGCTCGGGATGGTGCTGGCGGTCTGGTGGGCGGTTCTGCCGTTCCTGCGGTGGCGCACGACCACCTACACGATCACCAACCGGCGGGTGATCTCGCGCCGCGGCATCTTGAACAAGCTCGGCAAGGAGCTCCCGCTGATGCGGATCAACGACCTCTCCTACGACCGCAGCCTGATGGACCGGATACTGGGTTGCGGCACCCTGAACATCCAGACTGCCAGCGACGGCGGCCCGGTGGTGCTGACTGACGTGCCGGACGTCCAGCGACTCCACCTCGAGATGAGCGAGCTGCTCTTCGGTGCTGCCGGTCAGCCCTCGGCAGACGACTCACGGGCGTACAGCGGGTACGACGGCAACGATCGATGAGCGTACGGGTGGAGCGGCCGGCGGACCACATCGCCGAGATCGTGATGGACCGGCCGGAGTCGCTCAACGCCGTCTCCACCGAGCAGGCGCGGGCCCTCGCCGTCGCCTGTGCCGAGGTGGCCGGTGCCGACGACGTCCGGGTGGCGATCCTCGCCAGTGCCGTGCCCAGAGCCTTCTGCGTCGGGGCGGATCTTAAGGAACGGGCCGGGTTCAGCGATGACGATCTGCTGGACCAGCGTCAGGTCACTGTCGGCGCGTACATGGGGGTGCTGGCGCTGCCGATGCCCGTGCTGGCGGCAGTTGACGGGTTCGCCCTCGGCGGTGGCTGTGAGCTGGCGCTCGCCTGCGACCTGATCGTGGGCTCCGAGACAGCGGTGTTCGGGTTGCCGGAGGTCACGGTGGGCCTGGTCCCTGGTGGCGGCGGGACCCAGCTGCTGCCGCGGCGGGTGGGCTGGCCACGAGCAGCCGAAATGATTCTCAGCGGGCGTCGGGTGGTTGCGGCCGAGGCGGAGCGGATCGGGCTGGTCGACCGGCTGGTCCTTCCCGGGGAAGCCCGGGCCGCTGCTCTAGCCTGGGCCAAGGAGCTCGCAACCGGCTCCCCGGTCGCGCTCCGTAACGCCAAGCAGGCGCTTCGCGACGGCTACGGGCACTCGCTCACCGAGGGTCTGGAGATCGAGGACGCGGCCTGGCGGCGGACCGCCCGGTCGGTCGACCGGCGCGAGGGGATCGCCGCCTTCAACGAGAAGCGGGTGGCCCGCTGGCCGGATCCTCCGGTACGGCGGTCCGACCGGTGAACACGAACCGGCGGTAGGACCAGAACCGGAACAGCGTTCCGAGGCCAAGCCCAATGACGTTGCCGGACAAGTTGTCGGCCAGCGGTGAGGTCAGGCCCAGCAGGTAGTGGCTGATCGCCAGACACGCCGCACCGATCGCGATCGCGATCCCGTTCAAGATCACGAATACCGGCAGCTCGCGACTGACTTTGCCCTTCTCCCGGTGGTGGTACGTCCAGTAGCGGTTACCGAGATAGGTGACCACCGTGGCGACACCGATGGCCAGTACCTGTGCGGTGATGGGCCGGTCCTCCAGTACGCCGACGTAACCGGGCCCGGCGTAGCGGAGCAGGTTGAACACCATGACCTGGACGGCCACGCCGGTCAGTCCGACGATCCCGAACTTGATCGCCTCGGGTCCGAGGTGTCGGACGCGGCCGATCATCTTGTCAAGGGAGGAGGTTTCAGCAGGCATGGCAGCGCCCACAGTACCGGCCTCGCGTCTGCACTCTCCGCCGCTGCAGCGGGCACGAGCAGAGCGAGAACCATCGACTAGGCTCGTCTCCTGTGACCGAATCGCGGCCTTTCGTAGTAGGCATCATCGGCGGTGGACAGTTGGCCAGGATGATGCACGCGGTGTCCATCGGGCTCGGCATCGAGGTTCGGCTGCTGGCGGAGGGTCCCGACGTCTCCGCCGCCACTGTGGTGCACGACGTGACGGTCGGCGACTACACCGACCCCGAGACGGTACGGGCCTTCGCTGCCGGCTGCGACGTGACCACCTTCGACCATGAGCACGTTCCGACCGGCTTGCTGCGGGACCTGGAGGCGGCCGGCGTCGCGGTGCGGCCGGGACCGGAAGCGTTGGTCCATGCGCAGGACAAGGCCATCATGCGTGACCGGTTGACGGCTCTCGGCGCTCCCTGCCCGGTCTACCGGGTCGTTGCCGACCCTGATGCTTTGGCCGCCTTCGGCGACGAACAGGGCTGGCCGGTGATCGCTAAGACCTCCCGCGGCGGCTACGACGGCAAGGGCGTCTGGAAGATCGAGTCCGCGGCGGATGCGGCGGAGCCGTTCGTCGGCTTGGCGGACGGCGTACAGATTGTGGCGGAGGAGTTCGTTCCGTTCGTACGTGAGCTCAGTGCGTTGGTGACCAGATCCCCGTCGGGCCAGGCGGTGGCGTACCCGGTGTCGGAGTCGGTGCAGCGCAACGGAGTCTGCGTGGAGACGGTCACTCCCGCACCAGGGTTGTCCGACGAGCAGGCAGTCAATGCGCAGCAGCTGGCGTTGAGGATCGCCCACGAGCTCGAGGTCGTCGGCATGCTCGCCGTCGAGCTGATGCAGCGCGAAGACGGCTCGGTCGTGGTGAACGAGCTCGCGATGCGGCCGCACAACACGGGGCACTGGACGATCGACGGGTCGTACACGTCCCAGTTCGACAACCACCTGCGTGCCGTACTGGACCTGCCCCTGGGTGATCCGGCGATGAGGGACCGGTGGACGGTAATGGTCAATGTGCTGGGCGGCTCGGTGGAAGATCTTCCGTCCGCGTTGCTGCACTGCTTTGCCCGGGACCGTCGGCTGCGGGTCCAGCTGTACGGCAAACAGGTGAAGCCCGGTCGCAAGGTCGGACACGTCACCACGTCCGGGGATGATCTGGATGAGGTACGCAACCGCGCACTGCATGCAGCCAACTATCTGATGGGAGTGCCCGATGCCTGAGGCACGCGTAGCGATCCTGATGGGTTCGGACTCCGACTGGCCGGTGATGGAGGCGGCAGCCACCGCGTTGGCCGAGTTTGGCGTCGGTTACGAGGCCGACGTCGTGTCCGCGCACCGGATGCCGGAGGCGATGGTGGCGTACGGGCGGTCCGCCCATCTTCGTGGCATCGAAGTGATCATCGCTGGGGCCGGAGGAGCGGCGCATCTGCCCGGCATGCTGGCGGCGCTGTCGCCGCTACCGGTGATCGGTGTGCCGGTGCCGCTGAAATATCTGGACGGGATGGACTCGCTGCTGTCGATCGTGCAGATGCCGGCCGGGGTTCCGGTAGCGACGGTTGCGATCGGTAACGCCCGCAACGCGGGCCTGCTGGCTGTGCGGATTCTTGCCGCCGGTGATCCGCATCTGACCGAGCGGATGGTGGCGTTCCAGAACGAGCTCCGGTCGGCGGCGGAGGCCAAGGGTGCCCGAGTGCGCGGCTCGGTCCCGGCTACCGGGTAACAGAAGCGAACGCGCAGGAAATCTGCTCTGAGGTGTTGTGTTCGAACAGGTGTTCGAATATGATTGGGTTATGGACTCGGTCGGGGGAACATCGGGCGGCGTGGATGCGACGCCGGTGGACCATGCGTTGGACCAGCTGCGGGTGGCGATGGGCCATCTGGTGAAGGCGGTGGAGGATGGTGGGCTGGACCACTACGACATCCCGGGGTTGTTGGGGTTTGTGGTGGAGTTCGAACGGGTCCGTAACGGTGCGGCGTTGGTGGATCATCGGGTGGTGGCCGACTGTGACCGGCGGCAGCTGGCCGTCGGGCTGAACGCCCGCTCGACCCGGGCGTTGCTGGCGGACCTGCTGCGGATCTCCGACGGCGAGGCTGGCCGCAGGGTCCGGGCCGCCGAGGCGGTCGGGGACCGGTCCACCCTGCAGGGCCTGCCTTTGGGGCCGCGGTATCCGGTGCTGGCGGCGGCGCAGCGGGCCGGGACGGTGAACCCGGAACAGGTCGCGGTGCTGGAACGGGCGTTGGAGCAGGTCGACCGGCCCGGCT
>JAOPXN010000113.1 GCA_025965155.1 Propionibacteriaceae bacterium
GGATGTCATCCCTGATCGCGTTCGTCACCTGCACCATGTAATCCGCCCAAGTGCGCTTGGCAGTCAGAGGAACAGGGCCCCCGCCCCCCACGTAGCGACGGATCCACTTGTCATGCAGTACGAGCGCCTGCGGGCGCTTGCGGTGCACGATCTTGGAGAGCGTTGTTCCCCGCACACCCGGCGGGGCCAGGTTGGGGTCGTCCAGAACGCTGTACAAAGTCCCGACCGCTGCCGATATCTGATTATCGTCCAGCTCCGCCAACGGCTGGGCTAGATCCTTCACGGCAAGGCAACGCTCAAGATGTGGTCGGACTCGCTGAAGGCCGTAGTAAGACCTGATCTTCGGAGCAACGTTCAGCAACACAGGTGCCAGTAGATCGGCGTCGCGTAGCCGCAAGGGATCGTTATTGCCGCACTCGTATTGGTCATAAGCCGGGTAGGCGTACGGGCTGGCGGCGGACTGGCCGCTGGAGGTGTACATGCGAAGCCAGTCGATGGCGAGGTCCAGGGGGATCGCTACTGCGCCCACCTGGACAACATCCTTGCGCTCGTAAGTCACCGGCTGACCGTACCGCTGACACCCTGCGCGCAAAGTATCGGTGCGGTCATCGGTGGCGATCTCGGATTCGGTTCACCTCGACGCTGGCCGCCACCCACGCTTCCTCGACTGGTGCACCGGGCAGCGACTGTCCTCTCGGTCAGGTTCGGGCTGCCCGACCCTTGATGAGCTGCTGCAACGGATGCCGGAGATGCTTACCCGTCTGATAGGGGTGATCGTGGTTCCCCGCCTTTGGTGATGTGCCGGTGCTCGGTGCAGTCAAGGTCGTTCATCCGGTGGATGCTGCACCTTGACCACGCCCGCGCTCCGGCAGAGTTGGCAGCGGTGGTGAACCTCCCCGGCTTAGGCGGCTTTCGTGAGGGGCGTAGGGGCTGGGCGGTCCAGGCTATCTCTGTCCGCCGGCCAGTACTTAGCGTCCGGAGCCTCTTTGTCCCACGACCTTTCGCGGGCGATAGGGCCTCAGTACGACGAGCAAGACAGGCGAGCTCTGTTGGCCGCGGGCAAGACATCCCGTGCCGTAGGAGGGTCCTAATCGAACCAGGCCGACGCGTTGCGCCAGGAAGCACACGCAGCCGCGTTACCCACCGAACGCGAACCTCGCCGAACCGGTCGCGTCGCTGGTCCCCGCGGCGGACGAGGACTACCTACACAAGGCGGCGACGACCGCAGAAGACCTGGAAGTGCTCGCGCCCCAGGTGCCCGTTGGGGTCGGCTCAGCGGTAGAGGAATCCGACCCGACCCTGGACGCGGACGTTGCCGACGAGGTTCGCCAACGACTGCGACCTACCGCGCCCGACCCTGCTGGGGCCGCGATCGCCAAACGCAAGCCGTACTACACCGAGCTGCTGGCCTACCTCGCCACCCGACCATACGGCGTAACACCCGACGAGGTAGCCGACGCCTTCTCCATCACCAGACCTCGGGCACGCAACAACGTCAACATCGTGCGGACTGGCTAGGAGCCAACCCCCGCACCGGCAAGAAGCACCTACCCGACGGACGCGAAGCCCGCCGCGCAGGCCAGAGGGGTCGGCGTCTACCAGATCGAGGGTCTACTGACCGACGCGGACCTGTTCCGGCGCCTCCGCGTCCCCGGCCAGGCCAAAGGCGGTGCGGGCATGGCCGACCTCCGGCAGGCGCTCACGCTGGTGAGCGGCCAATCGTTCGACAAGCACCCGGCGGCTGGACGTGGCTCTTCGAAGGAGACCGACTCGACGGAACATGCGGTGCGCGATAGTCGACGTCGCCCACATCTTCACCACCCACAGCCTGCAACAAGGCAAACTCAGCGACGCTCGAGCCGCCGCCATACTCGGGGCCGAGGGGGCACAGTCACCAGGGCCGAAAGCATGCTGCGCGATGAGGTATGTAACAGATCCGACGACGGCGGACCTCCTCTGGAACTACCCGAGCGCACTGAACGCATCCTTTCGACCCGCGAGTGGCTCCGGCCCAAGAAGGCGGCCAGCTGACCGTGTCCATTACGAGCTGTGGATGTGACTCTGTGGCAGCAGCGCAGACGTACACGCGTGCTGTCCGAGCGTTCAAACCTTGGCGGCTTGCTGTCGTGAACCGTGTCGCGCACGTCGTCCCGCCTACGGGCTGATCATCGGGCGGGTCAAACGGCCCGGCCCTGCCGGTCGCGGGAGGACCAACGGCGGTTCTGCCTTAACCGGAGACAGTCGGCCATCCAGCGCGTGACAGTGGCCCGCCGAGGTATCGACCGTCAGCCGGGGTTCCTCCTACTGCTGCTGGTTGGCGTGTTCAAACTGGGTCTGGATGCCGGCGAAGAGTGCTGCGAGTCCCTGGTCGAGTTCGGCGGCGCCGTCGTAGTTTGCGAGGTCGGTGGCGAGGCCGCGGAGGATCGGAAAGTCGCGAGGCGGCAGTCGTTGCAGGCCGAGGCGGAGCAGGTCGCTGATCTCTTCGGGGTCCGCGACGATCTCTTGCAGCTCGGTGAGCATGTGACCGTGAAGGAACCCGATGTAGAGCCGGTAGACCATCAACGCCTGCGGTGGGGTGAAACCTGCGTCGGTCAGAATCGCCAACATCCGTTCCAGCGGTCGTAGCGTCCCGAGCGGACGTAGTCCCAGCGGCGTGGCCAGTGGCCTGGTGATGATCAGGTTCACGACGTGCGGGTGAACTAGGCCGAGGCGCCGGAAGTCATGGGCGGTGCGGGACAGCTGGGTCTGCCAGTCCTGTCCTTCTGCTGGTATTTCCAGCTGGTCAAGGACTAGTTCGACGATCCCGTCCAGCAGGGAGGCTCGGTCGGGTGCATAGCGGTAGAGAGCCATTGCATCGCGCCCCAGTTCCTGCCCGAGACGACGTCGGGTGAGGGCGTCCAGGCCTTCGTCGTCCACCAGCCGCAGCGCGGTTTCGATGACCCGTTCCCGGGTAAGTGGGGTCCGCTGCCCAGGTTTGCCGCCTTCGGGGGTGGTCGGACTGCTCATCGGGGTGGGTGCCAACTTCCGGGAAGACGTACAGGCGACTGGGTCGGATTCGACAAACCTTAGTCTACATGTAGTATCTAGCATGTAGTCCTACGACGTAGACATACGGTGTAGAGGCTCGACCAAGATGCCGCCCAACCGGTACCGCCACTACGTGACTACCGTCACGCTTTGATCAGGAGATCTCTCATCAGTACCTCAACTGCACCCCGTAACGACGCCGGCTACTCCACCGAGCAGCCACGCCGACTGACCACGGAGACGAAAGCCTCGACCAAGACCACCGAGTTCTTCGCTTTCGTGGCCATGGTGGTCGCGGTCGTAGTCACCGCCAATCTCTACGACGGCGACGGAACCGCTGGCGACCCGTTCGGCGCCACCACCGCGATGCGTTACGTCGTGTACCTCACGATCGCCTACATGCTGGCCCGCGGCCTGGCCAAGTCCGGCAGCCGCGAGCGCTACGACGCTTAGCCAGAAGCCCTTGCCGCGTCGACCCTGCCAAGGGTCGGCGCGGAAGGCACCCCGCCGGCCGAATGTAGTGGGGCCGGCAGCCCGCCCAGTTGACTGTCCGGAGTTCACCTCGCGCATGATCTGCGGCGAGGTATCGGACCCAAGAACGTCCTGACGTCCGCTGTCCTTCAGGCCCACCGTCCCAAGGAGACCCATGACCGAGAACACCGCCGCAACCGGAGCACCCGTAGAACCTGGCGCCGCCCTCGTCGAGGAGCCGACTGGTGCTTCCGCCGAGGCGACGGCCCCTGCAGCGGCGGCTCCCGCAGCCGTGGCGTCGACGCCTGCTTCGCCGGCGCCAGCCACCGCCCAGTCGAGCCTGGCCGCTCCGCGTGGCCTCAGCTACGCCGTGGACATCGTGTTCTGCATCGACGTGACCGGGAGCATGACTCCGATCATCGACGCCGTGAAGGCGAACGCGCTCGGCTTTTACGATGATGTGCAGGCCAACCTGACGGAGAAGGGCAAGAACGTCGCCCAGCTCCGGGTCCGCGTGATCGCCTTCCGCGACTTCGTTGCCGACGGTCCGGCCGCACTGGAGGAGTCCCCGTTCTACACGCTGCCGGCCGAGCGAGGCGGGTTCTCCGAGTTCGTCAACGGGCTGATCGCGCAGGGCGGCGGGGATGCCCCCGAGTCCGGCCTGGAGGCTGTGGCCCTGGCGGTCAACTCGCCGTGGACCACCACGGGGGACCGGCGCCGTCAGGTTATCGTGGTCTGGACCGACCAGCCCGCACATCCACTCGACCCGTCGATCGTGCCCGCCGACCTCGCGTCGCGGGTGCCGGCGGACTTCAGCGCCTTGACCGATGCCTGGGAGGATGAGCAGGGCCTGATGGGGTCGAGCTCGAAGCGGCTCATCCTGTTCGCCCCCGACGGGCCCGGCTGGAGCGATATCTCCGCAGTCTGGGAGAACGTCGTGCATAACCCGTCGCAGGCCGGCGGCGGACTCTCCGAGGTCGACTATGGCACGATCATCGACTCGATCGGCAACTCGGTGTGAGCGACACCCACAACGTGCGTCCGGGTCCCGGTGTTCCGGCACCGGGTCCGACGGTCTCCTTCGGTTTCAACCTCGGCAAGGTCCCCGACCACGGCGAGGACTCCGACCCGATCCTGCGTGACGGACCTGACCTGGGCCTGCTCGCCGTGTTCGACGGCATGGGCGGCGCCGGGGGAACGGTCTACGACACTGCCGATGGGCCGCGGAGCGGTGCGTACCTGGCCTCGCGGATCGCCCGTGATGTGGTCGAACGACGGATGCTCGACCTGCTGGTGCCGGACTGGAACCTGAAAGGTGAGGCCGCGGCGGCGGACCTGCAACGCTCCGTCAAAGCGGCGCTGCAGGAACGCCTGGCCGAGCTGAAAGCGCCCAAGAGTGGTCTGCGGTCACGGTTGCTCCGGGCACTGCCGACAACGATGGCGGTGCTAGCCCTGCAGCGCACCCACCGGAGCGGGTCGAAATGGCTGTGCCACGTGTTCTGGGCCGGCGACTCCCGCGGGTACGTCTTCGAGCCCAGCGGCGCCCGCCAGCTCACCACCGACGAGCTGCGCGACCCGGGCGACGCGATGGCGAACCTGCGACGCGACTCGGTGGTCAGCAACGCGATGTCGGCCGACACCGAGTTCCACGTCAGCTACCGCCGCGTTGAGCTCGAGGCGCCCTTCATGCTGGTCTGCGCCACCGACGGCTGCTTCGGATATCTGCCCTCACCGATGCACTTCGAGCAACTAGTGCTGAACCCGCTCACGACCGCGCGGAGTGTCGCCGGGTGGTCCCAGGCCGTCCAGAGCGAGATCGCCGCGGTCACCGGCGACGACGCCGCCATGTCGGTGATGGCAGTCGGCGCCGACCTGGGCGAGCTGAAGGCGCTGTATGCACCGCGCGTCGCCGAGCTCAAGCAGCAGTTCACCGTGCCCATTGACGAGCTGGGCCGGTCGGTCCAGCGAGCAGAACAGGAGCTACAGATGCTTCGGCAGCGCCAGCTCGATGACACTGAGCAGCTGTGGGCCCGCTACAAGAGTGGGTACGAGCGCTACCTGCACACCGCCACCGAGGCGGAACTGCCCGACAGCAGCGAGGACCCGGCGAGCGCAGCCGAGACGGCGTCAGCGGTGGTAATGAGCGAGTCGCCTGTGTCCGCGGTGGAGGCGGCCGGTGACGCGCCGTCGACCGAGGACGAGTCGAAGACGCCGGATGAGGTCACGTCGTGAAGGCCGGGGATGTGGTCAACGGCTACCTGATCTTGGAGGACTTCAAGGTCGTCGGGGCCGGGCTGAGTAAGTGGACCTACGCCTCACGGGGTGGCCGGCAATACTTTATCAAGGAGTTCCTCAGTCCCACCTACCCCGACGACGCCGCGCCGGGAAGTGAGAAGACCAAGGCGAAGAAGCGGGCCCGCTGCGCCACGTTCGAGGCGCAGCATCGCGGTATGCAGAAGGCGCTGGCGCCGCTGTCGGCCTATGGCGGGAACCTGATTGTGACGCTGGACTTCTTCCGCTGGGGAGCGAAGTACTACAAGGTGACCGAGAAGGTCGACGCCGAGGACCTCGGCGCGGGCGGCATTGCCGCTCTGGACCTGCGCTGGCAGCTGGTGCTGATGAAATCGGTCGCGCACAGCCTGAAGATCCTCCACGACCTGCGGATCGTCCACGGTGACCTGAAGCCGAGCAACATCCTGGTTAAACGCACCGAGCTCGGCTACACCAGCAAGCTGATCGACTTCGACAGCTCTTACATCGCCAGCAACCCGCCGCCGTTCGAGGAGATCGTCGGTACCATCAACTACTACTCTCCTGAGCTTCTCGGCTACATCCAAGACGTCGGGGTACAGCCAGCTGAGCTCGGCGTCGCCTCAGACATCTTCGCGCTCGGACTCATATACACCGAGTTCCTCACCGGGGCAGTGCCACCCTTCGACACAGCCCGCTACCACGAACCGGCGGTCGCCGTCCGCAGTGGCGAAACCCTGCGGATCCCGCGCACCGGCATAGTGCCGGCGCTGGCAGACCTGGTCGACGCGATGCTGCTCGCCGACCCGACACAACGCCCCACCATCGCCGAAGTCCACGCCACCTTGATGGCGATTCGGCTACCCAGCGAAACCACCCCGTCGCCGGCCCCTTCCGCCCCTCCATCCGCGCCAACGGCCACCCCGTCCAGCGCCCTGCGCGGCAAAGGGCTCCGGCTCACGACCCCCGGACCGGCACCTTCGGCGGCTTCCAAACCGGTCAGCGGGCTGGTCGGCAAGCTCGTCGGCAAGCTCACCGGTCGTACGCCCCGATGAATCCGCTCGGCCCCATCTGGCGCTGTCGCGTCTGCGAAGGCGTCAACCGCAACGGCAGAATCTGCGCAACCTGCGGGGTGGAGGTCCCCCTAGGGGAACCGCTCCGCGCGGCGGTGCGAACCATCAAGCCCAGCACCACCCGCCCGGCAACACCGCCACCGGTGCCGCCGAACCCCACCCGACAAGAACTCCGCACCTACCCCATCCCCGAAGAGATCTATCCAGTCGAGTCCGACGACCGGCTCGACTTCGACAACGGCTTCGACATCCGCCCCATGCCAGGCGGCTGCATGGTCACCCTCGGCCCCCGACACGACCGCCCATACTGACCCGTACAAGCCTGGTCGCGCAGTCGGCCTCTGGCCCTGGCGACCTTCATCCCCTCCCGGGTGCGGAGACGGGTGAGATCGCTCTCGAACTCGGCCACCATGGCCAACACGTTGTACAGCAGCCGGCCGACCGGATCGGTCGGGCGAGCCGGTCCAGCTTGGTCATCACAACGTGTCCCCAGCACGGCGGGCCGCCAGGGCCAGCGCAGCCCTGGCCGGTCACGGTTGGTGCCGGTGAGGCCATGGTCGACGTAGATGCGGTCGTCACGCCCAGGGCGGCGAGCCGGTCATGCTGAGCGGTCAAATCTTGGTGCTCGGTTGATACGCGCGCGTATCGGACCAGTAGTTGTTCATCTCTTCGGCATGGCGACACGCTGACGGCTCGTCAACCGGACCCGGGCCCGACGGTGGTGGTACGGCTCCTGGCTGG
>JAOPXN010000012.1 GCA_025965155.1 Propionibacteriaceae bacterium
CGGACCGGGCGCGGTTGTTGATGAACCACCACCTACTGATTGTGGAGGACTTCGTCACGTCGATCCCGCACTTTGAGGTCTGAGTGGGGCCGGTGGGAGTTCTGCCTCAGGTCAGGGCTGCCGCGTAGCGCTGGAGCAGCAGTGGTGCGAGCAGATCCCCCAGCGGCGGCGCCAGCACCAGCCCGCGCCGGTCTGATAGGGCGACCAAGGGGTCCAGCAGCAGGCCGGGTGAGATGAAGAGCGGCACGATCGCCGCGGGCGTGGGCAGCTCGGCGAGGACTGCGTCGGCCCGGGGGGCCCGCGTACCGAAGGCTGCCCTGACGGGCGCCGACCGGGTCGCCTCGAGCCTGCCGGCCAGCGACTGGATGGCGTCGTTGGCTGCCTCGTCGGAGGAACCGACGGAGAACAGCAGTACCGGGGCGTGGTCGCCGATGCCGGCCGCGGCCATGCTGGTAGTGAGCACGGCGAGCATGTCCGCACCCGTGCCGAGGATGTCGGCGACCACCAGCTCCAGCCCGGTCTCGGCGGAGGCGGCAGCCACCGCCTGAGGTACGTCGACGGTGGCGTGGAAGGCGCTGGTGAACAGCAGCGGTGCAACCACGGCTCGCTGGAAGCGCTGCTGGACGAGCGCTGCGGCCGTCGCGGCAAGGTCGGGGGCGGTGAGGTCAAGGTACGCGGCGGCGGTCGGGATCGAGCCGAGGCGTCCTGCCGTAGCCATCAGGCCGCTGACTGATGCGCTGACCCCGGCGTGGCGGCTGCCGTGAGCGAGCCCGATCAACGGAATGTCGGCGGGCATCACAGCTCCGTTCGGGCAAGCAAAGAAGCCGCCCGCTGATGCGGGCGGCTCGATCGGGGAGTCGGGCTTATGGCGTGGGTGCCTAAGCCCGCTCCCGGGCGGTCGGAACAGATCCGACCTGCTGCGTTCAGCGGGTCTCGCGGTGCGGGGTGTGGCTGTGGCAGCGTGGGCAGAACTTCTTCAGCTCCAGTCGATCCGGGTCGTTGCGCCGGTTCTTCTTGGTGATGTAGTTCCGCTCCTTGCACTCGGTGCAGGCGAGGGTGATCTTCGGCCGCACATCTGCGCTTCTGGCCATGGCTATGTCCTCAATCTGTCGTTGATGTCTTGCTGGGTGACGCCTTCGGTCCTGGGCCGGGCCGCCGAGGCGAACCGGATCCGAGACCTCGGTAGCGGGAGCGGGACTCGAACCCGCGACACAGCGATTATGAGCCGCTTGCTCTACCGCCTGAGCTATCCCGCTTCAAACTTCAGCTGTCAGTCTCCCGACCAGGGTCCCGCGGCTGAAGCCTCGAGGATATCCGCCAGTACGCGGTGGCACTGGAACCGAAATTCGGGCCCCCATGCGGATTCGAACCGCAGACCTTCTCCTTACCATGGAGACGCTCTACCTACTGAGCTATAGGGGCCTGACCTGCACGCCACATCTGCGGCGCCGACGCACAAAGATACACACTCTGTCCGGTTGAGCGCGAATCGACCCTTCTTTGCCGGTGTCGGCTCGGATCGGAGCTCTCGAGGGAAGCCCGGCGTACCGTGCCGCTATCCCTGCCGGAGCAGCAGGACAGCAAGATGTAGGTCAACCACCCATCATTGACCCAGACAGATCGGACTCCTCCCCATGCGCGGTGTATTTCTGCCAGGCAACTCCACCACCGAGATTCAGAACCTGCCCGACCCAGAGCCCGGACCCGGACAGGTGCTGCTGGCCATGCGTGCCTCGACCATCTGCGGCTCGGACATCCGGGCCATCTACCGCGAGCACGTTCAAGGCGACCCGGCGGAGATGTACCAGGGCGTGGTGGCCGGGCACGAGCCGGCCGGTGAGGTAGTGGCTGTCGGCCCGGGCGCCGTCCGCCTGAACGTAGGGGACCGGGTCTGCGTCTACCACATCAGCGGTTGCGGGCAGTGCGACGACTGCGTCCGCGGCTACCAGATCAGCTGCTCCTCCCCTCGGCGCGCCGCCTACGGATGGCAGCGCGACGGCGGTCACGCCGACCTGATCCTGGCCGAGGAGCGGGACTGCATCGTGCTCCCCGACTTCGTCACCTTCCTCGACGGCGCCTGCGTGGCCTGCGGCTTCGGCACGGCCTACGAAGGTCTGCTGCGCGCTCAGGTCAGCGGCAGGGACGCGCTCGCCGTGGTCGGTCTCGGACCGGTCGGGCTAGCCGCGGGACTACTGGGCGGCAAGCTGGGCGCCGTCCCGCGGGTAGGTCTGGACCCAAGCCCGGAGCGTCGGGAGCTGGCGGTCCGGCTCGGCGCCGTCGACGCGGCCTTCGCCCCGGACGAGGTGGACGCCGCCCGCGCCGCCACCGGCGGCGGGGCGCACGTCGCCATCGACTGCTCCGGCAGCGAACCCGGACGCGGTACCGCGATCGACCTGGTCCGCGAGCGCGGGCGAGTGGTCCTCGTCGGTGAGGGCAACGGCTTGCGCGTGCCGGAGGTCAGCCCCACCCTTATCCACCCCTCGATCACGATCCTTGGGTCCTGGGTCACCAGCCTGGAGCACATGCGCGAGCTGGTCTCCCGCCTGCCGGTCTGGAACCTCCACCCGGAGGTCATCGTCTCCGACACGTTCCCGATCTCGGAGGCCGACGCGGCCTACCAGCTGGCCGACGCCGGCCGTTCCGGCAAGATTGCCCTGGTCCCGTGAGCGCGAAACCCAGCTGACCTTACGTGCCGGTCGTTCTCGACGAGACCGCCGAAGACACAGAAATGATTCAGGCGCATCAGCCCTTCCTTGTCAGAAGGGCCGATGCGCCTGGGTGGCAGGTGTTGGGTTCGAACCAACGTAGGCTGAGCCGGCAGATTTACAGTCTGCTCCCTTTGGCCACTCGGGCAACCTGCCATGCCACTTGAGATAAATCGCGCGGCGGGGAGAAACAATAGCAAGCCTCCGCCGTTTCGCCCAAAGCACCCCGAGGTGAGCCGCACGCCCAGGGTTGGCAGCCGCTCATCCAACCAGCGAGCGTCGCCCGGTCCCCCCTGACCAGGGCGGCGGATGTTCGGCACAATGGGTCCGATCAACCGGTCGTGAACCACGACCACAACTGTACGGAAACGGAGTACGCGGTGGCATCAGAGAGTTCGTTCGACGTCGTCAGCAAGGTCGACCGGCAAGAGGTCGACAATGCCCTGAACCAGGCCGCCAAGGAGGTACACCAGCGCTTCGACTTCAAGAACACCGACGCATCCATCCGCTGGTCCGGTGACGCGATTGAGATGGAGGCCGTCTCCGAGGAGCGGGTCAAGGCAGTACTGGACGTGTTCCAGTCCAAGCTGGTCAAGCGTGGCGTCAGCCTGAAGGCTCTCGACGCCGGCGAGCCGCGCTCGTCCGGCAAGCTGTACAAGATCACCGCCACCACGTCGGAGGGGATCACCCAGGAGAACGCCAAGAAGGTCACCAAGCTGATCCGTGACGAGGGACCCAAAGGCGTCAAGGCACAGATCCAGGGCGACGAGCTGCGGGTCAGCAGCAAGAGCCGCGACGACCTGCAGGCGGTCCAGAACCTGATCAAATCGCAGGACTACGACTTCGCCGTGCAGTTCACCAACTACCGCTGACCCCACCTCCGCCGACTGGTCCCCTCCTCCGCCCTCTCGCCGGTGTGGCGGGGCAGAGCTGACCAGTCGGCGCAACTGGGGGCGTGCTCTGGGGCGGGGACCCGGTGTTCCGTCACCGAGCCAAGCCGGTTATATGGAGCCATGGAATATCGCTATCTAGGAAACTCCGGCTTCAAGATCTCCGAGATCACCTACGGGAACTGGCTGACTCACGGCTCGCAGGTGGAGAACGACATCGCCACCCAGTGCGTACGGGCGTCCCTCGACGCGGGCATCACCAGCTTCGACACCGCCGACGTGTACGCCAACACCAAAGCCGAGACGGTCCTCGGCGAGGCGCTGAAGGGTCAGCGACGCGAGTCGTTGGAGATCTTCACCAAGGTCTTCGGGCCGACCGGGCCGAAGGGGCCCAACGACCTCGGCCTGTCCCGCAAACACATCATGGAGTCGATCAACGGGTCGCTGACCCGGCTGCAGACCGACTACGTCGACCTGTACCAGGCGCACCGCTTCGACTACGAGACGCCGCTAGAAGAGACCATGCAGGCGTTCGCCGACCTGGTCCGGATGGGCAAGGTGCTCTACGTCGGAGTGAGCGAGTGGACCGCCGACCAGCTCCGTGCCGGGCACGAGCTGGCTCAGGATCTGGGGTTCCAGCTGATCTCCAACCAGCCGCAGTACTCGATGCTGTGGCGGGTGATCGAGGCTGAGGTCATCCCCACCTCCGCCGAGCTCGGCATTTCCCAGATCGTCTGGTCCCCGATCGCCCAGGGTGTGCTGACCGGCAAGTACCGTGCCGGCGAGCAGCCGCCGGAGGGGTCGCGGGCCACCGACGAGAAGGGCGGCGCCAACAGCATCAAGCGCTTCATGAGCGACGACGTGCTGAACCGGGTGCAGCAGCTCAACCCGATCGCGGATGAGCTGGGCCTCAGCATGGCCCAGCTGGCGATCGCCTGGGTGCTGCAGAACGACAACGTGGCCACCGCCATCGTCGGCGGCTCCCGGCCCGAGCAGATGCACGAGAACGTCAAGGCTGCCGGGGTGAAGATCCCCGAGGAGCTGATGGTGAGGATCGATGAGGTGCTCGGCGATGTGGTGGAGAGCGATCCGGCCAAGACGCTGGAGAGCTCGCCGAAGACCCGCGAAGCCTGACAGCCTCGCCGGCGAAGAACCCCTACGAAGCAGGCCCGGACCCCTCAACGGTCCGGGCCTGTTGCGCGTCCGGTTTCAGTCCGTACCCCGGGACTCGCTCTGGAGCGTCGGCAGCATCGCCTCCGCCAGACCGTAGCCGTCGGGCGCCCGGAACTCGGCGGCCTTCTCCGGCGCGTTGCGTCCGCGGCCGCCGACCGAGTCCTCGTTGGGCACCGGCAGGCCGTGCGCCAGCACCTGCTCGGTCGGTGTCAGCTGACGGATACCGATCGCTGCAACCTTGTCGGGATGCTCCGCCGCGAAGTCCGCGTACAGGTCGGGGTCGTGCTGACCGTCGTCGCCGACCAACGTCCAGCGGATCTGCGGGAAGTCCTCGGTCAGCTGCCGCAGCGAGTTGCGTTTGTGCTCCTGGCCGCTGCGGAACCACCCCGTGTTGGTCGGTCCCCAGTCGGTCATCAGCATCGGGCCGGTCGGGTACCCGTGCCGCTGCATGAAGCGGATCAGCGTCGGCGCCGTGTTCCAGGCGCCGGTCGACAGGTACACGGTGGGCGCTCCGGGCCACTGCTCCAGCAGCCGGCGGTAGAGCTCCGGCATCCCCGGCACGACCGTACGCGCACTCTCGTGCCGCACGAACGTGTTCCAGGCCGCGATCAGCGGGCGCGGCAGGGCCGTGACCATGATCGTGTCGTCGATGTCGCTGACCAGGCCGCGCCGGATGTCGGAGCCGATGATGAGCACGCGGGCAGTCACCTGGTCCTGTCCCTCCACCCGTACCAAGATGTCGTGCCAGCCGGGCTCGAGGCCGTGCCCGGTGAATCGGGCGTCCAGGTATCCGCCGCGATCGGTGGTGGCCTGCTGCGGACCTGTCGGGAGCTCGATCGTCACCGGGACCCCGACGGCGGGAGCGGTGAAGAAGACCCGCCAGCCACGGTGTCGGTCGGGGTCCTCCGGGTGCCACTCGCGGCCGTCGTCCTCGGCGGTCTGGCCGCGGGTGAGCACGACGCGGCCGAGGACCCGGACGAACTCCTCGTTGCCGTAGCCGAGGTAGCTGATCAGCCGCTCCTGCCAGCGCCGGCGCCGCAGCAGCCGGGCGACCCGGCCACGGACAAGGTCCTCCAGGTTTGCGGAGATGTGGGACTTGGCCATGGCGTCAACCTAACCGGCCCGGCGCGGCCTGCCCAGCCGCCATCCGCCGACGCGGACATCCACGGTGGGTGCTGCACGGGCGACCGGGGAGGAAATACTGGTCCGGTGACCTCTGAGGACTTCGAGACGATGGCGCGGGAGCTGCTGCCCCCGCACGTGGCGGGCTACTTCTCCGCCGCTGCAGGAACCGGTGCCGGGCTGCCGGAGGGAATCGCCGACTGGTCGGCGATTCGGTTCCGGCCACGGGTACTGCGCGACCTGAGCGACATCCGGGTGGCAACCACAGTGCTGGGCACGCCGGTCTCAACACCCGTCCTGGTAGCGCCGATGGCCCAGCAGCTCGCCGCCCACCCCGACGGCGAGACCGCGATGGGCCGGGCGGTGGCCAAGCACCGATCCCTGCTCGGGGTGTCGACGAACACCGCGGTGCCGTTCGCCGACATCGCCGCCACCGGCGCCCCCTGGTGGTTCCAGGTGTACGTCACCCGGGACCGGTCGCTGACCGAGCTGCTGGTGCAGCGCGCGGTCGCGCATGGCGCCCGCGCACTGCTGCTGACCGTCGACATGATGGCCCTGCTGTCGCCGACGGTGAACCCCCGCTTCTGGCCCGACAGCGTCGGGAAGGCACGGATGACGAACCTGACCGCAGACGAGCTGGCTGCGGCGGGTCCGGATGCCACCGAGATGGACCTGTCACTGACCTTCGACGACATCTCCTGGCTGGCGCAGCTGAGCGGACTGCCCGTACTGGTCAAGGGCGTGATCCGGGCCGACGACGCTGCCGAGTGCGTCCGGTCGGGCGCCGCCGGGGTCATCGTCTCCACTCACGGAGGACGCCGGATGGGGCCGTCGGTCAGCACGGCCCGTGCCCTGCCCGAGGTCGTTGAGGCGGTCGGCGACTCCGCCGAGGTGTACGTGGACAGCGGCATCCGCAACGGTGAGCATGTGGCGGCTGCCCTGGCCATGGGTGCCCGGGCCGTCTTCGTCGGCCGGCCGGCCCTCTGGGCGCTGGCGGCCCGCGGCGAGGCAGGCGTCTCCGACGTGCTCGCGACCCTCACCACCGAGCTGGCGCAGGTGATGCTGCAGCTCGGCGTCAGCTCGGTGGGAGGTTTCACCCCGGACCTGGTCGCCTCGACCGGCCGCTGAGGTCGGGCTCGGTGTGGGTCAGGCTGGGAACTGCAGCAGCCGGACTCCGTGGGCGGGGACCCGTATGGACAGCACCGGCCCGTCGACTGCGACGGATTCGCCGCTCCATAGGTCCCGGGCGACACAGCCGGCCGGAGCCGGCAGCGAGGAGGCCTCCACGGTGACGTCGCCGGCTTCGTCGCCGGTCCAGAACACGGCGACATAGCGCAGGTCACCCTCGCGCGACTCGGCCGTCCAGATGATCAGATCACCCTCGCGGAGGATCTCCCGGCCGTTGCGGCCGGACGCCATCGCCAGCACGTCGGCGTTAGTGATCAAGGACAGCGTCGCCTCGTCGTTGGATGGCAGGTCGCCACCGAACATCAGCGGTGAGCGGGCGATGCACCACAGGGTCATCATGGTGCGCTGCTCGTCGGGCGTCAGCCGGCTTCGACGATCATCGCCGCGTTCGGCCCGGATCCCGATCCGTCCCAGCGGCAGCATGTCTGCGTCGGCCCAGCCACCGTCGGTCTGCAGCGGAGCCCAGCGGGCCATCCTGGAGAACTGGTCGTAGACGTCGGACCAGCGGTCCCACAGGTCGTCGGAGACCCGCCACATCTGCGCGTTGCTCCGTAAATGATCAAGGTGTGCGATCGAGAGCCGACCGCCCGGCGACAGGCTGAGAGTGATGTCGCGGCCGCTGCGTCGGATCGCCTCCGCGTACGCGGCGATCTCCCGGTCGTGGTACGGGCTGAGCATGTCGTCAATCTTGATGAAGTCGACGCCCCAGGCGGCGAACTGGGCGACCTGGCTGTCGTAGTACGCCTGCGCCCCCGGGTGGTCGTGGTTCAGACCGAAGTTGTCCGGGTTCCACGAGCAGGTCGAACTCTGGTCCGCCACATCCGCCGCGGTCCACTCGGTCCCCAGCACCGGCAGGTTGTGCTCCACCGCGCGACGGGGGATGCCGCGCATGATGTGCAGCCCGAACAGCAGACCCAGCTGGTGCACCCGGCTGGCCAGCGGAGCGAATCCCGCGCCGTCGGCCGCGGAGGGGAAGCGGTTCGGCGCCGGAAGCTGCCGACCATGATCATCGAGCAGCACCGGCGGGTTGTCGTTGTAGCCGTGCGCCCGCGCGGTCGGCTCGTACCACTGGATGTCGACCACGACGTAGCGCCAGCCGGTGGGCAGCAGATGCGCTGCCATGTACTCGGCGTTGGCCAGCACCTCCGCTTCGGTGACCGTCGTGCCATAGCAGTCCCAGCTGTTCCAACCTCGGGGCGGCACTGTCGGGTACGTGGTTGGGTTGGGCTGAGGCGTCATGGTGTCCTTCGGCGGGATCGGTCGGTGTTGATCAATCGGTCGTGACCTTCGGGGTGTTGATCATCGAGTCGGGCGGCAACGCTGGGACGAGATGGGGCCGGCGATCAGCGTACCGGGCGGAGGCTTCACGCCGACCGCTGTCCGAGGCAGCGGGCGCGGAGCCGAAGTGCGCGATCGTGCAATAGTCAACCGGGTATTGTGCATTCCTGAACACTCTGGTTAGGCTTTCGGCGTGAACCTCGTCCCACAGCCCAGCTCGGTGACCGAGCGCGCCGGAACCTACATCCTGCCGACTGACCTTGCCATCGACGGTACTGCCGACCAGGCGGCCATCGTTCGTCGGCTGCTCTCACCAGGCACCGGTCTCGAGCTGCCAGCCGCCTCCGGCGGAGCGCTCAAGATCAACATCGACCCAGCGCTGCCCGCCGAGGCGTACCGGCTGGTGGTGGACGAATCCGGCGTCACGATCACCGCGGCCGATGACCGAGGCGTGAACTGGGCGACCCAGACCCTGCGCCAGCTGCTGCCCGCGTCGGTGCTGCGACCGGCGCCCAGCGGAGCGACGCTGGAGCTCGGCCACGTGCAGATCGAGGACCAACCCCGGTTCGGCTGGCGCGGTGTGATGCTCGACGTCGGACGGCACTTCATGCCGCTGCACGACCTCTTCGGCTTCATCGACCTGGCGGCGATACACAAGTACAACACCTTCCACCTGCACCTGAGCGAAGACCAGGGGTGGCGGTTCGAGTCGAAGAAGTACCCGCGGCTGCAGGAGGTGGCCAGCTGGCGGACCGAGACGCGCAAGCATCTGGACGACGCCGGAGACGGCACGCCGCACGGCGGCTTCTACACCGCTGACCAGCTCCGCGCTGTGGTGCAGTACGCGGCCCAGCGCGGCATCACGGTGGTCCCGGAGATCGAGTTCCCCGGGCACGTGCTCGGCGTGCTGGCTGCGTACCCCGAGCTCGGCAACCACCCGGAGACCGGCTACGCGACGGCCACCGAGTTCGGCATCTTCGAGGAGGTGCTGAACATGTCCGACGACGCGATGACTGTTGTGTTCGATCTCTACACCGAGCTGCTGGAGGTCTTTCCCGGCCGGTACGTACACGTGGGCGGCGACGAGTGCCCGCGGAAGGAGTGGATGGACAGCCCGGCGGCGCAGGCGCTGGCCGAGCAGCGCGGGCTGCCTGGTCCGGACCATCTGCAGCGTTGGTTCACCGAGCGCCTGCGCGACTGGCTGGCCGAGCGCGGCCGCCAGCTGGTGGGCTGGGACGAGATCAACGACGAGGGACCGCTGGCCGGCGCCGTCACCATGGCGTGGCGGGACGCCTCGTACGGGGTCACCGCGGCCGAGGCCGGCCTCGACGTGGTCATGTCCCCCACCTCGCATACCTACTTCGACTACTACCCGAGCACCGACGACAGGGAGCAGTACTCGATCGGATGGCTGCTCACCACCGAGAAGGCGTACAGCTTCGAGCCGCTGAACGGCATCCCGGCCGAACAGCACGAGCGGATCCTCGGCACCCAGTGCCAGCTGTGGACCGAGTACGTGCCGAACATGCGCCGGGTCGAATACATGCTGTACCCCCGTGCCTGCGCCCACAGCGAAGTCGCCTGGTCCAGCCCCGCCGGCCGCTCCTGGGCCGAGTTCAGCACCCGGCTGGAGGGGCACCTGCAGCGCCTGGACGCCCTCGGCGTCAACTACCGCCCCGAGTCCGGCCCGCGCCCGTGGCAGCAAGGCGGCACCGGCACCCTCCGCCGCCCCGACGCCCACCGCCACTAACTCCCGCCGAGGCCGGGCCGCGCCGGCGGCACGGCCTACCCCTTCCGCCCAGTAGTCACTCCCTCCGCCGGACACGCCGAGGTTGTCGGCGGATGCGACTACTCGGAAGGGCGTGAGTTGCCCCGACCGGACGGGTCGCCGGTAGCCCGCGCCGGCGGCCTCGGCGAACCGGCCGGGGCCGCGCTTAGCTGGCCGGCAATTTCGTGACTGGTCGTGTTCTCCGCAAGTCTCGGCAAGTTCGCCGGCGGTTGTGACGCCTCGGCGAAATAGTGGTGCCGGTCGCTCGGGTTCGGAGCGCCCGCCGCGCCAGCTCCGCCGACAGCTAGCGTTCCCTGCCCGTATCCCCGCGAGTAGTCACCTCCGCGGCGACACGCCGCCAGAACCGGGGAGAATCTGACTAGTGGGCGGATAGGTCGGGGATTTCGTGGGTGAGGGCTGTCAGGGTGCGGGCGGGGAGGGCTTGGGGGGTGGCCCATTCGAGGGCGTCGAAGGGGCACTCGTCTACGCAGATGCCGCAGAACATGCACAGCGACCAGTCGATGGCGAAACGGTCCAGCACGTTCTCGGTGCGCGCCCGGGCACCGGCGGGCTGGTCCACCACCGTCTCGGTGTGCGAGTCGATGGTGATGCACCAACTCGGGCACTCACGGGCGCAGATCATGCACGAGGTGCAGTTCTGCTCGATCAGCACGATGGAACCGTGGCCGGTCATCGGCTTCTCCTGCGTACCCGACCGCCGCCGGTGGAGGCGGCTACCTCGGCCGGCTCGGCGGGCGGCTGAGCACTGTCCCGCTCACCCCACACGTCCCGGTCCGGTACCCCTGGCGGGACCATTCGGCGCCGGCTCGGCGAGGCGGCGCTCTCCCCCGGCTCCTTCGCGCCGGGCCAACCGACGGCCGCCCGCGAACCCAGTACCTGCTCCTTGCGCAGCGGCGCCCCCTCGAAGGTCGGGCTTAGCAGCAGCCGACGACCGTCACCGCCGGTGAACCGGAGGCCGAACAGCTCGGCCGCCTCCCGCTCATGCCAGCCGGCGCCCACGAACACGGTCCGGATGCTGTCCAGCACCGGCTCGTCCCGCGGCACCGCGGTGCTCAGCATCCGGGTACGCAGCCCGCCGTCGGCCAGGTCACGCAGCACCACGGTGACCCGGAAGGTGTCGGTACGGCCGATGTCATCGGTGCATCCCAGCCAGTCGAAGTAGTCGAACCCCAGGTCACGGGCGTGCTGCACACTGCTGAGCCAGCGGTCCGTCGGCACATCCTCGGCGCTCAGCAGCTGCCCGCTCATGACGCCACCCGGCCGCTGATGTCGTCCAGCACCGCGGCGAGCGCCTCCGGCGGCGGCGGGCAGCCCGGTACGAACACGTCCACCTCGACCAGCTGCTCCACTCCCTTGGTCACCGCGTACGAGTCCCAGTACGGCCCGCCCGATGATGCGCAGGCCCCGAAGGACACCACCGTCGGCCGCTGACCCCCGTACGACCCGGCGGCGTCCACGATGGCGGCCACAGCAGGGGCCAGCCGGTCGGTGACCGTCCCCGACACCACCACCACAACCCGGCCACCGGCCGCGAGCCTCGTCGCATCGACGGTGGCGGCAGCACCAGGCACCGCAGGCACCAACCCGGTCGCCGCCTCAAACTCCAACGCGCAGCAGGCCAGGCCGATGTCGACTACGATCGTCGACCCGTCGCCGTACCAATCCAGCCACCGCACACCCGCCACGCCTTCAGGTTAATGCCCCCGGCGTCGCAGCGACCGCGCCGCGTTACGTTCCGACGTCCAGCCGCTGGATGGTGGTTCGGATAACCAAGGGGCCCCTTATCATGGATGGCGTGCCCAGAAATGGAACACGCCGCTGACGGTGGCCGGGCACGACCTCCTCAGACGACCCAGCAGTCTGGGGTACAGCTACGCCAAGGAAGAAGGCAACCCCGGGTGAAACAGGTTCACACCCTCGATCGCGTCGTCATCCGATTCGCCGGCGACTCCGGCGACGGCATGCAGTTGACCGGTGACCGGTTCACCGCCGACTCCGCCGTGTTCGGGAACGACATCTCCACGCTCCCCAACTTCCCGGCCGAGATCCGCGCACCAGCCGGCACTCTGCCCGGCGTGTCGAGCTTCCAGCTCCACTTCGCGAACTACGACATCATGACCCCGGGCGACCGACCGGACGTGCTGGTCGCGATGAACCCTGCCGCGCTCAAGGCGAACATCGCCGACCTGCCGCGCGGCGGCGTCATCATCGTCGACACCGCCGACTTCACCAAGCGCAACCTCGCCAAGGTGGGTTACGACACCAACCCGCTCGAGGACGGCTCGCTTACCGACTACCAGCTGCACTCGCTCGACCTGACCGGGATGACGGTCGAGGCAGTCAAGCAGTTCGGTCTGAGCCGCAAGGACGCCTCCCGGGCGAAGAACATGTTCGCGCTGGGTCTGCTGTCCTGGCTGTACCACCGCCCGACCGAGGGGACGCTCAACTTCCTGTCGCGGAAGTTCGCCACCAAGCCGGACATCCGCGACGCGAACATCACCGCGTTCAAGACCGGGTACGCGTTCGGCGAGACCACCGAGGTGTTCGCAGTCACCTACGAGGTGGCGCCGGCCCCGATGCCAGCCGGCCAGTACCGGCAGATCTCGGGCAACCTGGCGCTGGCGTACGGGCTGATCACCGGCGCCCGGAAGGCGGGGTTGCCGCTGTTCCTCGGTTCGTACCCGATCACTCCTGCCTCCGACGTGCTGCACGAGCTGAGCAAGCACAAGCGCTTCGGGGTCACTACCTTCCAGGCCGAGGACGAGATCGCCGGCGTGGGTGCCGCACTGGGTGCGAGTTTCGCCGGGCACCTCGGGGTCACCACGACCTCCGGTCCGGGCGTCGCGCTCAAGGCCGAGACCATCGGCCTGGCCGTGATGACCGAGCTACCGCTGCTGATCTGTGACGTGCAGCGTGCCGGCCCCAGTACGGGCATGCCCACCAAGACCGAGCAGGCGGACCTGCTGCAGGTGATGTTCGGCCGCAACGGCGAGTCCCCGGTCCCGGTGATCGCAGCCCAGTCGCCGGCGGACTGCTTCGACACCGCGATCGAGGCGACCCGGATCGCGATCAAGTACCGCACCCCGGTGATCTTGCTGTCCGACGGTTACATCGCCAACGGCGCCGAACCGTGGCCGGTCCCGGACCTGTCCGCGATCGCCACCATCGACCCCGACTTCGCCGTCGAGCCCAACGGTACGGACAAGGCCGGCAAGGACGTGTTCTACCCGTACCGCCGCGATGCTGAGACGCTGGCACGTCCGTGGGCCATCCCCGGCACGGCCGGTCTCCAGCACCGGATCGGTGGGATCGAGAAGGCCCGTGACACAGGCGCCGTCTCCTACGACCCGGCCAACCACGAGGAGATGGTACGGACCCGCCAGGCCAAGGTCGACGGAATCGTCCGCGACATCCCCGATCTGGTGGTCGACGACCCGGACGGCGCTCGGGTGCTGGTCCTGGGATGGGGCTCGACCTACGGTCCGATCACCGCCGCGGTCCGCCGCGTCCGCAAGGGCGGCCGCGCAGTAGCGCAGACGCACCTGCGCCACCTCAACCCGTTCCCGGCCAACCTCGGTGAGATCCTTCGGTCCTACGACCGGGTGATCGTGCCGGAGATGAACCTGGGCCAGCTGTCGATGATGTTGCGCGCCAAGTACCTCGTCGATGTCCACAGCTATTCCAGAGTTCGCGGGCTCCCCATCTCGCTCAGCGAACTCGCACACGATCTCGAGTCCGAGATCGACCAACTCGAAGGAGTGAGGGCGTGACCGCCGTCGACCAGTCCCGGCAGACCAACAACGGAGGCGGGCATGAGCTGCGCAGCGGGCTGGCCGGTGTGCCGCTGTCGCTGGAGCCGCTGACCCGCAAGGACTTCACCAGCGACCAGGAGGTGCGCTGGTGCCCCGGCTGCGGTGACTACGCAGTACTTGCCGCGTTCCAGGGCTTCATGCCTGAGCTCGGCATCAAGAAGGAGAACACGGTGATCGTGTCGGGCATCGGTTGCTCGTCGCGGTTCCCTTACTACGTTGACTCCTACGGCATGCACTCGATCCACGGCCGCGCCACCGCCATCGCCACCGGCGTGGCGACAGCCCGCGAGGACGTCGGCGTTTTCGTGATCACCGGTGACGGCGACGCGCTGTCCATCGGTGGTAACCACCTGATCCATGCCCTGCGCCGCAACGTGAACCTCACGATTTTGCTGTTCAACAACCGGATCTACGGTCTGACCAAGGGCCAGTACTCACCCACCTCCGAGGTTGGCAAGATCACCAAGTCGACGCCGATGGGATCGCTGGACAACCCGTTCAACCCGGTTTCGCTGGCACTCGGCGCCGAGGCGACGTTCGTAGCCCGGACCATCGACTCCGACCGCAAGCACCTGACCGAGGTGCTGCGTGCCGCGGCCGCGCACCGTGGCGCGTCCTTCGTGGAGATCTACCAGAACTGCCCGATCTTCAACGACGGCGCCTTCGACGTGATCAAGGACAAGGAGACCTCGGCTGACGCAATCATCCCGCTCCGGCACGGCGAGCCGATCATCTTCGGCGTCGACGGTCGGCTCGGTGTGGTCCGGGACCCCAACAGCGGCGAGTTCGGCGTGGCTGAGGTGGCCGAGGTGGGGGTCGAGGCGCTGGTGGTGCACGACGCACACCGGCCGGATCCCACCTACGCCTTCGGCCTGTCGCGGCTGACCGCGTCGGGGATGCTGAACCAGTCCCCGATCGGCGTGTTCCGTGACGTCGCCGCTCCCGCCTACGACGACCTGTCCCGGGCTCAGGTCTCGACGGCCGCTGCTCAGAACAGCGACGACGACGCACTGCAGGCCTTGATCGCCGGCAACGACACCTGGAATGTGAGCTGACCTCCGGGTGGACTCCGACGCTCCGCTGACCTGTTCGGGGACCGCCCGGTGACCGCCTCCGACCTTGACACCGCGTCAGCGTCGACAACGGCGGGCGAGGAGAAACGCACTCGGCAGGGCATTGTCTACGGGCTGGCGGCGTACTCGCTCTGGGGACTCGTCCCGCTGTTCTGGCCGTTGGTCAAGCAGTCCGGCGCGTTGGAGCTGCTGGCCAACCGGGTGATCTGGTCGCTGCTGATCGCGGTGATCTTGATGCTCGTCACCGTACGCAAGGGTTGGTGGGCCCGGCTGCGCAGCGCTCGGAACCTCACCCTGCTGGGAATCGCCGCCGCCACCGTGTCGGTGAACTGGGGTCTCTACATCTGGGCGGTCAACCACGGCCACGTCCTGGAGACGGCGCTCGGCTACTACATCAACCCGATCCTGTCGATCTTGGTCGGCGTGCTGCTGCTGCGGGAACGGTTGGCCCCCGTGCAGTGGATCAGTGTGGGTCTCGCTGCGGCAGCTGTTGTGGTGCTCACCATCGACTACGGGCAGCTGCCCTGGATCGCCCTGGTGCTGGCCGCCAGCTTCGCCACGTACGGTGTGATGAAGAAGCAGCTGAACGCCGGCGCGGTCGAGTCGCTGACGGTGGAGTCGGCGATGTTGACCCCGGTTGCGGTGGCATACCTGGTGTATCTCCAGCTCACCGGCGCACTCACCCTGGGCCATCTCGGCTGGGGGTACACATTGCTGCTCGCCTCGACCGGGGTGGTGACCGTGGTGCCGCTGCTGTTCTTCGCCGCATCCGCCACCCGGTTGCCGTTGAGCACGCTAGGGCTGCTGCAGTACCTGGCGCCCACCTTCCAGTTTCTGCTCGGCGTGGCGTACTTCCACGAGTCGATGTCGGTGGGCCGGTGGCTCGGCTTCGGCCTGGTCTGGCTGGCGTTGATGATCTTGACCGGCTACGGCATGGTCCGTGCCCGCGCCAACCGTAGAGCCGGCCGTGGCGCAGCGAAGGAGTCAGATCGGGTCGCCGAGCCGGCCCCGGTGGAACCTGCCTGACCGCCCGGACAGCGGTAGGGCGAGGTCGCCGTTCAGCACCTGTTCCGCCCAGTGATCACGACGTCCTCGACCGGGGTGCTCTTGGGAACCGCGTTGTACGATGCGGTCAGATCGAGAGCGGGCCTCAGCATGACGACGTCGCCGACAGCGACGGACGAGCACCCGCAAGTTCCTCAGACAACGTGGTCGAGTGATCGTGTCCTGCGAACAAGCCTTGAGGAGCACCTGTTTTGTCAGCCTACGGCGAGCTTAACCAGCGGTCCCTGAGGCGACACCGCCCTGCAGGGAAGAACACCGAGCGCTGGACGACCGTTCGCTGGGTGTGTGACCTGATGCTCGCCGAGCTGATGGCGGGGACGTTTCCGAACGGCGTGCTTCCCAGCGAGGATGCGCTGATCCGCAAGTACTCGGTGACCAGGGGCGTCATCCGGCAGGTGCTGCTGGTGCTGCAGGAGCAGGGGGTGATCGAACGGGTCCGCGGCGCCGGCACCTTCGTGGTCGCGCCCAGCATCCTGCTGCATGGCATCGACGAGTCCCGCGATCTTGCCCAGGAGGTCAACGCGAAGGGAACCCGGGCCGTCATCCGGGTGGCCCACATCGACCTGCACCCCGCCACGGAGTTCATCGCCGACATGCTGCAGATCGCCGCCGGCGACGACGTGGTGATCTTGGAGACCTTCACCCATCTGGACGGGTTCCCGCTCAGCATGCGTACCGCCTTCATGCCCGCCAGCCGGTTCGGCATGCTGATGACCGACTCGTCGATCGACCTCGGCCGGTCGCCGTACGAGATCTTCGCCGAGGTGCTGAGCGAGCCGATCGGCGAGACGCAGCTGTGGATCGGCAGCTCGACCGCCAACCGGCTGCTCGCCGACGCGCTGGACATCCAGCCCGGCAACGCCTTGCTGGACACCACTCGGGTGATCCGGGACCGCACCGGCGTACCGCTGGAGTACAGCATCTCCCACGCCCGGGCCGACCGCCTGCTGTTCTCCACCGTGATGCGGGCTGCCCCGACCGAGGAGCGGCTCGGCGGACCGCCTTCAGGACAGCTCGGCCAGCGGACGGAGGGGTCTGACGCGGGTCTCTCCGACCAGCAGAATGCCGGCGGCAACCAGTAGGAACAGCCCGAGCGCCAGAGCCAGTCCGGCCACGGTGCCGCCGACGGAGATGGCCGCACCGGCCAGCACCGTGCATGCGGTGAAGCCGACGTCCCGCGAGATCCGGGTAGCGGTCAGGCCGATCTCGGGGCCGCCTGCCAGGTCCACCAGGACCGTGGGCAGCAGACTGAGCATGCAGCCGCCGGCGATGCCCAGCGGCAACGCCGTGGCGAAGAACACCAGATCCCACCCCAGCGAGGTCCCCATACTGAGCACCAGCACCCCGACCGCGCCGGCGACCGTCCCGCCGAGTACCGCAGGACGGCGACCGTGGCGGTCCGACAGGCCGCCGACCAAGGCCATGGTGACCACCTCAACGAGATACATGGCGGTGAGGAAGACACCGATCATCGGTCCGGCCACACCGAGCCGCTCCGCAGCCACGATGGGAATGACGGTGAGCGCCAGGGCACCCCGGGTGCCCTGACCGGTGGCGCCGATCAGCAGCGCCAGCAGGGCTCTCGGGCGCAGCATGCCGGGTAGCCTCGGCAACCCCAAATGCGGCTTGGTCGAGCTCACCAGCGTCGGCAGCATCAGCCAGGCACCGACAGCACAGAGCAGGGCCAGCGCGCCGCAGACTGCGAAGGCGAGACGAGGCCCGAAAGTGCCGAAGCCGATGGCCGCCACGGCGCCGCCGGTGAGCGGCGCAATGGAGGAGCCGAGGGTCATGGCGGCGTGGAACCGACCGATCGCCGCCCCGACCCTCCCGAGCCCACCCAGCTTCACCGCCAGCTGCGGCGCTGCCGCAGCCTGCAGGCCCAGCCCGAAGCCCTGAAGAATCCGGGCGGCGGTCATCACCTCCACGTTCGGGGCAACCGCGGTAGCGAACGACCCGAGCGACCACAGCAGCATGCCGATCGTGATGGACCGGCGGGGCTCAAGGAACGGCAGGAAGCGGGTCCCGACCAGGTCCAGGACGAACACCGTGCCGGTGAGCGAGGCCACCAGCAGGCCGGCGGCGAACGGCGAGGCGCCCAGCTGGATGGCGAGTACCGCCGTCAGCGGTGCGGTGAAGCCCAACGTCAGCCCGGTCGCCACGTTGAGCGCCGTGAAACGTCGGTGCAGTTTCGGGGACGCCAGCGGCTGGTCCGGAGGGAGCGCGCCGACGATGTCGTCGACGCGCTCTGCCGCGGTCATCGGCCACTGCTCATAGGGCCAGGACCGGAAGCGCCGTCGCTTTCGTCTGCTCGTACGCCTGTCCGACCCGCAGCACGGTCGACTCCTCGAACGGGCGGCCCATCAGCTGCATCCCGATCGGCAGCCCGCCGCTGCTCAGCCCGACCGGCACCGACAGGCCAGGCAGTCCCATGATGTTGGCCGGCGCCGAGTAACGCCCGACTGCCCGGCCCAGATCCTCGACCAGCCCGCTGGCCCAGGTCCGGGTGCCGAGGTCCGCCGGTGGTGCGGGGATCGGGCAGGTCGGAGCGGCAATCACGTCCACACCGGCGCCGATGACCATGGCCGACCACTCCCGCTGCACCAGGGTCCGCATCCGCAGCGCGTCGATGTAGTCGGTGGCGAGCACGACCTCACCCGCAAGGATCCCGCGCCGGACCTGCTCGGTGTAGAGGTCCCCGCTGGCCCGCATCATCCGGCGGTGGTACGCGGCGGCCTCGGCTCGCACGATCAGCTGAGCGGCGGCACTGATGTACTGCGCCATCGGGATGGTGACCTCGACCACGCGGGCCCCGAGGAACTCCAGCTGCCCGATCGCCGCCCTGACTGCGGCGTCGACCTCCTCATCGACGTCGTCGAAGAAGAAGTTGCTCGGCACTCCGACGGTGAGACCGGTCAGGTCGTCGCCGGCGTGGTGGTCGAGGTCTGCTGTGTAGGACTGCGGCACCAGATCGAGCGAAGCCGGGTCGGACCGCTCGTAGCCGGCAATGGCGTCCATCACCAAGGCGGTGTCCCGTACGGTCCTGGTCAGCGGACCGACATGGTCCAGCGACCACGACAAGGAGGCAACTCCGCGTCGCGACACCAGGCCGTAGGTCGGCTTGAGCCCGACCGTTCCGCACAGGGCGGCCGGCATCCGGATCGATCCACCGGTGTCGCTGCCGAGACCCACCATGCACTCCCCCGACGCCACCGCCGCACCGGAGCCGCCGCTGGACCCGCCGGGAATGTGGCCGGTGTGCCACGGGTTCCGTGTGGTGGGCGTCACCCCGCCGAGCGCGAACTCGTGCGTGTGGGTCTTCCCGACCATGATCATCCCGGCACCGAGCAGCTTCTGCACGACCGTGGAGTCGGTGTCTGGCACATAGTCGGCCCGGACCTTGGATGAGGAGGTGGTCCGGATTCCGGCCGTCTCGTAGAGGTCCTTGACCCCGAGCGGGATGCCGTGCAGCGGGCCACGGTAGCCGCCTTCCGCGATCTCCACCTCGGCCGCCTTGGCGGCGATCATGGCCAGATCCGCGGTCACCTCCACGAACGCGTTCAGGTGCGGCTCGGCATACTCGATCCGGGCCAGCACCGACTCGGTGAGCTCAACCGGCGACAGCTCGCCGGCGGCGATCAGCTCGGAGGCCTGGGTAATACTCAGGGCATACGCATCCATCAGAACCACCTCGCGTCGAATGCCGTAGCCGGCGGAGTCTCACCTAGGTCAAGGGCCCGCAACCGGTGCAGCGCCGGCTCGAGGTCGTTCACGGTGGCCAGCAGCTTCTGCTGCCACTCATCGGTCAGCGTCAGATCAGCGACTCTGAGCAAGGCGGCCAGGGTCCCAGCGTCGTACAGCTGCGGTGCTCCGGGCGGTTCGGTGACCTCCGGCGACAGCGGCAGGTCGATCTCGGCTGCTGCCGGGCCGTCGGTCGGAAGAAGCTGGCTCATCAGGCCACCGCCACTGAGCTCATCATCGGCGGTACCGCGAGGTGGAAGTCGCTCACTCGCTGGAACGCATCGCCGGCCCGCAGTACGGTCGTCTCGTCGAACGGGCGACCCACGACCTGCAGGCTGAGCGGCAGCCCGATGTCGTTGAATCCCATCGGGACCACCAGGGCCGGGTTACCGACCGCGTTGAAGTACCCGGTGTGCATCGCCAGGAACCGCTCCGTCATCGAGCCGAGCTCGTCGAGGCTCCAGCCCGCGACGCTGCTGGTCGGGGTGATCACCAGGTCGACGGTCTCGAACAGGGCGGCCAGCGCCTTCTGCCCGACCCGCCGGACCCGCTGCGCCTGTACATAGTCGGCGCCGCTGAAGGCCACCGCCGCGCCGACCCCTTGCCGGGTGGCCTCGAAGTAGTCGTCCCAGCGGGACTGCAGGTCCGGTGCGTGGTAGGCGAACGCCTCGGAGCGGGAGGTAATCCGGGTGGCCGCCGACAGCTCGTCCCAGAGCGGCAGGGTGACGTCCACGACCTTCGCGCCCAATGCGGTGAGCGCCTTGACGGCCGCATCGATTGCGGGGTCGATGGCCGGGTCCCGATCGGCGTAGACCAGAGCCAGCCGGTCGAGTCCGATGGTGAGGCCGCTGAGGTCACCGGTCAGGCCGGCGACATAGTCCTCCACCGGCTGCTCAGCTGCGCAGGGATCGCTGGCGTCGTAGCCGGCCAGCACGTTGAGCATCAGGGCGCAGTCACGCGCCGATCGGGCCATCGGTCCGATGTTGTCCAGGCTGTACCCCAGCGGGACGCAGCCGGACTTGGGCACCCGTCCGAAGGTGGCCTTCAGCCCGGAGATCCCGCAGAACGCGGCGGGAATGCGGATACTGCCGCCGGTGTCGGTGCCAAGGCCACCGAGGATGGCTCCGCTGGCCACGCCGCTGCCGGTCCCCGAGCTGGACCCGCCGGTCCAGTAGTCGGTGTTCCACGGGTTCTTCGGGATCGGGAAAGGCTTCGTCGGGTCCGGTACGCCGGTGGCGTACTCCATCGTGGTGAGCTTTCCGGTGATCACTCCACCGGCCGCACGCAGCCGCGCCGTCACCACAGCGTCGCCAATGGCGGCACCCCACTCGCGGTCCAGCACCAGGCTCTGGGCCGTCGTCTCTCCCTCGAGAGTGGAGATGATGTCCTTGATGCCAAGCGGGATTCCCAGCAGTGCGCCGGCCGGGTCGCCCGCGGCGTAGATGCGGTCAGCCTCGGCAGCTGCGGCGAGCGCCTGCTCGTCGAAGCGGGCGAGATAGATGCCGAGCTCGGAGTCCACCGCATCCGCTGCTGCGAAGGCGTCTTGGACCAGCTCGGTCGCCGTGATCTTGTTGTCCCGCAGTGCGTCCAGAGCGTCGGAGATGGTCAGGTAGTCGCTCATGGCCGCCTCACACCCGTGCCGAGAAGATCAAGGCGGGTTCCTCGTAGCGTGCCTGCGCCACCGAGAAGATCAACTTCGAGAGCTCACGGCCGGTGCTGAAGGCCCGGAGGATCGCCTCCTGGTCCTCGGCTGGCGGGGTGATGCCGGACATCTCCAGCACCACGGCCAGCTTTTCTTCGTTGCTGTGCATGGTTTTCCTTCTCGGTTGGAATAGTCGATGTGCGGCGGGTCAGGCCGCGGTGGCGTACAGCGTCTCGACGGGGGGGTGGAGCAGGTGCCAGTTGGTGACCCGCTGCAGCGCGTCGGCGACCTTCAGCACAGTGGCCTCGGCGAACGGCTTGCCGATGATCTGCATCGACAGGGGCAGACCGCTGGCGGTGAAGCCGCTGGGGATGGCGACGGCGGGCAGCCCTGTCAGGTTCCAGTGACCGGTGTAGCTGGGCTGCACCAACCGCTGGCTCGGGTCCATGTCCTTGACCAGCTGGGCCGGGCTCGGCGCCGACGGAGTGATCAGCACGTCGTAGTGTTCGAACGCCTTGGCTACCTCGGCGGACCACATGCTGCGGAAGCGGCTAGCCTGGGCGTAGTCGGCGGCGGTGTAGAAGGCGCCACGCGCCAAGGTCGGCCGGGTCAGGTTGCCGTAGTCCTCCCAACGGTTCACCAGGTTGTTGCGGTGGTAGGCGTAGGCCTCCGCCCCGAGGATGAGCATGTTCGCGTCCTTGGCCTCCGCGGCGTACGGGAGCGCCATCTCCTTCGACGTGGCGCCCATCCCGACCAGCTGCTGCACACCGGACAGCACCGCGTCCCGGACCTCAGGCTCAAGTTGATCATGGTCGAAGAAGTACGGGATCGGGAGCCCGATCTTCAGGCCGTCGATGTCACCGTTGAGGAGCTCGGAGTACTTGGGTACCTCGACGTCGGCGGCATTCGGGTCGCTGGCGTCATAGCCTGCCATCACCTCCAGCAGCAGGGCGCAGTCGTAGGCGCTCCGGGCCATCGGCCCGATGCTGTCCAGGCTGAACGCGAGCGGAACGACGCCGCTCTTGGGCACCCGACCGAAGGTGACCTTCAGCCCGGTGTGGCCGTTCACGCAGGCCGGTCCGCGGACCGAGCCGCCGGTGTCGGTGCCCAGGCCGCCGAGCGCGAGCCCTGCTGCTACGGCGATTCCGGTGCCGGAGCTTGAGCCGGCCGGCGTACGCTCCACGTCCCACGGGTTGTGCGGGACCGGGAAGCCCTTCGACGCATCCGGCATCCCGAGCGCGAACTCGCTCGTGGTCGACTTGCCTACGAACACCGATCCCGCGGCACGAAGCCGGGCGACCACCGGCGCATCGGTGCCGGCGCCCCAAGCCGGGTCAAGCACCCGGCTGTTGGCCGTCGTGCCAGCACCCTTCATGGCGATGATGTCCTTGATCGCCAGCGGAATCCCTTGGAGCGGACCGAAATCGTTCCCGGCCGCGAATGCGACGTCCGCCGCTGCGGCCTGGGCCAGGGCGGCGTCGCCGGTGATCGTGACATAGGCACCGAGGGCCGGGTTCAGCGCTGTCGCCTTCTCCACGATGTCCGCCGTCAGCGCGACGGAGGTGATGCTGCCGTCGCGCAGCGCGGCTGCTGCATCGGCGATGGTCAAGAACTTGTGGCTGTGAGAGGCCGCGTCGGCGGCGGAACTGTTCATGCTGAGGTCTGTGCTCATGGTTCCTCTTCTGGGGTGGGGATTCGGCTCTGGCTCAGGCGGGGTAGTAGACGGTCGGGTCGAACGTCACGGCTGGTTCGACGAACTCCAGCTCTGCGAGGTAGAGCGCGTCGGCGTTGCTGCGCATCAGCGGGTAGTCCTTGACGAACGTTGCCTTCTCCTGCGGGGAGACGGTCAGCTGGGCAGCGGCAAGCAGGCCGGTGACGATCGCTTCGCTGTCGAGAGTGGGCATGGTGGAACCTCCGGTTGGCGGGGTGGCGGAAATAGCTGATGAGACCTTGCGGTGCCGCGCGGCACCGCAGAAAAGGAAAACGGGGTGCGTTCGCTACAGGGCGGGCGCGGTCAGCGACCGGAGATCCTGCTCGGGCAACGACGTCGAGCTCGACCCCGGGTACAGGTGGCAGGCGACGACATGGTCGTCAGCTTGGTTGGACGGGCGGGGTGCCTCCTCAGCACAGATCGCCATTGCGTGGGGGCAGCGGGTACGAAAGCGGCAACCGCTCGGCGGGTTGATCGGGCTCGGGATCTCCTTGTTGTTCGCGTCGTCGAGCGGCTGGTCCCGGGTGCTGTCGGCCGGGTCCATAGAGGGGATGGAGGACAGCAGCAGCTGCGTGTACGGATGCAGCGGCTTCTCGTACAGGCTGGCCGCGCTGCCCCGTTCGACCACCTGTCCGAGGTACATCACCGCAACGTCATCGCTGATGTACTCCACCACGTTCAGGTCGTGGCTGATGAAGACGTACGTCAGCTGGTACTCACGCTGCAGGTCGGTCAGCAGGTTCAGCACCTGGGCCTGGATGGACTTGTCCAGCGCTGAGACCGCCTCATCGAGCACCACCAGCCGTGGCTGCAGTGCGAGGGCCCGGGCAATATTCACCCGTTGCCGCTGGCCACCGCTGAGTTGGTGCGGATAGCTGGTGGCGTAGTTCGCGGGCAGGCCCACGTCGGCGATCACCTGCTTGACCCGAGCGGCGATCTCCTTGCTGGAGCGTCCCTGCACCTGCAGCGGGAACGCCACCGACTCCGCTATCGTCGCCCGCGGGTTCAGCGCCGACGACGGGTCCTGGAAGACCATCTGCATCTGCTCGACTACCTCGCGCGGCCTGCGCTTGGTGGTCGAGATCTGCTTGTTGTCGAAGATCATCTCCCCCGACGTGGCCTGGTGCAGCCCGACGATGATGCGGGCGAGAGTCGACTTGCCACAGCCGGACTCACCGACGATGCCAAGCGTCCTCCCTTCGCGGACCTGCAGCGAGACCCCGTTGACCGCGGAGAGCTGGACCCGCTTGCCGTCACTGCGGACGCTGAACTCCTTGGAGACATCGAGCAGCTCCATCAGCGGACGCTCCGGCAGCGTGGCTGCGGGACGGGCTGCCTCCGCCGCCGGCGCGTCCAGAAGGTCTGGCGTCGTTTCGATCTCAGTCATGGGTGCTCTCCCAAAGCTCGGTGGGTTCACAGCCGGCTGTCCATGGCTTCGCGTAGCGCGTCGCTGGCCATGTTGAATGCAACCGACGTCAAGAAGATGAAGAATCCGGGCACGATCGTCACCAGCGGCGTCGTGTACAGGGAACCGCGCAGGCTGTTCAGCATGTAGCCCCACTCCGGGGCCGGTGGCGCCGACCCGAGGCCCAGGAAGCTCAGGCTGGCCGCGATGATCATGGCCACGCCCACCAGACCGGAGGCGTAGACGATGATGTCGTTGAGGACGTTGGGCAGGATCTGGCTGCGGGCGATCCGGAACCGGCTCGCTCCGCTGAGATGTGCTGCCTCGATGAACTCCTGCACCACGACCCGTCGGGTCGCCTGCTCCGCAACCCGCGCCACCGGAGGGATGAAGACGATGGTGACAGCGATGATCGTGTTGGTCAGGCCCGGACCCAGCGAGGACCCGACGGCGATAGCCAACAGGATCGCCGGGAAGGCGTACAGCATGTCCATGAACCGCATCAGCACGGTGCCGACGACCCCGCGCAGCATGCCCGAGGTGACCCCGATGATGGTGCCGACCACGGCCGCCACCACCGTCGGGATGAAGCCGGCCGCCAAGGAGAGCCGGCCCCCGTAGAGCACCCGGGCCCACATGTCGCGGCCCTGTTCGTCGGTGCCGAGGATGTGCCCGGGCGAGCCGATGTTCTGCAGCCGGTCGGTGGGCTCACCCAGCAGCGGGTCGTAGGGGGTGAGCCAGGGCGCAAAGATGGCGGCCAGCGCGAGCAGCAGTACGGTTGCGGCGGCCGCTACTCCGGTCTTGTTCTGCAGGAATCGTTTGCCGGTGTCCCTCCAGAAGGACTGCGACCGTACGCTCTGGTCGACGGCGTTCCACTCGTCGCGCCGCCTGCGAGCTTCCTCACGGTCGGCGTTGGACACGTCCGAGCCGAAGCCCGTGGGCAACAGGACGGGAACGGTAGCCTGGCTCATGCGATGGCTCCTCTCACCCGCGGGTCGATCGCCGCTTGCAGCAGGTCGACGAGCAGGTTGATGATCACGAACGTCAAGGCGATGACCAAGGTGGCACCCTGCACAACCACCAGGTCGCGGGCCGAGATGGCGTTGTAGAGCAGCAGACCCATGCCCGGCCAGCGGAAGATGGTCTCCACCAGCACCGAGCCACCGAGCAGGGCACCGATCTGCACCCCCGAGGTGGTCAGCACCGGCGACAGCGCGTTGCGCAGCACGTGGCGACGGACCTCGAACTCGGTCAAGCCCTTGGCCCGCAGCGTCTCGACGAAGTCGGCGCCGAACACGTCCACGATGCCGGCCCTGGTGACCCGCGCGGTGATCGCCATGGTGATCAACGAACCGGAGAGCACCGGCAGCACCAGGCTGCGCAGGGCGGTGATCGGGTCATCGAAGGAGGCACCCCCGGAAGGGAACCATTTCAGACCGCCGGCAAAGATGCCCAGCAGGATGATCGCCAGGAAGAACGACGGGATGCTGAGCCCGCCGAGGCTGACCACCGAGATGAAGCGGTCGGCGATCTTCCCGCGCCGGGTACCTGCCAGGTAGCCCAGCAGCAGCCCGAGCGCGATGCCGAAGGCCGCCGAGACCAGCGCCAGGATGAAGGTGTTGCCCCAGGCCTGGGTCAGCAGATCCGCGACTTCGCGGCGGCGCTGCTGGCTGTGGCCCAGGTCGCCCTGCAGGGCGGCGATGGCCCAGTCGACGTAGCGCAGCGGCAGCGGGTCGTCCAGGCCGAGCTGGTCGCGGATCGCCTGGCGCTCCTCGGGCGTGGCATCCTCGGGCACGAGCCCCGCCTCAGGGGAGCCGGGAACCACCGTCATCAGGATGAAGACGATGATCGAGACCCCAATGAGGGTGGGGATCGCGAGCCCGATGCGTCGGATGATGAGCCGAAGCATGATCAGTTCTCTCCGACCGAGATGGTGGTGAAGTCGACCCACCAGGACTGCGCGTGGACGTAGCCGGTGATCTCCGGAGCCATCACCCGAAGGTTCAGGTCATGCATCCAGAACAGGAAGTACGCCTGGTCGACCGTCTGGTCCATCATTCTCTGCAGGTACTTGTGCTGGTCGGCGGGCTCGGCCTGCTGGCTGGCCTTGGTCAGGTACTCGTCGATCTTGGCGTCATTGAGGCCGGTTGCGTTCGGCTGGCCGCCCGGCCGCTTGGACATGTAGGCCGAGTTGTAGAGGGTCGGCATCATCCCGGCGGCCGGCGAGGCCCAGAGAACGTCGATGTCGTCCCACTTGTCGCTGTTCAATCCGTCCAGACCGATCGACAGCAACACCGTCCACTCCATCGGCTTGAGGGTGACCTCCACACCGATGGCTTTGAAGTCGGCCTGCAGCTTCTGCATCATCACGTCGGGGAACATGTTGCCGGAGCCACCGGTGGTGTAGCCGAAGTTGAGCTTCAGCTCGCCGGGGCCATAGCCGGCCTCGGAGAGCAGCTGTTTGGCCTTGGCCAGGTCGTAGGAGTAGCCGGGGTTGTCCGGAGCGTAGTCGGGGTGACCCTCGTAGACCCACTGCTTGGCGGGGTATCCCACCTCGTTGATCAGTGCTGCGGTTCCTTCGCGGTCCAGGGCGTAGTTGAGCGCCTGGCGCAGTTTCAGGTTGTCCTTGAAGGGTTCGCGGAACATGTTGAACCGGGGCATGATGCCGTGCGGGTACTTGCCGAGGAACACCTGGTAGCCGTCAGTCTTCAGCTGCGCGACCGCATCAGGCGAGGGAACCTCGGCCCAGTTCACTTCGCCGGACTGGAGCATGGACAGGCGGGAGGCAGCCTCGGGCTGCGGGTAGAGGACGATCTTCGCCAGCTTCGCTGCGCCGCGCCAGTAGCTGTCGTTGCGGGTGAGCTCCATGATCTCGCCATCGACGTACTTCGTCATGGTGAACGGGCCAGTTCCGGTGGCGTGCTGGTTGTAGTCCTGGTTCCCGTACTGCTTGACGATTGCCGGGCTCGGGTAGTAGACGCTGAGCATGTCCCACTGCAGCCAGGTGTATTTCTGGGTGGTGGTCATCACCACGGTGTAGTCATCGGTCTTCTTCCAGGTGTCGATGTAGCGGACCGCGGAGGCGGCGTTGGCTGCATCGGTCTGGGAGTAGTACTCGAACTCCGGATCCTTCAGCCGATCCAGCTGGAAGATCACTGCATCGGCGTTGAAGTCCGTTCCGTCGTGGAACTTCACGTCTTTGCGCAGCTTGAAGGTGTACGTCGTCAGATCGGGTGCCATCGTCCACGACTCGGCGAGCGCCGGTTGCGGGCTGGGCAGGGTCTTGTCCTGGTCGAGGTCGAGCCGGGTCAGGCCGTCGTAGATGTTGTTCCCGACGAAGCGGTAACCCTCGTAGCCCTGGTTCGGCGGTGTGGAGGGGAACGGGATGTTGGCGGCCGACATAGCGATGCTCAGCGTTCCGCCGCTGCCGCTACCGCCCTCGGCCGAGCTGCCCGCGCCGCCACCGCCGCAGGCCGTGGCAACGACAGCAATGAACAGCAGCAGGGAGGTGAGTTTCAGGGCCGCGCGCTTCATCCCGCGAGCGGGCTTGGATCGTCTCTTCATGGTTCTCACATTTCTTCGCGGTTGACACGTGTTTCGCCGGGGGCGAGCAAGCACAGGCTCCAGTGGTTGTGCTCGACGTCGACGACCGGCGGCGGGCTCCAGCACCCCGGAACGGAGTAGCTGCACCGCGGGGCAAAGGCGCATCCCGGTGGGAGTCGCTTCAAACTGGGTGGGGCGCCGGGGATGGCGCGTGGCCTACGGTGCTGACCTGCGCGGACGTTCGCCTCGATCAGACCCTCGGTGTAGGGGTGGCCCGGCCGGGTGAGGACCTGGGCGGCGCTGCCGTATTCGACGAACCGGCCGGCGTACATGACCGCGACGTCGTCCGCCAGCTCGGCGGCCACGCCCAGGTCGTGGGTCACCACCACCAGACCCGCGTCGACCTCCTGCTGGATCTGCCGGAAGAGCCGGATCATCCTGGCCTGCACGGTGACGTCGAGCGCGGTGGTCGGCTCATCGGCGAGAATCACCTGCGGTCGGCCGGCGATGGCCATTGCGATGACGACGCGCTGACGCATGCCACCACTCAGCTCGGACGGGTAGGCCTTCAGACGGGCGGCCGGCGACGGGATCTGCACCAGCTCAAGCAGGTCAAGCGCCCGGGTTCGGGCGTCCGCCCTGCTGATCCCTTCATGGTGCTTGCTGATGGTCTCGGTGAGCTGCTTCTCCACCGTGTAGACAGGGTCCAGAGCGGTCAGCGGGTCCTGGAAGACCATGGACACATCCCGGCCGCGGGCCCGACGGCGCTCACGCGCCGGCATCGCCAGCAGGTCGCGGCCCCGCAGCTCGATCTTGCCCTCGATCAAGGTGGTCGGCGGGTTGATGCCGATGATCGAGCGCAGCATGGCGCTCTTGCCGCTGCCCGACTCCCCGATCACGCTCAGGATCTGACCGGGCGCAACGGTGAAGGAAACTCCATCGACGGCCCGCACGCCGCCCCCGCGGGTTCGGAACTCGGTGATCAGGTCGGACACCTTAAGCGCCGGTACCTGATGCTGGCCCGGAGTCGCCCGCTCCGTGGTCTGCGTTGCGGCGGCTGTCATCGTCATAACCATCTGCCCTTTCGAATCTGACGTCGGTCAAGGAGTGTGTGGTGCGTGCCGCGCGCCCGGGAGGATGGGCAAAGGCGGGGAGGAGGCGGTGTTTGTGTGGCGCGCGAATCAGATACACCAATCCCCAGCGGCTCTGCGAGGATTCGGTCCTCTTCGGGACCGGGCAGGACCGATGCTATCGGGTCGATGTTACGAACAAACCCGTAATATTGCCGAGATGTAAACGTTTGACCAGGTTCCCTCTCGCCGCGCGAAATGATCACCGCTAGCACGTGGTCACCTCTTCCGGCACCCACACCGGCGCCGGCGCCTGCCGCGCCAGTCGGCGGCGGATGAAGAGCGCAAGTGTGGCGCAGCCCGCACCGACGGCGATACTGAAGGCACCGGCGACAGTGACGGTCTGCATGGGGCTCAGCCAGTCCGCCAGGGCACCGAGCGCAGGCGCGCCGAGGGCACCGCCTCCCATGAAGAACATCATGTAGACGGCGATCACCCGCCCGCGGACCGCAGCAGGCGCCGCCAGCTGGACACTCGTGTTCGCCAGCACCACAAAGCTCATGAACAGCAGACCAACGAGCACCAAGGCGATCGCAAAGGTAACCAGGCTCGGCATCAAGGAGGCGACCAGCTGGCTGACGCCCAGGAGCACTGCGGCACCGAAAACCCAACGCTGGCGGGGCATCCCGGACGTCATGGAGGCAAGCAGTGCACCAAGGAGTCCACCAACGGCGAGAGCAGCACTGAGCATGCCGAAGCCCAAGGCATCACTGCCGAACCTCTCCGTGGCGATCAGCGGGATCACCACTTGCAGGCTGTTCGCCCCTACTGCCGCCACCAGGCTCGCGAGACCGATGAAGATGATCAAGGTCGGGGCGTGCCGGACGAACCTGAACCCGGCCAGAAGCTGGCCGGGAGCCCGGGCGAGGGCGGCTTGCCGGGAGAGTTCCGAGACATCGATCCGAAGCAGGGTCACCACGATGGCGATCGAGCTTGCTGCGTGGACGAAGAAGATGCTCCAGGTGTTCAGCCCCCCGATCATCAGGCCGGCCAGGGGCGGGCCAAGCAGCCGCGCCGTATTAAATGAAGCCGTATTCAACCCGATCGCATTGGCGATGTTATTAGGGCCGACGAGTTCGGAGGCGAACGCCTGACGTGCCGGCATATCAAACGCGGTGATAACGCCCACGGCCAGCGCGAGTGCGTATACATGGTTCAGCGTAACGACATTGGTGACATCAAGAATTGCCAGAATGAGGCTGGTCAGCCCTAGCAACGTTTGAGTGAGAACAAGTAGCTTTATCTTCGAGTAACGGTCACTCAAGGTGCCGGCGTACACACTGAACACCATCGCCGGCCCGAACTGGGCCAAGGTGACCAACCCCAGCGACGTACCCGATGCACCGCTCAGCTGCAGGACCACCCAGGCTTGCGCGGTCCGCTGCATCCATACCCCGGTGTTGCTGATCATCCCGCCCCAGAAGTACTTCCGGTAGTTCGGGACCGACAGCGAGCGGAACATCGCTGGCGAGAACCGCCGGGTCTCCGCCGGCGCCGCGAGCTCTTCAGCCACTGACGGAGGTGTACTGCGCGAACGGCACCGACTGCGTGTAGGCCTGGGCGACCCGCAGCAGCAGTGCATCGTCAAACATTCGGCCGGTGAGCTGGATGCTGACGGGCAGCCCGTTGCGCTTCTCGGTCGGCACGGCGAGGGAGGGATGGCCGGTGTAGTTGAACGGCCGGGTGTTCGCCACCGCGCTCCAGGTCACGGCGCCGTTCAGCGCGGCCTCCAACGCCTCGCTCCGATCAGTGATCGGCTCGAAGCGCGGGGCCTGCGTCACCGTGGTGGGCATCACCAGGACGTCCACCTCGCTCAGCGCGGCATCGTAGGCCTTGACGTAGCTGGGGCGGACGTTCTGGGCCTTGGCATAGAGCCGGCCGGAGTAGTTCTTCCGGGCGACCGTGCCTGCCAGGTGGCTCAGGAACGAACGTGGGTCCAGCTGGTCAGGATGGTGCTGGTTGAGCTTCATGATCGCGGCAATGGTGTCGGCCGGGTAGTAGGTCTTGGCGAAGACGCCGAAGAAGCCGGACTCCCGAAGTGACAACGCCCCTTCCGCCGACATCGCCATCTGTGCCTGGCCCACGGTCAGGTGCTCGGGAATGGATACCTTGGAGATCACGGCACCGAGCGCAGCGAGCGCCTCCACTGCCCCGTTGACGGAGTCGGCGACCTCCGAGCTGGCCCCGACGAAGCCCTCATCCACAATTCCGACCCGCAGCCCCTTGATGCCGTCGTTCAGCATGCTGGTGGCGTCATAGAAGTCGGGTACGGCCTTGGACTGGCGGGGGTCGCGCCCGTCGTAGCCGGCGGTGGCTTCCAGAGCCAGGGCGGCGTCCTCGACCGTCATAGTCATCGGACCCGTGTAGTCGATGCTCTGGTCGGAGCCGAAGCCGACGCCGAAGTGGGAGACCAGCCCGAAGGTGGGCTTCAAGCCGACGTTGCCCGACCATGAGGCGGGGATCCGGATGGAGCCGCCCTGGTCACCACCGAAGGAGATGTCCACCTCGCCGAGTGCCAACGCGGCAGCCGAGCCCGAGGAGGACCCACCCGTGAGGTGGTCGGGGTTGTGCGGGTTCAGCGGCCTTCCGTAGTCCCCGCTGCCGCCGCCGAACCCGAAGCCGCCGGCCAGCCCGTTCATCACGTTCTTGCCGATCACCGTTGCGCCGGCCTCCAGGGCACGCTCCACCACCGTCGCGTCGAAGTCGGGGATGAATCCCTCCATTGCGAAGGCACCGAACGTCTCCGGAATGCCCGCCACGGCGATGTGGTCCTTGTAGCTGACCGTCTTGCCGGCCAGCAGGCCCTCGTCGGCACCGGCTACGTTGCATTTCCACATCCACGCGTTGTGCCGGTCCTCTTCGGCGCTCGGACGGTAGCCGGGCTCGCGGGCACCGGGGAACCGCGGCGCCTTGGCCTGCTCGGTGCGGGACTGGACGAAGTCGTCGAACTCCCCCAGCATCCGGGCCAGGTGGGACTGGTAGATGGCCGCATCGGTGGCGCTCAGCTTCACGCCGAGCCGATCGGCGACCTCCTGGACGGCTTGGACATCCGGTACGCGATACATGGAAGACAACCTCCTGCTGGGGAACGTTGTCCTAATGTCGCGGCGGCACGTTACGCCAACCGGATTCACCGGTTCTGACCGTGTTAAGCCGGTCGAAACATCGACCAACCGTACGCTGACAAGGGCTGACACTCAGCTGGTCGCTCAGCAACGCCGGTCCTTCGCGACCCTTGCGCCGACTAGTCGAGTCCTCCCCGCTCTGGTCGGCGTGTCCCGGCACAGCTGACGTGTCGGTGAAACCGGCGCGGAGAACGAGCGTGCGGCACGGGTACGGGCGCGGGGGCAGTCCGGCCTCGGCTCGGCGGTGTCGGTGAGCTCGGACTTGCGGATGCGTAGCACTGGCGCGGGCAGTCGCCGACCCGGGCGCGCCCGCACTTGCGCCGACAAGTCAGCTCTGCCGGGACACGCCGGCAGGACGGCGGCCGACCCGACTACTCGGCAAACTGGGGTGGCCGGCGGCCACCGGCTGAGTGACCAGGCGCTCTGTAAGGTGGGCAACGCAGCAGGCTCCCACCTTTCCCCGGAGGCAACACCAATGAGCGGAAGCCAGCCGCCCAACGGCGGGTCCGATCCTCATGGTGTCGTTGGTCCGAAGAAGTCCTCCTCCAAGACGCTGCTCCTCGGCGCCGCCGTACTGGCCCTGCTGGTTCTGGTCGTCGGCGGCGGCCTGCTGCTGAACCGCAGCGGATCAGCCAGCGGGTTGACCGATCCCGGTGTCCCGGCAGATCCGGGCAGCCTCCAGCCGGGTCGGGCCGGGAACCCCTCCGACGCCGTGCGGCGGTACCTTGAGGCCCTCGCCGCCGGTCAGGCGCGGGCGGCGCTGGCCGCGGGCGAGGATCAGCCCGGGGACCGGTCCTTCCTCACCGACGCCGTCCTGAAGGACTCCAACTCCCGGGCCCCGATCACCGAGATCGACGTGCCGGGGGTGACGGACCAGAACACCTACAGCGTGCAGGCCAGCTACAAGATTGGTGACCAGCCGGTGACCGAGTCCTTCTCCGTGAACCGAGTCGGCGGGAACTGGAAGCTAACCAAGCCGTTCGCCGAGCTGAACATCGACTACGCCCGCAGGAAAACCCTGCCGATGAGGCTCAACGGTGTCCCGGTCAAGAACGACCGGGTCCGGCTCTTTCCCGGATCGTATGCGTTCACCACCGGCAGCAAGTACGTCGACTACGGCAGCGACAACGTGCTGCTGCTGAAGACTTCTTCGGAGTATCCGATCGCCAAGGGCGTCAAGCCCAGCCTGACCGAGACCGGTTCGAAGGCGTTCCTCAAGTCCGCCAGAGCCGGCATCAGCAAGTGCCTTGACCAGCAGAAGCTGGTACCTAGCGGATGCCCGTTCGGCATCCGACTGCTGCCGGGGCAGAAGATCGACGAGTCGACGATCTCCTGGAAGCTGGCGGAGAGCCCGTGGGACCACGTGGTGGTCGGCCTGGACGCCGAGAAGCCAGCCCTCGCCCGGGCTGCGGTTCAGATGAGGTTCGAGTTCTTCGGCCGGGGCATGGAAAGCGGCAAGAACGCATCGTTCGGGCCGCACCTGGTGTACCGGTCGGTGGAGATGCAGGCCATCATGACGAAGAAGTCGGTGGAGGTCACCCTCAGCTAGGCCACGGCACGCCGGACGGGCTCGTTCTATCTGCGCCGGTAGGTACCATCGGAGCCGTGACCGACACCACCGCCGCCCCCACCCCAGCGATCGACTTCTCCACCTTCGACCCGCAGGTACGGGTCCAGGACGACCTCTTTCGACACGTCAACGGAACGTGGCTGCGCGAGGCAGAGATCCCTGAGGACAAGCCGCTGACTGGGGCCTTCATGGAACTCCGGGATGCTGCCGAGGCAGCGGTCCGCGACATCATCACAGGCCTGGAGAATGCCGAGCCGGGCACCGACGAGGCCAAGATCGCCGATCTCTACGCCAGCTTCATGGACTCCGAGGCGATCGAGGCCGCCGGGGTCGAGCCACTGTCCCGCCCGCTGGCCCGGGTCGACGAGGTGAGCTCGCCGGCGGAGCTGATGTGGTTGATCGGCGGCTTCTCGCGGCGCGGCGTCGCCGGCCTGCTCGGGTTCGAGGCCGAGTCCGATCCCGGCGACCCCAACCGGTACGTGATGTTCATTGGCCAGAGCGGCCTCGGGCTGCCCGACGAGGAGTACTACCGGCTGGAGAGCTATGCCGAGATCCGGGCCGAGTATCTGGGCCACATTCGCAAGATGTTGGAGCTGGCCGGCGTCGACGACCCGGCGACCCGGGCGGAGCAGGTGTTCGCGCTGGAGACCGACATCGCCCGTACCCACTGGGACAAGGTGAAGTGCCGCGATATGCGGGCCATGTACAACCTGATGACGTTGGAGGAGTTCGAGACCTCCAGCCCCGGCCTCCACTGGCGGCAGTTCCTCAGCGGCGCCGAGGTCAACCCGGAGGCGATGTCGGAACTGGTGGTGACCCAGCCGTCCTTCTTCACGGAAGTGGCCGGGCTGCTGACCGAGAAGCGGCTGGACGACTGGAGGGCGTGGGCCAAGTGGAAGCTGATCTCGTCCATGTCGCCGTACCTGTCCAGCCCACTGGTGGACGAGCGGTTCCACTTCTACGGCACCGTGCTGTCGGGTACCCCGGTGTTGAAGGAACGGTGGAAGCGCGGCGTCGACCTGGTCGAGGGCGCGCTGGGTGAGGCGGTCGGCAAGGTCTACGTGGATCGACACTTTTCCCCGGTGGCCAAGGAGCGGATGGACATCCTGGTCGCGAACCTGATCGAGGCCTACCGCCAGTCGATTGGCGCTCTGGACTGGATGACGGAGGAGACGAAGGAAAAGGCGCTGGACAAGCTGGCCAAGTTCCGGCCGCACATCGGCTACCCGAGCAAGTGGCGCGACTACACAGCGCTGGAGATCGACCGCGGTGACCTGATCGGCAACGTGATGCGGGCGGCGGCCTTCGAGCTCAACCGGACGCTGGCCAAGATCGGCCAGCCGATCGACCGTGAGGAGTGGCTGATGACGCCGCAGACGGTCAACGCCTACTACCACCCGCTGAAGAACGAGATCGTCTTCCCGGCGGCCATCCTGCAGCCGCCGTTCTTCAACGAGCACGCCGACGACGCAGTGAACTACGGCGGCATCGGTGCGGTGATCGGGCACGAGATCGGGCACGGTTTCGACGACCAGGGCTCGACCTGCGACGGAGACGGCAGGTTGCAGGACTGGTGGACCGCGAAGGACCGGGAGTCGTTCGAACAGCGGACCGGCGCCCTGATCAGCCAGTACAGCGATCTGGAACCGGAACAGACCCCCGGGCACAAGGTCAACGGCGAGCTGACCATCGGGGAGAACATCGGCGACCTTGGCGGGCTGTCAATCGCGCATAAGGCGTATCTGATCGCTCGTGGCGACGAGCGGCCCGAGCCGGTGGACGGGTACACCGACGAGCAGCGGCTGTTCCTCAGCTGGGGCGCGATCTGGCAGTCGAAGTCGCGGACGGAGATGGTGCTGCAGCGGCTGGCCACCGACCCGCACTCCCCCAACGAGTTCCGCTGCAACCAGATCGTCCGCAACGTGCCCGAGTTCTACCAGGCGTTCAACGTGACCGAGTCCGACGCGTTGTGGCTGGACAAGGATCAGCGGGTCAAGATCTGGTGACCCATCCGGCGGGCTGCACCGCCGGATCGACCGGTGAGCTGCGTCCACAGATTGGCTGCGCGCGGGCCGCTGCGGTGCTGACCGCGGTGAGGCTGGACGCATGGAGCTTCCGGCCGCCCTGGTCGTCGCGCGCCGGGGCTGGTTCACCCGGGCCGACGCGATAGCGGCCGGGCTGACCGACCGCGATCTCGCCGTCGGCGTACGCGACGGTGGCCTGCTGCGGCTCCGGCACGGGGCCTACTGTCCGGCCGACCTCTACCGAGCGTGCAACGAGGCGGAACGACACGTGCTGCTGGCCCGCTGCGTGGTCGCAGCCCAGCGCGGCCGGGTGGCGCTGACCGGCGCGTCGGCGGCCGCCCTGCACGGGCTGTCGGTGTGGGGTCAAGACCTCGATACCGTCCACCTGGTCCGGCTGGACGCCGGATCGCCGCGGATTCAGGCCGGCTGCCGGCACCACGTCGTCGGCTCGGATCTCGAACCGGATCTGGAGGAACGAGCCGACCTGCTGACCATCACGGTCGCTCGTACCGTCTGGGAGGTGGCCCGTACCTCATCGCTGGAGAGCGCGGTCAGCACGGCCGACTCGGCGTTGTCGAGGGACCCGGGGCTGGCCGACACGCTCCGTACGATGGCGGGCCGGTTCGCCAACCACCCCGGCTCCCGCACTGCCCGGATCGCGCTGCGGATGGCCGACGGGGGCGCACAGAGCCCGGGCGAGTCGATTACCCGGGTGCAGTGCTACCGGTACGGGATTCCGCGGCCGGAGCTGCAGCACGAGGTCCGCGACAGCCACGGGCGGCTGCTGGGCATCAGCGACTTCTGGTGGCCCGAGTTCCGCCATCTGGGCGAGTTCGACGGCAAGGTGAAGTATCAGCAGCATCTGCGGGCCACCGAGAGCCCGTCGGATGCGGTGTTCCGGGAGAAGCAACGCGAGGACGCCATGCGGGCCCAGCACTGCGGCATGACCCGCTTCACCTGGGCCGACGTGATGCCCGACCGGGCCCGTACCACGATGGCGCGGCTGTGGCACGACCTGCAGCAGTCCCGCCGCCTCTACGTCCGCTGACCCCGCCACTCCACCCACGATGTTGGCACTCCACATACGTTATGTCGTGGGTGAAGTGCTGGAATCCCACGTACACGTGGGAAACCAACAAGCCCCAGCCGGGAAACCAAGGGGCCAGGCGGTCAGGAGGAGCGGGTGACGACTGTGTCGCAGAGCTCTTCTAGGGCGCTGCGGGCGGGGCCGGCGGGGACTGAGCGGAGGGTGGCGCGGGCTAGGTCGGCGCGGCGGGTGACCTCGGCCCGGGCCTGCTCGATGCACTTATGGGCGCGGAGCAGCGTCAGCACCTCGGCCAGGGCTGCGTCGTCGCTGAGGTCGGAGTCCAGCAGCTCCAGCAGGCGGGCGTCGGCGGGATCGGTGGACTGCCTCGCCAGCAGGATCGGTAGCGTCGGCACGCCCTCGCGCAGGTCGGTGCCGGGTGTCTTGCCGGTCACATCGCTGGTGATGTCGATGATGTCGTCGCTGAGCTGGAAGATCATCCCGATTTCCTCGCCGAACTCTGCCATCGCCTGCTGGACGGACTCCTCCGCGCCGGACACCTTGGCCCCGAAGACAGCGGAGGTCGCGATCAGCGAGCCGGTCTTGTCCGCCACCACCTTCAGGTAGTGGGCCAGCGGGTCCTCACCGTCGGACGGGCCGACGGTCTCGGCGATCTGCCCCTGCACCAGCCGGGCGAAGGTACGAGCCTGCAGCTGGACGAACTCGTTCCCCAGCTCGGAGACGATGTCGGAGGCACGGGCGAACAGGAAGTCGCCGACCAGGATGGCGATCGAGTTGGTCCACCGGACGTTGGCGCTGGGGGCCCCCCGGCGCAGCCGGGCATCATCCATCACATCGTCGTGGTACAGGCTGGCGACGTGGGTCAGCTCCACCACGACGGCCGACCTGACCACCTCCGCAGGGTCGGCCTCCGGGCCGAGATGAGAGGCCAGCACCACCAGCGAGGGCCGGAACCTCTTACCGCCCGAGGCGATGATGTGTTGAGCCGCCTCGGTGACCATCGGCGTGCTCGCCTCGGCCGCTCTCAGCAGCTCGGACTCGATGATCTCGAGCTGGGCACGGACGGAGTCGGCGAAGACCTCGTCGTGCGTTCGTTCTGCAAGCACTTCTCTCCTCAGCACGTCACCCGCGGGCACGGTTGTGCCCTGTCCACGGGGACCTGCAGTGTACGGATCAGCGCAGGAACTCGCCCGCGTGCTGGGCGAGGTCGAGCAGTGGTCCGGGGAAAACACCTAGGGCCACAGTAGCGACCACACCAACTCCCACCGCCGTCAGTGTCGGCCAACCCGGCCTTGCCACCACGGGGGCGCCGACACCGGGATCGGAGAAGAACATCAACACGATGACCCGGATGTAGAAGAACGCAGCGACGACGCTGATCACGACCGCGACCACGACCAGCCAGTGCGCCCCACCGGTCCAGGCGGTGGCGAACACCGCCCACTTGCCGATGAACCCGCTGGTCAGCGGGATACCCGCGAAGCTCAGCATGAACACCGCGAACACCAGACCGATCATCGGTGACCGCTTCCCCAGGCCCACCCAGCTGGTCAGCAGGGTCGCCTCGCCACCGGTGTCACGCACCATGGTGATCAGCGCGAACGCGCCGATGGTGGCGGCGCCGTAGGCCACCAGGTAGAACAGCACCGCGGAGACGCTCGTCAGGGCGCCGGCGGGGCTGCCGCTGGCGGCCTGGGAGGCGCCGACCACCGCCGTCAGGATGAACCCGCCGTGCGCGATCGATGAGTACGCCAGCATCCGTTTCATATCGGTCTGGGTGATGGCCAGCACCGAGCCGACGGCCATGCTGGCCACCGCCACGATGGTCATCAGCGGCTGCCAGTCCCAGCGGTCCGCGCCCAGGCCGACGTAGAACACCCGCATCAGCGCCCCGATGGCGGCGATCTTGGTGCAGGAGGCCATGAACCCGGTCACCGGGGTGGGAGCGCCGTTGTACACGTCGGGCGTCCAGGAGTGGAACGGGACCGCGCCGACCTTGAACAGCAGCCCGATGCCGAGCAGGCCCATCCCGGCCAGCAGCAGGCCCGGGCCTTGGGTGCCGGCGCGGAGCGAGGCGTCGATCGCCGACAGCTCGAACGACCCGGAGTAGCCGTACAGCAGTGCAGCGCCGTACAGGAAGAACGCCGAGGAGAGGGCACCTAGGAGGAAGTACTTCAGCGCCGCCTCCTGCGACAGCAGCCGCCGTCGGCGCGCCAGCCCGCAGAGCAGGTAGAGCGGCAGCGACAAGACCTCGAGCGCGACGAACATGGTGATCAGGTCATTTGATGCCGGGAACAGCATCATGCCCATCAGCGCGAACAGGGCCAGTGGGAAGACCTCGGTGTGCTCCACCTTGGCCGCGACCGCCTCCCGTTCGGCCTCCGTACCGGGCACCGCCGCAGCCTGTGCGGCGAAGACGCTGACCCCGTCGACCTTGCGTTCGGCGAAGACAGCGAGCGAGATGGCGCCGAAGACCAACAGCATCGCCCAGATGAAGTACGTCGGCCCGTCGATGGCGACCGAGCCGACGGCGGTGATGGCGGACTCGTTCGCCGACCAGTTGCGCACCGTCATCAGCAGGGCCGCCGCCAAGGTGGCGAAGGTGACGGTGAGCTGGGCGGCCCGACGGCTGTGCCGCGGTACCAGCGCTTCCACGCCGACCCCGAGGCAGGCGCCGGCGAAGACCAGGATCAGCGGCGAGAGCAGGCCGTACTCCAGCTTGGGGGCGACGATCTCCATCGCCACGTACAGGGTTGGTGACACAGGCATCATCGGCCGCCCTCCGCGAGGACCTTGGGTTCGGGGTCGGTAACTCCGACGCGTTGCATCGTGGCCGCGACGGCCGGGTCGATCACCGTGAGCATCGGCTTGGGGAAGACGCCGAGCACGATGATCAGGATCACCAACGGCGCGAACGCCAACCGCTCACGACCGTTGGCATCTGTCACGGTGCGCTCGACGTCGACCGTCACCGGTCCGGTCATGATCCGCTGGTACATGATCAGGATGTACAGCGCCGCCAGCACAATGGCCAGCGTCGAGATGGACGCGACCAGGGGGTAGCGGGCGAAGGTACCGGCCAGCACCATGAACTCGGAGACGAAGCTCGACAGCCCTGGCAGCGACATGGTGGACAGGCCGGCGAACAGCATGAACCCGGCCAGCACCGGTGCGACAGTCGCCACCCCGCCGAAGGAGTCGATCGAGGCGGAGCCGCGGCGCTTGATCAGGTAGCCGGCCACCAGGAACAGCCCGGCGGTGGAGAGGCCGTGGTTCAGCATGTACAGCGTCGATCCCGACATGCTCTGGCTGGTGAAGGCGAAGATGCCCAGCACGATGAAACCGAAGTGGCTGATCGAGGTGAACGCGATGAACCGCATCAGGTTCTGAGTGCCGATGGCGAGGATGGCGCCGTACAGGATCGAGATCACCGCAAGTGTGATCACCACCGGGCTGGCCCACTGGCTTGCCTCCGGGAACAGCTGCAGGCAGAACCTGATCATTCCGAAGGTGCCGATCTTGTCCATTACGCCGACCATCATGGTCGCCGCGCCCGGGCTCGACTCCTCCGCGGCGTCCGGCAGCCAGCTGTGCAACGGCACCAGTGGCGCCTTGATCGCAAAGGCGAACATGAAACCGACGAACAGCCAGCGCCCGGTGCCGGTGCTGATGTCCAGCTGGGTCAGGTCGCTCAGCAGGTAGCTCGGGGCCCCGGCGCGGGCCGACAGCACGTACAGCCCGATCACCGACGCCAGCATCACAAAGCCGCCCAGCAGACCGAAGATCAAGAACTTGCTGGCCGCGTAGGCGCGTCGGGCCCCGCCGAACCCGCCGATCAGGAAGTACATCGGGATCAAGATGACCTCGAAGAACACGTAGAACAAGAAGACATCGGTGGCCAGGAAGAGGAACAGCGCGCTGCTCTCCACAGCCAGCACCAGGGCGAAGAACAGCCGGGCGTCGTACTTCGCGGGGACGTTCAGCGTGCCCTCGGCCAGACCGGTGTCGGCTTCGTTCCAGCTGGCCAGGATCACCACCGGGGTGACGATGGCCACCAGCAGCACCAGGGTCAGCCCGATACCGTCCAGGCCGAGCGCGTAGTAGGCGCCCAGCGGCTTGATCCAGCTGACCTGCTCGGTGAACTGCATCCCGCCGCCGGGGCGGAACCGGAGCGCGAGCACGACGGCCAGGGTCAGCGTGAGTAGTGACACGGCGAAGGCGACCTGCTTGGCCGCCGTTCCCCTGATGAAGATCAACGCGAGTGCACCAAGCGCCGGCATGCCGGCGAGCACAGTGAGCCAGGGCAAGGTCATGGTGTCTCCTTTCCTCTCAGCCCAGCCGGCCGAGGACGAGGATGGCGCCGACGACCGCCGCGCCGGCCACCATGGTCAGCGCATAGGTGCGGACGAAACCGTTCTGTGCTCGACGTAGCCTGGCCGAGATGCCGCCGATTACGGCCGCCGTCCCGTTCACGGTGCCGTCGATGCCCGAGTCGTCGACCCGCAGCAGGTTGTGAGTCAGCCGCTGCCCGGGACGCATCAGGAACACCTCGTTGAAGGCGTCGCCGAAGAGGTCGTTGCGACCGGCGATGGTGAGCGGGGACCGGGTCGCCGGCTGGGTGACCGGGATCTCCTTGCGCGGCCCGAACACCAGCACCGCGACGGCCACCCCGAGAGCCACCACGATCAGGGTGGCCACGCCGACCATGGAGAAGTGCAGCAGGCTCGGGGCGTGCGCTTCGTCGTGGGCAACCCCGACGGCCGGGTCGAGCCAGCCGTTGATCCAGTTGTTCAGCACCAGACCGCCGAAAACGGAGCCGACCGCCAGGATGATCAGCGGGACGGTCATCACCGCCGGCGCCTCATGCGGGTGCACGCCCTTCTCCCACCGCTTCCGGCCGGCGAAGGTCATCAGCACCAGCCGGGTCATGTAGAAGGCGGTCACGCCGGCGCCGAGCAGGGCCAGCACCCCGATTGCTGTGTTGCGCTCGAACGCGGCCTCGATGATGTGGTCCTTGGAGTAGTACCCGGAGAAGAACGGGAAGCCGATGATGGCCAGATAGCCGGTGGCGAAAGTCGCAAAGGTGATCGGCAGGTACTTCGCCAGCCCGCCGTAGTGGCGCATGTTCACGTCGTCGTTCATCGCGTGCATCACCGAGCCGGCGCCGAGGAACATGTTGGCCTTGAAGAAGCCGTGGGTGATCAGGTGGAAGATGGCGAACGCGTAGCCCGCCGGGCCGATGCCCGCGGCCAGCATCATGTAGCCGATCTGCGACATGGTCGATCCGGCCAGCACCTTCTTGATGTCGTCCTTCGCGCAGCCGATCCAGGCCCCGAACAGCAACGTCACCGTACCGACGATCATCACCGCATTACTGGCCGCCTGGCTCTCGGCAAAGATGGCGTGGCTGCGGACCACCAGGTAGACACCGGCGGTGACCATGGTGGCCGCGTGGATCAGCGCCGACACCGGGGTGGGGCCCTCCATCGCGTCCAGCAGCCAGGACTGCAGCGGAACCTGGGCAGACTTGCCGCAGGCCCCCAGCAGCAGCAGCAGGCCCAGCGCCGTGGCGGTGCGGTCGTCCAGCGAGACCGCACCCGCGTTCACCGCTGTGAACGCCGACGAGCCGAAGGTCGCCAGCATCAGCATGATCGCGATCGACATACCGAGGTCGCCGACCCGGTTCACCACGAACGCCTTCTTGGCCGCGGTGGCGGCGGTCGGCTTGTGCTGCCAGAAGCCGATCAGCAGGTACGACGCCAGGCCGACCCCCTCCCAGCCGACGAACAGCACCAGGTAGTTGTCGGCGAGCACCAGCAGCAGCATCGCCGCGATGAAGAGGTTGAGATAGCCGAAGAAACGGCGCCGCTTCGGGTCGTCCGCCATGTAGCCGATCGAGTAGACGTGGATCAAGCTGCCCACGCCGGTGATCAGCAGAGTGAACAGGATCGACAGCTGGTCGATCTGCAGACCGACCTTGACGTCCCAACCTCCGGTCGGGATCCACTGGTACAAGTCGAGCGCCACCGACCGTTCGGACTCAGCCCGGCCGAGCAGCTGGACGAACAGGAGCAGGCCGAGCACGAACGAAAGGATCGGCGCCACGGTGCCCAGTAGGTGCCCCCACGAGTCGCCGCGCCGGCCGATGAGCAGCAGCACGGCGGCGCTGACCGCGGGGATGACGATCAGCAGCCACGCGTAGGTGAACAGCCCCGAGGCAGCGACCGGGGTGACGACTTCCAGCAAATTCATGCCAGCCTCTCAGAACTTCAGCAGGTTCGCGTCGTCGACCGAGGCCGAACGTCGGGTCCGGAAGATGGTGACGATGATGGCCAGGCCCACCACGACCTCGGCGGCTGCGACGACCATGACGAAGAACGCCGCGATCTGGCCGTCGAGCTTGCCGTACATCCGGGAGAACGTCACCAGCGCAAGGTTGGCGGCGTTCAACATCAGCTCGACGCACATGAAGGCGACGATGGCGTTGCGGCGCACCAGGAAGCCGACGGTGCCGATGGTGAACAGCAGCGCCGACAAGACGATGTAGTGCGTCGGGCTCATCAGTTCTTCTCCCCCGGGCTCGGGATCTGTCGTGGCCGCTCGGTGTCGGGATGGTCGCCTCCGTCGGGCGAGATCGCCCGGACCGTCTCGTCGACCGGTTCAACCAGGTCGGAGCTGTTGGCGACGGTGCCGCGCGCCCGCAGCGTGGCCGACACCGACCGCTCCGCGATCGACCCGTCCGGAAGCAGCGCAGGGGTGTCGACCGCGTTGTGGCGAGCGAAGACGCCGGGGGTGGGCAGCGGGCCGGGGTGCTCGCCGGTTTCGGCGTACCGCCGCATCCGCTGCCGGACCAGGTCGCCCTGGCTCGGACGCTTGGTGAGCCGTTCCCGGTGCGCCAGCACCATGGCACCGACGGCGGCGGTGATCAACAGCGCCGAGGTGGTCTCGAAGACGAACACGTACCGGTTGAACAGCAGCGCGGCCAGGCCCGGGACGTTGCCTCCCTCCGCGCTGTTGGCAGCGGCCAGACCCACCGGGTCGCCGACGATGGCGTTGCCGACCGCAAACACCAGCAGCGCGGCAAACCCGAGGCCGGCCACGGCTGCCAGGCCGCGCTGGCCCTTGATCGTCTCCACCAGCGAGTCGGCCGTGTCCACCCCGACCAGCATCAGCACGAACAGGAACAGCATCAAGATGGCGCCGGTGTAGACGATGATCTGCACCGCGAACAGGAACGGGGCCTCCTGGGCTGCGTACTGCACCGCCAGCGAGATCATCACCGCCGCCAGGCACAGTGCGGAGTGCACCGGCTTCTTCGACAACACCATGCCGAGCGCGCCGAGAATCATCACCGGCGCCAGCAGCCAGAAAGCAACGGCCGCGCCGGTCACCATCGGCACCATGATCATGGTCATCGCCTGATCCCCTGGTTGATCTTCTTCGGCTCGGCTGCACTGATGTCGCCGGCCCGGTCGTCGGGTCTGCCGCTGCTGGGCAGGCCAAGGAAGTAGCTCTTCTCGTCGTCCCCGAGCCGCCGCGGGTGCGGTGGCGGTTCCATCCCGGGCAGCAGTGGAGCCAGCAGGTCGGACTTCTCGTAGATCAGCTTGGCCCGGCTGTCGTCGGCCAGCTCGAACTCGTTGGTCATGGTGAGGGCACGGGTCGGGCAGGCCTCGATGCACAGCCCGCAGAGGATGCAGCGCAGATAGTTGATCTGGTAGACCCGGCCGTACCGCTCCCCCGGCGAATAACGCTCCTCGTCGGTGTTCTGCGCGCCCTCGACATAGATGGCATCGGCCGGGCAGGCCCAGGCGCACAGCTCGCAGCCGACGCACTTCTCCAGTCCGTCCGGCCAGCGGTTGAGCTGGTGCCGGCCGTGGAAACGCGGAGCTGTGACCTTCGGCTTGAGCGGGTAGTCCTCGGTGAAGGTCTTGCGGAACATCGTCTTGAAGGTGACCCCAAAACCGGCGATCGGATCAAGCAACCCCATCAGGAGTCAACCCCATTCTCATCAGTACTCGACCGTGCATCAGTGCTCGCACGTGAACGTCGCGGCGTCGGCTCGGTCTCGGCTTCGTCGCCGCTCAGCACACCCGCCAGCTCCGGCAGCTGCTGGCCGCCCATCGGTGGTACCGGGTAGCCGCCGGCGAATGCGTCGAACTCGGCTACCGGCTCAGCGCGCTCCTCCTCGACCTCCTTGCCGCCGAAGAAGGACGCAGCCAGCAGGGCCACCAGCACGATGCCGGCCACGACCCAGAAGGCGCGACTGCTGAACCAGCCCTCGGCGTTGCCGACCCGGAAGGTGGCGACGGCGATGATCCAGACCAGCGAGATCGGGATCAGCCAGCGCCAGCCGAACCGCATGAACTGGTCGTACCGCATCCGCGGCAGCGTGCCACGCAGCCAGACGAAGATGAACAAGAAGACCAAGATCTTCAGTACGAACCAGAGCACACCCCAGTAACCGGAGTCGGCGCCGGGGATCAGGTTGAACGGGAACGGTGCGTGCCAGCCGCCGAGGAACAACGTGGTGGCCAGCGCGGACACCGTGATCATGTTCATGTACTCAGCCATGAAGAACATGGCGAACCGCATCGAGGAGTACTCGGTGTGGAAGCCGCCGACCAGCTCGCCCTCGGCCTCGGGAAGGTCGAAGGGGGCACGGTTGGTCTCACCGACCATCGAGATCAGGTAGATCACGAACGACGGGATCAACACCACCGCGTACCAGCTGGGCAGCGGCATTTCGAAGCCGAACAGCGACACATGCTGCACCTGCGTCTGCGCCTCGACGATCTCCGAAGTCGACATCGACCTGGCGTAGAGGAAGACCGCAACCAGCGCCAGCCCCATCGCGACCTCGTAGCTGATCACCTGGGCGCTGGAGCGCAGAGCGCCGAGCAGCGCGTAGGTGGAGCCTGAGGACCAGCCGGCGAGCACGATCCCGTAGACGCCGATGGAGGCGACGGCGACGATGAACAGCACCGACACCGGCAGGTCGGTCACCTGCAGCGGCGTACTGATGTCGGTGAACGGCACCTTGACCACACCCGCGATCGGAATCACCGCAAATGCCGTGATGGCCGGGATCGCGGTCACGAAGGGCGCCAGCATGAAGACGACCTTGTCGGCCGCCTTCGGCGTGAAGTCCTCCTTGAACATCAGCTTCATACCGTCGGCCAGGGACTGTAGCAGACCGAACGGGCCGTTCATGGTGGGACCCTTGCGGTGCTGCATCAAGGCCACCACGCGACGTTCGTACCAGATGGTGAACAGGGTCATCAGGAGCAGCAGAACGAAGGCGAACAGCGCCTTCAGCACGACGACCCACCACGGGTCGGCGCCGAAGATGGTCAGATCCATCAGGACCGGTCCGGTCGCACTCATGATCCCGCTCCTGTCCTGTCGACGGGTTCCGCGTCAGGCTGCGCCGCGGGTCCGATGGTCACGATGTCACCCGCCGACGCGGCCAGGTGCTCCGACACGGCGAGCCCGGGCGCCCGGTTGGGGACCCAGACCACGCCGTCGGTCATGGTCGGCACGATCTCGACCGGCAGGGTGAGCGATCCCCGGTCGTTTCCGATGATCACCCGTCCGTCGACTCCGCCGTCCGCGGCGGTTCTGGCGCTCATCCGCGCCACCGGGGTACGGGCGGTCGCCCGCAGCGGGCCCTCGCCATCCAACGCCCGGCTCGCGTCCAAGGCCAGCCGCCAGGTCGCCAGCACCGCAGTGCCGTGACCGGGCCTGCCGACCCGGGCCGGTTCGATCCGCGGCGCGGCGGGACGCTGGCCCTCCCACCGGCCCAGCTCCAGCAGTTCGGCCCGTGCGCGGGCCGCGTTCCGCAGCCCCAGGTCCGAGCCCATCCCGTCGGCCAGAGCGGACAGCACCCGCAGGTCGGTCATCGAGTTGTTCTTCTCGATCACCACCTCGAACCGACGGTGCCGACCCTCCCAGTTCATGAAGCTGCCGGCGCGTTCCTCGATCAGCGAGACCGGGAACACCACGTCGGCGCGCTCGGTCACCAGCGAGGCCCGGGCCTCGATGCTGACCACGAAGCCTGCGGCCTCCAAGCCGTCGATCGCGACCTGCGGGTCGATGAAGTCGCTCGGGTCGACGCCGGCGACGATCAGCGCGGCCAGCTCGCGGTTGGCTGCCGAGATCAACATCTCGTCGGCGTCCCGGCCCTCCAGCGACGGCACCGCGTCGACGGACCAGGTGGTCGCCGTGTCGATCCGCGCCGCCGCGTCGGACACCGGGCGTCCTCCCGGCAGCAGGTTCGGCAGGCAGCCCGCCTCGATAGCGCCGCGGTCACCGGCGCGACGCGGGATCCAGGCCAGCCGGGCGCCGGTCTGCTGGCTCAAGGACAGCACCGCGCTCAACGCGCCGGAGGATTGGGCCGCCCGCTCGCCGACCAGGATCACCGAGCGGCTGTCCAGCACCACGTCCGCCGGCAAGTGCTCGAGCACCGACGCCTCGGCCCCGGGCACGGTCGGGATCAAGGTGGCGCCCATCTTGCGGGCGCCGTTGCTCAGGTACGGGGCCAACGTCCAAGACGTCAGACCCTTCTTGCGGAACGCCTTGCGCAGCCGCAGGAAGACGGTGCCCGCTTCCTCCTCCGGCTCGAAGGAGACCATCAGCACCGAGGAGGCGCGTTCGAGCTCGGCGTAAGTGACGCCCCAGTCGCCCCAGAGCGGGCCGGTGCCCGCCACCGTGGCGGCCAGGAAGTCGGCCTCCTCGGCCGTGTGCGGCCGGGACCGGAAGTCGATGTTGTTGGTACCGAGCACCGAGCGGGCGAACTTGGAGTAGCCGTACGCGTCCTCCAAGGTGAGCCGGCCGCCGGTGAGCACACCGACCGAGCTGCCGGCCGCAGCCAGACCACGGACCGCGACGTCGATGGCCTCTGGCCAGGAGGCCGGACGGAGCGCGCCGTCCTCGCGGACCAGCGGACGCGTCAGCCGGTCCTCGCCGCGGCCGTAGCGGAAGGCGAAGCGGTCCTTGTCGGTGATCCACTCCTCGTTCACCTCGGGGTCGTCCCCGGCCAGCCGGCGCATCACGATGCCGCGGCGGTGGTCCACCCGGATCGCTGAGCCGCAGGCATCGTGCTCGGCCACCGAGGGCGTGGACACCAGGTCGAACGGACGGGAGCGGAACCGGTACGCGGCGCTGGTCAGCGCCCCCACCGGGCAGATCTGAATGGTGTTACCGGAGAAGTAGCTCTCGAACGGCTGCCGCTCGTAGATGCCTACCTGCTGCAGCGCGCCGCGTTCGATCAAGGTGATGAACGGGTCGCCGGCAACCTGCTCGGAGAAGCGGGTGCAGCGTGCGCACAGGACGCAACGCTCACGGTCGAGCAGCACCTGCGCGGAGATGTTGATCGGCTTCGGGTAGGTGCGCTTGACATCGGTAAACCGCGTCTCGCCGTTGCCGTGCGACATTGCCTGGTTCTGCAGCGGGCACTCGCCACCCTTGTCGCAGATCGGGCAGTCCAACGGGTGGTTGATCAGCAGAAACTCCAGCTGGCCGTGCTGGGCCTTGTCGGCGACCGGCGACGTCACCTGGGTCTTGATCACCATTCCCGGAGCCACCTCGATGGTGCAGGAGGCCTGCGGCTTCGGCATCCCGCGTCCGTTACCGGCGTCGGGAATCTCGACCAGACACTGGCGGCAGGCGCCGACCGGGTCCAGCAATGGGTGGTCGCAGAAACGCGGAATGTCGATGCCGATCAGCTCGGCGGCGCGGATCACCAGCGTGCCCTTGGGCACCGACACCTCGACGTCGTCGATGGTCAGCGTCACCAGGTCCTCACGCGGGGCGAGCTCGTCGCCGGTTTTGGCGTCAGCCGTGACGGTCATCAGTGCGCTCCTGCAGATGTGGTCGCCGCGGCCGGTTCGCGGACGAAGATGGTGCTCCGCTCGTAGGGGAACAGCTCCCAGGCCGGAGTGTGCATGGCGGCCTCGAACTCCTCGCGGAAGAACTTGATCGCCGAGGTGATCGGGGAGGTGGCGCCGTCACCGAGAGCGCAGAAGGAGCGGCCGAGGATGTTGTCGCACAGGTCGAGCAGCTTCTCGATGTCACCCTCCTCGCCGTGCCCGGCCTCCATCCGCTTCAGGATCTGGACCAGCCACCAGGTGCCCTCCCGGCACGGGGTGCACTTGCCGCAGGACTCGTGCTTGTAGAACTCGGTCCAGCGCAGCACGGTACGGACCACGGAGGTGGTTTCGTCGAAGCACTGCAAGGCTTTGGTGCCGAGCATCGACTTGACGCTGGCCACGCCCTCGTAGTCCAACGGGATGTCCAGGTGTTCGGCGGTCAGCAGTGGGGTGGACGAGCCGCCCGGGGTCCAGAACTTCAGCTGGTGCCCGTCGCGGATACCGCCGGCGACGTCGAGCAGCTGCCGCAGGGTGATGCCCAGCGGGGCCTCGAACTGGCCGGGTGAGTTCACGTGACCGGACAGCGAGTAGATCGTCATGCCCTTGGACTTCTCGGTCCCCATCGAGGCGAACCAGTCGGCTCCGCCGTTGATGATGGCCGGGACCGAGGCGATCGACTCCACGTTGTTGATCACGGTCGGGCTGGCGTAGAGACCAGCCACCGCGGGAAACGGCGGGCGCAGCCGGGGTTGGCCGCGACGGCCCTCCAGCGAGTCCAGCAGCGCGGTCTCCTCACCGCAGATGTACGCACCGGCTCCGGCGTGCACCACGATCTCCAGGTCGTAACCGGTACCCAGGATGTTGCGGCCCGCATAGCCGGCCGAGTAGGCCTCGCGGACCGCCTGCTGCAGCCGACGGACGACGTGCAGCACCTCGCCCCGGACGTAGATGAAGGCATACGCGGCCCGGATCGCGTAGGCGGCGATGATCACGCCCTCAACCAGGGTGTGCGGGCTCGCCATCATCAGCGGCATGTCCTTGCAGGTGCCCGGCTCGGACTCGTCAGCGTTCACCACCAGGTACTTCGGCTTCGGGTTGTCCTGTGGGATGAAGCTCCACTTCATCCCGGTCGGGAAGCCGGCCCCGCCACGCCCGCGCAGTCCGGAGTCCTTGACGACGCCGACCACGTCGGCGGGCTCCATCACCAACGCCTTCCGTAGCGCGGAGTAGCCGCCGACGCGCTCGTAGTTCACCAGCTTCCAGGCACGCTCGTCACCCCAGTTGGCGGTCAGTACCGGGGTCAGCAGATCGGTCATTCGGCGTGCTCCTCACCGTTCGAGCCCTGGTCGGCATCCGGATCCGGTACGGGCGGGGCCGACCAGCCCTTCTCGCGGGCAATTCTCAAGCCCAGCAGGGATTGCGGTCCGGCCGTCGGGCCTTCGTCGGCGCGGCCGTCGGGGAATCCGGCCAGCACCCGTTCGGCCTGCTTCCAGGTGCAAACCCGGGCGCCACGGGTCGAGGTGATCTCCTCGCCGGTCCGCAGCGCGTCGACCACCTCCCGGGCGGAGTCGGGCGTGGTGTTGTCGAAGAACTCCCAGTTCACCATCATCACTGGCGCGAAGTCGCAGGCGGCGTTGCACTCCAGGTGCTCGAGAGTGATCCTGCCGTCATCGGTGGTCTCGTCGTTGCCGATCCCCAGATGATCTTGGAGTGCGGAGTAGACCTCGTCTCCGCCCATGATCGCGCAGAGTGCAGTGGTACAGACACCGACGTGGTACTCCCCGACCGGGCGCCGTTTGTACATCGTGTAGAAGGTGGCGACGCCGCTGACCTCGGCCGGAGTGAGGTCGAGGATCTGAGCGCAGGCCTCGATACCCGCCGGCGTGATGCGCCCCTCGACACTCTGCACCAGGTGCAGCATCGGCAACAGCGCCGACCGGGCCTGCGGGTAGCGCCCGGCGATGGAGCGCATCTCCTCCACGGTGGCCTCGGTCAGCAGGGTCTGGTACTCGGAGAAGTCGATGCTCGGCTCGTCGAAGTGGGTCTTGAACTTGCCGTGCCCGACCAGCTCCTCGCTGGCGATGTCACCAGCCGGGTGCCCGCTGCGGGCCCCCGGTCCCTGCGGCTCAATACTCATCGGTCGACACCCCCCATGACCGGGTCAAGGCTGGCCACAGCCACGACAACGTCGGACACCATCGACCCCTCACACAGGGCAGGCATGGCCTGCAGGTTGACAAAGCTCGGGTCGCGGAAGTGCGCCCGGAAGGGCTTGGTGCCACCGTCGGACACGACGTGTGCGCCGAGCTCACCGCGCGGGCTCTCGATCGGCACGTACGCCTGACCCGCCGGAACCCGGAAACCTTCGGTGACCAGCTTGAAGTGGTGGATCAGGGCCTCCATGGACTCGCCCATGATGTGCTTGATGTGTTCGTTGGAATTGCCCATGCCGTCGGATCCGACCGACAGTTGCGCCGGCCAGGCGATCTTGCGGTCACCGATCATCACCGGGTCGCCCTGCATCTTCTCCAGCCGTGACACGCACTGCTCGACGATCTTGAGGCTCTCCCACATCTCGTTCAACCGGACCCGGAAACGGCCGTAAGCGTCCGGGGTGTCCCAGGTCTGGACCTCGAAGTCGTACGTCTCGTACCCGCAGTAGGGCTGCTTCTTGCGCAGGTCCCAGTCGTAGCCGGTGGAGCGCAGCGGCGGGCCAGTGATCCCCAGTGCCAGGCAGCCGGCCAGGTCCAGGTAGCCGACGTCTTGCAGCCGGCCCTTGAAGATCGGGTTCTCGTTGCAGAAGGCGGCGTACTCGGGCAGGTGCTTCTTCATCCAGGAGACGAGATCCTTCAGATGATCAAGCGCGTTGTCCGGCAGGTCGTTCGCCACGCCGCCGGGCCGGATGTAGCCGTGGTTCATCCGCAGCCCGGTGATCAGCTCGAAGGCGTCCAGCACCTTCTCCCGCTCCCGGAACCCGATCGTCATCACGGTCAGCGCGCCGATCTCCATTCCGCCGGTGGCGATGCAGACCAGATGCGAGGAGATCCGGTTGAGCTCCATCATCATCACCCGGATGACGTTGGCCTTCTCCGGGACCTGGTCCTCGATGTCCAGCAGCCGTTCCACGCCGAGGCAGTACGTCGTCTCGTTGTGCAGCGGCGCGAGGTAGTCCATCCGGGTGCAGAAGGTGACGCCCTGGGTCCAGGAGCGGAACTCCATGTTCTTCTCGATACCGGTGTGGAGATAGCCGATTCCGCAGCGGGCCTCGTGGACCGACTCGCCCTCCATCTCCAAGATCAGCCGCAGAACTCCGTGGGTGGAGGGATGCTGCGGCCCCATGTTGACCACGATCCGCTCGTCGCCGCGTTCGGCCTGCTCGGACACGATCGAGTCCCAGTCCTGGCCGGTGACGGTGTAGACCCGGCCCTCGGCCGCGTCAGCGGCCGCACCGTACGGATCCCCGGCGGGGTTGGACCCGCCCGCAGTGAAGGTTGTCATCAGTTGTAGCTCCTTCGCTGGTCGGGGGGCGGGATGCTGGCGCCCTTGTACTCCACCGGGATGCCTCCCAGCGGATAGTCCTTCCGCTGCGGGTGGCCGGGCCAGTCGTCCGGCATCAAGATCCTGGTCAGGGCGGGATGCCCGTCGAAGACGATGCCGAACATGTCGTAGGTCTCGCGCTCGTGCCAGTCCGCGGTCGGGTAGGTCGGCACCACGGAAGGGATGTGCGGGTCCGAGTCGGGTGCGGACACCTCGAGCCGGATGCGCCGGTTGTAGGTCATCGACTGCAGGTGGTAGACCGCATGCAGCTCACTCCCGGTGTCGGCCGGGTAGTGCACTCCGGAGACGCTGCTGCAGAACTCGAACCGCAGATGGGCGTCGTCGCGGAGGTGCCGGACCAGGCCAAACAAATGCTCGCGGGCGACGTGGAAGGTGATCTCGCCGCGGTGGATGACCACCTTGGTGATCACCTCGCCGTAGTTGGGCACCAGGGTGCCGATCCGCTCGTACACCTGGTCCCACCAGCCGCCGAACGGTGGCTCGGACGCAGCCGGGAACTCGATGGTGCGGCTGAGCCCGCCGTACCCGGAGGTGTCGCCGGTGCCCTGGACACCGAACATGCCCTCCCGGACCTCGATCACCTCAGCGGTGCCACCACCCGCGCCGACGACCTCGGCCTCGCTGCTCTGCGCCTCGGTCTCCTCGCTGGACACCTCAGGGGCCGAACCGACCAGGGACTCCGGTCGGGTGCCTGCGTCGGGCGCGGACTCACCCTCAGGCGTCGCGCCCTTGATCGGCGCTTTCTGATCGGACTCCGCGTTGAGCGGGGTGTCACCGGGGCCCGGCGTGGGGTTGGACCCGCTCATCGCAGCAGCCCCTTCATCTCGCTCGTGGCCGGAGCCGTCAGCTGCGCCTGTTCGGCTTCCTGCGCCGCAAGCACGGCGTTGGTGCCGATCGGGGTGTGCCGGACCTTGTCGCGGAGCTTGAACATGGCGTCGATCAACATCTCCGGGCGCGGCGGGCAGCCGGGCAGGTAGATGTCCACCGGCACGATGTGGTCGACGCCCTGGACGATCGCGTAGTTGTTGAACATCCCACCGGAGCTGGCGCACAC
>JAOPXN010000036.1 GCA_025965155.1 Propionibacteriaceae bacterium
TGGATCAGCTCGCCGCTGCCCAGGATCGCCAGGTCCGCGCCAGGCCGTTGTTTGAGCTCTGCCACCACGTCCGCGGCGTCGCCTTGGAGCAGAGTTGAGTTTCGCCACGGCAGCGGCTCGGTGAGCGTTGTCGAGGCGACGTACTTCTGGAGGTTGTCCAGCATCACGGTGAAGGGGTTGTCCTGCTGCCGCGGCCAGAAGCCGGCAAAGTCCTGGTAGGTGCGGCGGCCGAGCAGCAGGGCACCCGTCTGGGCCATGCCCGCTGCCATCGTCCGCATCATCACCTCGTCGTTGTACGGCAGCGCCCAGCCACCACGCCGAAAGCCGCCACGGACATCCTCGTCCGGGCGACCGGGCGCCTGCATCACACCGTCGAGCGACACGTTGTTGGTCACGGTGACTCGGCTCATCGATCGGCTCCCTCGTTCGGCCGGGCCGGCGTACTGCCGACCCTCCTACCCTCTACCCGAACCGGCAGCGCCGGCATCGACGTCGCACCGAGCGAGGCCGGCAATGAGAACGATCGTCGATGCGTCGAGTGCGGGTGGCATAATCGAGGTCACGTGCTCCGGGGTCGGTGTAATTCCGAACCGGCGGTGATAGTCCGCGACCCGGCCGCAGCCAGCGGCCGGTTGATCTGGTGAAACTCCAGGACCGACGGTGAAAGTCCGGATGGGAGGCAGCACGGATGGAAGGCGGCGGCAGCCATGGGCTGTTGTCGTTGTCCGTTGGGTTTGCACGTTCGTGTCGACGCCGAAGTGGTGTGGCGTTAGCACGTTCGTGTTGACCTGTTTTTGACGCCCCGGAGCTCGCTGGATACAGCTGAGCAGGAGGGGCAGGACATGACGAACACCGACGTCACGCTGATGCGTGCCGCCCTGAAGCTGGCGCGCCGGGGACCGGTCGCCGATCCCAACCCGCGGGTGGGCGCGGTCGTGGTGGGCCGGGACGGCCACATTGTCGGTACCGGCTTCCACCGCGGCGCCGGCACCCCGCACGCGGAGGTCGTCGCCTTGGCAGCCGCCGGCGACCGGGCCCGCGGCGCGACCGCTGTTGTCACGCTCGAGCCCTGCAACCACACCGGCCGTACGGGCCCGTGCTCGCAGGCACTGCTGGCCGCCGGTGTCGCCCGGGTGGTCTACGCCCAGAGCGATCCGCACGCCGCCGCGGCCGGGGGAGCGCAGACTCTCCACACGGCCGGGGTCCGCGTCGAGGGCGGGCTGCTGGCCGCGGAGGCTGCCGAACTGAACCAAGCCTGGACCTTCGCCATGGTCAGCGGCCGGCCTCGGGTGGTGTGGAAGTTCGCCGCCACCCTGGACGGCCGGTCCGCCGCCGCGGACGGCACCAGCCGATGGATCACCGGCCCCGCAGCCCGGGCGGATGTGCATCTCCTCCGGGCCCAGGCGGGCGCCGTCCTGGTCGGCACCGGCACCGTCCTCGCCGACGATCCGTCGCTGACCGTCCGGAACTCCGACGGCGAGCTGACCGGCCGCCAGCCGTTGCGGGTGGTGATGGGGCGCCGCCGCCTTCCGCCGGACGCTCGCGTCCTGGACGGCTCCGCGCCCACGCTGCTACTGCGGGAGTCCGACCCGCTGGCTGTCCTGCATCAGCTGGGGCAGCGGGAGATCCGCCAGGTCTGGCTCGAAGGCGGCCCCACGCTCGCCGCCGCATTCGTCCGGGCCGGTCTGGTCGACGAGGTGATCGCCTACCTCGCTCCGGTGCTGCTCGGCGAAGGGACTTCGGCCGTCGCCGGCCTCGGCATCACCACTATGGACGCCGCGCTGCGGCTGAACCCCCACGACGTCACCACTCTCGGCCCCGATGTCCGCGTCCGGGCCACCCTCCTCTCCCCAGGTCAGAAAGGCCACTGATGTTCACAGGAATTGTCGAAGAGCTCGGCGAGGTCGTCGCCGTCGAGCACGGCCGCGAATCGGCCGTCGTCCGAGTCCGCGGGCCGCTGGTCGGCAGCGACGCCGAACACGGCGCCTCCATCGCAGTGAACGGCGTCTGCCTCACCGTTGTGGAGCACGACGCCGGGGTCCTCGGCTTCGATGTCATGGCCGAGACGCTGTCGCGCAGCAGCCTCGGTGCCCTGCAGGCCGGCGACCGGATCAACCTCGAACGGGCGATGGCCGCCACCGACCGCTTCGGCGGCCACATTGTGCAGGGCCACGTCGACGGCACCGCGCACATCCTGCGCCGTACCCCGGGAGACCGCTGGGAGGTGGTCCGGTTCACGCTGCCGCCGGAGCTTCGGCGGTACGTGGTGGAGAAGGGCTCGATCACCGTCGACGGGGTCTCCCTGACTGTCTCCGCGGTCGACTCCGACAGCTTCCAGGTGTCACTCATCCCGACCACGCTGGCGCTCACCACCCTCGGGCACAAGAGCGTCGGCGAGGTAGTGAACCTGGAGGTCGATGTCATCGCGAAGTACGTCGAGCGCCTGCTCCAGCCAGCGTCGGCGGGTGAGCAGTGATGGACAACGCCACCGTGTCGAGCCGGCTCTCCACCGTCGAGGACGCCTTGGACGCTCTACGCAACGGCCGTCCGGTCCTGGTCACCGACGACGCCGACCGGGAGAACGAGGGCGACGTGGTGCTGGCCGCCGAGACCCTGACCACCGAGTGGATGGCCTGGACCATCCGGCACACCTCGGGCTACATCTGCGCACCGATGACCGAGGCCCGGTGCGATGCGCTGGAGCTACCGCTGATGGTGCGCGACAACGCCGACCCGCTGCGGACCGCGTACACGGTCACCGTCGACGCGCGCGAAGGAGTCACCACCGGTATCAGCGCAGCCGACCGGGCCCACACCATCCGACTGCTGGCAGCCCCGAGCACGACCGCTACCGACCTGATCCGGCCGGGTCACGTGATCCCGCTGCGCGCCAAGGACGGTGGGGTGCTGGCCCGCTCCGGCCACACCGAAGCCGCGGTGGACCTCTGCCGGCTGGCCGGGCTGGCTCCGGTGGCGGCGATCGGGGAGCTGGTGCTGGACGACGGCTCCATGATGCGGCTGCCGGAGGTGCTCGGACTGGGCGAACGGCATCAGCTGCCGGTGCTCACGATCGCCCAGCTGATCGCCTGGCGCCGGGTGCACGACCGAGTGCAACGGGCGGCGCAGACGACCATGTCCACCCCGCACGGCCTGTTCGAGGTGACCGGCTATCGCGACCTGCTGACCGGCGACGAGCACGTCGCGCTGGTCAGCCCGCTCGGCCTGGGAACCGGCGCCGTCTTAGTCAGGCTGCACTCGGAGTGCCTGACCGGGGACACGTTCGGCTCGCAGCGATGCGACTGCGGACCGCAGCTCGATCTCGCGATGGCCAGGGTTGCGGCCCAGGGCGGGGCGCTGGTCTACCTCCGCGGCCATGAGGGTCGGGGCGTCGGCCTGCTCAGCAAGCTTCAGGCCTACGCCTTGCAGGACCGCGGCTTCGACACCGTCGATGCCCAGACCGAGCTAGGGCTGCCGGTGGACGGCCGGGAGTACGCGGCCGGAGCTGCGATCCTGGCCGACCTCGGCCTGCGGGCGGTACGGCTGCTAACCAACAACCCGCGCAAGGTGGTCGCACTGCAGGAGTCGGGCATCGACGTCGTCACGGTCGAGCCGCTCCATGTCACGCCGGTCGCCACCAACGAGCGGTACCTGCGGACCAAGCGGGACCGGATGGGCCACACCCTGCTCATCGACGCCGACGAACCGACGCTGCTCGCCTGATCGCGGCCGAACACGCCGCGCAACATCCAAACCGAAGGAGAAGACATGAGATCTGGCTCACCGACGCTGCAGGTCGACGGGCGGGGACTCCGCGTGGCCGTCATCGCTGCGTCCTGGCACACCACCGTGATGGACGGCCTGATCGACGGGGCCCGCCGTGGGCTGGCCGACACCGGGGCGGAGCAGGCCGCGCTGGTACGGGTCCCCGGCACCTTTGAGCTGGCCGTGGCGGCCGCCCGGCTGGCGCCCCACTTCGACGCTGTGGTGGCGCTGGGTGTGGTGATCCGAGGAGGCACACCGCACTTCGACTACGTCTGCCAGGCCGCGACCGTCGGCCTGACCGAGGTCAGCGTACGAACCGGCGTCCCGGTCGGCTTCGGCGTACTGACGTGTGACAACGAGCAGCAGGCGCTGGACCGGGCCGGTCTGGCCGGGTCGATCGAGGACAAGGGACACGAGGCGGCGACGGCGGCGGTGGCCACTGCCCGGGTCCTCGATATGGTGGGTGGGTCATACCAACCCCACGGGAGCTCGCACCAGCGAGCTGAGAGGGCGGCTAGGGCCGTCGACCGTTGAACCTGACCGGGTAATGCCGGCGTAGGGAGAGCACCACCATGCAGCAGAACATCGCCACGAGTCTGTCCGGTGTCACCACCGGACCCATCGACGGCAGCACCAAGACCTACCAGGAGGTCCCGGGGCATCCCGGGCTGAGGATCCCGGTCCGCCGGGTCAACCTCAGCAACGGGGAGCATCTGGACCTGTACGACACCTCCGGCCCGTACACCGACGACACCGCCGTCATCGACCTTGACGCGGGCCTGCCGGCAACCCGGGCCGGCTGGGACCAGGCCGAACCGGTCGACGGAGCGGCCACCCAGCTGGTCTGGGCCCGGGCCGGGATCATCACCCCCGAGATGGCGTACGTCGCAGCCCGGGAAGGCGTATCGGCTGAGCTGGTCCGAGACGAGGTGGCCCGCGGTCGGGCCGTCATCCCCGCCAACCATCGCCATCCCGAGAGCGAGCCGATGATCATCGGCAAGGCGTTCGCGGTCAAGATCAACGCCAACATCGGCAACTCCGCCGTCACCTCCTCCATCGCCGAGGAGGTGGAGAAGATGGTCTGGGCGGCGCGCTGGGGTGCCGACACCTTGATGGATCTGTCCACCGGCAAGGACATCCACCTCACCCGGGAATGGATCCTGCGGAACTCGCCCATCCCGGTCGGCACCGTGCCGATCTACCAGGCGCTGGAGAAGGTCAAGGGCGACCCGGCGGCGTTGACCTGGGAAATCTACCGCGACACGGTCATCGAGCAGTGCGAGCAGGGTGTCGACTACATGACGGTCCATGCCGGGGTGCTGCTCCGCTATGTGCCGTTGACGGCGAAGCGGGTCACCGGGATCGTCTCCCGCGGCGGTTCGATCATGGCGGCCTGGTGCCTGGCCCATCACCGGGAGAGCTTTCTCTACACCCATTTCGTCGAGCTGTGTGAGATCCTGCGGCGCTACGACGTGACCTTCTCCCTGGGCGACGGGCTGCGGCCCGGCTCAATCGCCGACGCGAACGACGAAGCGCAGTTCGCCGAGCTGCGCACCCTCGGGGAGCTGACCAAGATCGCCAAGTCCTACGGCGTCCAGGTGATGATCGAGGGTCCCGGGCACGTGCCGATGCACAAGATCGTCGAGAACGTACGGCTGGAGGAGGAGCTCTGCGAGGAGGCCCCCTTTTACACCCTCGGGCCGCTGGCCACCGACATCGCGCCCGCGTACGACCACATCACGTCCGCCATCGGTGCCGCCATGATCGCGCAGGCGGGCACCGCCATGCTCTGCTACGTCACGCCGAAGGAGCATCTCGGGCTGCCGAACCGCGACGACGTGAAGACCGGGGTGATCACGTACAAGATCGCGGCGCATGCTGCCGATCTGGCCAAGCAGCATCCCAGAGCGCAAGAGCGCGACGACGCGTTGAGCCGGGCCCGGTTCGAGTTCCGCTGGAACGACCAGTTTGCGCTGTCACTCGACCCGGATACGGCCCGCAGCTTCCACGACGAGACCCTGCCGGCCGAGCCGGCGAAGACGGCACACTTCTGTTCCATGTGCGGTCCGAAGTTTTGCTCTATGCGCATCTCGGCCGACGTCAGGACCTACGCCGAGCAGAACGGGCTCACCAGTCTTGAGGCGATTGAGGCGGGTATGGCAGACAAGTCCGCGGAGTTCATCCAGCTCGGTAAGTCGATCTACCTGCCCGTCACTACCAGGTGACCGTGCTGCCGGCTGACGTTTTTAGATGATCAGGCTCTTGAACTTTGAGCAGGCTCAGGCCCCGCTCAAAGTTCAAGAGGCTGCCCGGCCCTTGAACTTCCTAAGCAGGGTGGTCATAATTGTGGTCATGGCTGTGACAACACTTGCTGACGCCAAGGCGCGCTTCTCCGAGCTCGTTGCGTCCGCCGAAGCGACACACGAACGCACCACGATCACGAAGAACGGTAGGCCCGCCGCCGTCATCATCGCCGCCGAAGACCTGGACAGTCTCGAGGAGACTCTCGCCATCATGTCGGACCCGGATCTCCTCAGCGCGGTCCGCGAGCGCACCGGTGAGCCGGTAGAGGCGATCAGTAAAGAGGACATGATCGCCCGCCTTGCCGCCCGGCAGGCATGACGTACGAGATCACCTGGAAGGCTGGTGCGTCGCGTGACATGGACCGGTTGCCGCTGTCCATCGCGTCAGCGGTGGTGGAGTTCATCTACGGCCCCCTAGCCCAGAACCCGCACCGAGTGGGCAAGCCGCTGCGTTTTGAGCTCGAGGGCAAACACAGTGCCCGCCGAGGCACCTACCGGGTCATCTACCAGATCATCGAGACACGCGTTCAGATCGAGGTCATCGCCGTTCAGCACCGTGTCGACGCCTACCGCTGAGACACAGGTCTCTCGGACGGACTGGAGTTAGGCCCACGGCAGGAAAGCCAGCTGAGTACGGCGTCGACGGTCGCGACGGCTCGCACCCCTGGCTCCACCGGGGGGCGGGCCACAATCACCACCGGGATGCCCAGCTCGGTCGCCACCTCCACCTTGGCCACGGTGTAGGCACCGCCGGAGTCCTTGGTCAGCAAGGCGTCGACGCGGTGGCCAAGCATCAGCCGGCGCTCGTCGTCGTGACCGTACGGGCCCCTGGACTGGATCACTCGCCAGCGGGGTGGCAGTGGCTGCTCCGGCGGGTCAACGAGTCGGACCACGACGGCCCGGTCCCCCCAGGCGGCGAATGCGGGCAGGCTCTGCCGCCCGGTGGTCAGGAACGGACGTTCGGCCCGCTCCGCGGCGGCACGCGCAGCAGGGAGGTCGTCCACCCAGTGCCACCGCCCCGCCAGGCCGTGCTCACGCCAGCCCGGTCGGGCCAGCCGCAGCAGCGGAGTGCTGGTGAGCCTTGCCGCCGTAGCCGCGTGGGCGGACA
>JAOPXN010000040.1 GCA_025965155.1 Propionibacteriaceae bacterium
AGCTGCCGTCCCGGTTCGCGGTCAGCTGCAGATGGCGGCGGTCCTGGGCCAGCCGGTCCGCCGCCAAGGTGCCGTCCGGGTCCAGCACGTCGACCAGCTTGACCGCGATCCGGCGCAGGCCCCGCGGCCCGAACACCTCCGCATACCCGGTCAACGTCACCTCCGCCGCGGTGACCACCTCCGGTGCGTAGCCGGGCCGGTCGACCTGCTCCAACGCCCGTTCCAGCACCGCCACCTGCTCCGGGTTCACCGTCCCGGCCCGCTGCGCCGCCGCCAGGACTGCGTACTTCGGCCCCAAAGGCAGGCCCTGCAGGGTGGACCGGTCCCCGACCGCCTCGGCGGCCCGCACCCGGCGGCCGGCCTCGCCGTCGGAGATCCGCAGCAGGTCAGCCAGCAACGCCCGCGTCGTCCGGGCGTTCAGCCCGTCCGCCAGCTTCCGCAGGTCACATTCGGCAACCACCCGATGATCCACCAACGCCGCACCGTTACGGACACGCTCGAAAACCACCACAAACCCCAACAACCCCGGGCTGACGTAGTGGTCCAGCCCACCATCCTCAACCGCCTTCACCAGATGGCCCATCGCCACCCGCAGCTGGTCCAACGCATGGTCCACCGGCGTCGCGTCCACGCCGCCCGACGATCCCCCGACCGAGCCCATAACCCCATGGTATTCGAACACAGATTCGAATACAAGAGGTTCCCGCATTACTCTTCAGCAGCGTGGATCGGGACCGCCCAGATGTGGTCGCCGGTGTTCGGTTGGGGGCTGAGCACGCAGGGACCTCCTCCCCTAGGCTGTCGATATGAGCCGCGGCCAGCAACCGAGCCGACTCGACGCCGCGCCGCGACCACTCCTGTCGCCGGGGTTAGGCATTGCCGGACCAGGTCGCGTACTGGCCGGCGCGGCTGGCGTCGCCGGTCTGGTTCTCCTGGCGGTTTTGTCGGTCAGCGGGCCGCTGGATGTCGTAACACTGCCTGACCAGCTGGCGCGGCAGAGCGGCCGCCCTGCGCGGCAGCAGCGGCCGGACAGCAACAGCTGGGACTACTGGACCGGGGTCGGAGAACCCACGGAGCTGAGTTCGGCGGTGTCGGTTGTATCGATGATCGTCATCGTGGCTGCCGTTGCGCTGGTCGTCGGAGTGGTCGGCCGATGGATATACCGCTGGGTCAGAGCCACCCGACCAGACCAGGTGCAGCCGTCCGCGAACGACGAGCAGCGTGGCTGGGACCGCGCCCTGGCCGCGAGCTCGATGGCCGGAGCAGTCGACGATGCAACGGCCGCCATCCGAACGCCGGGTGTGGGGGAGGGGATCGTCGCGTGCTGGCAGAGTCTCGAGACCGCTGCGGGCGCTGTGGGTGTCCCTCGGCACCCGTCGGAGACCAGCACCGAGTTCACCCTGCGGCTGCTAGCTGAGCTGCAGGTTCAAACCGAGCCGGTCGAGCGCCTGGCCGCTCTGTTCCGTGAAGCTCGGTTCTCCCATCACCCGATGGACCAGTCCAGCCGTCAGACCGCTCGCGACGCCCTGCTGGACATCCGGCACGACCTGGTCGCCGGGGAGAGCGGCCAGCTTGGGGTGAGCCACCGTGCGTGAGACGCTTTCTCAGGCATGGATGAAGGTGCTGCTGGCCACCGTAGCGCTCACGGCGGTCACGGTGCTGGTCATCGACCTGGCCGGTGGGTTCGCCCACCCGCTGTACTTCGGCGGCCTTGCGGTCGCCGTGGGGTCCTTTCTGGCGCTGCTAGTGGTCGCGGCGCCGGCGGTGCAGTCGTACGACTGGCCCCGACGGCCGGTGGTTCAGGCAACCAACCCGCTCGGCACGCTCGAACGGGTGCGGGTGATCGAGTATCGGATGGGCAACACCGATCCAGCGGCCCGAGCGGCCGGGATCGACCCGATCCTCACCGACATCGTCGCGGACCTACTGATCACCAAGCATCAGGTGGATCTGGAGCGTCAGCCCGACCAGGCACGGGCCTTGCTGTCGGCGGAGCTCGCTGCCGCCGTCGGTCTGGACCCTGGTGCCAAGCGTGCGGTCGACCGGGCTGGTTTGCGGCGCCTAACCGAAGAGATCGAACAGCTGTGACCGTGAGGCGGCAACCGTGACCGACAGTAGGACAAGCCGGCAGACCAACAGCGCCTCAGCATCCGGGCCGGTTGAGCCGTTGCTGCCGGCGGAGGCCGCGGCGGTGTGCCGGCTGGTGCTGGACCGCGTCGGCGAAGCCGTGGTCGGGAAGCGAGGCGCCCTTGAGCTCGTGCTCGCTGGCATCCTGGCCGGGGGGCACGTTCTGCTGGAGGACTTCCCCGGGCTCGGTAAAACGCTGGCGGCGCGGACGTTCGCTCAGACGCTGGGGCTGGACTTCCGACGGGTGCAGTTCACCCCGGACCTGCTGCCGAGCGACGTCACTGGCTCGTTCATCTTCGATCGACGCACGTCCGAGTTCATCTTCCGACCCGGTCCGCTTTTCAGCGGCCTGCTCCTCGCTGACGAGATCAACCGGACCCCTCCGAAGACTCAGTCCGCCTTGCTGGAGGCGATGCAGGAGCGTCAGGTGACGTCGGAAGGCCAGACGTTCGCGTTGCCGCTCCCGTTCCATGTCCTCGCCACCGCCAACCCGATCGAGTACGAAGGCACCTACACGCTGCCAGAGGCGCAGCTGGACCGGTTCCTACTCCGGGTTGGCTTCGGCTACCCGACTGCAGACGAGGAGTGGGACATTCTTGGCCGCCGGATCTCCAGGCAGACCGAGGATCAGCAGGTGGCCCAGGTGACCGATGCCGCCGGTCTGCGCGCAGTGCAGGCCGCGGTTGAACGGATCGTGCTGGACGAGACCGTTGGGCGCTATTGCGTGGAACTGGCCGCCGCGACCCGCGGCCACCCCAAGATCATGGTCGGGGCGTCGCCTCGTGGCTCGCTGGCGCTGATGATGTCGGCGCGCTCCTATGCGCTGGTCAGGGGACGCGACTACGTGGTTCCTGAGGACGTCAAGCACGTCGCGGTGGCAGCATTGGCACATCGGATCAGCCTCAAGCCCGAGCTGTGGCTGCACCAGGTCTCCGCCGAGAGCGTGGTCGAGGAAGTGCTGGCTGCCGTTCCCACGCCGTCGACCACTCCGCCCCGATGACCCGCTCCACCTCGATCACTTGGCCGGATCGGATGCGCAACCAGGCCAGCCTGCCGATCCTGTCGGCCACCGAACCCAGTCCCGCGATGGTCACCGCCGAATCCTGGCGGATGTCGCCGGCGCTGTTCGGAGCGCTGGTCGTAGCCGGTCTGGCCACGTTGGCCGCCGTCGTTTTCAGGCGGCCGGACGTCCTGCTCTTGGCCGTGCCTTTCATCGGGTACGTGGCCTGGGCGGCCGGGACCCGGCCGTCGACGCGGCCAGCCGTCGCCGTCCGGGTCGGTACTCGCACCCTCTTCGAACGGCAGCAGACCGACCTGGTCGTCGAGATCACCGATGCGGAGAAGCGGATCAGCATGGTCACCGTGGTGCAGCCGCCGGCCGGCTGGCTCGAGGTCATGCCGGTGTCGGGGGCTGTCAACGATCAGCTGGTCGGATCCCAGACGCTCACCCTGACGCTCCGAGCTCGCCGCTGGGGCGTCTTCGACGTCTCACCGGTCAGCATCGCCTTGATGTCACAGCTGGCAGCCTGGCGGCTGCCGCTGATCGAGACCAGTGGTACCAGGATCAAGGTGCTGCCGGCACGCGACGACTTCGAAGCGGTGAATGCGGTCCCTCGGCCTGCGGGGTTGGTCGGGTTTCACACCGCGCGGCGCCCCGGTGACTCCGGCGAGCTGGCCGGCGTCCGTCAGTTCCAGGCCGGGGACCGGCTGAAACGGATCAACTGGCGAGTGTCGTCGCGGATGCCTGAGCTGCACGTCAACTCCACCTGGTCCGAACGCGACACAGAGGTGCAGATCTGGATCGACTCCCGGGAGGACCTTGGCTGGTCCGGAGGTGTCGACAACAGCTCGAGTAGCCTCGACATCGCCGTCCGTGCGGCTGCAGCCGTTGCCGAGCATTACCTCCGGCAGGGGGACCGGGTCAGCCTCGTCGACCTGGGGGCGGGTCGTCGTACGGTCGGCTCCGGCAGCGGGCGACAGCACCTGAGGAAGATCCTGGATGTGCTCGTGGACGCCGCGGCGAACCGCGCCGAGTCGGTCCGCCGGGCGCCCATCCGGCCGGGGTCGCTGGTGATCATGCTGAGCCCGCTGCTCTACGTGACCGCGGCCGGACAGCTGGTAGAAGTCGTGCAGCGGGGGAGTTCCGCCATCGTGATCGACACCCTTCCCGGCGGACTAACCGATCCGGCTCGGCATGCCGCCGCGGGCAGCGGCGATCCGGAACTGGCGGCGCTGGCCTGGCGGCTTCGGCTAACCGGCCGGATGGCCACGGTGCTTGAGCTGGCCGAACTCGGCGTGCCGCTGGTCAGCTGGTCCGGCCCGGGCTCCTTGGACGAGGTGCTCCGAGACGTCAGCAGGATTGCCGCCGCACCGCGGATCAGGCGGTGAGAACCGCAATGGGAATCGCGCAGATTCGCAGCAGAGCAGGGATTTCCCTGCGGTCGGCCTCCCGCAGCCAATATCTCCTCCGCGCGGGGATCATGGCGGCCGGGGCACTCGCGCTCGCGCTCACCGTCGCGCAGCCATGGCCGATGCCTTGGCTGGCGGGAGTTGTGGCGCTGGTCGCGTTGATCATGACTGCGATCGCCCCCGACCAGTTGGGTGGACCCATCTTCTCCGGCGCCGTGGTGGCGTCCTGGTTGCTGCGTGGCTCCGGCGAGCTGCCGGTCGCACTGCTGGCCGTTGCGGCCAGCCTGCTGGTGCTTCAGCTCGCCTGTGCGTTGGCCGGGACGGCTCCACCGTCGGTACCGTTGTCGACGGCCGCCGTCGGTGCCTGGTTGCCGCCGGCGGCGATCATGCTCGCCGGGAGCACGGTCAGCTGGCTGCTGTTGCGGCTGCTCGGCTCGTTGCAGATCCCGTCCGCACTGCCCCTGACCGTGCTCGGGCTGCTGATCATCCCGCTCGGCGCCTGGTTGCTGCTCCGGCACGCGATCCGACGGCCATGACCCGCCAAGAGAGCGCTGACGCGGCCCAGGCATCAGCGAGAAGCTGCTGCAGAACTCCCTGCCGGTCGGCAACGGGCAATGCCTCCAAGAACCCATCTGCCTTTTACGGCGAGTCCTCGGCGCGTCGGGGAGACGCGGATCACGTTTGTTAGTTCAACGGTCATACGATTTGATCGCTTGATGATCGAATGATAAATTTTCGCCCAGTGGTTGCAGCGAGCCTAGTGGGGGCGGGGCCGACCACCGACGCCGGTCGAAGGTGCCCGGCGGAGCAGAATCTGATTCCTCAGCTGCTCAAGCGTCGCATTCATTCCTGATCATCTGGCGGGGGCCCGTACGGCTGTCGCATGCCCAGACCTCTCTCTTGAAGCTGTGCTGCGCACCGGGAAGTAGTTCTCGTGAACCGTTGCATTACTGTCGTGTTGGGTTTGTGCGCACGATGACCGCGCCACAGACCCGCGGCCTTTCCCGCCGCTCTTTGATCGTCGGCATTGGCGCCACCGCGGCAGTGGCCGGCGTCATGCAGGCCGCTAACCCGTCGGTGGCTTCAGCCGCCGAGTCCGACCCGATCATGCTGCTGCTGCGGCGGGCCACCTTCGGCCCCACCCCCGCGCTGGTGGCCGAGGTCCGCGAGCAAGGCGCCTCCGCTTGGCTGGATGCGCAGCTGGCGCCCACGAAGGTCCCCGACGCTGCCATGGACACGCTGCTCAAGCGGTGGACCAGGCTCGGCTGGAAGACCTGGGAGTGCCGCGAGCGGCTGCCGCTCGACAAGCGCTGGGACATCATGTACGAGACACTCGAGTCGCACCTGGCGAGGGCTGCATGGTCCCGCCGGCAGCTGCTCGAGGTAACCGTGGACTTCTGGACCAACCACCTGGTTGTGCCTGTCCCCAACGGGGAGGTGTTCGACTCCTCGCACCTGTTCCAGCGCGATGTGGTCCGCAAGCATGCCCTCGGTAAGTACGCCGACATGCTGACGGCAGCGGCTCGCCACCCCGCCCTGCTGAACATTCTGGACAACGCGACCAGCAGCAAGCTCGCCCCGAACGAGAACTTCGGTCGTGAGCTGCTCGAGCTGCACTCGGTCGGCATCGGCAACTACACCGAGGCCGACGTGAAGGCCTCCGCCCTGGCGCTGACCGGGTTGAGCACCGACAGCGAGTCGGGCTTGTACGAGTTCAAGCCGCACCGCCGTCACATCGGCGCACTGAAGGTGATGGGCTGGACTCACGCCAACACCAGCCCTGAGGGCGGCGAGGCGGTGGCACTGTCGTACCTGTCGTACCTGGCGCGCCACCCTGCCACGGCCAAGCGGATCGCGACCAAGCTGGCTACCCGGTTCGTCGCCGACAACCCACCGGACTCGCTGGTGACCACCCTGGCGTCGGTCTACACGTCCAGCGACACCGCCATTGCACCGGTCCTGAAGGCCCTCTTCACCTCCGATGAGTTCCTTGCCTCAGCAGGAAAGAAGATCCGCACCCCGTACGAGGATGCTCTCGCCACCATCCGCCTCCTCGGCCTCGGGCCCGAGGCGGCCGGAACGAAGAGCCTGCGCGACCTGTACTACGCAACCAAGGGCATGGGACAGGCGCCGATGGGCTGGCCCGCGCCGAACGGCTACCCAGACGTGGCGGCCGCGTGGTCGGGTGCGTCCGGCACCTTGGCGCGATGGAACTTCCATCTGGGCATCGCAGGTGGCTGGACGCTGCCGACCATGACGCGCCCGCCGCTGACCGACCTGCTTCCGAAGACGACGCCCGCCACCTACGGCGAGTACGTCGACGCACTTGCCAGCCGGCTGCTGATCACTGATCTTTCGGCCGCGCAGCGGACCGCGCTCTGCGCGTTCCTTGATCATCTTCCCACCGACAAGCTCCTGTCCACCCATGCCGCGCTCGGGTGGCGGCTCAAGCACGTGGTGGCGCTCCTGCTCGACTCACCCAACTTCGCCACCCGATGAGGACATCCATGACCAAGATCAGCGCACCGAACACCATCGACGGTTGCGGCTGCCCGGAGGGGCAGCAGGCGGCCGGAGCAATCAGCCGGCGCACGCTTCTCGCCGGCGCCGGCGCCTTGGGTGCCCTCGGTGCCGTCGCCGGCGTCATCGGACCCGGCGCGGCAACCCAGTACGCCTTTGCCGGGACCGAGTACAGCGGTGACACCATCGTGGTGATCAGCCTGCGGGGCGGCTTCGACGGGCTATCGGCAGTCGCGCCCGTCGGCGATCCCGAGTACTTCAAGGCGCGTCCGGGAATCGCGATCCCCAAGTCACGGGCGATCCCGCTGGACACCATGTTCGGCCTGCACCCGGCTCTGGCTCCGCTGAAACCCCTGTACGACAAGGGAAGTCTTGCGGCGGTGCACGCCGTCGGACAGGTGAACCCGACCCGCTCGCACTTCATGGCGATGGAGGACATGGAGAATGCCGCCCCTGGTTCGAACCTTCGGAGCGGGTGGATCGACCGGATGATCGGGCTGGACACGACGGCTCCGATGTTCTCCGCCGCCGCCGTCGGTAGCTCCTCGGCACCGTCGTCCATGATGGGTCCGAGCCCCGAACTGGCCCTCCGCGGGATTGACAAGTTCACGCTGTCCGGAGCGGACAACCCAACCGAGGTGGCCCGCTGGTCCAAGGCGCTGACGGCGCTACACGACGGCGCCCCCGGCCTGGTGGCCGGACCGGCCGCCGCGACTCTCGGTGCGCTCGGCACGACCATCGGCCTCAAGGCCGCCGGCTACACCCCGGCGTCCGGCGCGGTGTACCCGGCCGGGGAGCTGGGCGACTCGCTGCGTGACGTCGCCCGCCTGGTCAAGGCTGGCGTCGGTCTGCGCGCGGCCACGGTTGACGTGGGCAACTGGGACATGCACAGCGGTCTGGGCAGCAGCGACAGTGGCTGGATGTTCAAGCAGCTGACTGAGCTCGGGCAGGCGCTGGCAGCCTTCCACGCCGACCTCGGGACCGCCATGGGTCGGGTCACCGTGGTGACCTTGAGCGAGTTCGGTCGTCGGGTCGCGGAGAACGCGTCGGGTGGTCTTGATCATGGTCACGGCAACGTCTGCCTGTTGATGGGTGGCGGCGTCGTTGGCGGCAAGATCTACGGTAACTGGCCGGGTCTGGCCAAGGAGAACCTGGTTGCGGGGGACCTGGCTGGCACCACCGACTACCGCACGATCCTGGCCGAGATCTTGGAGAAGCGCGCCAAGCTGGCTACCGGCACGGTCTTTCCGAGCTTGGGCGCGGAGCGTCTTGGAGCGTTCCGCCCCGTCTAAGTCGGGGTGCCGGCAACGAAGGTAGCACCAGCCAGTCATAAGTTGATCTTGCGACTGGGTGGTGCGTCTTCCTGGTCGGCCGGAGGCTACGGATCAGCCATCTCGGTGTGATCGGTCAAGGCAGAATCTCGACGTACCCGTCGGTTCCGTGCACGCGGATCCGCTGCCCGTCGGGGATCAGCCGAGTGGCATCCACCACACCGACGACGGCCGGCAAGCCGTACTCCCGTGCGATCACTGCACCATGGGTCATCAGGCCGCCCACCTCCGTGACCAGGCCCGTGATGGCGAGGAACAGCGGCGTCCAGCTGGGGTCCGTGTAGGCCGTGACCAAGATGTCGCCCGCTTCGAGGTCGGCCTGCGCCATATCCAGGATGACGCGGGCCCGACCTTCGATGACCCCGGCGGAGACCGGGAGGCCGACCAGGGCGCCGGGCGGCACGTCGTCGCGCCGGTAGGACCCGGTGATGGCCTCGCCGTCCGAGGTCAACACCCGGGGCGGCGTGAGCGCTTGG
>JAOPXN010000075.1 GCA_025965155.1 Propionibacteriaceae bacterium
GGGAGCAACATGCTTGGGACGACGACGAGGAAGAGACCAATGCAGACGAGGAGGCGGCGTGGGCCGCGTGGATGGACCAAGGGTCCCAGCTTGTGGAGCGTCTCCAGTCCGAGCTGGGCGACGACTACTACGTCAGCTGGAACTGAACCCGACAGCGCCCCGCCAGTGCTCCCGGACAGTCCCTCAAGCTGGGTGCCGTTGGCGCACCAACGGCCCGAAGCCGACAACGGCTCAGAGCCGTATGAGGTTCCGTTCCCGGTCGCCTCTTGTGTTCGGCCACAGGAGGGTCCCTACCGGCGTCCGTAAGTCGGACGTCTTGCGGAACGGGCGTCCTGGTTGCCTCCCTGCGAGATTCCACGGGCCGTCTCTGGGAGTGGAGAGAAGCGACGAATCGACGGAGCGTGCTACCTGACACCTACCGGGGACGTGTTGGATTTTGGTCAGATGCCTCATCAGCCGAGATTGCTGTAACACTCGTCGGGGTTCTGACCGTGAGCTTGGTAAGGGAGAATGGGAGCCATGCCTGTGCCCGTCATGGTCGACATTCCGCCCGGCCAGGTGAGGCTCTCGGACCGTCGGACACTGCAGTCCTGGGTGGTCGAGGTTGATGGATTCCAGCTGGCTACGACCCCGGTGACCCAGCAGTTGTGGGCTGAGGTTACTGGCCTGCATCCGAGCACGGTGGGCGGTGCCCTGCTGCCAGTAGAAGGCGTGTCGTGGACGGACGCAGTCCGCTTCTGCAACGCAGCGTCCACCGCTGAAGGACTACGCCCCGCTTACAACAGCGACGGTGATGCGGACGGCTTCAAGGTCGTTTGGGACCCGACTGCGGACGGGTATCGACTTCCCTCAGAGGCGGAGTGGGAGCACGGTTGTCGCGCGGGCACCGCTGGCCCGCGCTACGGCGATCTCGACGAGATCGCCTGGTACCGAGAAAACTCGGATGGCCGCATTCGCGAGGTAGGCATGCTGCAGCCGAACGGCTGGGGGCTGCACGACATGCTGGGCGACGTCTGGGAGTGGTGCTGGGACCTGTACGCCCCGGACGTCTACGGCAGCTACCGGGTCCTGCGTGGAGGCGGCTGGTTTGACGAACGCTGGAGCTGTCGCGCGTCGGTCCGCCGGCGCAGCCACCCCACCTTGCGCATTGACGACGTCGGTCTGAGGCTGGCGCGGTCGCCCTCAACGGCTCCGCGCAGTGAGGGTGGCAGCCCGCGCGGGGCACCTGCATAGCGGAGTACTGAACTGCGACCGACCTTCTAGTTGTAGCCGGCGTTCCCGCTAGACGTTCCGCTTGCGGTGCACCGGCAGGCCGTCGGCGAGCGTGCCCTCCACACCATTAGGGCCCGCTCCGCGCTTCCGCCCTTCGCCGCCTTCCAGCAGGGCGTGCAATCGTTGGTGCAATGAATGAGCACAACCGAGCAGTGCTACGCCGGCTGCAGTCATCACTCAGAGCCTGTTCGACGGACGCCGCGCCATCGGTTGAGGACCTACAGCATCGGGTGGCTGAGGCTGCTCAACTTCTCGAGCGAGGCGCCGGCGGTGTCGCGCAGGCCCTGCACGACGCCGACCGGGAATTCGAGCTGCTGCTCTTCGCTGTTCCGTCGCACCAGCAGCGCCCTCGACTAGAGAAGCTAGTGCGCGGGTTGCAAACCGAGATCGCCGCGGCTCTCGACCACTGAGCTGGGTGTCCCAAGGATCGGCCACTACCGCGGGGCGGCTCGATCGCGCGGACGGGTCCCGCAGACCGGTCGCTCAGCGTGCTCCGCACGACGGTCGCTCAGCGTGCTCCGCACGACGGTCGGCTCATGGTGCTACTGCTGGTCGGGCCGGTCGCCGAAACGAGGAGGCTGTTGAGTCAGGCGAGCCCGGCCCTGAAGCAGTGCGTCCGGTACGGCAGGCGAATCGTGTCGACGGCCGGGAACTGGGCACAAAGGAACGCCGCCACGTCGGCGTCGATCTGGTTTCGCTCCGTTGGGGAGGCGCTCCGGTAGTAGCTGCGGGTGGTGACCAGCTCGGCCAGGTCGGCCAGCAGCATGGGCTGCGCCCAGTCGATGGTGACGGAGGTGACGGGGCCGAAGCCGGTGCCGAGGACCGGCAGGTTCCGCATTCGATTGGTGGCCTGGTCACCGCCCACTGTGTGCCAGATGGCGGCGAGCTCGGCCACCCACGGCTCTCGCACGTCCATGAAGTTCCAGACCCAGGCGGCTCGGCCGCCGGGCTTGAGCACGCGGGCCGTCTCGATCGAGCCGGCGGCCGGTTCCACCCAGTGCCAGGACTGCGCGAAGGTGACAAGATCCGCTGCGTCGTCTGGCAACCCGGTGGCTTCGCCGGTTCCCACCCGCGTCGCGACCCCCGGCAGCAGCCGGCTCAGCTGGTCGAGCATGTCGGCGGAGGGGTCGATGGCGCAGACCTCGAACCCGCGATTCACCAGAGCGGCGGTGAACTTTCCAGTCCCGGCTCCGACATCGGCGACCACGGCCCCTGCCGGGGTCCCCTCAACCATCCACGACACCGCGTCGTCGGGGTAGCCCGGACGTAGTCGCTCATAGCCGTCGCCGCCTGCAGCGAACGCGCTGCCGAGCCGCCGGAACGACTCAGATCGCTGACTGCTCAACACGCACTCCTTAGGCGCCCAACTACTCCGACTAGTCCACCCTGCCGCATCACCGGTGGCAACTAGAGGGTCGGCTACTCCATGCCTCCCGCAGAGCGGTCGGCTACTGCGTACGGCTCCGTAGTCACGGCTTGGCGTAGGCGGCGCAGGCTAGTGGGTCAGGATGAGCGCATGTACGTGCATGTCGTGCCAGCCGTCCTCGTGCATTGCCGATGATGAGAGGGTGCCTTCGGGTTGAAATCCTGTCTTGACGGCGACGCGGCACGACGTGAGGTTGCGGGTCGAGTGCTTGAGCTGGAGGCGATG
>JAOPXN010000101.1 GCA_025965155.1 Propionibacteriaceae bacterium
CCCGGCTGCGTCCTTGAGCTGCCACCAGCCCTGGTCCCAGGTGCCGGCGACGGCGCGGCTGCCGAGCAGCGCAGTACCGAACCGGGTACCCTCCTCGTCCCCGAAGGCGAGCACCTCCACGGCGAAGGGCAGCCGCCGCCCGGCCTGGTGCAGCCGGCTGACCACCCCGATGGCCAGCATCACCCCGAGGATTCCGTCGAACCGGCCGGCGTCCGGCACGGTGTCCAGGTGCGATCCCAGCAGCAGGGCCGGAGCCCCCGGCAGGGTGCCTTCGTAGCGGCCGCACTGGTTTCCGGCCGCGTCGGTCCAGGTGCTCATCCCGGCATCGACCATCCACTGCGCCGTGACCTTGTTGGCGCGGGCATGCTCGGGTGAGAGATAGACCCGCTCGATTCCGTCGGTGCGGCTGGAGATGGCCGCCAGCTCGTCGCAGCGATGCAGGATCGCGTCAGCGTCTACCGAGCTCATCCGGTCACCGCCGCGTCTGCATAGACCTCGTACGCGGCGCCTACCCCGCCGCCGGCGGTGACCTGAGCACCGGCACGTCGCAGCACCTGTTCCAGAGCGGCCAGCGTGGTCAGGACGGCGTCGGTGCGGGCGTTGTAGCCCATCGTCCCGATCCGCCACACCATCCCCTGCAACGGGCCGAAGGAGGTACCGATCTCGATCCCGAAACCGTCCAACAGCGCGCCCCGGACACCTGCGTCATCCACCCCATCCGGGATCCGTACGGCGACGACGTTGTTCATCTTGTGCGCGATGTCGCCGAAGACCCCAAGCCCGAGCCCCTGCACTCCGGCCAGCATCGCAGCCCCGTGCAGCCGGTGCCGCTCGACCGCCGCGTCCATCCCCTCGGCGACCAGCAGCCGCGCGCATTCGCGGGCTCCGTACAGCATGCTGGTCGCCTCGGTGTGGTGGTTGAGCCGCCGCGGGCCCCAGTAGTCGAAGATCATCGCCAGGTCGAAGTAGTTGGACCGGATGGTCTCGCCCGGACTCGCCTCGTGCGCGGCGTCGCCGGCGGTACGGATTCCTGCCTCGATCCTCTTACGCGAGTTGATCACCTCGACGGCCCGCGGCGAGAAGGTCACTGGCGCCGAACCCGAAGGTCCGCCGAGGCACTTCTGCAGCCCGGCTGTGGCAGCGTCCAGACCAAGATCATCGGCGGCGAAGTCGTTACCCGCCAGGGACGCGGTGACGTCGCTGTAGAACAGGACATCGTGCTGGCGGCAGATCGCACCGATGTCGGCCAGCGGCTGCGCCATCGTGGTCGAGGTATCGCCGTGGACCAGGGCAAGCAGCGCCGGCCGGTGGGTGCGAATCGCCTGCTCGATCTGTTCGGCAGCGAAGACCTCACCCCAGCCGACCTCGATGATCAACACCTCAGCACCGCACCGCTCCGCGATCTCGGCCAGCAGATACCCGAAGCGGCCGAAGACCGGCACCAGCACCCGGTCGCCCGGACGGACCAGCGACACCAGCGCCGCCTCGATCCCGGCGCGTGCGGTCCCGTCGATCAGCAGCGTCTGTTCGTTGGTGGTGCGGAAGACCTCACGGTAGAGCGCCTGGGTCTGGTTCATGTAGTCGGTCATCGACGGGTCGTACTGGCCGACCAGCTGCGCCGCCATGGCGCGCAGCACCCGGGGGTCGGCGTTGATCGGGCCGGGACCCATCAGCAGCCGCGGTGGCGGGTTGAGCTCGGAGGCAGCCATGCGGCCTCCTTCCCTCGGCCCGATACCGTCGATGGGCAACGCCGTTTCAGAAGCAGATCGTATGCAACGAGTGTTTCAGGCTTGTTTCGAGGGTGGGGCCGGGAGGTCAATATGCAACGCCTCCGCGAACGCCTGACCGCGGTCGATCAGGGCCAGGTCACTGAACCGGGGCCCGACCAGGCAGAGGCCGACCGGGGAACGGCGCACCGCGAGGGCAGGGACTGAGAGGGCCGGGTAGCCGCCGATGGCGGCGAGGCAGGTCAGCGTCAGCGTGCTGGTCCGCACCTCGTCGAGGTCGTCGGCTGTGGCGTCCAGCGACGGTGCCGGCGAGGAGGTGGTCGGCAGCAGCAGCACCCGACCGTGCAGCACCCCGTCGAGCTCGGCGCGGATCCGGTCGATTCCGGCGACCGCACGCGCGTACTGCCCCGGCGTGACCGACTCCGCGTACCTGAACCGGGCCGCCACATCGGGGCCGAGCGCACCAGGGTGGGCGCTGACCCAGTCGCCGTGCACCTGCCACGCCTCGGCCGCCTGGACTGTGCGGAACATCATCAGTGCGGTCGCCAGATCCGGAAGGTCGACTACGTCGGGCGGTCGCAGGCACTCCTCGGCTACCAGCCGGAGGACCGCCTCCTCGACAGCGTGGCGCACCTCGGGCTGGACCGTCGCGAGCGCAGCCGGTGCCACGACCGCGCTGTCTGGTATGCCGACCTGCCTCGACCGGTCGAGGCTCGCCACCGCCGCGGCCCGCATCAGCCGTGGTGAGCGGGTCAACCAGCCCACTGCGTCGAAGCGTGGGGCGAGCGGCAGCACGCCGGTGCGGTCGACCGCGCCGTGGGTGGTCCGCAAGCCCCAGATGCCCTGGTACGACGCAGGCACCCGGATCGATCCCGCTGTGTCGGTTCCCAGGCCGATCGACGCGTGGCCCAGCGCCACTGCGGACGCTGGTCCGCTCGATGAGCCACCCGGGATCGCGCAGGGGACGATCGCATTGGGCGGAGTGCCGTAATGCACGTTGCGCCCGGCGATGCTGTAGGCGAACTCGTCCGTCTGCGCGATGCCACGCAGATCCGCCCCGGCGGCGCGCAGCGCCGCCACGGCGGGAGCGTGCCGGGTGGCTGGCCGGGCTTCGGCCAGGAAGGCTGGGACGCCGGCACCGACGGCGAACCCGGCGACGTCGAACAGGTCCTTGACGGCCACCGTCTCGCCAAGAAGGGGACCGAACTCCAGTTCCGCGCCGGGCACCAGCGGGTTCCCGACCACCCGCCAGATCGAGCCGTCGAGCGCCGGCGGCGGCGCCGCGACCTGCGCCGCAGCCACCACCCAGTGGGCCGGCGCGCCGGCGGAGTCGAGAAACGTCCACCACTGGGTGATCACGCCCCAGCCGCCACGGTCGGGAGAGTTGGTGGCCATGATGATGGCGTTGCGGTCATCGATCATCCGGACATGGCAGTCGATGATCACCCGCTGAGCGGCGGCGCCCCGGGCAGTTCGGAAGGCCAGGATCGCGTCGTGGCCGATCCGCACCCCGGACGTGTCGGCGCGTAGGGTGTCGGGGCCGGGCGCGAACAGGTACGACAGCATCTGGAGGTCATTGGCCATCAGGGCGTTCTCGTACTGCCAGAACGCCTCCCACAGGCTGTCCGGCACCACCCCGGCGACCGTCGTCGCCTTCCACGGCACGCTCATCCGAATGTCACCGTAACCGGTTGCACGATCGTCATGCCGGGGTCATCACTCTCCTCCAACCCTCAGTCCGAGGGTATCCCTTCGGTCCCGCCTTGAGCGGAAGTCTCGCCGCGTACTGGCATTGTTAGCACGTCCGACACCGACAGTTACACGACCGCAACGCAACCGAGGGGAGCCACTGTGCTGACTCGACTTCGCACAACGTACGCCGACCTTCGAACTCGCTCGCAGACCGCCGAGATCCATTTGGGCCTGATGCTCGCGCTGACCTTCTCCACCGGGATCATCGACGCGGTCGGCTATCTCGGGTTGGACAAGGTGTTCACCGGCAACATGACCGGCAACGTGGTGATCTTGGGCATGGCGCTGGTACCCGGGACCGACCTGCCGGTCCTCGGGCCCGCCACCGCCCTGGTGAGCTTCATGATCGGTGCCGCCGTCGGTGGCCGTGCGCTTCGGCCGGTGCAGTCGGGCTGGTCCCTGCGGTCCACCCTGCTGTTCGGCGGTGTGGGCCTGATGATGGCGGCTCTGTCGATCACCCTGTTCCTTGCCGGTGACCATCCGGCCAAGCCGGTGGCGATCACCGTCACCTGCCTGCTCGGCTTCGCTATGGGGATGCAGGCGGCGACCGCGCGACACCTGGCGGTGAAGGACATCACGACCGTCGTGGTGACGTCGGTGATCACCGGGCTGGCGGCCGACTCCCGGCTGGGCGGTAGCCTTGGGCAGCCGTGGTTCCGCCGGGTGGCCGCGCTGGTGCTGATCGGCGGTGGAGCAACGGTCGGCGCGCTGGCGCTGACCTGGCACATCGGACTGGGCGTGGCACTGGCTGCGTTCATCACGCTTGCCGTGACCGTGATCGGCCAGCTGACCATGCATCCGAGGCGGTGAGCTCAGCTCCGGTAGACGATCACCTTGTCGCCGACCCTGACCGTGTCGAACAGGGTCTCGATGGCCTGCCGGTCACGTACGTTCACGCAGCCGTGCGAGGCGCCGGCGTAGCCGCGGGCGGCGAAGTCGGGTGAGTAGTGCACGGCCTGGCCACCGGAGAAGAACATCGCGAAGGGCATCGGCGTGTGGTAGATCGTCGACACGTGGTTGCGGGACTTCCAGCCGACGGAGAACGCACCCTCGCGGGTCGGCAGCTCCTGCGAGCCGAACCTGACGTCGACCCGGATCTGCGGCTTGCCGTCGACCACCCAGACGAGCTGGTTGGTGGACTTGCTGACGCACAGCGCGCGACCGGTCAGGCACCGCGAGTCCAGGCCGGCCGCCGACGGCTTGGGCACCACGTTGTTCTTCTCTGCCTTGGTCGGTTCGCGGGTCATCGCGGTCAACCGGTCCCAGGTGCGCTGGTCGACCTCACCGGTAACCGGGATCTGCCGCTTGTCCTGGAAGCCCTTGACGTTGCTGACCGTCGCGGTGCCGTAGAAGTCGGTGATGCGACCTGAGTGCCAGCCGATCTGGCTCAGCCGGGCCTGCAGCTCGCGCACCCGGTCGCCTTCGGAGCCCTGCTTCAGGATCGCTGGTCCGGGTCGCATCACGTTGAACATCTGGTCGCGGGACGGCTTGGTCGTCATCGCGACCAGGGTGTCCCAGGTCTTCTGATCCAACGCGCCGGTGCGGTCCAGCTTGCGTTTCTGCTGGAAGCCGGAGACTCCGTCGACAGTTGCGGCAGCGTAGGTGCCGCTGATCGAACCGGTGTACCAGTCCAGCTGGGACAGCCGGTGCTGCAGCTCGCGGACGCGGACGCCGGTGTCTCCCTTGCTCAGCAGCACGGCCGGACGGCTCTGCGGCGAAGGGGTACGTGAAGGGGTACGCGAGCCGGTGCTGGGTTTCGTCGCGGGTGCCGCGCTCGTCGATGGGGCCGCAGACGTGGACGGCGACGCCGACGTCGCGGCGGCGGCCGGTGGCTCGGCGGCTGACGTTGGCTGGCGGACCGGGTTTGCCACAGGCGTACCGCAGGCGGACAGCGCGATCAGCGCACCGGTGGCCATACCGACCCGAATCGGGGTGAGGAGGCGTCCCACACTCATCGCCTGCTTCCTTTCAACGTCTCTCCCAACACGACGCGGAGTACGCCCGAAGGGTCCGGCCAGGGATGGCCGACCCCGAGCGGTCCGTCCCATAAGCCACAGCAGTCACACAGTACTCAGGCCTACGGCTGACGTCACTTCCGGCAACCCGATGGATGCCCAAGCGTTACCACGATAGCCCGCGTTAGGCAGGGCTCAGCTGCACTGTGAAGTTGTCGATCAGACGGGTGGTTCCGACGTGCGCAGCGACGGCCAGGACAGCCTCGCCGACATAGTCGGCGGCGACCTCGGCGAACGACATCGGATTGACCAGCGCTACGTAGTCAAGGCGGAGCGACGGGTCGTCCTGGGCCGCTCGGGAAAGGTAGCCCCGGGTTGCGTCCAGGATCGTCGGCACCGTCGTCTGCCGAGCGCCGGCCCGCAGCGCGGCTGACAGTGCGAGGGCCGAATGGCGCTCGGCCTTGGTCAGGTACCGGTTGCGGCTGGAGAGCGCGAGCCCGTCGGCCTCGCGGACGATCGGTGCACCGATGATGTCAACGGTGACATTGAGATCGACCACCATCCGGCGGATGCACGCCAGCTGCTGCGCGTCTTTCTCGCCGAAGACGGCGACGTCGGGCCGGACTAGGTTGAAGAGTTTCAGAACGACGGTCAGCACACCGTCGAAGTGGCCGGGGCGCGCCGCGCCTTCGAGCACGCTGCCCATCTGACCCGCCTCAATCAGCACCTGACGGCCCGGAGGGTAGAGATCGTGCACGGACGGGACGAACACCAGGTCGACCCCGGCGCCGGCGCAGACCTCGAGATCGTGGTCGATCACCCGCGGGTAGCGGGCATAGTCCTCGCCGGGACCGAACTGCAGCGGGTTGACGAAGACGCTGACCACCACCCGGTCGGCATGCTGGGCGGCGAGCTTGAACAGGGAGCGGTGTCCCTCGTGCAGAGCACCCATGGTGGGCACCAGTGCGACCCGCTCGCCGGCGAACGTAGGACGGATCTGCTGCAGCTCGGCCACGCTGCGGGCCACCTGCAGCGTGTCCGGCGGCGAGGAGATCAACGTCCGCTCCGTACCGGTTCAGCCGCGAAGGTGTGCTCCGAGGCCGGGAACGAGCCGTTCCGTACGTCGTCGAGGTAGGCCCTAGCCGCCTCGGTCAGGGTGGAGGCGAGGTCGGCGTACCGCTTCACGAACCGAGGGGCCGGACCTGGCCGCAGTCCGGCCATGTCCTGCCAGACCAGCACCTGGGCGTCGCAGCCGGCGCCGGCGCCGATGCCGACCGTCGGGATCGGTAGCTCGCCGGTCAGCTGGGCGGCAAGCTCACCGGGCACCATCTCGAACACCACCGCGAAGGCACCTGCCTCCGCCACGGCGTGGGCGTCGGCGACCAGCCGCTCCGCCCCAGCCCCGCGGCCCTGGACCTTGTAGCCACCGAGACCGTGCTCGCTCTGCGGGGTGAAGCCGACATGGGCCATGACGGGGATACCGGCCTCGGTGATCTTGCGGATCTGTGCTGCGACCCGGACGCCCCCTTCCAGCTTCACCGCCTGGGCTCCGCCTTCCTTCATCAGCCGCACCGACGTCGCGAGCGCCTGGGACGGGCCGTCCTCGTACGATCCGAAAGGCAGGTCAGCAACCACCAGCGACCGCCGGGAACCCCGGACAACGGCGCGGACCAGGGGGAGCATCTCCTCCACCGTCACCGGCAGGGTCGTCTCGTAGCCGTAGACGTTGTTCGCTGCCGAGTCGCCGACCAGCAGCACCGAGATCCCGGCTGCGTCAAAGATGCCGGCCGTGTACTGGTCGTAGCTGGTCAGCATGGCCCAGCGCTCGCCGGCCTGCTTGGCCGCTTGCAGGTCACCGATCCGAAGCCGGCGGACCGGTGCCTCAGACATGGATCACGTCCTGCGGGTCCAGTACCAGCCCGGGCACACCCTCACCAGCGTCGGAGCCGATCGAGAGGATGGCGTTGTTTGCGTCGACGTGGACAACGGTGGGCCTGAAGCTCCGTGCCTCTGCGTCGGTCATCGACGCATAGGAGATGACGATGACCAGGTCGCCGACACCGACCAGATGAGCTGCGGCGCCGTTGATCCCGATGGTGCCGGACCCCCGGGTGCCGGGGATGACATAGGTCTCCAGCCGGGCGCCGTTGCTGACGTCCACGACCGACACCTGCTCACCGGGCAGCAGGTCGGCGGCGTCCATCAGATCCTGGTCGACGGTCAGCGACCCGATGTAGTGCAGGTCGGCCTGAGTCACGGTGGCACGGTGAATTTTTGACTTAAACATGGTGCGGAACACGCTGTGCCTCTCCTCAAGCTCGGCGCATGATCGGGTAGAGCCCGAAGTCATCCGGTCAAGACTATGCGAGTTTGGCGATAGTCAAGGCTGTCCCACGGTTAAATTCAGTCGCGGAGCTCCATGAGATTCAGTCCCGACGCTCCACCAGGAACACGGGGATCTGACGGTCGGTCTTGGCCTGGTACTCCGCGTACGGCGGATACGCAGCGACCGCGCGCGTCCACCAGATGGCCCGCTCATCGCCGCTCAGCTCACGGGCGTGACCGTCGAAGGGCTCGGGTCCGTCCTGCACCGTCACCGCATCCGGATCCGCCTTGAGGTTGTGGTACCAGACCGGGTGCGTGGGCGCACCCCCCAGGGACGCCACCACGGCGTAGGTGCCGTCGTGCTCGACCCGCATCAGCGGCGTCTTGCGCAGCTTGCCGCTCTTGTTGCCGCGGGTAGTGAGGATGATGATGGGCAGGCCGGTGTCCATCAAGATGTTGCCCTCCCGCCCACCGGTTCGCTCGTAGAGCTCGACCTGATCGCGGACCCATGGTTGAGGACTCGGTTCGTACTCTCCTTGCAATGGCATGCCTTCATCGTAGGCACACCGATTATCCGGGCGGTCCCGCGGTGAGCGGGTCCGCCCGGGTCAGCTGGTCAGCGGCTGCGGCGCCGGCCGGCGGAGAAGTCCGCCGCACTCCGCGACGACCCGGTGCGGGCCTGCTGACCGGGACCCTGTCGCCGGCCACCACCGTTGGATGGGCCGGAGCGAGCTGCGCCTGAACGGGGGCTGGACGAGCCTGTCCCGGCTGCGTTCGAGCGCTGTCCGGTGGACTCGCTCGGTCGGGTGCCGGCGCCGCCCCGACGCCTGCCGCCACCGGAGCCCCGACGGCCGGACTCGGTCCGCACCGGCCGATCCGCAGTCGCTGCGACCGGCGCCGGAGCGACGTACTCGGCCTGCGGCCCACTGACCAGCTCGATCACCGAGTCGCCAGGTGCCACCGTGTGCTGCTTCGGCTTGATGGCAGCCTGCCGCATCAGGGTCCGGACATCGCCGGCCTGGCCGGGAGTGCCGATGGTGACGACGATGCCCTCGGCGCCGGCGCGCGCAGTCCGACCGGAGCGGTGCAGGTACGCCTTGTGCTCGGCCGGCGGGTCGACGTGCACGACCAGTGCAACGTCGTCGACGTGGATACCGCGGGCCGCGATGTCGGTGGCGACCAGGACCCGGACGCTGCCTTCGCCGAAGGCGGCGAGGTTGCGTTGCCGCGCTCCCTGAGACAGGTTGCCGTGCATGTCGACGGCCGGGACGCCCTGGCTGGTCAGCTGCTTGGCGAGCTTCTTGGCCGCGTGCTTGGTACGGGTGAAGGCAAGGGTCCGGCCCTGACCTGAGACCAGCTGGCGGATGACCTCGGCCTTGTGGTCGGGCGCGACCGTGAACACGTGGTGAGTCATCTGCGGCACTTCGGACGCGGCACTGTCCACCGAGTGGGTCACCGGATCGTGCAGGTAGCGACGCACCAGGACGTCGACGCCGCGATCCAAGGTGGCGGAGAACAGCAGCCGCTGGGTACGGCTCGGGGTGGCATCCAGCAGCCGCTTGACGGCGGGCAGGAAGCCGAGGTCGGCCATGTGGTCGGCCTCGTCCAGCACGGTCACCTCGACTGCGTCCAACCGCACATGGCCCTGCTCAATCAGGTCCTCGAGCCGGCCGGGCGTCGCAATGCAGATGTCCATGCCGCGGCGCAGTGCTGCCACCTGCGGGCCCTGACCCACGCCACCGAAGATGCTCATGGTGCGCAGGCCGACGCTCACTGCCAGGGGCTCGACGGTCTGCTGCACCTGGGCGGCGAGCTCGCGGGTCGGGACGAGGATGAGTGCGCGGATGCGGCCGGCACGACGCGGCTTGTTCGAGGCCGACAGCACGGCGACGGTGGGCACCGCGAAGGCGACGGTCTTGCCGCTACCGGTTCGGCCACGGCCGAGGACGTCACGGCCGGCGAGGGAGTCGGGCAACGTGGCCGACTGGATGGGAAAGGCGCTGGTAATCCCGGTCGCGGCCAGGGCGGCAACCAGTGGTTGAGGGACGCCGAGCGCGTCGAACTGAACTGGGACAGGGTGAAGCTGGCTCACAAAATTCCTTACACAAACTGGTGGCCGTGGTTGCATGACCACTCACGTGTGAAGGAGAGTTGAGAAAGCGCCTTCGTCGGCGCACAGCAAACGACCTGTGGACGCGCTCGAATGCGCGCTTGTCTGGGCCAAGTCTAGCAGGGGAGGAAAGCGCTCGACACCACTGCACCGGATCTCGTAGCGTAGATATCCGCACCCGGTCAACGACTCGATCGGCCTCAGCGGTCGGCATTCCACCGACGCCGGGTCGCGAGGTGGTGTGACGCAAACCAACCCAGCAAGGACGTTTCCCTGGTGACTACGACCTCCACCGACCAGCAGCTCGCGCCGGCTCTGTCCCGCGATGATCGCAAAATCATCGCCACCTTACTGATCGCCACCTTTGTGGTGATCTTGAACGAGACGATCATGGGTGTCGCCATTCCGCGGCTGGTGGTTGATCTTGGGATTACCACCAGCGTGGCGCAGTGGCTGTCGACTGCGTTCATGCTGACTATGGCGGTCGTCATCCCCACCACCGGTTTCCTGCTGCAACGGCTGTCCCGCCGTACTGTATTCATTCTCGCAATGGGGCTGTTCTCCGCGGGGACCGCGGTGGCTGCGGCATCGCCGGGCTTCTGGATGCTGCTCTTCGGCCGGATTGTGCAGGCCTGCGGGACCGCGATCATGCTGCCCCTGTTGATGACCACCATCCTGACGCTGGTGCCTAAGGCGCGGCGCGGTCAGGTGATGGGCAATGTCAGCATCGCGATCTCGGTCGCGCCGGCGATCGGTCCGACCATCTCCGGCGTGATCTTGCAGTACCTGTCGTGGCGCTTCATGTTCGTGCTGGTGCTGCCGATTGCGGTCGCGTCGCTGATCTACGGCGCCCGAGGCCTCAAGGCCGGCAGCGAGCCGGGTAGTCAGCCGCTCGACATTGTGTCGGTGCTGTTGACGGTGCCCGCGTTCGGTGGCGTGGTCTTCGGTCTGACCCGCTTCGGTGAAAGCAGCGGCGGCTCCGGGTTGGCCTCCGCCCTGGTGCCGCTGGGCGTCGGCGTGGTCTGCCTGGTCGCGTTCGTCTGGCGACAGATTCGGCTTCAGTCCTCCGGCTGGCCGCTGCTGGATCTGCGTGCCTTCAGTTATCCGATGTTCCGTACCAGCGTCTCGCTGCTCTGCATCACCATGATCGCTCTCTTCGGGGTCGTCATCTTGCTGCCGATCTATCTACAGAACATCCGTGGTCTCGGCTCCTTGCAGACCGGCCTGATCCTCTTCCCAGGCGGGTTGCTGATGGGTCTGCTGGCACCCACCGTTGGCAAGATCTTCGACCGGTACGGCCCGCGGGCGCTGACCACCACCGGTGCGGTGCTGCTGACCGTGACCCTGTGGCGGTTCAGCACGGTGGATGCCCACACCCCGGTCTGGTTGCTGGTGACCCTGCACCTGATCCTCTCCCTGGGCCTTGCCTGCCTGTTCACACCGGCGTTCACCAGCGGCCTGAACCCGTTGCCGCCGAGCTTGTACTCGCACGGCAGCGCAATCTTGTCGACCCTGCAGCAGGTGGCCGGTGCGGCCGGGGTCGCGCTGCTGGTGACCATCCTGGCCGTCCGGACTCAGAACCTGGTGGCGAGCGGCGTACCGCCGCTCGTCGCGGAGAACGCGGGCATCAACACCGCTTTTGCCGTCGCGTCGATGATCGGGATTGTGGCCGTGATACTCGCCCTTTTCATGCGAAATCCCACGCCGTCGGAGCGGCATCAGGAAATGGTTCTTCATGGCGGTCACTAAAGGCATCGTCCCGACTTGGTAACGACTAAGACTGTTTATTTTGTGCTTAGGCGGCTGCACCTCTAGCCTTGTTTAGGACTGGCCGATCGGGGGGATCGAGACTGGGCTTGTCCCGTCTTTGCCAGCTCCGAACAAGGGGTGGCGCGATTAATGCTGAGAAGAAGCCGTTCGTTCTCCGTACTGGTGGGTCTGGCTGTGCTCTCTGCGGGCGGTCTCGGGTCGGCGACGACAGCCTCCGCTGAACCCCCGCCGTCGGACGGGGGGCGTTACGTCGTCCGTACCAAGTCCGACACGGCAACCGCCCGCAGCGTCACCAGGCTGAAGTCGGCGGGACGATCGGTCACGGTCCGCTACAGCCAGGTGCTGAACGGCTTCGCCGCCGAGCTGTCGAGCGCCCAGGTGCGCGCGCTGCGGTCGGACCCAACAGTCGAGTCGGTGACGCCCGACGTACGGATCTCCATCGCTGCCCCTTCGACGGTCGACGGAGCCGATGCGCGTGCCAACGCCTCCCTGAACCAGGCCGCACCGCCGTGGGGACTGGACCGCATCGACCAGCGGTCGAAAACCGGCGACGGCAAGTACGGCTACGACACAACGGGCGCCGGGGTGACCGCCTTCCTGATCGACAGCGGCGTCAAGTTCAGCCATCGCGAGTTCGGCGGACGGGCGGTGAGCGGATACGACTTCGTCGACGGCGACACCGACGCCTCCGACTGCCTAGGCCACGGCACCCACGTCGCCGGCACGATCGGGGGCGCAACGTACGGGGTTGCCAAGGCAGTCAAGATCGTGTCGCTTCGGGTCTTCGACTGTGAGGGAAGCGGCTGGGGCAGCGACTTCCTCTCCGCCCTGGACTGGGCGGTCAAGCACAAGCCAGCCGGCCCGTCCGTGGTGAACTTCAGCGGTGGGTCGGGCATCGACGCCGCATCCGACCAGGCCGTGGCCGCGACCGTGGCGCACGGGATACCCGTCGTCGTGGCGGCCGGGAACGAGGCATCGCCGGCCTGCGGCGGCAGCCCCGCGCGGGCTCCGCAGGCGATCACCGTCGCTGCCTCCGACATCAACGACGGGCGGGCCAACTTCTCCAACTACGGCAGCTGCGTTGACCTCTTCGCACCGGGTCTGGACGTGGTGTCCGCCGGACTCGACTCGAACACGGCCACCGCGACGATGAGCGGGACCTCCATGGCCACCCCGCACGTCACCGGTGCGGTCGCGCGGTTCCTGCAAAGCAAGCCCACAGCGACCCCGGCGCAGGTGAACGCCGCCCTGGCCGGCCGGGCCACCCGCGGCGTGATCGCCGATCCGCAGGGATCGCCTAACCTGCTGCTCTTCACGTCCGCGGCCTCCCAGACCCCGGGCGCTGCTGCGGGCGTCGTAGCACAGCGGAACGAAGCTCAGAAGACCGGCTCGCTGCAGTGGTCCGCGCCGCTGTTCGACGGGGACTCCGCCGTCACCGGCTACCAGGTCACCCGGAGCGGAACGGACGCGCAGGGGGCCGGCCAGGCAACAATCGACCTGCCTGCCACCGCCTCCAGCCACGTCTTCAATGAGCTGCGGGCCGGGGCCGCGTACACGCTGACGGTACGGGCGCGGAACGCTGTCGGCCTCGGGCCGGCGGTGGCGCGCACCGTCGTCGCGACCCCGCCCTCGGCTCCGACCAAGGTGACCGGCCGGCGCAGCGACAAAGCCAAGTCGGCCACCATCGCATGGTCGGTTCCCAGCTCCACCGGCGGCCTGCGCATCGACAAGTACCGGGTCACGCGGGACGGCACCGACGCCCGAGGCGGCGGTCCGAAGACGGTCACGGTCTCGGGAAGCACCCGCAGCTATGCGTTCAGCACTCTGCGGGCGGGCGCCACCTACAACCTCCAGGTCCGTGCCATCACCGCCGCCGGTGCCGGTCCCGCCGCCGGCACCCGGGTCAAGCTGACCGCACTGCCGGGGAAGCCCCGGATCAAAACTCCCAAGGCGGGGTCGACCAAGGACAAGACGGCTTCCATCCAGGCCTACTGGGCAACTCCCACGTCCGGCGGCGCTGTGAGGAGCTACCGGATCGAGGCGACCCGGACGAGCAGCGGCAAGAAGACCACTGTCACCCGGTCCGCGAAGGTCCGCGGCGCGAAGATCACCGGCCTGAAGCGTGGCGCCTCGTACAAGGTCCGGGTCTTCGCCCTCAACGACGCCGGGACCGGGTCAGCGTCCAAGACCTCGACCGCCGTGAAGGCTCGCTGACGGGCGGTCGGTCACGCGTCGTCTTCGACTTCACGGTGCAGAGCCCTGCGGGTCGGACAGCGCGACGATGCCGAGCCGGTCGACCAGCAGCAGGAAGGCCTCGGCGAACGGCTGGTCCTGGGTGGCCTTCTGGATCCGGGGCCAGTCCAGCTGCTCCCGGATCGCGCGTACCACCGGCAGCAGCTGCTGGAAGTTGCAGTAGTGCTCGGACAGCGCCTGCAGCTTGGTGATCATGATCTCAGTGGGATGTAGCACCGGGATCCGTACGCCGAGGACCTCCTGCTCGTCGGCGGAGGCGATCAGCTCGCGGTCGACCGGGGCTCCCTGCAGCTGGTGCAGGACGTCAACCATCGAGTTCTCGCTGTAGGCCTTGAACAGCCAGTCCTCCGCTGGCCGCTCGATCCTAAAGCCCGCTGCAGCCAGGCTGTCGACAGCGGCCGCCACGTCCTGCTCCGCCACCACCAGGTCCACGTCGTGAACCGGCTCGGGGGCGCCGTGCACCCACAGGGCGTAGCTGCCGCCCAGGGCGAAGGGCACACTGTCCTCCTTGAGCGCCGACGCCGAACGCTTCAGCGCGTCGCGCAGTCCCAGGTCAGATTGTGCCTCGGTCGAGTCGTCGACAGTCATGACGGATACCTTCCTCGTATGCGCTTGGCCACATTCAACATCCTGCATGGACGTACCCTGCGCGACGGGGTGGTCAACCTGGACCGGCTCGCCGAGGCTGTACGAATTTTGAACCCAGACATTCTTGCGCTTCAGGAGGTCGATCGGGACCAGCCCCGGTCCCACCAGGCCGACCTGACCGCGGTTGCCGCCGAGGCCATGGGCGCCGTCTCACACCAGTTCGCGGCAGCGCTGTCGGGTACGCCCGGAGCCACCTGGATCGACGCGACCGGAAGCGAGGCCCCCGGACATCCCTCGTACGGCATCTCGCTGCTGTCCCGATATCCGGCGTCGAGCTGGCAGGTGATCCGGTTGCCACGCATTCCGTTCCGGTTCCCGATGTGGCTGCCGGGGCCGCGTAAGGTCATCGTCGTCGACGAGGAGCCGCGTACCGCGCTGGTCGGCCACTTCGACACCCCGGACGGGCCACTGGCGGTCGCCAACACGCACCTCTCGTTCGTACCGGGCTGGGGCCGGTACCAGCTTCAGCACATCCGCCGCGACCTGGCGGCCGCGCCCGGCCGGGTGGTGCTGATGGGGGATCTGAACATGCCGGCCCCGGTGCCCGAGCGGATCACCCGTTACCGCTCGCTCGCCAAGCACCCGACCTTCCCGCTCGAGAATCCGACCAAGCAGATCGACCACATCCTGGTCCGCGGCCATACCGGTGAGGTGGAGCACAGCAGCGCTCCGGAGCTGCCGCTGTCAGACCACCGGGCGCTGGTGGTCGACTGGCGGATCAGTCCGACGCCACGCCGAGGCTGACTGCCAGCTGCCGGACCTGGCGGGCGATGTCGTCGCGGACCAGCCGCATCCGTTCCATCCCCTCGATGCCGCGGTCGGACGGTTCGTCGACGTCCCAGTTCTCGAACCGGGTGCCCTCGACCGGGTCAACCGTGGCCTCGCTGCCGAGGGTGACGACGAGGTCGGCGCTGCGGACCGCGTCATCGGTCAGCTGGGTCGGCTTCTCGTGGCTGATGTCGATGCCGATCTCCGCTAGCGACGCAGCCGACAGCGGGTTGATCGTGGCGCCGGCTCTCGTCCCGGCCGAGGAGGCCTCGACCGTGTCGCCCGCCAGGTGGCGCATCAGGCCGGCGGCCAGCTGGGACTTGCCGCCGTTCTTGACGCACACGAACAGGAGGCGCGGGCGATGCTGCTCGGCGTGGTCACGCTCGCCGGTCGACACCATTGAAACTTCCTTCCCTTGAGGATGACGCCGTCAGTGCTGCATGTCGGTGAAGCGCGAGTAGTGGCCCTGGAAGGCCACGGTGATCACCTTGGTGGGCCCGTTGCGGTGTTTCGCGACGTCGAAGTCGGCCTCACCGGCCCGGTCGGACTCCTTGTCGTAGAGGTCCGGCCGGTTCAGCAGCACCACCATGTCGGCGTCCTGCTCCAGCGACCCGGACTCGCGGAGGTCCGACAGCATCGGCTTCTTGTCGGTCCGCTGCTCCGGACCACGGTTCAACTGCGACAACGCGACGACCGGGACCTCGAGCTCCTTGGCCAGCAGCTTGAGCTGGCGGGAGAACTCCGACACCTCGAGCTGACGCGACTCGACCTTCTTGCCGGAGGTCATCAGCTGGATGTAGTCGATCACCACCAGCTTGAGGTCATGGCGCTGCTTCAGCCGGCGGGCCTTGGCCCGGATCTCCATCATGGTGAGGTTCGGGGAGTCGTCGATGTACAGCGGCGCCTCCGACACCTGGCCCATCTTGGTGGCCACCCGGTGCCAGTCGTCGTCGCTCATCTTGCCGCCTCGGATGTGGCTCAGCGGGATGGACGCCTCCGCGGACAGCAGCCGCATGGTGATCTCGATCTGGCTCATTTCCAGGCTGAAGATCGCCGACGTCAGGCCGTGCTTGATTGACGCCGACCGGGCCAGGTCCAGCGCCAGGGTGGACTTCCCGCAGCCGGGTCGCGCCGCGACGATGATCATCTGGCCCGGATGCAGGCCGTTGGTCAGGTCGTCCAACTCGGCGAACCCGGTCGGCACCCCGGCCAGCTGGCCGCCGCGGGAGGAGATGGCCTCCATCTCGTCCAGGGTCGGCTGCATCAGCTCCGACAGCGGCTTGTAGTCCTCGCTGGCCCGCCGGTCGGTGACCGCGTACACCTCGGCCTGGGCCCGGTCGACGATCTGGTCGACGTCGCCCTCCGCCGCGTACGACATCTGCCCGATCCGGATCGAGGCGTCCGCGAGCCGGCGCAGGATGCCCTTCTCCCGGACGATCTCGGCGTAGTAGCCGGCGTTGGCCGCGACGGGGACGCTGGCCAGCAGCGTGTGCAGGTACGGTGCGCCGCCGACCCGTCCGATCTCGCCACGCTTGGTCAGCTCATCGGAGACGGTGATGGCGTCGGCCGGCTCGCCCCGGCCGTACAGGTCGAGGATCGCCTCGTACACCTGCTCATGGGCCGGCCGGTAGAAGTCGACGCCACGCAGCACCTCGACCACGTCGGCGATCGCGTCCTTGCTCATCAGCATCGCGCCGAGCACGCACTGCTCGGCGGCCATGTCCTGCGGAGGTGTCCGATCGTGCGCTCGGGTGGCCTGGTCACCGTACGGCGACATCACCTCAGCAAGACTCACTACCACTCCTCCGCGGTCGATCATTGATCTCTGGCCGGTCGAATCCCACCCGAGATCGCACTTGAACGGTACGTTTCTGCACTGACAATCCTGTGCAGCACACGCACATGCCCGCCACCGAACCTGCGCCAACCTACGCCTGCAGGACGGTCGAAGGAAGCGCGTTATCCACAGGTGGTGTGGACAACAGCAGAACCCTTGTGGGTGACACGCACAGGCCATGTGCAGAGGCTGGGTATAGATCTGGGGATAAATGCGGTAACGATCCCGGAAACCACCTCTGACTAGGCAGGGCTTCATGCACCAGCCCGTGGATAACTCTTTGTCGCAGATATTTTTACGACCTCTGGGATGGTCCCGCTCAGGTTGACAGCAGGCCGGCCTACCGATATTTGCGCACAAGGGTTGGGGACAACTTAGCCTCCGTAACCGCCTAGACTCGGCGGATGACCTCAGCCGCCCCCGTCCAGAGCGAGCAGGCCCCGGCTGGCCTGGACGCAGCGCTGGAGGTACTGCACCGGGTCTTCGGCTACCCCACGTTCAGGGGCAACCAGGCGGACATCATCGCCGAGGTGGTGGCCGGCCGGGACGCGCTGGTGCTGATGCCGACCGGCGGCGGCAAGTCGCTGTGCTACCAGGTTCCGGCCCTGGTCCGCGACGGCGTCGGGGTCGTCATCTCGCCGCTGATCGCGCTGATGCAGGACCAGGTCGACGCCCTGCAGGCCCTCGGCGTCCGCGCCGGCTTCCTCAACTCCACCCAGGACGCGGCCGAACGGCAGCGGGTGGAGCGCGCCTTTCTGGCCGGCGAGCTGGACCTGCTCTACCTGGCCCCGGAGCGGCTACGGGTGGAGTCGACCGCGCGGCTGCTGGACCGCGGCACCATCGCGCTGTTCGCCATCGACGAAGCCCACTGCGTCGCCCAGTGGGGCCACGACTTCCGTCCCGACTATCTGGCGCTGTCGACGCTGCACGAGCGCTGGCCCACCGTGCCGCGGATCGCGCTGACCGCGACAGCCACCGCTGCCACCCGGGCCGAGATCGCCACCCGGCTGGATCTGACCCGGGCCCGGCACTTCGTGGCCAGCTTCGACCGGCCCAACATCTCGTACCGGATCGTCGGCAAGGACCAGCCGCGACAGCAGCTGCTGTCCCTGATCCGCGCGGAGCACGCCGGGGACGCTGGCATCGTGTACTGCCTCTCCCGGGCCTCGGTAGAGGCGACCGCGGAGTTCCTCAACGCGAACAACATCCCCGCGCTGCCCTATCACGCGGGCCTGGACTCCCGTGTCCGCGCCGCGAACCAGTCCCGGTTCCTGCGCGAGGACGGGCTCGTGATGGTCGCCACCATCGCCTTCGGGATGGGCATCGACAAGCCGGACGTCCGCTTCGTCGCCCACCTGGACCTGCCCAAGTCCGTGGAGGGCTACTACCAGGAGACGGGCAGGGCGGGCCGCGACGGGCTGCCCTCCACCGCCTGGCTGGCATACGGGCTGGCCGACGTCGTGCAGCAGCGCAAGATGATCGAGACCTCCGACGGCGACGCCGCCCACCGGCGCCGGCTGGGTAGCCAGCTGAACGCCATGCTGGCGCTCTGCGAGACGGTCGAGTGCCGCCGGTCCCAGCTGCTCGGCTACTTCGGCGAGGCGGGAGGCGACTGCGGCAACTGTGACACCTGCCTGGTCCCGGCCGAGGCGTGGGACGGCACCGTCCCCGCCCAGAAGGTGCTCTCGACCGTGTTCCGGCTGGACCGGGAGCGAGGACAACGGTTCGGCACCGGACAGGTGGTCGACATCCTGCTCGGCAAGCAGACCGCCAAGGTGGAGCAGTTCGGTCATTCCACGCTGTCGGTCTTCGGGGTCGGAACCGAGCTGCGGGACGCGGAGTGGCGCGGGGTGGTGCGCCAGCTGCTGGCTCAGGGGCTGTTGTCGGTGGAGGGCGACCACGGCACCCTCGGCCTGACCGACGCCAGCGCCGAGGTCCTCTACCGCGGACGGCAGGTACGGCTTCGGCGCGAGCCGGAGCGGACCCGGGCCCCCTCCCGGAGCTCCGCCCGACGCAGCTCTGTCGTCGTGGACCTGCCCGAGCAGGCCGTCGGGCTGTTCGAACGGCTCCGCGCCTGGCGCGCCGCGACCGCCGCTGAGCAGGGCGTCCCGGCGTACGTCGTCTTCCACGACGCGACCCTGCGGCAGATTGCGAGCCTCAACCCGTCCGACCTGGAGGGACTCGGCCAGGTCAGCGGCGTGGGCGAGAACAAGCTGGCCAAGTACGGTCAGCAGATCCTGGACACCCTGCACAGCGGCTGACTTCTCCAATCTTCCGCTTGGAATGAGTACCCTAGGGGGGTATGGTTTCTGGCAGGAGGAGGACAGATGAGCGAGAGCACCAGCCATCACGGCTACATCGACAGCAAGGACGACTACCTCAAGAGGCTCCGCCGGATCGAGGGCCAGGCCCGTGGGCTGCAGAAGATGGTCGAGGACGAGAAGTACTGCATCGACATCCTGACCCAGGTTTCGGCCATGACCAGCGCACTGCAGTCAGTGGCCCTCGGACTGCTGGACGAGCACCTCCACCACTGCGTCGTCGCTGCCGCCCGGACCGGCGGAGCCGAGGCCGACCAGAAGATCAAAGAGGCGTCGCAGGCGATCGCTCGCCTGGTTCGTTCCTGAATCCCCGTACCTCGAACCGAAGGAACATCACCATGGCCACCACCCAGTACACCGTCACCGGCATGACCTGCGGCCACTGCGTCAACGCGGTCACCGACGAGGTCAGCTCGGTCGAGGGCGTGACCGACGTCAAGGTCGTCCTCGAAGGCGGATCGCTCACCGTCACGAGCGACAGCGAGATCCCCTTCGACAAGATCGCCGCCGCCGTGGACGAAGCCGGCTATACCGTCAGCACGAGTTGATCTTGCGATGTTCCCACTGACCCGGCACTCCCCGACGGCGACCTCGACCGACACCCCGGACAGCATCGAGCTCGACATCTCCGGCATGACCTGCGCTTCCTGCGCGGCCAGGATCGAGAAGAAGCTGAACCGGATGGACGGCGTCAGCGCGAGCGTCAACTACGCCACCGAGAAGAGCCGGGTCCGCTTCGTCAGCCCGGTCACCGTGCAAGACCTGATCACCACGGTCGAGAAGACGGGATACGGCGCATCCCTGCCGGTGCAGGAATCCCGCGACGAGGACGAGCCGGTCCGCCGGCTGCGGCGCCGGCTGATCATCGCCGGCGCCCTCAGCGTCCCGGTGATCGCCATGTCGATGGTTCCGGCGCTTCAGTTCCCCGGCTGGCAGTGGGTCTCCTTGCTGCTGGCCCTGCCGGTGATCGTGTGGGGCGGATGGCCGTTCCACCGCGCCGCCGTCACCAACCTCCGGCACGGCAGCGCCACCATGGACACACTGATCTCCCTCGGCACCCTGGCGGCGTTGGGCTGGTCGCTGTACGCGTTGTTCTTCGGGATGGCGGGCGAGATCGGCTTCATCCACCCGTTCGAGTTCCGGCTGGAACGGCACGACGGCACGGCCAACATCTATCTCGAGGCAGCCGTTGCCATCACCACCTTCATCCTCGCCGGCCGCTACATCGAGGTCCGGTCGAAACGGCAGGCCGGAGCCGCGCTGCGCGCCCTACTGGAGCTGGGCGCCGCGGAGGTGTCAGTACTGCAGGACGGCGTGGAACGGCGCGTCGGCATCGACGAGCTCAGAGTCGGTGACCAGTTCGTCGCACGCCCCGGGGAGAAGATCGCCACCGACGGCCGGATCGTCTCCGGGCACAGTGCCATCGACGCGTCGATGGTCACCGGCGAGTCGGTCCCGGTCGAGGCGGGACCCGGTGACGACGTCGTCGGTGCGACGATCAACACCAGCGGACGGCTGGTGGTGGTCGCTACCCGGATCGGCGCCGACACCCAGCTCGCCCAGATCGCCCGGATGGTCGAGGAGGCGCAGAACGGCAAGGCGCAGGTGCAGCGGCTGGCCGACAAGGTTGCCGGAATCTTCGTCCCCGTGGTGCTGGCGCTGGCTGCGGCGACGTTGGTGTTCTGGCTGGTGCAGGGCGCCAGCACCCAGTTCGCCTTCACCGCAGCAGTGGCGGTGTTGATCATCGCCTGCCCCTGCGCGTTGGGTCTGGCTACACCGACCGCGCTGATGGTCGGCACCGGGCGTGGCGCCCAGCTGGGCATCGTGATCAAGGGACCCGAGGTGTTGGAGTCGACCCGGCAGGTGGACACGGTGATCTTGGACAAGACAGGCACTGTCACCGAAGGCCGGATGGCGGTGGTCTCGGTCAGCGTGCCGCCGGGTGGCGAGGAGTCCGAGCTGCTGCACCTCGCCGGGGCGGTCGAGTCCGGCTCGCAGCATCCCATCGCCAAGGCGATCGCCGACCGTGCTGCCGTCGGCAACACCGTCGCCGTTGAGGACTTCCGTAGTGCGGATGGGCTCGGCGCACTGGGCCGGGTCGACGGCGTGACGGTCGTCGTCGGCCGTCCCAGCCTGCTGGCGGAGCACCGGCTGTCGATCTCCGAACCCGTGCAGGTGGCGTTCGACTCCGCCCAGGCCGCAGGGCACACGGCCGTCCTGGTCGGGTGGGACGGACAGGCCCGCGGTGTGATTGCCGTCGCCGACACGATCAAGCCGACCTCTGCTGAGGCGGTCCGCGATCTCCGCGCGCTCGGTCTGACCCCGGTGCTGCTGACCGGTGATCACCAGGTCGCCGCCGAGTCGGTGGCCGCTGCGGTCGGCATCGAGCGGGTGGTCGCCGGGGTGCGTCCGGACGAGAAGGTGGCCGAGGTGGTCCGCCTGCAGCAGGCCGGTCACCGGGTCGCCATGGTCGGCGATGGGGTGAACGACGCGGCGGCGCTGGCCCAGTCCGATCTTGGTATCTCGATGGGCACCGGGACCGATGTTGCCATCCAGGCAGGAGATCTTACTCTGGTGCGTGGCGACCTGAGGGTCGCGGCGGATGCCATCCGGCTGTCCCGGGCGACGCTGCATACCATCAAGCTGAACTTGTTCTGGGCCTTCGCGTACAACGTGGCTGCGATCCCGCTAGCCGCGGCCGGGTTTCTCAACCCGGTCTTCGCCGGAGCCGCGATGGCGTTGAGCTCGGTGTTCGTGGTTACCAACAGCCTCCGGCTGCGCCGCTTCCGCTGATCCGCGGGCTCGCCGGCAGTTTCCTTTTGCTGGGACAAGGGAGAAGATGGCCTGGACCCCTCCACCATGGACGCGTACGCCGCAGCGTATCTCGGCCTCCCGACCAAGGAGATCCCGTGAGCTCAACAGCCCCGACGAACTTTCCGCGACGACGCTTCCTCGGCTACGGCGGCGCTGGGGCAGCCGCGGTGCTGCTGGGCACCGGCACCTGGAGCGCGAGCACCACCGCAGCAATGCCGCGGAAATCACCCGACCCGTTCACCTTGGGCGTCGCCTCCGGCGATCCGTCGGCCACCGGGGTGGCGCTGTGGACCCGACTCGCACCCGACCCGTTTGCCGCCGACGGCCGTGGTGGGATGGACCGCAAGCCGGTTCGGGTCCACTATCAAGTGGCTTGCGACGAGCACTTCCGTCGCGTTGTCTGCCGCGGCAGCGTTGTAGCCGTACCCGAGCTCGACCACGCAGTCCACCCCGAACTTGAGGGCCTCGAACCGAATCGGTGCTACTGGTACCGGTTCCGGGCGGGGCCCCACCTGTCGGAGGTCGGTCGAACCAAGACCACTCCGGACGGCCGCACGATGCCGCGGTCGCTGAGGTTCGCCTTTGTCTCATGCCAGGCCTGGCAGGATGGCTACTTCACCGCCTACGACCATCTGGCCTGCGAAGATCTTGATCTTGTAGTGCATCTCGGCGACTACATCTACGAGTCCGGGCTGAAGTCCAACAAGCGCAACATCGTGCTGCCCAGTCAGTTCGACGGCGAGGCGTTTGATCTTGGTCGGTACCGGCTGCAGTACTCCCTCTACAAGTCCGAGCGGCCGCTGCAGCGAGCCCATGCAGCCTTTCCCTGGTTGCAGACCATGGATGACCACGAGGTGGAGAACAACTGGGCCGGCGACCACTCCCAGCCCGACCGCGAACCCGACCAGGACCCGGTAGTCTTCCGCCGCCGCCGCGCCGCGGCCTTCCAGGCGATGTATGAGAACCTCCCATTTCGCTGTGCCCAGCTGCCATCCGGGCCCGACGTCCGGCTGCACCGGCGGATCCGCTACGGACGGTTGGCCGACTTCACCATGCTCGACACCCGGCAGTACCGCGACAGGCAGCCGTGCGGCGGCGGGGGGTCAGCCGACTGCTCCGACAGGTTCGGCGCCGACCGCACCATGCTCGGCGGGAAGCAGAAGGAGTGGCTGCTGGACGGCTTTTCTTGCTCTCCCGCTCGATGGCAGATTCTCGGCAACCAAGTCACGATGGCGCAGACCGACCGGGACCCTTCGCCGTCGAGGACCTACGTCTGGCTGGACCCGTGGGACGGGTACGTGGCGGAGCGGAACGAGGTCCTTGCCGAAGCCGAGGAGCGCGGCGTCCGGAACCTCGTGGTGATCACGGGTGACCGGCACACCAACTACGCCGTGGATCTCAAGCGGGACTACGCCGATCCGGGCTCCAGCACCGTCGGGGCGGAGTTCGTCGGCACGTCGATTACCAGCGGCGGGGATGGTGCCGATATGAACGACCAGGGCCGGGCCTTCCTGGCCGCCAACCCGCACCTGAAGTTCTTCAACTTCCAGCGAGGCTACAGCCGGATGACCGTGACGCCGCAGCAGTGCCGCAACGACTTCAGGGTCGTGCCGTTCGTACTCCAACAGGGCGCGCCGGTGAGCACCCGGGCCAGTTTCGTGGTGCAGGACCGGATACCGGGAGTTCAACTCGACTACCCGAGCCTCGACTGAGCCGAGCACGTGGGCAACGCGCACCGGTCGAGCGTGCTGCGGCAGGATGGGCGACGTGCGAATCGCCACCTGGAACGTGAACTCGATCGGTGCGCGGCTGCCCCGGCTGCTGGACTGGCTGGAGCAGCGTTCACCGGATGCGGTGGCCCTGCAGGAGACCAAGTGCACCGACGGGGCCTTCCCGTACGCGGATCTGAGCAGGCTCGGCTACGAGGCGCTGCACGTCGGCGACGGGCGGTGGAACGGGGTCGCGGTGCTGTCGAAGGTCGGCCTCGAGCCGCTGGCCACCGAGCTGCCCGGACATCCGGAGCCGCGGTTCGCCCGGGCCCGCTGCGGTCCGCTGTCGGTGACGAGTGTGTACGTACCCAACGGGCGCTCACTGGACGACCCGCACTACCTCTACAAGCTGGACTGGCTCGCCACCCTGCGACGCACCCTGGACGAGCAGGACCCGGCGGACCCGATCGCCGTAATGGGCGACTTCAACGTCGCGCTGACCGACGCCGACGTGTGGAACATCAAAGCCTTCGCCGGTTCCACCCACGTCACGCCGGCGGAGCGGCAGGGAGTCCAGCATCTGCTGGACTGGGGACTGACCGATGTACGGGCCCGGCCGGGCAAGGGTGACCACCCGTTCACCTACTGGGACTACCGGGCCGGGATGTTCCACAAGGACTTCGGGATGCGGATCGACTACGTGCTGACCAGCCGGACCGTTGAGGTCGGCGACGCCTACGTCGACCGGGAGGCGCGCAAGGGCAAGGGCCCGTCCGACCACGCGCCGGTGCTGGTCGAGGTCTCCATCGAGGGCTGAGGCGTGCTGCCGCGGCTGGGTCCGAGCAGGCGGACCGGGCGAGTCGCCGGGGTGCGGTCCAGTTATCTGCCGCTCGTCGCGGCGGCCGCCCGCGACACGCGGCTGAGCCGGCCCGCTGCGCCGATGAGGGGCTGATAACTGGACTCTGGTCAGTAGCGCCCGCCAGGGTTGCCGGCGGCGGGCACTAGATTCGTACCCGTGGCACTCACGGTACGGACCATTACGACGGACGAACACCTCGCGTTTAACCAGAAGCGACCCTCGCTGAGCTTCCTGCAGACCCCTGCCTGGGCCAAGGTGAAGAGCGAGTGGCGCAGCGAGTCGCTCGGCTGGTTCGACGAGATCGGGTCGCAGGTCGGTGCCGGGCTGGTGCTGTACCGGCAGCTGCCCAAGATCAAGCGTTATCTGGCCTACCTCCCGGAGGGTCCGGTGATCGACTGGGACACCAACGACCTCGGAGCCTGGCTGACCCCGCTCGCTGAGCACGCGAAGGAGGCCGGCGCCTTCGGCCTTCGGATCGGTGCCCCGGTGGTGGTGCGTCGGTGGGGGCCGGACACCATCAAAGCTGCGATCGCCGACCCCGAGATCGTCCGGCTGAACCAGGTGCTGCCCGACGACCTCAACCATCACGCCACCCATCTGCGCAACGAGCTCCGCGAGCTCGGCTGGCGTCCGCCGGATGATCAGGAGGGCTTCGCCGCCGGACAGCCGCGGTTCGTCTTCCAGCTGCCGCTGGCCGGCAAGACCGAGGAACAGCTACTGACAGGGATGAACCAGCTCTGGCGGCGCAACATCAAGAAGTCAGCCAAGGCCGGCGTCACCGTGACCGTCGGCTCCGCTGAGGACCTGCCCGCCTTCCACCAGCTGTATCTGGAGACCGCGGCCCGGGACGGGTTCAGCCCCCGGCCGCTGTCCTACTTCCAGACCATGTTCGACGCGCTGCTCGGCGAGGACAAGGACCGGATCCGGCTCTATCTGGCCTCCCACGAAGGCGACCTGGTGGCCGCCACCACCTGGGTCCGGGTGGGTCAGCACGCCTGGTACTCCTACGGTGCCAGCTCGACGGCCAAGCGGGATGTCCGCGGCTCCAACGCCATCCAGTGGCAGATGATCAAGGACGCTGCGGAGGCCGGCGCGACCGTCTACGACCTGCGCGGCATCACCGACAGCGTGGACAGCGAGGACCCGCACCTGGGCCTGATCCAGTTCAAGGTCGGCACCGGCGGCGAGGCGGTGGAGTACCTGGGCGAGTGGGACCTGCCGCTCAACCCCATCCTCTACAAGGCTTTCGACCTCTACATGAAGCGCCGGTAGCCTGATGGCCGTGACCGGAGTAACCCTGAGGTTGGACGGCGCCCGCTGGCGCGAGCATCTGCATGTCGTGAGCGGCGCCACCCCCGGGCTGATCCCGGTCGTCAAGGGCAATGGGTACGGGTACGGCCTGGCCCGGCTGGCCGAGGAGTCGGCGAGCCTGGGGGTGGACACGATCGCCGTCGGCACCGCGCAGGAGGTGGACGCGGTCCGGGACATCTTCGGCGGTGACATCGTCATCCTGACGCCGTGGCGAGCCGACGACGACCGCGCGGTCGAGCTGGCCGACGATCCCCGGATCATCTCCACGGTGTCCCGGCTGAGCGACCTGCGGTCCATCGCCGAGCACGGGGGCCGACCGCGGGTGCTGGTGGAGCTGCTGACCTCCATGCGCCGCCACGGCATCCCGACCACCGAGCTGACCGAGGTCGCGCCCCTGCTGGAACAGCTGGACTTCCGCGGCTGGACCATCCATCTCCCGATCCGGGCGGAGGGCCGCTACCCAGAGGCGGAGAAACTGTCCCGGGCGGCTCTGGCCACCGCTTTGGGCCCGCTGTGGCTGTCGCACCTGCCGCCGGAGGAGGCGGCCGCGCTGGCCCGCCAGCTCGGCGGCGCCGAGGGTGAGCCGGCCGCGCTCCGGCTGCGGGTCGGGACGCGGCTGTGGCTGGGCGACGAGTCGACTCGGACCACCACCGCGACCGTGCTGGACGTGCACCAGGTCCGGCGTGGCGAGCGGGCGGGCTACCGGCAGCGGGTGGTGCCGGCGGACGGCTGGATCGTCGTCGTCGCTGGTGGCACGTCGCACGGCATCGGGCTGGAGGCCCCGACCTCCGCAGTGTCGATGCGGCAGCGGGCGATCTCGGTCGCCACCGGCTCACTCGAAGCGGCCGGCCTGGCACTCAGCCCGTACACGATCGGCGGCAAGAAGCGCTGGTTCCTGGAGCCGCCGCACATGCAGTCGAGTCTGGTCTTCCTGCCGCGGAGTCAGACCCCGCCGGCGATCGGCGACGAGGTGCCGGTCGAGCTGCGACTCACCATCGCGACGGTCGACCAGATTGTTACCGACTGAGGCGTCAGCCGCGGAGCTTGGCCCGCATCCGTTCGGTGTCGTCTGGAGTCCAGCCGAGGCGGGTCAGCATCGGCTCGATCCCGCCGTACCCGGCGTCGATGTGGTCCAGGAATGCGGCCATCGTCTCGGCGTGGGTGAGGTGGGACGACAGCGGTCGGTCGCGAAGGTTGTCGGCGTAGGTCTCGGTGGCCAGCAACCGGTCCAGGATCTGCTGCATCCGCTCGCTGCTGGCCGCGTAGTCCTGCACCACGGCCTCACGGTCGGCCCCTGCCAGGCAGAGGGCCAGCGCGACCACCGTGCCGGTCCGGTCCTTCCCGGCCGCGCAGTGCACCAGCGCGGCACCTTGGGCGCCGGCGATCTCGCGCAGCGACTCCACAATCGAGTCGGGCCGGTCGGCCAGGTAGGACAGGTAGTGGGAGGCGACACTGTTCTCCACCTGCACGGTGGGCTCCAGATCGACCCACGGCAACGCCTCCTCCGGCATCACCTCCGGCCGCACGTCCGGCTTGGGCTCACCAAGACCTGGCATCTCTTCGCGGAACAGCGAGTGGTGATGGATGATCACCTCGGGCCGGTCGGCCAGCGGCCCGGGACCTTCGGACATCACCTCGTACGTGCTCCGCAGGTCGATCACATCGGTCAGCCCGAGCTCCAGCAGCCGCTCGATGTCTTCCTCGGTCAGCGTCTGCAGGTTGTCCGAGCGGAGCAGCCTGCCGGGAGCGATGCTGCCGCCGTCGACGGTGGGTGTGCCACCGAGGTCCCGAAGATTGGCCAGTCCCTCGAGGTCGATCCACATCCGCTGCATCTGTCGAATTCTAGCCGGGCGGCTCAGCTGGCCCAGTGCCCGGTGAAGAACAGCCAGCACCACCAGAGCATCAAGATCAAACTCGCGGCCCAGGCGGCGACCACGGCGACGCGGTGCGCCGCCGCCAGCCGCGCGTTTCGGGGTGTCCACGTTCCCCAGGCGGCCAGCATCATCCACAGGGGGAACCAGAGCAGGGTGGCCCGGTTGACCGAGAAGAACCAGTAGGACAAGGAGAACGCGAGGACCTGAACCCCCACCCAGCTGGCCTCCGCCCACAGCCGCCGGGTCAGGCACCAGATGGTGACGACGAGCCCCAGCGCCATCGAGACCACCTCCGCGCGGAACACAGCGGCCCACCACGGATGGTCAGCGAAGGCGCCCGGCGCGATCGCTGGCAGCGTGTTCAGGAACGACTGCCACGGCCAGGTGAAGCCGCGCACCCAGCCGGTGGACTGTGCTGTGTACCAGGCGGTCCAGCTGCCGGTAAGCAGGTAGAGGTAGCCGGCGTACGTGATCATCACCGCTGCGGGAAGGAGCAGCAGGGCCGCCCGACGGGCCTTGTCGCGCAGATCGACACGGCTGGTGATGATCATCACGAACAGTGCGCCGATCAGGAACAACCCGGACACCCGGACCGTACAGGCGGCGGCGGTCAGCAGCGCCGCGGCGAGCCAGCGATCCGAGCGGGCCCGTTCCCAGGCCCAGAAGGCGATCGCGCAGAACAGCGACTCGGTGTACGGCACGGTGGTGAAGACAGCGGTCGGCGCGAACAACCAGGCGGTCGCCACCCAGGGCCCGCCGAACCGGACCAGGGCGAGCGCGGCGATCCCCGAGCAGATCAAGGACAGCACCACTCCAGTGACCGCCACCGGGATGTCGAACCGCAGCCCCAGGGCGAAGATCGACGGAAGGCCGGGGAAGAACGCCATCAAGATGTTGTCCGGCTCGGCCCGATAGCCGCCCTCGGCCAGCCGGGTGAAGTGCTGCACGTCCCAGTTGCTGACCATGTCGGTGAGCCGGTGACCCTCCGCCACGGCCAGCAGCAGGGCGACCATCAAGATCAGCCCGCGGCTGGCCAGCCAGGCCTGCAGGACCATCCGGCCGGACCGGAGGTCGATGCTGTGCAGCTTCACGCTCGCCCGGTCCCCTGCGACGGGCGGAGCCGGCGGACCCAGCCGGCGTCCTCGGCGCCGTCGAACACCCCGCCGCTCGGGTCGTCCACGCCGGCACGGCGGATCACGTCCGTGGCCGGGTGCAGCACGTCACGGACCACCATGGCCACCACCCATCCCTGGGTCAGCAGCCGGATGATCACCGCCAGCCAGTAGACCCGGTCGGGGGCGCCGGCACCGGGAGTGAGGTAGCCGCCGAGGTGCCACCAGATCGCACCGAAGTAGATCAGCTCGCCGGCGGTGAAGATCCACCAGTCGCGCCAGCGCGGCCGGGCCAAGATCAGCAGCGGCAGCAGCCAGAGGACGTACTGCGGTGAGTAGACCTTGTTGGTCATCAGGAAGGCGGCGACCACCAGGAACGCGACCGAGCCGAAGCGTGGCCGCCGGGGTGCCAGCACGATCAGCGCACCGATCAGCAGGCAGGCAACGAGGAACAGCACCGCGTTCAGTGCATTGAGGTTTCGAACCTCGTGCCCGGCCAGGGACAGCACGTACCAAATGGAACCAAGATCGCCGGACCGGTCGGCGTTGAAGGTCCAGAAGCTCCGCCAGGCTTCGGGAGCCTTCAGCAGAACCGGGAGGTTGACCAGGCTCCAGCTGATCACGAACGCGCCCAGCATCGTGCCGAACTCGTTCATCCGCCGTGATCTCAGGCAGAGCAGCAGCAGCGGTCCGAGCAGAAACACGGGATAGAGCTTGGCGGCGGTGGCCAGCCCGAGCAGAAGACCCGCCGCAGCCGGCTGCCGGCGGGCCCAGAACATGCAGCCGAGCGCGGTCAGGGCCACCGGCAGCATGTCCCAGTTGATCAACCCAGCGGCCGCGACGCAGGGTGACGCGGCAAGCATCATGGCGTCCCAGGGCCGGCCCTCGACGGTATGCACCTGCGCCAGGATGGCGATGAGGAACAACAGCCCGAGCAGCACCACGTTGATCAAGAAGAACGAGTCGGTCGCCTGGGCCCGCTCCGCCTCGCCGAGACCTAGGCCGGTGGGCGCGCCGAGGGCGACGTTGATCAGTCGTTCGAGCTCCAGGAACCAGCCGGTCAGCACCGGGTACTCCAGCACCGGGTAGCTGCCGCTGTCCAGGTAGGGCGTGTTGCCCTCCAGCAGCCCGCGACTGCTGTAGAGCAGCCCGATGTCGGAGTAGCACATCCACTTGAACGCGTTCTGGCAGCCAAGGTGAAACCAGGCGCCGACGACGTAGATCACGACGCCGGTCAGCAGTGCCACCCGGGTGGCCGGTCCCGTCGAGCCGGACGGGCTGGCGTGCCGACCGACTGGGCCGCCGAGCCGCTCGCTGACGGTGCGGACGAACCCGTCGGTGCGCGAGGGCGGGTCAGGCAGCGGGGAGCCGGTCGGCTCCCGTACCGCGTCGGCCATCAGCCACCGCCCGGCGTACGCTCACTGTCCCCCGGGTTGGTGGTCGGGCGGCCGTTGTTGCCGCCCCGGCTGGTGCCGCCGTTGCTGGACGTCGATCGGCCGCTCGGGCTCGACGTCGACGTGGGTTTCGGTGTTGTCGGCTCCTGGGTCGGCTGGGTCTCGGTGCTCGTCGGCTCGCTCGAGCTCTGGCTGGGGTCGCTGGACGGCTCGTCCGTCGGGGACTCCGTCGGCTCGCTGGACTGGGTCGGCTCCTGCGTCTGGGTCTGTTCGGGCTGTTGGGTCCGGGTCTGCTGGCGCGGCGCCGAGTCGGAGTTGACGTAGGCGGGGTCGTCGAACTGCTCCACCGGCAGGTCCTCGGTCGCCGTCTGCATGTAGTCGGCCCAGGTCAGGGCCGGGTACGTGCCACCGAAGAAGGTCGAGTCGCCGGGACGGGCGTAGTCGTCCAGGTCCTCGCTGCCGGAGTCGCCTGCGACGTACATCACCGCAGTGGAGATCTGCTTGGTGTAGGCCACGAACCAGGCGGAGGTGATGTCGTCGTTGCTGCCGTCCTTGGTTCCCGTCTTGCCTGCGACCGGACGGTTCAGGGTCTGCACGGTACGTCCGGTGCCCTGCTCCACCACGCTGGTGAGAGCGGAGGTGACGTCGGCGGCGATGTCCTTGCTGACCGCCCGGTCCTCCTTCGGGTTGGCCTTGTAGAGCACCTTGCCGCTGGCGTCCTTGACCTCCTTGACGACGTGGTTGGCGACCGCGACGCCCTCGTTGGCGAAGGTGGCGTAGGCGCCGGCCTGGTTCAGCGGGCTGACCTCGGCCGCGCCCAGCGGGATGCGGGAGTTGAGGTCCCAGCCCGCAGCCTTCGGAGCGCCGGCGGCCTCGGCCATGTCGGCCACCTTCTGCGGTCCGTCCTCCATGGAGCTGGTCAGGTCGACGAAGGCGGTGTTGATCGACTCCGCGGTGGCGCGGTTCAGGCTGACGAAGGACCCGTACTGGTAGGAGAACTCGTTACGGACCGGGGTGCTGTCGCCGGGCGGGGTGAAGGTGTTGCCGTTGAAGGTCGACCGCAGGCTGTAGCCGTCCTTGAGGCCGGCGGCGAGGGCGTAGGTCTTGAAGGTGGACGCGGTGGGCCGGGCGGTGGTGGCCCAGTTCCGGGAGTTCTTGACGTAGTCGGGGCCACCGTAGAGGGCGAGTACGGCGCCGGTGCCGACCTCGACCGAGGCGACCGCCGCATGCAGGTTCGAGACCTTCTTGTCCACAGCGTTGGCGGCCTGCTTGGTGTACTTCTGGGCCGACTTCACCGCCGCATTCTGGGCCTTCTTGTCGAAGGTGGTGGTGATCTGCAGCCCGCCGCCGCTGATCTTGCTGGCGTCGAAGCCCTTGGCGATGAGCTCGCGCTCGACCATCTTCATCAAGAAGCCCTTGGGGCCGCCGTACCGTTCGTTGGTGCTGATGTCGGGGAACTTCGGCAGCTTGGCGGAGTACTTCGCAGCCTCGGCGGGGGTGATGGCGCCGGTCTCGGCCATCGACTGGATGACGTACTGGTAGCGCCCCATCAGCCGCTCGGTGTTGGAGTCGTCGAGCGAGGGGTCGAACATGCTGGGGTTGTTCACCACGCTGGCCAGCACCGCAGCCTGCGGCACCGACAGGTCCTTGGCGTCGATGTCGAAGTAGGACTCGCTGGCGGCCTGGATGCCGTAGGCGCCGCGGCCGAAGTAGATGGTGTTGAGGTAGCCCTCGAGGATCTGTTCCTTGCTCTGCTGCTTGTTGATCTTGTAGGCGAGGAAAAGCTCCTTGAACTTCCGCGTCAGCGTCTGTTCCTGGGTCAGGTACAAGATCTTGATGTACTGCTGGGTGATGGTGGAGCCGCCCTGCAGGTTGCCGCCGCGGGCGATCACCCAGGCGGCGCGCATCATGCCGCGGATGGACACACCACGGTCGGTCCAGAAGGAGCGGTTCTCCGCCGAGACGACCGCGTCCTTGATGGTCTGCGGCATCTCCTCGAAGGTGAGCGGGGTGCGGTTCTGGATGGCGAACGTACCCAGCTCGGACTTGCCGTTGTTGTAGTAGACGAACGACGTGGCGGTCTCGAACTCAGCGTTCCCCTGCTTGGGGATGTCGGTGGTCGAGTAGCCGATCGCGACCACGGCAGCAACAGCGACCAGTCCCAGGACGAGACCGGCCGCGATGACCTTCAGACTGCGGAGCGTCCACTTGCGCCCGGTCGAGACCGGTTTCTTGGGTGGACGCTGTCCCTTCGTGGTGGCGCCCTTGGACGCTCCGCGGCGGGGTTCAACCATAAATATCCTCAACTGTTGGCTGCCGACGGGGCGGCTTGCGCTTCACTCCGTCGCCCAGCAGGTACGACATGATCATGTGGTTCCATCCGCAGGGTGGGCAGACCTCGACCACCACGACCTTGAACTCCCCGAACTCGTGCGCCATCTTCTCGAGCTCGGCGGTCCGCTTGATCCGCCCCGAGTACTGCCCGAGCTGCTCCCCGAAGACGTAGTGCAGCAGGGTCAGCTCGGCGGAGTCGCAGACCGGGCAGCGGCTGCCCGCCGGCTCCCCGTGATGCTTGGCCGCACGGACCAGCATCGGGTCGGCGTCGCAGGCCTCAGCCCGCGCCAGCTGGCGCCCTGGACGCCGCAGCGACTCCAAGGTGGACCGTCGCTGCAGCGCATAATCGATGACCTCCCGCTGCGACCACATGGGCTCAAGAGTACGACTGGGACAAGTCTGATGCGAGTCGTCCGGTTCATGCAGAAATGTCACACGGGGGCGAAGCTGGGGTCGTGGTCGCTCACCTGAGCTGGGCCTGTGGGGACTGGCTGGCGTGAGGTTTGTTGGGTCCGGCTTTGGCAGCCACCGCTTTGATGGCGTACCATCGTGCGTCGGTCGGTACGTCGACCGCGGGGCCATGGCGCAATTGGTAGCGCACCTGCTTTGCAAGCAGGGGGTTAGGGGTTCGAGTCCCCTTGGCTCCACTCCTAGCCAACGCGCTCTTCCCGACTGATTCCAGCACACCTACCAACCCATGTGCAGCACCAAACTGCAGCAGTTCGGATCAGTTGCGCCCGTAATCCAGCCGAGTCCCGAGCCTCGTCAGCGCCTCCCGGGTCGACGCCGAGGCGACCTGCGAATAGATGTCCATCGTCACCGAGATCTGACTGTGACGCAGAATCTGCATAGCCACCCGGGGATGCACATCAAGCTCGACAAGCAGCGACGCACAGGTCCGCCGCGTCGAATGCACCGGCACCACCGGCACACCAGCCGCCACGGCACGCTCCTTGAACTTGCGGTGGAAGTTCCGCGGATCGATCGGCAGCCCGAAGCGCGTCGACAGCACGAGACCGGTGTCATGCCACGCCGGCCCCGCCGCCAACCGCCAGGCACTCGTCATCGCACGATGAGAGATCAGCGCCTCCCCACAGATCTCCGGCATCGGCAACACCGCCTCCGAAGAGGTCGTCTTGGTCCGCCGAAGCGACAACTCCCCACCGACCCGCTGCAACTGCCACCGAATGTGCGCCTCACCCGCCTCCAGGTCCACATCCGACCACGTCAACCCCAGCACCTCACCACGACGCAAACCAAGCACCAGCAGAAGGACATAGCCGCCGTGATAGGGATCACCAGCATCCCGAGAAGACTCCAGAAACCGACGCGCGTCCTCCACCGTCCACACCTTCCGGCTCGTAGCACGCGGCACCGACACCCGCACGAGCGCCGCCACATTCCGCGTCACCAACTCCTCGCGCGCAGCCTGCGACAATGCGGCACGCAGCACCGCATACGCCTGATGCACCGTCCAATCCGCCAGCACCTGGCGACAGCAGCGGCCGATAGCGCAGCACTGCGACCTCGCCCGCTCAGCATCCTTGCCTTGAGCGCAGCACTGGCAGACCAACCGCAGCCGGTTCAGCCACGCCTGCACATCCCGCAGCGTCAACGTGTCCAGCCGCTTCGCACGCAACTCAGGCGCGATATACCGCCGCGTGCACATCCGATAGCTGGCCACGGTGGCCGGCGCCAAAGACGGGGCAACTACCTCCTCCAGCCAGCCGTCCAGGAACTGCCCGAGCGTCGGCACCCTCGTCGCGACCACGCCACGCCGCGACGCCTCATGCAGCCTCAGATACTTCTCCCGGACATCCTCCCGGGTCTTGCCGGCAACTTA
>JAOPXN010000119.1 GCA_025965155.1 Propionibacteriaceae bacterium
CGCCCATTGTGCAATATTCCCCACTGCTGCCTCCCGTAGGAGTCTGGGCCGTATCTCAGTCCCAGTGTGGCCGGTCGCCCTCTCAGGCCGGCTACCCGTCGAAGCCTTGGTGAGCCATTACCTCACCAACAAGCTGATAGGCCGCGAGCCCATCTCTGACCGCCGGAGCTTTCCACCCACCCCCATGCGGGAGCAGGTCATATCCGGTATTAGCAGCTGTTTCCAGCTGTTATCCCAAAGTCAAAGGCAGGTTGCTCACGTGTTACTCACCCGTTCGCCACTCGTGTACCCCCGAAGGGGCCTTACCGTTCGACTTGCATGTGTTAGGCACGCCGCCAGCGTTCGTCCTGAGCCAGGATCAAACTCTCCGTTGAAAAATATCGACAAACCCAGCCCCAAAGGACCAGACACATCGTCAAAAACAACAAGCTTGAACACTGACAAAACCCCAAAAAAAGGGCCAATCAATCAACAATCTCATCTCAAAGGAATCCGACCCAACCAACCAACCAACCCACCACAAAGATGAGCCAACCAACCAGCCAGGCACGGGATCCAATTAGTGCATAATTTGGCATTGACTTTTAGCACGCTGTTGAGTTCTCAAAATTCGGGCACACACCGCACATCCGCATCACTGCATCCGCTTGGGGCAACTCGATTAACTTTATGTGATTGCTAACCCCGAGTCAAATCGGTGTTTCGCGATCCCATTTCCCCATCCAGTCCCGATCTTACAAACCAAAGTCACAATTGCGCGTGACTCGATCGGTTCAATCGTTGTGGTTGGGTTCCCATTGAGGTTCGGGCCTTCATCTGGGTTCTCCAGACAACTCCCGCCCCTCTTAGGGCTTTCTCTACGTTACACGCTCGATCAACAGTGGTCAACCGGGGGTGTAGCCGCACCCGCTCGTGCCTGAATCGCGGACCTGGTGGGTTCTATCCTGAACGCACACCTATCCGCTCATCTTTGACGGTGGGTACCTCCCGGGCCGGCCGCATCGGTAACCCGTTGCGTCCCGCTCCCTCGGCGAGGCAGGTAGAACATTACGGCCAGGTTTCGCGCTGGTCAAATCCGGAAGCCGTGTTGGTCATCACAGCCCGACACGGCGTTTCGCTGCACCCGGTCAAACCCTGTTGATGATAGCGGCGCCGACCGTCTTCTTCCCCCGCCGCGCGATGACGTAGCGCCCGTGCAGCAGGTCCGTCTCCGCCACTGTCGCGTCTGGATCCGTCACCCGTTCGTTGTTGAGGTAGGCACCGCCCTCGGCGATGGCGCGGCGGGCCGCCGACCGGCTCGCCACTACCCCGCTCGCTTCTAGCAGGTCGACAACGTTGGGCAGCCCCTCGGAAGCGGCCAGCTCCACTCCGCCCACCTCGCGGACCACCTGGCCCATCACCGACTCAGTCAGGTCATGCAGATCTGACCTGCCGAACAGCGCTGCGGCGGCGGCGATGGCCGCGTCCCGGTCGGCTTCGGAGTGAACCAGGGCGGTGACATCGTCGGCGAGCGCCCTCTGCGCGGCCCGGCGCTGGGGCTGCTCGGCTGTCTGACGAGCGAGATCCTCAATCTCCTCCCGACTTCGGGGGCTGAAGACCTTCAGGTACTCGATGACCTTGGCGTCTTCGGCGTTGAGAAAGAACTGGTGGAATGCGTACGGGGAGGTCATGGCGGGGTCGAGCCACACCGTGCCGCTCTCCGTCTTGCCGAACTTGGTGCCGTCGGCCTTGGTCAGCAGTGGTGTGGCCAGCGCATGGACCCGGGCCCCGTCGGCCCGCCTGACCAGCTCGACGCCGGCGGTGATGTTCCCCCACTGGTCGCTGCCGCCGAACTGCAGGGTGCAGTGGCGAGTCCTGAAAAGCTCCAGGTAGTCCATCGACTGCAGCAGTACGTAGGAGAACTCGGTGTAGGAGATCCCTTCCTCGAGTCGGTTACGCACCACGTCCCGTGCCAGCATCCGGTTGACCGGGAAGTGCTTGCCGATGTCGCGCAGGAAGTCCAGCACCGACATGGGGCCGGTCCAGTCGAGGTTGTTCACCACCTCGGCGCCGTTGTCGCCGCTGAAGCTGACGTACCTCGACACCTGGCTGCGGATCTTCTCCACCCACGCAGCGACGGTCTCCTTGGAGTTGAGGGTGCGTTCGCCAGAGTCCTTGGGGTCGCCGATCATCCCGGTTGACCCGCCAACGAGGATCAGCGGCTTGTGACCGGCGCGCTGCAGGTGGCCGGCGACGATGAGCTGAACCAGGTTGCCGAAGTGCAAACTCGGTGCCGTCGGGTCGAACCCGACATAGAACGTCACCGGCCCGGACTCCAGGTGCTCGCGCAGAGCCTGCTCGTCGGTGGAGTTGGCCACCAGTCCGCGCCAGATCAACTCGTCCAGAACGTTAGACACGTTCCCTACCCTCTTCCCTCAACGGATACGCCCTCCCAAGAGGGAGACCAGACCGACCCGGCTGGCGCGTCCATCCTGCCGTATGGCCGCCGACCGCCGCGCACCATTTCAGCGCTGCCTCTGACCCACCCAACTGTGGAAGCCAGCCATTGCTGAGGCGACCTCCTCGAGCTGCTCGCTCACCCGACGGGTCGCGGTACCACCGCGTCCGTCCCGTGAGTCGATCGAACCCTGCACGGTCAGCACACCAAGCACCTCCGGCTCCAGCAGCGGTGAGATCTCGGTGAGCATCGCCGGCGTCAGGTCCGAGAGCTCGAGAGCGGCCCGTTCGCAGTAGCGGACTGCCGCCCCGGCCACTTCGTGGGCCTCGGCGAACGGTACCCGCCGCCGTACCAACCAGTCTGCGACGTCGGTCGCGAGCGAGAACCCTCTCGGTGCCAGCTCCGCCAGTCGCTCCGGGTGGAACGCCAGAGTGCCAACCATGCCGGCGACAGCCGGAAGCAAGATCAACAGCTGGTCGATCGAGTCGAAGATCGGTTCCTTGTCCTCCTGCAGGTCCCGGTTGTACGCCAGTGGCAGACCCTTCAAGGTCGCTAGCAAACCCGTCAGGTTGCCAATCAGCCGACCGGCCTTGCCCCGGGCGAGCTCAGCCACGTCAGGGTTCTTCTTCTGCGGCATGATGCTCGAGCCGGTGGACCAGGCGTCGGACAAGGTGGCGAAGCCGAACTCGTGGGTACACCACAAGATCACGTCCTCGCTGAGGCGGGACAGGTCTACCCCAAGCTGGGCCAGTACGAAGGCCGCCTCGGCAGCCAGGTCGCGGGCTGCCGTGCCGTCGACTGAGTTCGGCACGCTGCCGGTGAAGCCGAGGTCGGCAGCCACCAGCTCCGGATCCAGCCCGAGCGAGGTGCCGGCGAGCGCGCCGGAACCGTACGGGCTGAGCGACAGCCGCCGGTCGAGGTCGGCGAACCGGTCGAGATCCCTCAGCAGCGGCCAGGCATGGGCCAGCAGGTGGTGGGACAGCAGGATGGGCTGGGCATGCTGCAGATGTGTCCGACCGGGCATCGGCGCGCCCAGATGTCGGGTTGCCTGCTCGTGCAGCGCAGCCACCACCCCCAGGGCCTGGGAAGCGACGGTCCGGATGGCGTCCCGCAGGTACAACCTGATCAAGGTGGCGATCTGGTCGTTGCGGGACC
>JAOPXN010000023.1 GCA_025965155.1 Propionibacteriaceae bacterium
TGAGGGCGTCCCGCGAGGCCGGTCTGGTGACCAAGTCCAACCTGATCCTCGGCATGGGCGAGACCCGCGAGGAGGTGTCGGAGGCACTACGTGACCTGCACGACGCCGGCACCGAGATCATCACCATCACGCAGTATCTGCGCCCCTCCCCCCGGCACCACCCGATCGAACGTTGGGTGAAGCCGGAGGAGTTCGTCGAGCTCGAGGCCGAGGCCACCGAGCTCGGCTATGCCGGCGTGATGAGCGGCCCGCTCGTACGGTCTTCGTACCGCGCGGGAAGGCTGTATCGTCAGGCCGTCGAATCCCGGATGAACTTTGAACCGTTAGTGGCAGGACACACTCGAAATGGCTGATCAGCAGGCGAAAGCGGCCAAGGCGCAGGCCCGTGCGGCCAAGAAGGCGGAGAAGGCGCGGAAGAAGGCCAGCACCGACCCGGCCGACATGGGCAGGATGCGGCAGATCGGCCGCGCCTATCAGCTCACCCATGAGCACGACAAGGCCCTGCCGTATCTGATCGGGGCGGCGTTCGTGCTGCCCATCGTGGCGTTCTGGGCCTTTCACTATGTCTGGGACCACCCGATCTACCTGACCCTGCTGGGCATCACGGTCGGGGTGCTGCTGGCCATGATCATGCTGGTTCAACGAGCCAAGAAGGCCACCTTCAAGCGGTACGCCGGACAGGCCGGCTCCGCCGAGGTGGCGTTGCAGATGCTGCCGAAGCAGTGGGTGTCGACACCGGTGATCGCGGCGAACCGGCAGCTGGACGCCGTGCATCGGACCCTCGGTCCCGGCGGGCTGGTGCTGATCGGTGAAGGGGAACCGGGTCGGCTCAAGGCGTTGCTGGCCGGCGAGGTGAAGAAGCACGAGCGGGTGGCCTACGGGGTCACCGTCACCACCATCATCATGGGCGAGAAGCCGGGCCAGGTGCCGCTGAGCAAGCTGGCCGAGCACATCAAGAAGCTACCGAAGACACTTCAGCCGAACCAGATCACCGACATCCGTCAGCGGCTGCGTGCGCTGGATGCGGTCCGTCCGCAGGTGCCGGTGCCCAAGGGCCCGATGCCGACCAGTCCACGGCAGGCCAAGGGGTCACGTCAGGCGATGCGCGGCCGCTGAGCCATCCGGCTCACCTCAACGGCCTCTCACCTCAACGGCGCAGGCGCGACCGCACCTTGCTCGCTGCGCGCAGGCCCGCCACCGCCAGCAGATCCGTGACCGAGGAGTTGGCCGTCGCCTGGTTGGTCTGCAGCCAGCGCCGGCCCCGCTCGGAGCGGCTCAGCCACTGCAGGCTGGGTGTGGTGATCCTGGTTTCCAGGTCGAAGAAGGCACCCTGCCCGGTTGCCGCCGACAGCAGCCCGGCCATCGCCTCGACTGCCGCGTCCATCGGTACCGAGTCGACCTTCGCCACCTTGCCGGACACCGACGGGATCGGGGCGTACAGGCTCTCCAGGTCACCGATGACCCGGCAGCCGAGCGCCCCGACACCCTGGGCGTAGGCCCGGGCCCGCTCGGTGGCGTTCTCGGCCGCCCACTGTGGCAGGGCGATCTTTCGCTCAGCCGCGGTCGGACGGCGTGCCTCCAGCAGTCGTGCGATGGCTCCGTTGCGGATCAGCGCAGTGAACTCCTGCCAGCTGAAGCCGTGTTCTCGGACCACACAGTTCATCCTCCGGATCAGCTCAGCCTCCGGCATCGACATGCTGCGGTTCGCCGCCAGCCCACCCGCCTCGCCGTGCTGCAGCAGGCCGTGCGGCAGCCCGAGCAGATCCTCGAAGGCGTCGGTCAGCTGGTGCGGCTTCTGCTTGTCGGCGATGATCACCGTGACCCGATCGGCGCCGACAACGTCCACCCAGCGACCGACGATCGCCGCCTGGTCGTTGCGTTTGTAGAAAGCCGGCGCGGCGGACTGCCCGGGCTGCTCGATCAGAATCTCTTTCAGCCATCGTTCGAACGGCTGCCGACGGCCCGCCTTGACGTACTGCTGCCAGCTGGAGCTCAGCAGCCAGGCGAAGCCGCGCAGCGTGACCACGACATGGATCGACTCACCCAGTGAGTCCACGAACCGCTGGGCTTGCTCATCGTCGCTCTCGGAGGCGAACTCGTGACTGATCAGGCTCCGTGCACCAGGGTGCTGCTGCACCTCGGCCAGCAGCCGCTGCCACAGCCGGATATCTGGCACGTAGTCCCCGGCGCCGGTCCAGCCGAGCCGGCGCCCCATCAGCGCGCAGACCGCCTCCCGATGGTTCAGCGTCCGTCCGGGGTAGCAGACTCCGTGCTTCAGCAGCTCGGCCCGGCGGTGCGCGGCCGCGTGCTGGACGGCCGTGGTGCCGGTCTTGGGGATGCCGATGTGGAGCACGCGGGTGCCGGCGGCCAGCGGCGGCACAGCGGTGTCGGTCACGTCAGGTGTTCCTGTCGGATGCATCCGGTTCCTGTCGGGGTCGTGGGTCTGGACCAAACCCTAGGCCACCTCGGTGGCGGGGAAGGTGTGTACCAAGCGTGCGAAAATGGGGCGGATATGTCGAACCTGATCAATGCCGACCGCATCACCATGACCTACGGCACCCGTACGCTGCTGGACTCCGTGAGCATCGGGCTGAACCGCGGCGACGTCATCGGGGTGGTGGGCCGCAACGGCGACGGCAAGACCACCCTGCTCCGGATTCTGACCCAGACCATCGAACCCGACAGCGGCCGGGTGACCCAGACGGGTGCGGTGTCGGTCGGCTACCTGCATCAGGCAGATGACTTCTCCCCCGACAGCACGGTTCGTGACGTGATAGTCGACGGCCAGCCGGACCACGTCTGGGCGGCCGACGCGGCTACCCGCGGGGTGGTCGAGCATCTGCTGGCCGGCATCGACCTGGATACCCCCGTGTCGGCACTCAGCGGCGGCGAGCGGCGACGGACGGCGCTGGTCGCGCTGATGCTGGGCCACCACGACCTGTTGGTACTGGACGAGCCGACCAACCATCTCGACGTCGAGGCTGTTGGCTGGCTGGCCGAGCACCTCCGGGCACTACAGGCCAAGGATGTCGCGATGCTGGTGGTCAGCCACGACCGGTGGTTCCTGGATGCCATCTGCACCCGGATCTGGGAGGTGCACGACGCCATGGTCGACTCCTATGACGGCGGGTACGCGGCGTACGTGCTGGCGCGGGCGGAGCGGTCCAGGCAGGCCGCCGGGATGGCCACCCGACGCAAGAACCTGCTGCGCAAGGAGCTGGCCTGGCTCAGACGCGGGGCTCCGGCCCGGACCTCGAAGCCGAAGTTCCGGATCGACGCGGCGAACACGCTGATCGCGGACGAGCCGCCGCCCCGGGACACCGTCGAGCTGGAGCGCTTCTCGGTGACCCGGCTGGGCAAGGACGTCTTCGACCTGTCCCATGTCGACCTCAGCGTCGGTGACGACGACCAGCGACGGGTGCTGCTGGAGGACCTGAGCTGGTCGATCGGCCCGGGCATGCGGATCGGGCTGGTTGGCGTCAACGGAGCAGGCAAGACCTCGCTGCTGCGGCTGTTGACCGGCGACCTCTCCCCCGATGCGGGCAAGGTGAAGCGTGGCAAGACCCTCAACCTGGGCCACCTGTCCCAAGCCGTGGCCGAGCTCGACGGCAGTGACCGGGTGCTGGACGCGGTGAACCGGATCCGGCACTCCAGCCAGCTCGCCTCGGGCAAGGAGATCAGCACCACCTCGCTGCTGGAGGACTTCGGCTTCACCGGCGACAAGCTGACCGCCCGGCTGGGCGACCTCTCCGGTGGCGAACGAAGACGGCTGCAGTTCCTCCGCCTGCTGCTGAGCGAACCGAACGTACTGCTGCTGGACGAGCCCACCAACGACCTCGACATCGACACCTTGACCGTGATCGAGGACTACCTCGACTCCTGGCCCGGCACCCTGATCGTGGTGTCGCACGACCGGTACTTCCTGGAGCGGGTCTGCGACGTCACGTACGCGCTGATGGGTGACGGCAGCTGCGTACTGCTGCCCGGCGGGGTGGAGCAGTACCTGGAGCACCGCAGGTCACTTCCACGCACCGCCACCGGCCCGGCCACGGTGACCGCGGCCCAGCCGTCGAGCACATCCGCCGCCGACCAGCGTCAGGCCAAGAAGGACCTGGCCCGTACCGAGCAGCAGCTCAGCAAGCTGGAACAGCGCATCGACCGCCTGCACGACGCGATGGCCGCCGCCGCCAGCGACTACACCCGGCTGGCCCAGCTGCAGACCGAACTGAACGAGATCACCGACCAGAAGGACGAGCTCGAGCTCGCCTGGCTGGAAGCCGCCGACAAGATCGCCTGAGCCTGACCCGCCGGCCTGCCCAGCCGGTCCGTCGGTTTCCCACGTGGACGTGGGAAACCAGCACTCCACCCACGACATAACGTGTGTGGAGTGCAAGGTTCGTGGGTGGAGTGGAGGCCTTCCCAGCCAGATTTGTGACGGCGGTCACACGCGGCCCGCCAGTGGCATACCGTGGAGCCAGAGGTTCACCTTCGGGGAGGTTTGTGATGCTGACAGGCAGCGAAGTCCACGCGAATATTCCGGCCGGCGACCTCAAGCGTGCGCGCCGGTTCTACACCGAGACGCTCGGCCTGAGCCCGACGGCGGAGGACGAGTACGCCATCAGGTTCCCGACCCCGAGTGGGTCCTGGTTCCAGGTCTACCAAACCTCCTTCGCCGGTACGGGGAAGCACACCATCGCCCAGTGGGACGTCGCCGATATCGAGCAGGCGGTGAACCAGCTGGAGGCGCGCGGAGTTGTCTTCGAGAAGTACGACATGCCGGGCATCGAGTGGCAGGGCAGCATCGCCCTGCTTCCCAGCGGCCGATCGGCCTGGTTCACCGACAGCGAGGGAAACATCATGTGCCTGGACGAACGCACCGGGACCTGAGCAGCGAGTGGCCGCCCCGGGGAGCGAGGGCGCTCCTGCGGTCAGGTTAGGTTTATCCCATGACCGAGTTCCCGCTCGGCTCACTGCTGGCAGCGCTGCCCGACGGCGCCGTCATCACTGAGCCGGCCACCTGCGCCAACTATGCCCGTGACTGGTCGCAGGATCCCCATGCCGCCGTACCGATGGCCGTGGTACGCCCGACCGACGCCGAGCAGGTGCAGGCAACCATGCGCTGGGCCACCGAGCACCGGATCGCCGTGGTGCCCCGCGGCGCCGGTAGCGGCCTTTCCGGCGGGTCGTCTGCGGTCAGCGGTGGCATCGTGCTCAGCCTGGACCGGATGCGGGCGGTGGAGATCGACCCGATCACCCGGGTGGCGGTGGTCGAGCCAGGCGCCCTCAACGTCGACGTCAAGATCGCCGCCGCCGTCCACGGGCTGTGGTACCCGCCAGACCCCTCCTCGTACGAGATCTGCTCCATCGGCGGCAACATCGCCACCAACGCCGGCGGCCTCTGCTGCGTGAAGTACGGCGTCACCACTGACTACGTCCTCGGGTTGGACGTCGTGCTTGCCGACGGGACCAAGATCGAACTCGGTGGGAAACGGATCAAGGACGTGGCTGGCCTGTCCTTGATCAAGTTGTTCGTCGGCTCCGAGGGCACCCTCGGCGTGATCACCCGCGCCGTGCTCCGGCTCATCCCGGCCCAGGCGGTCCGATCCACCCTGGTCGCCACCTTCCCGACCGTCACTGCTGCCGCGGAGACGGTGGTGGCGGTAGGCCGGACGATCCGACCCTCCATGATGGAACTGATGGACCAGGCATCGCTGAACGCTATCGAGGACTACAAGTCGATGGGGCTGGACCGGGACGCGGGCGCCATGTTGCTGGCGCAGTCCGATGCCCCCGGCGCCGCCTGCGCGGCCGAGATCGCGATCATGGAAGCGGCCTGCCAGGCAGCCGGAGCGAAAGAGATCTTCGTCACCGACGACCCGGACGAGGGTGAGCTGTTCATCGCCGCACGCCGGGCCGCCTTCCCCGCCCTGGAAGCCCGCGGATCCCTGCTGCTAGAGGATGTCGGGGTACCGATCCCGCTGCTGCCCGAGCTACTGGCCGGCATCGCCGCCATCGCCGAACGGCACCGCATCGAGATCCCTGTTGTGGCGCACGCCGGCGACGGCAACACCCACCCGAACGTGATCTACGACGCGACCGACCCGAGCTCGGCCGACCGCGCGGCCGCCGCCTTCGCGGAGGTGATGACGCTGGCCATTAGTCTCGGCGGCACCATCACCGGGGAGCACGGTGTCGGTCGGATGAAGCGGTCCGCTCTGCCGGAACAGCTCGGCCCGGACGTGATGGCACTCTCGTACAAGATCAAAAACGCGCTCGACCCAGACGGCATCCTCAACCCCGGCGCTGTGCTGTAAATCCGACGTTCCGCCCCCTGCCCATCGAAGATAGGTTCCCATGGCCAGTTTCAGCCCCGTCATCGAACGACACCTGTTCGGTCCTGGACCGTCCAACCCTTACCCCGAAGCGACTGCAGCCCTGGCGCTGCCGCTGCTCGGCCACCTCGACCCCGAGTTCATCAAGATCATGGACGAGACCTGCGAGTCGCTGCGGACGGTGTGGGGCACCGGCAACGCACGTACGCTGCCGCTGAGCGCCACCGGGTCCGCCGGGATGGAAGCCGCCTTCGTCAACACGGTCGGCCCCGGCGACGTCGCGGTGATCGCGGTCAACGGACTGTTCGGGCAGCGGATGTGTGACGTGGCCGGCCGCTGTGGCGCCGAGGTGGTCGCCGTGGAGCACGAGTGGGGCCAGCCGATCGACCCGCAGCGGGTCGCCGAGGCCCACCCGAGTCCGAAGGTGATCGCCGCCGTACACGCCGAGACCTCCACCGGCGTCCGCTCCGACATCGCGGCTCTGGGGAACCTGAAGGGTGAGGCACTGATGATCACCGACGCAGTCACCTCGATCGGCGGGATCGAGTTGCGGGCCGACGACTGGGGGGTCGACGTCGGCTATGCCGGTACCCAGAAGTGTCTCGGTGTGGCGCCGGGACTTGCGCCGTTCACGATCACCGACCGCGCTTTCGAGCGTCGCATCCCCAAGCCCCAGTCCTGGTACCTCGACCTCGGCCTGCTCGGCGGGTACGTCGGCGAGGGCAAGTCCGGCGGCGGCCGTACGTACCACCACACCGCCCCGGTGGCGATGGTCGCAAGCCTGCATGCCGGGCTGCGCCGGGTGATCGACGAAGGTCTGGACAATGTCTGGGCACGGCACCAGGAAGCCGGGCAGATTCTGCAGCAGGGGTTGCAGGAGATGGGGCTCGAGCTCTTCGCCGCCGAGGGCCACCGGCTGCCTGAGCTCACCACCGTCAAGGTGCCCGACGGCGTCGACTCGGCCACCGTGCGCAAGATCCTGCTGGAGCGGCACAACCTGGAGATCGGCGGCGGCGCCGGCCAGTACGCCAGCACGGTGTGGCGGATCGGACTGATGGGCCACAATGCTCGACCGGATGCCGCCCTGCTGGTGCTGGCGGCGCTGAAGGACGCCCTCGCTATCGCCGGTTGATCACGACCGTACCGACGGCGAGGTCGTGCAAGCCGCGGCGCTCAGCCCCGATCACCAACGCGGGCAACGCCAGGCTCACCAGCGCCGCTCGAGCGATGCCGCGCAGCAGACCCAACGGCTTGCGATCGAGCCGCGCAATGGCGATCCGGGTCACCAGCTGACCGAAGGTTCCACCGGTCAGCGCCGACAGCACCGCGGTCTCGACAAAGAACACCGTCAAGATCATCCAGGCCCGCCAGCCGCTCCCGGTCAGCACGCCCGAGCCGAACAGGCCCACGGCCACCGCCATGCTGGCTGCCCAGTCCAAGATCAAGGCGGTGAACCGGGACCGCCACGACGCCAGCGAGCCGCGGCCTTCGACGGGCAGCCCGAGTGACTCTCCGGGATAGCGGGCGTCCTCGGAACGAGACGGTGTCGCATTCGTAACCACGACCCCGAGGCTACCTGCGATACTTCCGGCGGACGTCAAGGGAGAAGCAGGCCCGGTGTTACACGCGTGAAACATTTGCGCAACTGGACGGAAATCACGTCTCCGCTAGGCTCCAACCTCGGGTGCCGGGTCAGTTTGAGCCGCGCCCGTCCAGCCAGCCTGCTCACTGAGCAGCAACCGACTCTCACCGGAGGACAGATGTTCCAAGGAGCCGACGACCTGTTGGCCTACATCAAGGACGAGGGTGTCGAGATCATCGACATCCGCTTCTGCGACCTACCAGGCATCATGCAGCACTTCACCGTCCCAGCCGGATCGTTCGGACCGGAGGTCTTCGAGGACGGTCTTGCGTTCGACGGCTCCTCGATCCGCGGGTTTCAGAAGATCCATGAATCTGACATGGCGTTGCTGCCTGACCCCACCACCGCGTACCTGGACCCCTTCCGGGCCGCGAAGACGCTCTGCGTCAACTTCTTCGTCCACGACCCGCTGACCAAGGAGGCCTACAGCCGCGACCCGCGCAACATCGCCCGCAAAGCAGAGGCCTACCTCGCCTCCACCGGCATCGGCGATACCGCGTTCTTCGCTCCTGAGGCCGAGTTCTACGTCTTCGACGACGTACGGTTCGAGACCAAGTCCAACACCGGCTACTACGCGATCGACTCCGTGGCCGGCGCCTGGAACACCGGCCGGGTGGAGGATGGCGGCAACCGCGGCTACAAGGTCCGTTACAAGGGCGGCTACTTCCCCGTCCCCCCGGTCGACCACTTCGCCGACCTGCGCGACGTGATGACCAAGAACCTGGAGAACTCCGGGCTGATCGTTGAGCGCGCTCACCACGAGGTCGGCACCGCCGGCCAGGCGGAGATCAACTACCGCTTCAGCACCCTGCTCAGCGCCGGTGACGACGTGATGAAGTTCAAGTACATCATCAAGAACACCGCCTGGGAGGCCGGCAAGACCGCCACCTTCATGCCGAAGCCCATCTTCGGTGACAACGGCTCCGGCATGCACGTTCACTCCTCCATCTGGAACGACGGCACCCCGCTGTTCTACGACGAGGCCGGCTACGGCGGCCTGTCCGACATGGCCCGCTGGTACATCGGCGGCATCCTGAAGCACGCCCCGTCGCTGCTCGCGTTCACCAACCCGAGCGTGAACTCCTACCACCGCCTGGTGCCGGGGTTCGAGGCTCCGGTCAACCTGGTCTACAGCTCGCGCAACCGTTCGGCCTGCATCCGCATCCCGATCACCGGTTCGAACCCGAAGGCCAAGCGCGTCGAGTTCCGCTGCCCCGACCCGTCGTCGAACCCGTACCTGGCATTCTCGGCGATCCTGCTCGCCGGCCTCGACGGCATTCAGAAGAAGATAGAGCCGGCCGCACCGGTCGACAAGGACCTCTACGAGCTGCCGCCCGAGGAGCACGCCTCCGTGCCGACCGTCCCGGCGGACCTGAGCGCGGTCCTGGACTCCCTCGAGGCCGACCACGAGTTCCTGCTGGCCGGCGACGTCTTCACCGCCGACCTGATCGAGACCTGGGTCGAGCTGAAGCGGGCCGAGATCGACGCAGTCCGGCTGCGTCCCACCCCGCACGAGTTCGAGCTCTACTACGACGTCTGATCGGCCTCGCTGATCGATCTTGTCGAGATCCGGCCCCTGACCTGCGGAAACGCGGAATCGGGGGCCGGTTTCGTTGGTTCGGCGAAGCCCAGATTTCGCAGGAGATTCGCTTCGGGTACCGCTGCCGCCGCCCTTATAGCCGACCGCGATCGGTGAGCGCTGCGAGGCAGCTGGCCCTGCATGCGCCCGGCCACGTTCCAGGTCGACCCCGTGACGGCCCAGCAACAGCTCCATCATGGCGCCGTTCGGCCGATCCCTCGGCGCAGCTTCAGTCCACTGATCAGCATGGCGCAGGCCAGCGTGGCGCCGACTCCTTCTCCCGCCCGCAGTCGCAGGTCCAGCAACGGCTCGAGCCCCAGGTGCTCCAGGACCGCGGCGTGAGCGCGCTCGCGACTGCGCTGGCCGGCGACGAGGTACGCCGCCGCGCCGGGTTCGATACGAACCGCGGCCAGGGCGGCGACACTCGTGGCCAGGCCGTCGAGCACGGTGACCGCACCGGTGGACGCGGCGCCCAGCACAGCCCCGGCGAGAACACAGAACTCGGGGCCGCCCACGGTGGCGAGCGCCTCCTCGGGAAGCAGCTGCGCCGAGCCTCGCGCTGCGCGCGCCCTCGCCAGTGCGGCTTCCATGACCTCGGCCTTGCGGCCCACCATGGCAGTGTCCGCACCGGCTCCGAGTCCTACGACCTCAGCGGCCGGCAGGTCGAGTAGCGCCGCCGCGAGGGTGGCGGCCACGGTGGTGTTGCCGATGCCGACCTCCCCCAGTGCCTGGAGGACATGGTGGCTGCCGACCACCGCGCCGAGGCTGCGGCCGCGGTCGATGAGGTCCGAGACCTGGTCAGCAGACAGTGCGTCGGAGGTGACGAGATCACCCGTCGCCGTGCCGGCGTCGAACACGTCGAAGTCAAGGCCTGCGGCTGACGCAGCAACTGCGCCGGCGGACTCGCCGACCTTGCTCGCGGCCAGCACGTCCTCAGTGACGGACTCGCTGTATGCGGAGACGCCGTAGCGGGTCACCGGGTGCCGACCCGCAACCACCAGTAGTTGGCCGGTAGGTGCGGCCTCAGGACGTCCCTGCATCGCGGCCTCGACCCGGTCCACGTAGCGGTCCAGCACCCCAAGCGAGCCTGGCGGCGTGAGGAGCACGTCGGCCTCGTCCCGAGCTCCCACGACGGCGTCATTGCGGGGGGCCCGAAGGTGTGACGGCGGCGCCGGAGTGGCGTTGCTCCAGCGCTCGGCGAAGATCATCTCGTCGACCGGTTGGCGACTCGACCAGCCCGCCCGCTCCAGACCCGGGGCCGGCGGACGTTCGTCGGGCCAACCCAGACAGAGCCAACCCAAGGTGACCACCCCCTCGGGCACCCCGACGAGTGCCTCCAGGTCCTGCTGCTCGAACAGGGTGACCCAGCCGACGCCCAAGCCCTCGGCTCGTGCGGCCAGCCAGAGGTTCTGGATAGCGCAGGCACACGACCACAGGTCGGCATCGGGGAAGGTGGCCCGGCCGAGCACCCCTCCGGCAGGCGTCCGTCGGTCGCAGGCGACAACCACCCCCAGCGGGGCTTCACGGATGCCTTCGAGCTGGAGGTCCAACAGCCGACGCGCCGCCTCCGGCTCCAGGTGCCGTGCCTGACGGAGGCGCTGCTCGTCGGCCATCCGCGCGGCCCGGTCCCTGGTGGCGGGGTCGGACACCACGATGAAGCGCCAAGGCTGGCTGTGCCCGACCGACGGCGCCAGGTGCGCCGCCGTGAGAACGCGCCGCACGAGCTCGGGGTCGACCGGGTCCGGGCGGTAGCGGCGTACGTCGCGACGGGCGCCGAGGACCTCGTAGAACGCCTCCCGAGCGGCCGCCGGGAAGGCCCATCCTTTTACCTCAGCGGCACGTTCGGCCGCCGAGGTTGAGTCTCCGAGGCGAGGTACAGGCCGGTTCCACATCACGGGGCGCGAGTGTAGGCGGGATCCCGACGTAGATCGAGGCGGCCAGCTCCACGACCTGCGCGGACTTCTCCGCCATGGACCTGCGGTCCGTCAACCTGCTCGCCGTCGTTGCCCTCCTCAAAAGGTGGTCGATGCGCTGACGGTGCCGGCGAGGAAACCCTTACCCAGCGGGCTGAAGGGACGAACCCATGCCGAGGTCTTCGCAGGCCGGCAGCACCTCCTCCTCGGGGCGGCGCCTCCTGGCCGACCCCGGATGGAACCTCCTGATCTACACGGCCGAACCGGGCTCCGCCACAGCCGATGCACTCCGACTCCTGGCCAGCTGGGCAGCAACCCGGGAGCAGGAGACCACGCCGACAGCCGCGAGGTCCGCAACGACGACCGACGCCTGACCACGCCGGAGGACTTCCTGGACTCGTCGCGGTCCGGGCGTGTGTCCGCGGCGACCCCTATCATCAGCCGAGTGCGACGTACCCGAATCGGCCGGCTGACTGGGCTCGTCGTCATCTCCGCGCTCATCCTGGGGTTCGCGGCCTGCAGCAGTGGTCAGCAGTCCCCGCCCGCGACGACGGACTGGTCCGCTGCCCCGGTGACCGGTCAGGACGGTCTGCGCAGCCTGGCGGTCTCCACTGCAGACGGCTTCGCGCTGCACACCGCCTCCGGCGACAAGGCCTTCATTCCGGGGATGAACCTGGGCAGCACCACACCCACCCACCAGCCCGGCGAGCTCGCCGTCACCGCCGAGGACTACCGCCGCTGGTTCGTCCAGATGGGTGACCTTGGGATCCGCGCGGTCCGGATCTACACCATCCATCCACCCGCCTTCTACACCGAGCTGCTTTCGTACAACCAGACCCATCCGACGACCCCGCTGTATCTGGTCCACGGCGTCTATATTCCCGACGAGGGCTACATCAAGAACAGCGGAACCCTGTACGACACGGTCACCGACGAGGGTTTCTCGGCCGAGCTGGCCGACGCTTCCAAGGCGGTTCGCGGCCGGCTGGATCGCGCACCTCAGCCGGGACGCTCCTCGGGTCGCTGGCGGGCCGACGTCTCCCCCTGGTTGATGTCCTGGATCATCGGGGTCGAGTGGGACCCGGTCGCCACCAAGCGGACCAACACCGTCGATGCCGACGCGCCGGGCGTCAACGGCAGATTCTTCACCAGCACTGCCGACGCCAGCTCCACCGAACGCTGGATCGCCAAGCATATGGACGAGCTCGCGACCTTGGAGGCCGGCCAGAACCAGTCCGTACCGATCGCCTTCGCCAACTGGCCGACGGTCGACCCGCTCACCCACCCGGACGAGCCGCTGCAGTCCGAAGACCTGGTCGGGGTCGACGCCAACCACGTCCAGCCGACGAAGGCGTGGCCGGGTGGCACCTTCGCCAGCTACCACGCCTACCCGTACTACCCCGACTTTCTGCGGCACGAGACCGCGTTGGCTCAGACCACCTGGAACGGCCGCGCCGACCCGTACGCCGGCTATCTCCAGGCTCTCAAGGCTCATCACGCGCCGATGCCCGTGATGGTGACCGAAGTGGGTGTGCCGTCCTCTCTGGGATCAGCCCATGGCGGGACAAACGGACGCGACCAGGGTGGCCACAGCGAGCTGGCGGCCATGCAGATCGACGCCGACCTGATGCGACTGATCAAGGACCAGGGCCTGGCGGGCGCCTTCCTGTTCAGCTGGACCGACGAGTGGTTCAAGCTGACCTGGAACACGATGGAGCACCAGCTGCCCGCTGATCGGCGCCAGCTGTGGCACGACGCCCTGACCAACGAGCAGTACTTCGGCGTGATCGCCACCGACCCGGGCAGGGTGCCGGACGCAGCCAGCGAGACGAGCCCGCCGACCGGCCCGCTGGCATACCTGCTGGTGGACGCCGACGCGTCGTACCTGCACATTGACGCCACCCTCCGGCGACCGGAGGCCGGGATGGTGTCGATCGACGTCGACACGCTGCCGGGTGGCGGCGCCGACTATCGGGTCGAGCTCGACCTAACTGCCGGTACCGGGCAGGTGTTCGTCCGGCGGGAGCTGGATCCGGTACGGCTCGATGTGCCCGCCAAGGACTACGCCGCCCCCGGGCAGGCCTGGCTGCCATACCGGTTGATCACTAACCGGGCACTGGTGGCGAAAGGGCAGAACCTGGAGCCGGAGTTCCACGACGTCGGGGCACTCATCTCAGGCGACTGGGAATCCACCAGCCCCGGCTACAACAGCCTTGCCACCTGGCGGATCGTCGACCACAACGGTCAGCGGACGGTCCGGCTGCGGCTGCCCTGGGCCTTGCTGGGTGTGGCTGATCCGTCCAGTCGGACAGCGCTCGGGACGGGGGTACCCGCGCAGCCGGTCAGCATCGACGAGCTCGGACTGCGCTTCAGCTCCGACGGCCAGACCTTCGACACCTCCTACAGCTGGCCGACGTGGAACTACATCGGCTACACCGAACGGCCCAAGCCGGGACAACACCTGCTGCGAGACGCCTACCGTGATCTTGCACCATAGGTGCGGCGGGCGCGATAAGGTCGCGGCGAGGGAGCGGGGACGACGTCTGGAGTGACGTCGCTGCGGCGACCACCATGCACGACACGCTCGGGGAAGCGACAGTGGAGGTAGGTCCGCCATGCCCCGAACCCATGTGTGCGCGCAGCCATGACCACCGCGCCAAGCCAACCTGCCGGTGCCCTCGGCGCTCTGATTGACCGCGTTCGACCGACGCTGCTGACCAAGCTGGTGCAGATCGAGGACGCTCTGGCGCAGCTGCTGACCGCGCCACTTTCGGCCGATGAGATTGAACAGGCGCAGCGCGCGGCACATCAGCTCGCGGGATCGGCTGGCACCTTCGGCATGCCGCAGGGCACGGTACTGGCGCGGGAGCTGGAGAGCTTCTTCCGCAACGGAGCCCCGTCCGACCCCATCACCCTGCTGCCGGCCTTCTCGCAGCTGGAGGAGCTCCGTGGCGTCCTGGAAGCCGGTCCGGACCAGCCGCGTCCCCTGGCCCCGCCGGACACTGCTGCCTGGGCGGACTCCGGCGGGATCCTGATCGCTGTGCCGGATCCGGATCTCGCGGCACAGCTGGTGGCCGCGACCGGAGCCCTGGGGCGGTTCGCCCAGCATGTCGCGGATCTGCCGTCGGCGGTCGCTGCGGCGCGGTCCCGCTCGTGGGGTGGCGCCCTCGTCGACCTCGCGCTGCCGGACCACGACGCAGGATTGGCCCTTCTTCGAGAGCTGCGCCGGGCGGACCCAGACCTGAAGGCGCTGGTGCTGGGCGGTGGCGGGGACTTCCTGGACCGGGTGGAGGCCTCCCGCGCGGGAGCCCACTCCTTTGTGGACACAGGCCAGTCACCCGACCGCATCATTCAGCTGCTCATTGACACCACCGAGGTCAGCCGGGGACAGCGACCCCGGTTGGTGGCGGTCGATGACGACCCGACGATCCTTGCCGCCCTGGAGGTCGTATTTGAGGGCGCCGGGATGGCGCTGACCACGGTCTCGGATTCGTTTCGGCTGTGGGACGTGCTGACCGAAGTCGTCCCCGACCTGGTGCTGCTGGACGTGGACATGCCCGGCGCGACCGGCCTTGAGCTCGCCCGGATGATCCGCAACGATCCCCGCTGGGCGCTGCTCCCCGTGCTGGTCCTGACCGGCAGCATCGGCCCAGAACGCGTGATCGAGGTGTTCGCGGCCGGCGCCGACGACTACGCCTCCAAGCCACTGGTGGCAGTGGAAGTGCTGACCCGCGTCCGGAACCGGCTCGATCGGGCCCGCGCGCAGCAGCGGATGGCGCAGATCGACCCGCTGACCGGCCTAGTCAACCGAGCGGTGCTGCATGCCGAGTTCGATCGGCTGAAGTCGCTGGCCCTGGCGCAGTCGCAGCCGCTGGCCGTGGCGATGATCGACATGGACGGGTTCAAGAAGTTCAACGCCGCCTACGGGCACGGGCTCGGCGACGTCGTGCTGCAACGACTGGCCCGGCTGCTCGCTACCCATTTCACCGGCGCTGACGTCGTAGCGCGGTGGGCCGGGCAGGAGATCGCCGTGCTGATGTATGGCATGGCCCGCTCCGACGGGGTGGCCCGGGTGGCGACAGCCCTGGAGAGCTTCCGGGCAGCCACGTTCGCCACTCCGGACGGTCCGGTCAGCGTGAGCTTCAGCGCCGGGGTCGCCGAGCTCGGCCTCGACGGGAAGGATCTGCAGCGACTCAGTCAGGTAGCGGTGGCCGCTTCCCGTCAGGCCAAGGACACCGGCGGCGAGCGGGTGCTTCCCGCGGGCTGGACTGACGACGCGAACGCACAGGTGGTCGACGTCGTGCTGGTGGAGGACGACGAGGTGCTGGCCGGTCTGTTGGTTCATTCGCTGCACACCCGAGGCCTGCGGGTCGTCCATCTGAGCGACGGCAAGGAGGCCCTGAGCCGGTTGACCGGCGCGGGCCGGCTGCGGGCCCGCGTCGTCGTACTGGACGTGGACATTCCGGGTCTGAACGGCTTCGACGTGCTCGGTCAGCTCAGTGCCCGCGGGGTGCTGCGCCACCTGCGGGTGCTGATGTTGACGGCCCACGGCGGCGAGAGCGAGGTGCTGGCCTCGCTGCGACAGGGTGCGTTCGACCACATTGCCAAACCATTCAGCCTGCCGATCCTGATGCAGCGTATCCGGCGTGCGTTAGACGCCTGAGATGCTGACTCTGCTGTGGCTGGTGATCGTCGCCGAGGTGGTGGCGGTGTTCTTCCTGTTGGTGACACTGTTCGCCTCCACGGCCGTCCGCTCCGCCCAGCTCCGCCGTCGGACCGCGATCGAAGGTCAATGGCATGACGCGCTCAGGCTGCGGTTCGGCGGCGATGGCTCGGCTGCCCCCAGGGACGAGCTGAGCCGGCTATCGGCGCGGCGCCGCGTCACAGCGATCAGCGCCCTGGTCGGTTCCTTGTCCGGCGAGGTGGTGGCGGCGGCGACCGGCCCGGCCGACCTGGCCGAGCTCCGGCGGCGCGGCGCGGCCTGGACCCGTAGCCCGTGGTGGTGGCGACGGCTGCGCGGCGTTCGGACCCTGGTGCAGTTGGACGAGCCGCTGGCTGCCTACCGGTCACTATTGACCGACCACCGCCCAGAGGTACGCGCCGAGGTGGCGGACTGGGTCGCCCGGGATCCGACCCCCGAGGACATCAGCCGACTCGTCAGCATGCTGGGAACGGACGTCAAGCGCTGCCGGTTTGCGGCGGAGAACGCGCTCCGGCGTATCGGAGCGGCTGCCGTGCCCGCGTTGACGGAGTATCTCAGCGGACCGGCGGAGGGTGCCGCAGTCGCCCTGGACATCGTGGCCGCTGCTGGCACACCTGCCCTGATTCCGGTAGCCACCGGCTGGAGCACGCACCCCGACCCCGCCAACCGGGCCGCCAGCGCCGCACTACTCGCCACCATCGGCACGGACCAGGCCGGCGGGGTGCTGATCCGCCTGCTCGAGGATCCGGACCCGCAGGTCCGCGCGGCGGCGGCGACCGGTCTAGGCGATGTCGCGATGTGGTCCGCCGCACCACAGCTGACGCAGCGCCTACATGATCCCGACTGGTCGGTGCGTCGGTCCTCCGCCGCCGCTCTGCGGGGTCTCGGGCCGGTTGGTCGGCTGTGTCTGCGCCGTGCTGTCGATGACCCAGACCCACGCGCCGCCGAGATCGCGCGGCACGTACTGGACCTGCCCGAGTCCGCGCTCAGCCTGGAAGCCCGCTGATGGGGTCATTCTTCCTGGTGGGGATGTCATGGGGGGTGCTGGTTTTCTTCATTCTTTGCAACGGCTTCCAGACCGCCCTGCTGGTCGGTGCGTTCATGCAGATGGTCAGACATCAGCGCACCACCTGGAACGAAGGCGCTCACCGGCTGCTGTCCTCCGAGGCGACTCCACGGGTCACGGTGCTGGCACCGGCGTACAACGAGGAGGTCACCGTCGCCGCTAGCGTCCGGTCGCTGCTGACGCTGCACTATCCCAACCTGGAAGTCGTCGTAATCAACGACGGCAGCAAGGATGAGACCCTGAGCGTCCTGAGGGCCGAGTTCGACCTGACGGAGATCTCCCCCAGCTTCCCCGCCTCAGTGGACAGCAAGCCGGTCCGCGCTCTTTACCGCTCGGCCCGGCACCGCGGACTCGTGGTCGTGGACAAGGTCAACGGCGGCAAGGCCGACTCGCTGAACGCCGGTCTGAACGTCGCCACCGGCGAGCTCGTCTGCGCCATCGACGCCGACACGCTGATCGACCCGGCCGCCTTTCTCCGGATCATCCGGCCGTTCCTCACCGACGACGCCACAGTGGCCACCGGCGGCACCATCCGGGTGGTGAACGACGCCACCGTCCGCGACGGTCGGGTGGTGGCGGTACGGAC
>JAOPXN010000031.1 GCA_025965155.1 Propionibacteriaceae bacterium
TCGCCAGGGGCCCAGACGCCGAACACTCCACAGGCGTCTTGCGGGCTACGGTCATGGGGGTCTAGGTCGTTGGTCAGGCGACCATCTGCGCGTGCCACCGGTTCATAGTATCGTGCCCGCCCGGGCGGGCCGACATCGTCACCTCCACCGGGTGCGAGTCGGCCCTGCGAGGCGGGACTGCGCTGAGTACCCTTCTGCCCATGGTGACCAAGGACAGCTCTGCTCCGAAGGCCGGCTCTCCTTCGTCCGCCGAGAGCAGGCCCAGGTCTCAGAACGGGTCCGAGCGTACGAGCGCCGGCCGGTCCCGAGGCCGGCTCAGAGCCCTGTTCAAGGGCCCCAGACGAGCGCTTATTCGCGATCTCGTGGTCAGCACCGGGTCAGCAGTGCTGGCGGCTCTTGGCCTCTCGGTCTGGCTCGCTGCGGATGGAACCGCGGCTCGGGTGGTGGCAGCCGTGCTGCTGGCCGCCGCCCTGACGACCGTAGTCGTTCGCAAACGCGGGTCAATCCTCGGCCGTACGAAATCCGGTCTGCTGGCCACCTACGTCAGTGTCCGGGCACTGCTGCTGGTTGCGGTCGGCAGCGGGTATCTGCTGCGGCGTCCCGACGACCGGTGGTGGATCTGCGCGGCGGTGTCGATCGCCCTGATCGCGGTTCTGGTAGAGCCCGCAATGAAGACAGCGCTCACCATCAACGCGCAGCAGATCGCACACCTTCCCGGCGTCCCGCAGATGCCGACGCAACCGTTCGCACCTGGCTGGCTGACCATCGTTTCGCTCGGCACCATCGCGCTGGCGGCCCTGTTGGCAGTGCTAGCGGCGCCGGGATGGCTGCTCCTGCTGCTCGCGATGCTGGCGCTCCCGCCGCTGGCACTCTTGCTGCACCACGCCATTGCCAGCCAGACCACCGCGGCCCGGATCCAGCGGGAGCTGCCTGGGGCCTTGAGCCGGTACGGACCTACCTTCGCCGTCTACTACGCAGCCACCCAGGGAGCCAAGTACCAGCTCGGCATGTGGCTGCCGTATCTGCAGCGGCTGAACCGGCCCTTCGTGGTGATCACCCGGAACGCCGCCACTGTCGAGACCATCGCCGAGCTCACCTCGGCGCCGGTGCTGAGCCCACGGACCAGTGACCTGTTACCGAGCTTGGACGAGCTGGTGGTGCCGACGCTGAAGGCCGCCTTCTATGTGCAGGGTAGCTCCGGCAACATGACCTTCCAGCGCTACCGTCGCCTGACCCACGTCTGGCTGAACCACGGCGACTCGGACAAGCAGGCGAACTACCACCAGCGGCACGCCACGTTCGACAAGCTGTTTGTCGCCGGCCAGCTCGGCATCGACCGTTACGTCGACCACGGCATCCTCGTGCCACCGGAGAAGTTCGTCATGGTTGGCCGGCCGCAGATCGAGTCGATCGAGGTCAGAGACGTGCCGCTTCCTCCCGGGGGGCCACGGACCGTGCTCTACGCGCCGACCTGGAAGGGCGGGCGGCCCAGCACCAACTACTCATCGATGCCGTGGGGCGAGGAGATTGTCAGGGCCCTGGTTCGGTGCGGCTGCACGGTGTTGTTCCGACCGCACCCGCTCACCTGGGCCGATGCCGAGGACTCGGCGCGAGCGGGCCGGATCCAGGATCTGTTGGCGGCCGACGCCGAAGCCAGCGGCCGGAAGCATGGCTGGGGCCGGCTGACCGAGCGGGACTGGGACATTCCGGCCTGCTTCAACGCCTCCGACGCCGTGATCACCGACGTGTCCTCGGTCGCAACGGACTATCTCGCCTCCGGCAAGCCACTGGCCATGGTCGCAACGAAGGGCTCAGTGGAGGACTTTCGCGATCACTTCGCCATGGCTCGGGTCGCGTACGTCATCGACCGCGATCTCACCCGGCTCGACGAGGTGTTGGACCAGCTCTGCGGAACCGATGAGCTGCGCGCGCAGCGGATGGCGTACCGAACGTACTGTCTGGGTGACCAGATCGGCCCCGGTGCGGCCGACCGCTTCCTGCAGGAGGCCGGACGCATTGTGGACGGCCACCGCTGAGCTGAGCGGACTGTCCGCCGTGGCGTGGCTCCCAAGACCCAGCATCGGCCAACCCGCAGCGGGGAGTGCCGGAAGCGACGCTTGGCCATAAAATCATCGGGACGAGACTGACTCGCCCGGCCGGCCGCGTGATGTTGGGGTGCAGCACCGTGTCAGGTCGGGCGCACACCGATCAGGAGCGCACCATGTCAACTGAAATGTCGGGATCAGCCGGGCTGTCGGAACCGGGACCGAAGGTCAAGAAGGACCGCACGCACTACCTCTACCTTGCAGTCATTGTCGCGGTCGGGCTAGGCATCGCGATCGGCTTCATCGCCCCGGACTTTGCAGTGAAGCTCAAGCCGCTCGGCACCGGCTTTGTGGCACTGATCAAGATGATGATCTCCCCGGTGATCTTCTGCACCATCGTGCTGGGCATAGGGGCGGTCCGCAGCGCCTCACAGGTCGGCAAGGTCGGCGGCTTGGCGCTCGGCTACTTCCTGGTGATGTCCACGGCGGCGCTCGCCATCGGTCTTGTGGTCGGCAACCTGATCCATCCGGGCGAGGGCCTGCAGCTGACTGAGGACCTGGCCGACAAGGGCGCCCAACAGGCCGGAGGTGGGGCAAGCAGCACCACGGAGTTCTTGCTGCACATCATCCCGACCACCTTGTTCTCGGCACTGACCACCGACACAGTGCTGCAGACCCTGCTGGTGGCCCTACTGGTCGGATTCGCCCTGCAGGCCATGGGTCCCAGCGGCGAACCGACGCTGCGCGCGGTGGGACATCTGCAGAGGCTGGTCTTCCGGATCCTGGCGATGATCATGTGGGTTGCACCGATCGGCGCATTTGGTGCGATCGCCGCGGTGGTCGGTGAGACCGGCGTCGACGCGCTGAAGAGTCTGGCCGTGATCATGATCGCCTTCTACACCACCTGTGCGATCTTCGTGTTCGGCATTCTGGGCGCCCTGCTCAAGATCTTCGCCGGGGTGAACATCTTCAAGCTGCTGCGCTACCTCGGCCGTGAGTTCCTCCTCATTGTCTCGACCTCATCCTCTGAGTCGGCGCTGCCGCGGCTGATCGCCAAGATGGAGCACCTGGGTGTGTCCAAATCCACCGTGGGTGTGGTCGTGCCCACCGGGTACTCGTTCAACCTGGATGGCACCGCCATCTACCTCACCATGGCCTCGCTGTTCATCGCCTCGGCCATGGGAGACCCGCTGGCCCTTCACGAGCAGATCTCGCTGCTGATCTTCATGATGATCGCCTCCAAGGGGGCGGCGGGGGTCACCGGCGCCGGCCTGGCCACCCTGGCGGGCGGCCTGGCATCCCATCGACCGGATCTGGTCGACGGAGTCGGCTTGATCGTTGGCATCGACCGCTTCATGTCCGAGGCCCGGGCCCTCACCAACTTCGCTGGCAACGCCGTCGCTACCGTGATCATCGGCACCTGGACCAAGTCCATCGATGCGGCGCAGGTGGACCGGGTCCTCGCCGGGGAGTACCCGTTCGACGAGACCACCATGATTGACGAGCACGAAAACTATCCAGCGACGACGGACGCCGACCCTGGCCGGCAGCCGGCCCCGGCTCAGACTGCAACGCATTAAGCAATGGAACCGGTGTTCGCCTCGGCGACACCGGGGTAGTCAGTGACCACCAGCAAGAATGCGTCCGAAAGGGAACCACCTTGTCCAAAGACCAGTACACCATGTCCGACCCGACGAAGCTCTACAGCGAGATCGACACCACCGCTCAGTCTCAGGAGGGATCAGGCCTGGACGCCAATCTGATCGAGAAGGCCGATCTGGGCGAGTCCAGCTATCGCGGTACGGGCCGGCTGCAGGGCCGCAAGGCGCTGATCACTGGAGCCGACTCGGGGATCGGCGCCGCCACGGCGATCGCGTTCGCCCGCGAGGGCGCCGATGTGGCCCTGTCGTACCTGCCGGAGGAGGAGGAGGACGCGAAGCGGATCGTCTCGCTGATTGAGGAAGCGGGCCAGAAGGCGGTGCCGTTGCCCGGCAACCTGACCGACCCGGCCTACTGCCGCCAGCTGGTGAGCGACGCGGTTGACGGCCTCGGCGGACTGGACATCCTGGTGAACAACGCAGCCAAGCAGCAGCACGTCGAAGACCTGGCCGACCTCAGCGACGAGCAGTTCGACGAGACGTTCAAGACCAACGTGTACGCGATGTTCTGGATCACCAAGGCTGCGCTGCCGCACCTGAAGCCGGGTTCGACGATCATCAACACCTCCTCCATCCAGGCCTACCAGCCCTCGGAGAACCTACTGGACTACGCCACCACCAAGGCGTCGATCAACACCTTCTCCAAGGGACTGGCGCAGCAGCTGGCGCCGAAGGGAATCCGGGTCAACGTCGTAGCCCCGGGTCCGGTCTGGACGCCGCTGCAGACGGCTGGCGGCCAGCCGAGTGAGGAGCTGCCGGAGTTCGGCGACAGCACACCGCTGGGCCGCCCCGGACAGCCGGCGGAGCTTGCTCCGGCTTTCGTGTTCCTAGCCTCCCCGGAGTCGAGCTACGTCGTCGGCGCGACCATCCACGTCAACGGGGGTTCACCTACGCTCTGATCCAAGGGAGTCCAAAAAGAGCGCCTCGGCGACGCAGGCGGCGTGGAAGTCGCCGAGGTGCAGCGACTCGTTGGCGCCGTGGGCGCGGGTGTCCGGGTCGCCGACGGCCGTTACCAGCACCGTGGCGTTGGGAAACGTGTCGGCGAACTCGGCCACCATCGGGATGGACCCACCCTGACCGATGAACACCGGCTCGACGCCCCAGGCCTCGGCGAAGGCGGCCCTGGCCGCCTCGGCGTACGGACCCTCGAAGGGGATGACCGACGGCTCGCCCGTGTCACCGCCGGTGACGCTGACCTGGGCACCCCAGGGCGCGTGCGTCTTGAGGTGCTCGGTCAGCAGGTCCAGCGCCCGGCCGGCGTCGTCGCCCGGTGCCACCCGAAGACTGATCTTGGCTCGGGCGGATGCGAGCAACGTGTTGGACGCCTTGGCCACCGGAGTTGCGTCCAGGGCGATAACAGCCAGGGCGGGCCTGTTCCAGATCCGTTCCACCGCGGTGCCCTCACCGATGTACTCGACCCCGTCAAGGATTCCGGACTCCGCCCGCAGCCGCTCGGCCGGATAGTCGAGATCAGGCCCGGGGCCGCTGTGCAGCCCGGCGACGGCGACGTTGCCGGCGTCGTCGTGCAGGGTAGCCAGCAGTCGGCACAGCGACGTGAGAGCATCCGGCACAACTCCACCGAAGGACCCGGAGTGGATGGCGTGGTCGAGGGTACGTACCTCGACCACGCAGTCCGCCAGACCACGCAGCGAGGTGGTGAAGGCGGGCGCACCGACAGCCCAGTTGCCCGAGTCGGCGATCACGAAGACGTCCGCGGCCAGCTCATCGGCGTTGGCCGCCAGCAGCGCCTTCAGTGACGGGGAGCCGATCTCCTCCTCACCCTCGATGAACAAGGTGACACCCACCGGCGGGCGCCCCTCGAAGGCGCGGAGGGCGGCCAGGTGGACCGCCAGCCCACCCTTGTCGTCGGCCGTACCACGGCCGAACAGCCGGTCCCCGATCGGCGTCGCGGTGAACGGGTCGGTTCGCCACGCCGCCCGGTCACCTTCGGGCTGGACATCGTGGTGCGCGTACAGGCAGACGGTCGGCGCTCCGGCCGGGGCCGGGAACCGGCCGATGACCGCCGGAGCGCCGCCCGCACTGGCAATCCGCACGTCGGGGCAGCCGAGGTCACGGATCAGCCCGGCAACGGCCTCGGCGCTCCGCTGCACCTCCTGGGCCCGGTCCGGATCCGCGCTCACCGACTGGATCGAGACCAGCCGCTGCAGATCCTCCAGCACACCCTGCATCAGGGCTTCCACCCTGTCTCGGAGCCGCGCAGAATCGTCTCGTGGCGTCAGGGGGTCGGGTGGAAGCGTCATGGGCAGGAGCCTACGACCTGACTACCGGCGCGTAACATGTCAGGCCGCGCTTCCGGGCGCCGCGTTGGTTTCCACGTAGACGTGGGAAACCAACTCTTCGAACATCGGTAGGAAGGGTCTTATGAGTCACCCGAGAATCAACCAGCAGACGGCTGTCCATCTGCTGCAGGATGCGTTCAACAAGGTCGTCGAGACGCAGCAACCCAACATCGCGGCTGCGGCCGACCTGGTGGTGCAGTCCCTCAACGCCGGTGGCGTCATCCAGGTCTTCGGCACTGGGCATTCGCGCAGCTTCGCGATGGAGATCGCCGGCCGCGCCGGTGGCCTGGTGCCGGCCAACAAGCTCGCCATCTCCGACCTGGTCTTCTACGGCGACCTGGACCCGGACAGCGTGCTGGACCCGCTGCTGGAACGGGACGACACGCTGGCCGCCCGGGTGCTGGCCGCCCACGACATCCGGCCGGCGGACATCTTCATCATCTGCTCCAACTCCGGCGGCAACGGCTCCACCGTCGAGCTCGCCCGGTTGGTCACCGATCAGGGCCACCGGCTCATCGCGGTTACCTCGATGAACCACACAACCCAGATCGAGTCCAGGCACCGGAGCGGCAAGAAGCTGTTCCAGTACGCCGATGTGGTGATCGACAACGGCGGTCCATTTGGCGATGCCTCCCTGCCGCTACCCGCGTCGACCGGCGGTGATCCGCAGGGCGCTATCACCGCGACCTCTTCGCTGACCGGCGCCCTGATCGCCCAGATGCTGGTGACGGAGATCTGCGGTCTGCTGCTCGAGGCCGGCCGCGAGGTGCCGGTGCTGATCTCGGCCAACATCCCGGGCGGCGACGAGCACAACGACCGGCTCCGGGCTGACTATGGCGACCGGGTGAGGACCGCCGGCCCTTAGCGCTCCGGCCGGGCAATCAGTCGCCCTTGACGTTCACCAGCTGACGCAGCTCGTGTGTGACCGTCACCAGGTCGGCTGAGTCACGCATGACGACGTCGATCGGCTTGTACGCGGCGGGAATCTCGTCGATGAATGCGTCGGTGTCGCGGTACTCGATGCCGGCCATCGACGCCCGCAGCTGGTCCCGAGTGAACGTCCTGCGGGCCGCCGAACGCGAGTACTCGCGCCCGGCCCCGTGGGGCGCGGAGTGGAACGACATCGGATGCCCGAGCCCCTCGACAACGTAGGACCGGGTACCCATCGATCCGGGGATCAGTCCCGCCTTGCCGCGGGACGCGTCGATCGCGCCCTTCCGGGACAGCCACACATCCTTGTGGAAGTGGTGCTCCTGCTCGGTGTAGTTGTGGTGGCAGTTGACCTCCTCGCTGGCCTGGACCAGCTCACCGGTCCACCGCTCGAACGCCTCCCGGACGCGGTGCATCATCTCGTAGCGGTTGAGCAGGGCAAAGTCCTGGGCCCACCGCAGGTCGCGGATGTACGCCGCGAACTCGTCCGTGTCCTCGACCAGGTACGCGAGGTCGCGGTCGGGCAGCTGGATCCGGGACTTCTCGCAGAGCGCCTGCGCCACCTTGATGTGGTGCTGGGCGATCCGGTTGCCGACACCGCGGGAACCCGAGTGGAGGAACAGCCAGACCCGCTCCTCCTCGTCGGCAGACACCTCGATGAAGTGGTTGCCGGAGCCGAGCGTGCCGAGCTGGAGTCGCCAGTTCGACACGTACCGGTCCGGGTCCACGCCGCCCTGGCTCGCCTTCTGCTCCAGGCTGCTCACCAGCTGGGCGGTGTGGTCGTCGACAACGGCGCGGTTGTACCTCCCCGCCGACAGCGGGATGCGCCGCTCAATGTCCTCCCGAAGACTGCTCCGGCGGGCCGGCAGCTGGTCGACGGTGAACTGGGTGCGGACGGCCATCATCCCGCAGCCGATGTCGACTCCGACTGCCGCCGGGATGATCGCACCAAGCGTCGGGATGACCGAGCCGACGGTTGCCCCGACACCAACGTGGCAGTCGGGCATCAGGGCGACATGGGGCGAGACGAACGGCATCGAGGCCGTCCGCTCGGCTTGCTGCAGGGCCTTGTCGTCGACGATCGATGCCCAGCTGTAGAGATTGTCGTTGATGCGCTGCATGGTGCCAAGTCTGCTGCCCGGCCGCCTCGAATGGCTGCTGCTTTTCTCAGACGCCCAGTGCGGCCGGAATCGGCGCCTGCCAGGCGTCACGGATCTCGCTCAGAGCCAGGCTGAACTGGTCCTCCACTGTCAGCACAGCATCCGGACCGGCCGACCCCACGACCCCGATCCTGGTCGCGGTCACCTGTCCAGCTGCGGCGAGCTCCTGCAACTGAGCCGCGGATCCGGCGGGCAGCGAGACAAGCACCCGACCGGCGCTCTCGGAGAACAGGTACACGAAGGGGTCCACCCCCTCGGGCAGCGTGACGGTCACGCCGACATCGCGGCGCAACGACGACTCCACCAGAGCCTGGGTCAGTCCACCGTCGGCAAGATCGTGAGCGCTGGACCACAGACCGGCTGCAGCTCCGGTGATCATGGTCGTGGCCAGCCGCTGCTCGTGATCAAGGTCAACAGTAGGCGGCAGACCGCCGAGATGGTCATGGGCCACCTCGGCCCAGGCCGACCCGGCCAGCTCGTCACGGGTGTCACCCAGCAGCCACACCTCGTCCCCTTCGGTGGCAAAACCGATCGGCGTCCGCTTGGTCACGTCGTCGATCACTCCGAGCACGCCAACCACCGGGGTGGGCAGGATGGCTGTCTCCGCCGTCTGGTTGTAGAAGCTGACGTTGCCGCCGGTGACCGGCGTCCCCAGCGCCTTGCAGCCGTCGACCAGGCCACGGATGGCCTCGGTGAACTGCCACATCACCGAAGGGTCCTCCGGCGAGCCGAAGTTGAGGCAGTCGCTGATGGCGACCGGCCGGGCGCCGCTGACAGCGACGTTGCGGTAGGCCTCCGCCAAAGCGAGCTGCGCGCCGGCGTACGGGTCGAGGTAGGCGAACCGGCCGTTGCAGTCGGTAGCCAGCGCGACTCCCAGCTGGGTCTCCTCATCGATCCGCAGCATGCCAGCATCCTCGGGCTGCGCCAGCACCGAGTTCCCGCGCACGTAGCGGTCGTACTGGTTGGTCACCCACGACTTGTCACACAGGTTCGGGGACGCGACCATCGCAAGCACGGTCTGGGCTAGCTCGGCACCCGAGCTCGGACGGGCCAGCGATTCCGGCGTGTCACTCTGCACCCGGTCCTGCCAGTCCGGCCGGGCGTAGGGCCGGTTGTAGACCGGGCCCTCGTGGGCCACCGTGCGCGGTGGCACGTCCACCACGGTCTCGCCGTGCCAGTCGATCAGCAGCCGGTCGCCGTCTGTCACCTCACCGACGACGGTAGCCAGCACGTCCCACTTCTCGCAGATCTTCATGAAGGCATCGACGTTGTGCGGCTCGACCACCGCCATCATCCGTTCCTGCGACTCGCTCATCAAGATCTCTTCAGGGCTCAGCGTGGAGTCCCGCAGCGGGACGAGGTCGAGATCCACATGCATGCCGCCGTCACCGGCGCTGGCGAGCTCGGAGGTGGCGCAGCTCAGCCCTGCTCCGCCCAGATCCTGGATGCCGCTGACGATGCCGGCCTGGAAGATCTCCAGGGTGCACTCGATCAGCAGCTTCTCCATGAACGGGTCGCCGACCTGGACGCTGGGCCGCTTGGCCGGCCCGTCCGCGTCGAAGGTCTCGCTGGCCAGCACGCTGACGCCGCCGATCCCGTCGCCGCCGGTAGCAGCCCCGTACAAGATGACCTTGTTGCCTGCTCCGGTTGCGTGGGCGAGGTGCAGGTCCTCATGCCGCAGCACCCCGACGCAGAGCGCGTTGACCAGCGGGTTGCCCAGGTAGGTCTTGTCGAAGACGACCTCACCGCCGATGTTGGGCAGGCCCAGGCAGTTGCCGTAGCCACCGACCCCGGCTACCACTCCGGGGAGGACGCGCGCAGTGTCGGGGGCGTCCAACGGGCCGAACCGCAGCGGGTCCATCACGCCGATCGGCCGCGCGCCCATCGCCAGGATGTCGCGGACGATGCCGCCGACGCCGGTTGCGGCACCCTGGTACGGCTCGACGTAGCTCGGATGGTTGTGAGACTCGATCTTGAAGGTGACCGCGTAGCCCTGGCCCACGTCGATGACGCCGGCGTTCTCGCCAATGCCGGCTAGCAGCTTGCCGATCGGCGTCTCCTGGCTCAGCTCGCTGAACTTGCGCAGGTGCACCTTCGAGGACTTGTACGAGCAGTGCTCCGACCACATCACCGAGTACATGGCCAGCTCCGAGGACGTGGGCCGACGGCCCAGGATCTCCCGGATCCGCTCATACTCGTCGGGCTTCAGCCCCAGCTCCGCCCACGGCTGCCCGAGGTCAGGGGTCTTCAATGCATTGTCGACTGTGTCCGCCACGGGGCAACGCTACCTGTGCTGGGAAGTCGCGCTAGGACGGTGTCCGTCTTTGAGAGCGAGCGACAGGTGTCCGTCCCTGACAGCACGGCCGATCCACAGCGAGGCGACGGTCACGCTGAACACCGACGTCAGAGTCAGCCAGACGCTGACGCCGCCGTCGTTGAGCAGCGTTCCCAGCACCGCGGTCGCCAGCGCTGCCTGCGCCACCGTACGGAGCGTGCTGAACTCGGACTCCAGCACCGGCAGCACGAACCGGAACATCAGCACCCACAGCACCGCACCGATCAGCAGCGAGCCGATGCCGAGTGGGCTGAGGATTGTCTGCGCTGAGGCAACAGCCTTGCGGATGACCACATCGCCGGCGTCGCCGTCGAGGATGCGCTGGACGAAGTCGCCCAGGTGGCTGCGCTGGCCGGCGCCCCGTCGCCAGTCCAGCAGCGAGATCGCGGCTATGGCGGCGACCGCCCCGGCAGCCACCGCCAGCAGTTTCGGTCCGGTGACCCGTACCCGGGACAGTTTCAGCAGTAGCCAGAGCACCGGCGGGGTCAGCGCGATGACACCGCCGAAATCGGTGCCCATCGACGGCCAGCCCTCGCAGATGATGATCCCGCCGCCGATCAGCGCCGCGGCCACCACGGCGGCGCCGCGGCGTCCCTGGGCCAGGAACCGGTGCGCAACATAGCCTGCCAGCGTCAGCCCTGCAGCGGCGTAGACGGCGAAAGTGACGTTGCCGAAGCCGTACCACCGCAGCGCGAAGATGGGCCGCGAGTTCAGCATCGAGCCGGGCTGCAGCGCCCCACCCAGCGCGGCATCAACGGTGAAGGCAGCGACGGTCAGTCCGGCGGCGACGATCTCCGGTGGGACCGCGAGCCACCGACTGAGCCGGAGGCTGGCCGACATCAGCGCTACCGACCAGACCGCAATCGCCACCGCCAGCAGGCTGGCCGGCTCGGCGGAGTCCTGCCAGGGCACGGCGCCGGTCAGCATCATGGCCGAGCCGAGGGTCGTGCCGAAGATCAGGATCAGCCGGGGTGCGGTGAACCGCCGGCGCAGTATGCCGACGATCATGATGACGAAGAGCACGGCCCCACCGACACCCAGCGCCAGGTAGCCGTTCGGGGCCGCATCGGACAGGGCGGCGACCGACCGAAGATGCCGCTGGTAGTCCGGCAGGGTGATCGAGGCCGGCTCGACCTGGAACACGGCTCCGTCGACGGGAATGTCGGTCGACGGGCCCCGCTGGTCGAACGCGATCAGGGTCCGAGTGAGGTCGGTCAAGGTGACTACGCCCACCCGGCGAGTGCTTGCCGAGGTCAGCCAGCCAGGCGGTGTGGCGCCCAGCCGGTAGATCACCTGCAGAGCGGGGTTGTCCGAGCCCGCGGGTGGCCCGATCCCGGTCACGATCAGGCTGGTGTCGGCCCGCTGCGCGACAGCGGCGATCACCGCATCTGTCGCGGTCCCTGCGTCGACCAGGGTGATCGGGCAGGACGTGGCGAACCGGTCGCTCTGGAACTGCTCCGGGGTCCGGTACCGGGCCAGGGTGCCGTCCGGACCAGCAGCCGACAGCGCCGCCCCCGGGCCGACCGCCTCCACACAACCGGAGACCAGTGAGGCCAGGGTGCCCGGGTGCGCGTCACCGGAGTTGGCGGCCGCGGCAGCCAGGTAGTCGGCCCAACCGAGAACTTTCTGGTCGCTGACCTGGGGTGCGCAGTGCGAGGACACCGAGGTCCGGCGACCCGCTCCGATGGTCATCCAGCCGGCGGCGGCGCAGTCCCCGACGTAGCGCGGCCGGATCGCGACCGCTCCGAGCTGGGCGTCGTCGGCATGAGCGGACAAGACCGCTTGATCGGTCTGCGTGGGGGCGTACCGGCCGGCGACGCCGACCACCACCACCCGGGACGCGGTCGAGACTGAGGGGACCGGCGGATCGGGCTGGGAGTGCACGAGCCGAAGCCCGACGAACACCGCGGCCAGCGCGACGAGCGCCGCGATCCAGCCCCAGCCCAGGGGCGATCGCCCTCGGGACGGCCTCATCACGGCTCGAGCCATGCGGGGGCGGCGCTCACACCTTGGCGGTCAGAAAGTCCAGCACGCTGGTAAAGAACGCAGTTCCGTCCAGTGACGGGCCGGTCAGCGGGTCGACGTTGTGTTCGGGGTGCGGCATCAAACCGACCACGTTGCCACGCTCGTTGGAGATGCCAGCGATGTCCCGGTAGGACCCGTTCGGGTTGCCATGGAGGTAGCGGAAGACGACCCGGCCCTCACCCTCCAGCCGGTCCAGGGTGCCTTGGTCGGCTACGTAGCCACCCTCACCGTTCTTCAGCACGATGGTGATCTCCTGGCCCTGCTCGAAATGCGAGCTCCAGGGGGTGTCCACGGATTCCACCCGCATCGCCTGGTCCTTGCAGACGAAGGTGCGGACGTCGTTGCGGATCAGCGCGCCCGGCAGCAGGTGCGCCTCGCAGAGGATCTGGAAGCCGTTGCAGATGCCGAGTACCGGCATCCCGGCGCCGGCGGCCTTGATCAGTTCGTCCATCACCGGCGAGAACCGCGAGATCGCACCACAGCGCAGGTAGTCCCCGTAGGAGAACCCGCCTGGCAGGATGACCGCAGAGACGCCGTCCAGGGTGTCATTGGCATGCCACAGCGGCACTGGCTCGGCACCAGCCAGACGGACCGCGCGGAGCGCGTCGGAGTCGTCCAGTGAGCCGGGGAATGTCACTACCCCGATCCGTGGTGCCATCAGAACGTAGCCTGTTCGATGGGGGTCTCGACCCGTACGTCGAAGCTCTCGATCACGGTATTGGCGAGCAGCATCTCGGCAGCCTGCCGAACCTGCTCCAGCCGCTCGTCCGTTACCTCACCGTCGACCTCGATCTCGAACCGTTTGCCCTGCCTGACCGCCATCCCGGAGAAGCCCAGTCGGCCGAGCGCACCCGTCACCGCCTTGCCCTGCGGGTCCAAGATCTCCGGCTTGGGCATCACATCGACTACTACTCGCGCCATGGGCCTGATCCTATCCGGCGCGCCGGAGGCCGCCCGGATCCGGCTACGCCGGTGGGCACTGTCTCAAGGGACGAACAGCGTCCCGGTCAGCCGTTCATAGGCCTCGACATACCGCGCCCGGGTAGCGGCGATCACGTCCGCCGGCAGCGGTGGCGGTGGACCGGCGTGCTGGTCGTCCTTGTCCCAACCGGACTCCCGGAGCAGCCAGTTGCGGACGTACTGCTTGTCGAAGGAGTCCAGGCTGCCGCCCGGCGCCCAGGTTGCCGCGTCCCAGAACCGGGACGAGTCGGGTGTCAGCACTTCATCCGCCAAAATCACCGTCTGGTCGCCGCGCCGGCCGAACTCGAACTTGGTGTCGGCCAGAACGATGCCGCGGTCCCGAGCGATGCCTTCGGCCTTGGCGTAGACGGTCAGCGTCAGGTCCCGGATCACGGCGGCCAGCTCGGGGCCGATCATTCCCACTACGACGTCGTAGGAGACGTTCTGGTCGTGCTCCCCTACCGCGGCCTTCGTTGCGGGAGTGAAGATCGGCTCGGGAAGCCGCGACCCGTCCACCAGTCCGGGGGGCAGCTCGATCCCGCAGACAGTGCCGGACTGCTGGTACTCCACCCAGCCGGAGCCGGTCAGGTAGCCGCGGGCAACGCACTCGATGCCGATCATTTCCAGCCGTTCACAGATCACTGCGCGGCCGGCCACCGCGTCGGGCACCTCCGTGGAAAGGACGTGGTTGTCCACCACCATGCCGAGCTGCTGGAACCACCACAGCGACAGCTGGTTCAAGATCTTGCCCTTGTCCGGGATGTGGCTGGCCAACACATGGTCGAAGGCGGAGATGTTGTCGGTGGCCACCATCAGCAGCCGCTCGTCGTCCACCGCGTACAGCTCCCGCACCTTGCCGGTGTGGATCAGCGGCAGGTCCAACTGGTTCTCGTACATATCCTCAGCTCATATCTCGACGTCCAGAGCCCTCTGCGCAGCGGCGGAGGCAGCACCATCCTGCCAGCACCGAGGACGCCGACCCACACGTACGGGTGCGCCCCCGGTTCGGCCCTGAGCCAGCCCCGGTCCACCCAGCGCAACCCGCGCTGGCCCGCCCCCGATGGTGCACAGTGGAGGTAACGCACCTCGTCTTGAAAGGACACCCGCTATGAACTCACTGGTCCGCCCGAGATCCGACCGGATCATTGCCGGGGTCTGCTCTGGCATCGCTCGGCGGTTCGGTATCAGCCCCACCATCGTTCGGATCGCGTTCGTCTTAAGCCTCCTCCTCCCCGGCCCCCAGATCCTGATCTACATCGCTGGATGGATCTTGATGCCGGCCGAGAAGTACTGATCCCCAAGCCGCGACCCAGTCGCTGCTGGCCCTTTCGTCGCTACGGCGGCGAGGGGGCCAGCGTTACGTTGTGCCCAGTCCCCCGATCGGCGTCCGGGGGTCAGCCACCGGCGCCCTTGCCACCACGGCTGAAGTGGTTGGCCACCTGGGTTGCCGTCAGGACCGTGCCGTAGACAGCTGTCTCGTCGATGGTGCCCTTGAACATGTCGCTGGTCGGGCGGTTCGGCCAACCCGTCAGCTTGTCGCCCCCGACGTGCCACACCCCGTAGAAGGACTGCGCGGTGCTGACCGCGTTGCTGCCCACTGAGACACCGTCGACGTACAGGTTCATGCCGCCGGCACCCTGGGTCGCCACCAGGTGATGCCAACGGTTGTCGTTGTAGGCAGCGCCCGAGCGAACCATCTTGGTACCGCCGGAGTAGACGCCGAAGTTGAGGCGACCAGTGTTGTCCATGTAGACGTGGCGGTCGTAGCGGCCGCTGAGAGTGGTGGCGCCGTTGTCCGTCCGCGGGCGTCCGTTGCCGTAGCCAATGATCTTGCCGCCGCTGGTGGTGTTGGTCTTGAACCAGGTCTCGATCGAGTACGTCGAGGGGGCGGGCGCGTACTGGTCGTTCCAGATGTAGTCGTCCACCCCGTCGAAGCCGGCGGCCTTGCTCGGGTCGTTGGTGATGGCACCAACGACGCCCCTTGTCACGCCCATCAGCGCGAGGCCGTTCTTGCCTGTGGTGGTCGCGCGGGACCGGTCCTGGATCCAGGCCCCAGACGCCTCGTCGTAACGCCAGTAGAACTGGGCGCCGTCGGCGATCACTGTCGACGGGTAGTCGGTGGGCCGAGTCCGCGCTGTAGCCGCCGCTGCCCCGGACAGACCGCTGGTGTTACGGCCGTCGCTGACCCGCACCCGGTAGCTGTAGCTGGTACCGGCATTGACGGTGGCGTCCACGAACGTGACCTGCGGCCGGGTCCACCACATCGACTTGGCCTTACTGGTCCAGATCGGTGTTGCGGAGCCGTTGCGGAAGACGCTGTAGGTGAGGTCGCTGTCGTCGGGGTCGACCACGGTGCGGAACCTGACCTGGATCGCACCGGAGGTCAGCGCCTCTGCGGAGGCGGCCGGGGTGGGCGGGTTCTTGGTGTCGTCGGGACCGAACCTGGTCAGACTCTGCTGTGCGGCCCCGTTGATCTGGGTGAACTCACCGGCGGACCAAAGGTAGTTCTTGCCGGTCGTCCTGCCGGTCGCCACCGTCAGGGCCCGCGGCCCGAGGCCTTCACCGATCCCGTCGTTGGCGCGGGGGAACCACTGGTACAGCGCCGCGTTGGTGGTGCTCTGGGCGGTGAAGTAGTTGCGGGAACCGTTCTGGAACGCGTTCATGCTCGAGCAGTCGTGCGCATGGCTGGCGGCGTACAAGGTGTCCTTGTAGACCAGCACCGCCTGGGTCGCGCCAAGGCAGGTGTCGCGCCACTTCTGGTTCAAAGTTCCCCAGTCGATGGCGAACCGGCCGTCGAAGACCCCGGCCCCGGTGCCTTCGTTCCCGCCGTAGAGGGTGTTGCCGTTGGTGTGCAGCGTCTTGGTGATCGAGTCGCGGTGGATAAAGCCAGCGGGGTAGTTGCGGACATTGGCCCCGGTCGCGCTGGTGTTAGTGGCGCTGACGACGGCGATCGAGTGTGAGTCCTGGCCGTTGATGGTGTCGAACTCCCCGCCCAGCGCCACCTTGGTCCCGTCCGGTGACACCGCCAGTGCGCGGCCATCGGCGGTAGCGGTCGTCGGACGGTTCACCAGCCCGGCGTTGGCTACGAAGGGCAGCAACGCTCCCGTGGTTGCGTTCACGGCGGCGAACTGGCGTCGAACCTGCCCGCCGACGCTGTTGAAGGCGCCGCCCAGGTAAAGCGTGTTGCCCGACACGGCCATCGCGTACACCATGGACGAGACTCCGCTGACCCGTAGCGGCTTAACCTTGCAGGAGCCGACGTCAAGGGCGGCGACACGGCTGACACCGACGCCGCCGACGTTGCTGAAGTTACCACCGATGTAGACAGTGGCGCCGTCCGCGGAGGTGACCACCGACCGTACCGTCGGGGTGCCCCCGCTCAGGGTGACGTTGAGCTGGCAGCTGTCGGGGTTGCCGGTCTCGGCGTCGAAGATTGCCAAGGCGCTCCGGTTCTGCACTGCGCCAGTCCCGCCGGACGGCGGTCGGATCTGGGTGAACGTACCTCCCGCGAACACCTTGCCGCGGGACTGGCCGATCGACCAGACGACGCCGTTGGCCTGCCAGGTGGGCAGGTTCTCGGCGTTGAACGCCACACCGGGCGACAACGCGGCGGCGGGCTGGACTGACAGACCCGCGCTGATGGCGGTAACGATCACGGCCGCAGCAGCGAAAATGGCGGCAGGCTTACGCATGGTCTACTCCCCCGAGCCGGCAGTTTGTTAGCGGTCCTGACCACCGCAGGTCACTGCCTAGGTAAATCGCCGAACGGACTTATGCGCCGTGCAGAAGGTTTCCCACAGCTGTTGACAACCATGTCATACCCAACAGCGCGACTGTAACACCGGCAGGCGGAGCGAGTGGTAGTCATCACACAACCTTTGCGGATAACGCGGTCCCGTATCAAGAGCGCCGAAAAATCCAGCGGTGCCGACGAAACGATGCCCGCCGAAGGTCAGAGGACCTCACCGGGGACGTACGCAGCGGCCTCCGGATGTGCCGCAGCAAGCGCCTCGATCTGCGTCGTGATCACTTCGATCTGGTGTCCGGCGGTACCGGTCAACTCCAGCGGCGAGGTGACAAGATCGTCCAGCTCGGCGCGGCTCAACCCCAACCGCTCGTCGGCGGCCAGCCGGGCAAAGAGGTCGTTGTCGCTGCGTCCGGTTTCCCGCATCTCCAACGCGACTGCGACCGCGTGCTCCTTGATCGCCTCGTGCGCACTCTCCCGTCCGACCCCCTTGCGGACCGCGGCCATCAGCACCTTGGTGGTGGTGAGGAACGGCAGATAGCGGCGTAGCTCGGCATTGATCACGGCTGGAAAGGCGCCGAAGTCGTTCAGCACCGACAGGAACGTCTCGAACAGCCCGTCCAGGGCGAAGAAGGCATCCGGCAGCGCGACCCGGCGGACCACGGAGCAGGAGACATCACCCTCGTTCCACTGGTCGCCGGCCAGCTCGCCCACCATCGAGACGTAGCCGCGGATGATCACCGCCAGACCGTTCACCCGTTCACAAGAACGGGTGTTCATCTTGTGCGGCATCGCGCTGGACCCCACCTGGCCGGGCCTGAAGCCCTCGGTGACCAGCTCGTGCCCGGCCATCAGCCGGATGCTGGTGGCCACGTTGGAGGGCGCGGCGCTGACCTGGGCCAGGGCTGTCACGACGTCGTAGTCGAGGGAACGCGGATAGACCTGGCCGGTGCTGGTGAATACCTGTGAGACGCCGAGGTGGGCGGCGATTCGCTGCTCCAGCTGGGCAAGCTTGGTGCGGTCCCCTCCCACGAGGTCGAGCATGTCCTGGCTCGTCCCGACCGGGCCCTTGATGCCACGCAGCGGGTACCGGCCGATCAGGTCCTCGACCCGGGCGTAGGACAGGAGCAGCTCGTCGGCCGCGGTGGCGAAGCGTTTGCCCAGGGTGGTGATCTGCGCGGCGACGTTGTGGGAGCGGCCGGCGATGGCAGTGTCGGCGTACTCGGTGGCCAGCTGACCCAGTCGCACCAGCGTTGCGACGATCCGGTTTCGGATCACACCGAGGGAGGAGATGACCTGCAGCTGCTCGACGTTCTCGGTGAGGTCGCGGCTGGTCATGCCCTTGTGGACGTGCTCGTATCCGGCGAGGGCGTTGAACTCCTCGATCCTTGCCTTCACGTCGTGGCGGGTGATCCGCTCCCGGGCGGCGATGCTGGCCAGGTCGACGGTGTTGATCACCGACTCGTAGGCCTTGATCACCGTGTCCGGGTCGGCACCACCGAAGTCGACACCGAGGTCGCGTTGCGCGGCGAGCACGGCGATCCAGAGTCGCCGCTCAGCGATGATCTTGTTCTCCGGCGACCAGATCGCACGCATCTCCTGCGAGGCGTACCGGTTGGCGAGGACGTTAGGCACAACCATGATCAACTGCCTGCACTCTCGGCGGCGACCTGGGCGATATCGCTGCGGTAGAAGGAACCTGAAAGGCGGATCTGCGCAATCGACGCATACGCGGCGTTGCGGGCCGCAGCAAGATCAGCACCAGTGCCGACGACTGCGAGGACGCGGCCGCCGGCGCTCAGCAGCCTGCCCTGGTCGTCGAGTGCAGTACCTGCCTGGATGATGTGGGCGCCATCGGCCAACGGCCCGTCGGCGCCGTGGATCACGGCACCGATCACTGGATCCTGCGGGTACCCCTCCGCACCCAGCACCACAGCGACTGCGGCCCCCTCGGCCCAGGCCAGCGCCGGCTGAGCAGCCAGCTGACCGGTGGCGGCCGCGTGGAGCAGCTGGCCGAGCGGCGTCTGCAGCCGGGCCAGCAGCGCCTGAGTCTCCGGGTCACCGAAGCGGGCGTTGAACTCGATCACCTTCACGCCCCGGCTGGTCAGCGCCAGCCCGGCGTACAGCAGACCCGCGAACGGGGTGCCACGGCGCTTCATCTCATCGACGGTCGGTTGCAGGACGTTGCGCTGCACTTCGCCGACTAGGTCGTCCGGCGCCCATGGCAGCGGCGTGTAGGCCCCCATCCCTCCGGTGTTGGGGCCGATGTCGCCGTCACCGACGCGTTTGAAGTCCTGCGCCGGCTGCAGCGGCAGCACCGTCGTACCGTCGGTAATCGCAAACAGGCTGACCTCGGGACCGTCCAGATACTCCTCGATCACCACCTGCTGGCAGTTCGCCGCATGTTCGAGTGCGGCCTGGCGGTCCTCGGTCACGACCACGCCTTTACCCGAGGCCAGCCCGTCGTCCTTGACGACGTAGGGCGGACCGAAGGCGTCCAGAGCCGCAGCCACCTCCTCCGCAGTGCGACAGACGCGGGAGTCCCCGGTCGGCACTCCAGCCGCCGCCATCACGTCCTTGGCAAAGGCCTTGCTGCCCTCGATCTGGGCGGCGGCGGCGGTCGGGCCGAAGCAGGCGATTCCCGCAGCCCGGACCGCATCCGCCACGCCTGCCACCAGCGGCGCCTCGGGGCCGACCACGACGAGGTCGATGTTCAGCTTGATAGCCAGCTGTGCGATCGCGTCAGCGTCCATCGGATCGACCGAGTGGTTGGTGGCGATGGTACGGGTGCCGGGGTTGCCGGGAGCCACGTGAACGTCAGCCACGGCGGGGTCGCGACTGATCGCCAGCGCGAGTGCGTGCTCGCGTCCGCCGGAGCCGACAACTAGAACACGGAGGTCTCTCACCACGGGGCGACATCCTACCGGTAGCGTTTCGGCCGTCCTTGATCGTCTTCGTCCTCGACCACTGCCGCGGTCGCTGATCCCCCAGGAGCGAGCCTCATGAGCGCAGAAGTAGCGGAGCACGTCGATCCGACCTTCCCCAGTCTCCACATCCGTCCGCCGCGCGGTTGGCTCAATGACCCCAACGGGGTCAGCCTGATCGACGGTCGCTATCACGTCTTCTTCCAGTACAACCCTGCTGCCCCCACCCACGGAAGCATCCACTGGGGCCACGCCAGCTCAGACGACCTGCTGCACTGGCGTGACGAGCCGATCGCTCTGCGTCCTCGGTCCGGCCAGGTGGACGACGCCGGGTGCTGGTCGGGCAGCGTGGTTGACGACGACGGGGTACCGACCGCCGTCTATACCGCCGTACCCGATGAGGCGCACAACGCCCAGGTGGTCCTGGCGCGGAGCGACCGGTCGATGCTCGAGTGGGTGCAAGACGAGGATGCGCAGATGGGTCCACCGGCGGACCCGACGATCACCGACGTCCGCGACCCGTTTGTGTTCACCTTCGAGGGTCACCGGTACGCCGTGCAGGGCGCCGGTCGGAAGGAAGGCTCGCCGCAGGTGCTCGCGTACGCCTGCGATGACCTGACATCGTGGACCGAGCTGGGCCCGCTGCTGACCTATGACGACCCGGTGGCGGCGGAGGTGGCACCGGCCGATATCTGGGAGTGCCCCAACCTGGTGCAGATCGATGGTCGTTGGGTGCTGCTGCTGTCGTTGTGGCAATGGGTGGACGGAAGTCATCTGCTGGCCGGCGTGCGATATCTGATTGGAGACCTGACGCGCAGCAAGTCGGGGCTCACTTTCAGAGCCGAGTCCGGTGGCACAGTGGACGAAGGCCCAGCCTTCTATGCACCGCAGGCCCTGTCCACTCCGGACCGCACTCTGCTGTGGGGATGGGGCTGGGAACAGGACAGGACCGAGGCCGACGTGGCGGCGGCCGGCTGGGCTGGCGCGCTCACCTTTCCGCGTGAACTCACTATCGACGGCGACCGGCTGATCTCCGAGCCCGCGGCCGAGCTCACCGCTCTGCGGCAGGACCAGCTCAGCTGGCAGGCAGAGGAGCCCCTGTCGGAGATCTCCTTCGAGGTGATCGCTGAGGGACCACTGTCGCTGGTGCTGGTGGACGGGCGGATCGAGCAGACAGTGGCTGAGCTGCCGGGACCGGGCCGGGTACTGGTCGACGGCAGCATGATCGAGAGCTTCGTCGACGGCACGCCGTTCACGACCCGCGCCTACCCCACCGCGACCAGTCACTGGGAACTGCGCGACGTGTCGGCCCCGCTGACGGTGTATCGGCTCGGCCTGGAGCCATAGTCCCGCCGCTCCGCCAGCCCAGATCAGACGGCTTCTGGATGTCCCAGCGCATCACCGACAAATTGTCAGAGGGCGCGTCTAATGTGAACCTATGTTCGATTTGGCGGGGTTGGCGGGGTTGTCGGGTGGTGCCGTCGCGGCGCTGGTGGCCGACAGCTACCGCGCCCAGGTGGAGGCGGAGACCGTGTTGTTGGTGCTGGCGGCGCACTGGGCCGACCTGCACAGTGTTGAGCTGTCCGACCCGCGCTGCTCCCTGTCCGGGGTGGGCGCGGGGGTGGAGGAGTGCCGCCGGATCGGCGGGGTGGGGACGCCGGCGGTGCGGGAGTTCGCCGCCGCCGAGCTGGGCGCCCTGCAACACACCAGCACCGCCGCCGCGACCAGGCAGATGGCCGACGCGTTGGACCTGCGGCATCGGCTGCCGCTGCTGTGGGGTCGGGTGCTGGCCGGGCAGGTCCGCGGCTGGCAGGCCCGCAAGGTCGCGCAGGCGACCCGGCAGCTGCCGGCGGAGGCGGCCGGG
>JAOPXN010000035.1 GCA_025965155.1 Propionibacteriaceae bacterium
CCCCACCCCCGGCACCGCCACGACACCCACCCCCGCCGCGCCACCATCGAACCCCCCACCACCCTCACACCCGGCGACAACGACCTCCCCGCCGCGGTCGGCCCATGACCAACGCCGCCGCCACCCAGAACGACGACGACCACGACACCGACGCCCAGGTCCCCGTCCTCGCCGCCGGGGCGGCCATCGCCCCCGGCTACCAGGTGGTGGAGCATCTGCGCCGGGGTGAGGCGTTGGACGTCTACGAGGTGTTCAGCAGCGAACGGCTCTGCAACTGCATCGCCAAGACCATCCGACCCGACCGCGCCCACCTGGAACGGGTCCGGAACCGGCTGCTGCTCGAGGGGCGGCTGCTCCAGACACTGCAACACCCGATGCTGCTCCGCGGCTTCGAAACCATCGCCGAGCCCGACGTCGTCGTGATCGCCGAGCTGCTCACCGGCCCCACCCTGGACGACCTGCTCGACGAACGGACCCGCCGGCTCCCGGTCGCCGAGCTGTGCCACCTCGGCCGCCACCTCGCGGCGGCCACCCGGTACCTGCACAACGCCGGCTACCTCCACCTCGACATCCGGCCCTCCAACATCATCGCCGACACCGGACTCGCCCGACTCATCGACCTCAGCCTCGCCCGACCACCCGGACCCGTCCCGCAAGGTCTCGGCAGCGAGGAGTACATGGCACCCGAACAAGCCCGCGGCGGCACCACCACCGCCGCCACCGACGTATGGGGGATCGGCGTCACCCTCTACGAAGCCACCACCGACATCCGCCCCTTCGACCCACTCGACCAGGACGAGGAAACACTCCTCGCCGAGGTTCACCACCTCCAGCTCCACCGACCAGCGCCACCACTGAACCGCTGGCGGCGCCGCCTCCCCGCCAGCTTCGTGTCGCTCATCCACGCCTGCCTCGACCCAGATCCGGAGAAACGCCCGGGAGTGGTCGAGGTGTGGCAGACGCTCGGGGACGTGCTGGACCAGCTGCAGCCGGTCAACTCGGGACCGCAGCGGGTCCTGTCCTAGGAACGTCGGTTTCCGCGTAGTCCGCCGTCTCGACCGGACTTGGACCGGCGACGAGTACGGTGGTCCGGGCTGCCGAGGGTCGGTCGGCGGCAGAAACGGAGAAACATGATCGACGGTCTGGCGTACGCCGTCATGGGTTTGGCACTGGTCGCCACCGGATGGGGCATCCTGACCGCGTCGTTGAACAAGCCGCCCGGGCGCGCGCAGATCGGTTTCGGCGCGGTCGTGGAGCTCGTGGTCATCGCGCAGACCGTTATTGCCGGGGTGCGGATCGGGATGGGAGACCGACCGGACGAGCTGGCAACCACCATCGGCTACCTGATTGGGATCGTGCTGCTGATTCCGGTCGCGGGGTTGTGGGCGCTGTCGGAGCGGACCAGGTTCTCCGGGACGGTGCTGGCAGTGGCCGCGTTCTCGGTACTGGCCATGACGCTTCGACTGCAGGTGCTCTGGACCGGCGGTGCCTGAAGCGATGAACCAAGCGCGCAGCACCGGCTCCGGACCGGGCCGGGTACTGGTGATGGTGTACGGGGTGTTCGCCCTCGCCGCAACCGCCCGGGCCGGCGTGCAGCTGGCCACCAGGTTCTCCGAGGCGCCGCTGGCGTACCTGCTGTCCGCGCTGGCCGGGATCGTCTACATCGTGGCCACCATCACCCTGGCTCTGGGAACCCGTACTTCCCGACGTCTGGCCTGGATCGCCATCAGCGTGGAGCTGGTCGGCGTGCTTTCCGTCGGTACGTTGAGCGTGCTCGACGGGACAGCGTTCCCGCGCGCCACGGTCTGGTCCGACTACGGGATTGGGTACGGCTTCGTGCCGTTGGTGCTACCGCTGATCGGCCTGTTCTGGCTGTGGCTCACCCGACCTGCCGTTACGGTCAGCGATGACCCCAGTTCCACGGCGGACTCTCCAAGGGACCGAGCCCGCTGACCCGAGTCTCGCCGAAGTCCTTGACGAGCTCGACGACTCGCGCCTCGGGTTCGCGTTGCAGCTCGTGGACCAGGCCCGTGGCATGGGAGACAACCACTATCTGGGTGTGTTCGCTGGCAGCCACGATCAACCGGGCCAGCGGCGCAAGCAGGTCGGGGTGCAGGCTCGTCTCAGGCTCGTTCAGCACCATCAGGCCGGGCGGCCGGGGGCTGAGCAACGCAGCCACCAGCAGCAGGTAGCGAAGCGTCCCGTCCGAAAGCTCGGCACCGTTCAGCGGCCGGAGCAGCCCGTGTTGGGAGAAGCTCAGGTCAAACCGACCGTTCGACTCCGTCACCGCGAACGTCGACCGGCCGAACGCGTCGGTGATCGTGGTCTGCAGAGCCGACACGTCACCGACCTCCACAATGGTCTGCAGAGCCGCCGCCAGGTGCCGGCCGTCAGAGTCGAGCACCGGCGTCCGGGTGCCGATCTGCGGCTGACGGGCGGGTGCGGCCGGGTCGGTGCGGAAGTGGTCGTAGAAGCGCCAGGAGCGGACCTGCTCACGCACGGCCAGCAGCTCTGGAGCCCGGACAGGGTCGACCAGCTCAGTGAGGACGCTGTCGTAGCTGCGCATCGAGCTGGTCGCCTCCACCCACTCCGTCGAACGGCGGGAGTCGTCTCGCAGCAGCACCGATTGGCGCACCCGCCTCACCAGCAGCGAGGACGGCCGCATCACCTCACCACTCCAGACCAGCTCGCGCTTGATCTCGGGATCGGCGTTGAAGGCGGACCGTTCGTCCCGCGGCGGGATGCCGAGGTCGATCAGGTAGGAGAAATCGTCGGAGGCGAACCCCATCTGCAGGCTGACGGGGGCCTTCCGTACCGTGCCCTGCACCTCGTGCTCGCCACGCCGAACCGCCTTGCCGACCACGGCAGGACCGGCCCACAGTGTCGACTGGAGGCCACCCTCACGCGCCAGTGAGGAAACCACGTTGCCCCGGGCGCTGTCGGCCAGCAGCCGAAGTCCCCGGTACAGGCTTGACTTACCGGTGCCGTTGGCTCCGGTGACGACCGTCAGCCGACCCAGGTCCAACCGCAGCTCGCGCAACGAGCGGTAGTTCTGGATGGCGATGGTCTGCAACACGTGGGCCTCTCTCCTCCCGGGTCGGCGGCAACTGTCGCCGGGTCGAGGTTCGGACCCTAGCCGACCAGGTCCGTGTAGTCCGGGTGCCGCTCGATCCACGCCTTGACGAACGGACACAGCGGTCGGACCCGGAGACCCCGGGTGCGGACGTCATCCAAGGCCGCGCGCACCAGCGTGCTGCCGATGCCACGTCCCTCCTGGGACGGGTCCACCTCGGTATGGGTGAAGGTGATCTGGCCGCCGTCCAGCTGGTACGCGGCGAAGCCCAGCACCGCGCCGTCCTCCACCGCCTCGTAGCGATGCGCTTCAGCGTTGTCACTCACCTGGATGCTCATCTCCGCCTCAGATCTGGCCGGTGCCGTCGCCGACCTGCCGGGACTCGGCCTTGCTGCGTCGCGTGTGCGTACCGGCGAGCAGCCGCTCAAAGGGTACGACATCCGCGAACGCATCGGCGGCCCGTGCCGGTGTGGCGCGCACCCCGCCGAGCGCGGCGGCGAGCTCCTCAGCTGCGCGGTTGATGCGGGTCCGAAGGTCACCCTCGGACGCCCAGTCCTCGGAGGCGGCGAAGACGCCGGTCGGCATCACCACTGCCCGCAGGTAGGCGAAGAGCGGTCGGAGGGCGTGATCCAGGGCCAGCGAATGACGGGTACTGCCGCCGGTCGCCCCGATCAGCACCGGGGTGCCCACAAGGGCGGCCGGATCCAGCACATCGAAGAACATTTTGAACAAGCCGCTGTAGGAGGCGCTGAAAATTGGTGTCACCGCAATCAGCGCGTCAGCGTCGCTCACCTCGTCGAGGACCGCCTTCAGCGAGGCGCTCGGGAAGCCGGTGACGAAGTGGTTGGCCAGGTCGCGGGCGTACTCGCGGAGCTCGATCACCTCGACCCGCGGCTCGTGACCGGAGCTGCGCAGCACCCGGCCGGTGGCCTCAGCCAGCCGGTCGGCGAGCAGTCGGGTCGAGGACGGCTGGGACATCCCGGCGGTGAGCACGACGATGGTTGTCATCGCGAGGTCACCTCCAGGCCCGCGTCAAGCTGAGCCGGGTCGCGGGACTCGAGGTCGCCGGTCTCGACTTGCTGTGCCACCCGGGCGGCATGCGTGGGTCCGTCCGGGACGTGGGCCGGACGTAGCGCGTCGAACTCCTTGCGCAGCACCGGAATGACCTCCTCACCCAAGATGTCGAGCTGCTCCAGCACGGTCTTCAAGGGGAGCCCGGCGTGGTCGGCGAGGAAGAGCTGGCGCTGGTAGTCGCCGAACTGCTGGCGGAAGGTCAGGGTCCGCTCGATCACCTCCTGCGGGCTGCCGACGGTCAGCGGCGTCTGCGAACTGAAGTCCTCCAACGAGGGACCGTGCCCGTACACCGGTGCGTTGTCGAAGTAGGGCCGGAACTCGCGGATGGCGTCCTGGGAGTTCTTCTTGATGAAGACCTGTCCGCCCAGCCCAACAATGGCCTGGTCGGCACGGCCGTGGCCGTAGTGCTCGAACCGGGTCCGGTAGAACTCGATCAGCCGCTGGAAGTGGTCGGTCGGCCAGAAGATGTGGTTGGCGAAGAAGCCGTCGCCATAGAAGGCGGCCTGCTCGGCGATCTCGGGGCTGCGGATCGAACCGTGCCAGACGAACGGGGGAACGCCGTCGAGCGGCCGCGGGGTTGCGGTGAACGACTGCAGCGGCGTCCGGAACTGACCCTCCCAGTCCACGACATCCTCCCGCCACAGCCGATGAAGCAGGTTGTAGTTCTCGACGGCGAGCGCGATTCCGTTGCGGATGTCCTGACCGAACCAGGGATACACCGGGCCGGTGTTGCCGCGCCCCATCATCAAGTCGACGCGGCCATCGGCCAGATGCTGCAGCATCGCGTAGTCCTCGGCGATCTTCACCGGGTCGTTGGTGGTGATCAGGGTGGTCGCGGTGGACAGAATGATCTTCTCGGTCTGCGCCGCGATAAATCCCAGCATGGTGGTGGGGGAGGACGGCACGAATGGCGGGTTATGGTGCTCACCGGTGGCGAACACGTCGAGCCCGACCTCTTCGGCCTTCAAGGCGATCTCCACCATGGCCTTGATCCGCTCGCGCTCGGTCGGCGTGCGCCCGTTGGTGGGATCGGTGGTGACGTCGCCGACGCTGAAGATCCCGAACTGCATGATGGCTCCTGGTGTTGGGGGTTGATAATTTAGCATTCAACTATCGCTCTCTCAACACGCGTACGGCTGCCGCTATTCCACTCGAGGAGCGACCGGCAGCCGAGGTCCGGGGTAACCCAGCTGCGCACGGATATGCTCGGCCCGCGGGTATCCGGCAAACCGATGCGGAGGCAGCGATGAAGTACAACGACCAGGCCCAGCTTGATCCCTCGCAGATGGGCGGTCGAGGTGGGCGTAGTGGCGGCAAGATCGCGCTGGGTGGCGGCGCCGGCGTCGTGGTCCTCATCTTGGCCCTGCTCTTCGGCGTCAACCCGAACGACATCCTTGGCGCCGACACCCAGGCGGGATCGGCCGACGAAACCACCAACCCATTCGCGCAGTGCACCCGGGGCTCCGACATCAGCAAGGATCGCGACTGCCGTTTTGTGGCGTACACCAACTCCATCCAGAGCTACTGGGCCGGCAAGGCGCAGGGGTACCAGGAGATCGAGGTTCAAACGTTTACCGGTCAGGTGACCACGGGCTGCGGGACCGCGTCGTCCGCGGTCGGCCCGTTCTACTGCTCGGGGGACACCACGGTCTACCTCGATCTCGGCTTCTTCGACCAGCTGACCAGCCAGCTGGGCGCGCAGGGTGGTGATGCGGCGGAGGCGTACGTCCTCGCCCACGAGTTCGGCCACCACATCCAGCAGCTGACCGGCACCATGGCCGACGTGCAGGCTCGGGGTCAGTCGCAGGGGCCGAGGTCGCCCGCGGTACGGCTCGAGCTGCAGGCCGACTGCTACGCCGGCGTATGGTTCGGCGCGGCCACCAGTGACCCCAACAGCCCGATCGCTGAGGTGTCCCAGGACGATCTCGACCGCGCGGTGGACGCCGCGGCGGCGGTCGGTGACGACCGGATCCAGAACAAGACGCAGGGTCAGGTCACTCCGGAGAGCTGGACGCACGGATCGGCCGCGATGCGGCAGAAGTGGCTGAGCCAGGGTTTCACCGCCAAGGACCCCAAGTCCTGTAACACCTTCGCGGCGGATGCCCTCGGTTGACCGGCCCGAGCCACTGGCGGCGTTTATGGCAGGGAGTCGCTAGCCGGCGCTGCGCTGGAGGAACGTGTTCTTCTCGCAGTCGGTCGACGCCATCGGGACCAGCCGAGCCCTCAGGTCTGGATCCAGCAGCCCGGTGTCGAACGGGTACGTCGGCCGCGCGATCCGGTGATGGCCTAGCCGCAGCAGATCCTGGTCAGCACCGCCCGGGGTCAGAGCCAGCATCCAGTCCGCCGCGAGCGCGAAGAGCTCAGGCTCGAGGTAGCCGATCTTGACGAAGACGATATCGGCGGTACGCGGGTCGAGGCCGTTCCGAACGAAGTCGGATTCGAGATGATACGGCTTGCGGGATCGGGTCAAGATCACGTGCAGCCCGCCGGCCTGGACCACGACCTCGGTGATCGCGTCGGGGTCCCCGTCGGTGATGTGCCGCACGGTTCCGGTCAGCTGCACCGGACCGGACGGTCCTGCGTCCACCCGGGCGCCAACTTTGAGACTGACTTCGGCGCCGACGCCGGCCCGGATGCACGCCTCGACCGCTTCGGCGTCCGGGATGGAGGCGTAGAGCGCGGTCACCTCAGGTGCCGCCAGGCGCGGGTCGGCCAGCAGCTCCGCCAAGGTCCAGGTCACGTCACCCGCGCCGCCAGCCGTGGGGTTGTCGCCGGAGTCGCTGATGAAGTACGGGCGCGCAGTGCTCGCGAAGGCGGCGTCGAGGGACTCCGGCAGCGATGCCGCCGGGGCGACGAAGGTGAACTCCTCGTGCCGCCGCCACACCTCGGACGCGATCCGCTCCGCCTCGGCGGTGATCACGGCCTCATCGTCACCGGTCACCATCACGACGCAGCAGTTCCGCGGTTCGTCCGCCCACGCGTACCCGATCCAGATGGCCGCGTCGAGCACACCGTCGACGGCTTCAGCTTGGGGCACCATGGCGTACAGGCTCTTCGCTGGCTCAATCCGGGTACTGGTCTTCTCGCCGGGCAGCAGGATCGGGATCGGGATCCACGCCTTGAGCGGCCGCCGCTGGTCCGGCGGTAGTGCCAATCGGGCCAGCAGGTTGCGTACTGCACGCTCCTTGGTGTCCAGCGCGTCCTCGTGCGGCGCCATCCGGTAACAGGTCAACAGATCCAGGGCGTGGGCGAGCCGCCAGGAGACGTTGCCGTGCAGATCCATTCCGGTGCTGATGATGACGTCCGGCCCGACCACCTCGCGGATGGCGACAGCAAGATCACCTTCGGCGTCATCCATGCCGACGACACTCATGGCGCCGTGGATGTCGAACACCATCCCGTCAAGGTGGCCGGCGGATCGTAGCCCGTCCAGGATCTCCGCCTTGAGCGCCTCGTAGTCCTCGGCCGGCACCGGACCGCCGGGGATCGCCCGCCCCTGCAGGATCGGAACCCAGTCGGCCGCGTCCGCCAGTGCGCCGCCGTCGGCCCAGAACGGCCGGCTGGCCAGGATCTCGGCACCCCGCTGCGGATGGAAGTCCGGGATGCGGGTCCGAGCAGGTGAGAAGGTAGACGCCTCCAGGCTGAGTCCCGCGATGGCGACACGGGGACGGCGGGATGTGGTGGGGTCGGACATCAATCCTCCGGGGCGGCGAACAGGCGGTGTCTGATCAAGTGGGCTCTGATCTAGTGGGGACGGCTCTCAACGCCGAGGAGCCTGGCGATAGTCAACCACCCATGGTTCGCAGACCGACACCGGTCTTCCACCTCGTTCGGGAGGCGAGTTAGATGGGCTCATGATCTTCATCGTGGTCAAGTTCCCGGTACGCCCTGAGGTCAGTGCCGACTGGCTGAGCCGGGTCGACGACTTCACCCAGGCAACCCGCAGCGAGCCAGGGAACTTGTGGTTCGACTGGTCGGTGAGCGTGGACGACCCGAACCAGTTCGTGCTGGTCGAGGCGTTCGCAGATGGAGACGCCGCCGTCGCCCACGTGAACTCTGACCACTTCAGCGCGGCGATGGAGCTGATGCGGCCGTTGCTGGTGCGGACGCCGGAGATCATCAACGGCGAGCTGCCGGGACAGGGCTGGTCCGAGATGGGCGAGCTGGTCGTTCCGGAGTCCAACAGCTGACGTCCACTGTCCACAGCGGCCGAGGACATCCCGGCGCGCCCCGGTTCGTCGAAGGAGCAGAGATGACTGCAAGATCAGTGTTGTTCATCGGAGGCACCGGCATCATCAGTGCCGCGAGCACCCGCCGTGCCGTCGAAGCCGGATGGCAGGTGAGCGTGCTGAACCGCGGCAAGTCCTCGACCCAGCGGCCCATCCCCTCCGAGGCTGAGATCGTGGTCGGGGACATCGCCGACGCCGACGGAATCCGGGCGGTGCTGGGAAACCGCCGCTTCGACGTAGTAGCCGACTTCCTCACGTTCACCCCAGACCAGCTGTCGGCGCGGATGGAGCTGTTCGGCGACCGGACCGATCAGTACGTCTTCATCAGCTCCGCCTCGGCCTACCAGACGCCGCCCGGCCGGGTGCCCGTGGTCGAGTCGACGCCGCTGCGAAACCCGTACTGGCAGTATTCGCGGGACAAGATCGCCTGCGAGGACATTCTGGTGCAGGCCTACCGCAACCACGGCTTCCCTGCCACGATCGTCCGTCCCTCACACACCTACGACCACACCTCGTTGCCGTTCGACGGTGGCTGGACCGTGGCTGCCCGGATGCTGCGTGGTCAGGAAGTCGTTGTGCATGGGGACGGTACGTCACTGTGGACCCTTACTCACACCGCCGACTTCGCCCGGGCCTTCGTCGGCCTGCTGGGCCAGCCGGCCGCCATCGGGGACAGCTTCCACATCACCTCCGACGAGTGGCTGAGCTGGAACCAGATCTTCGCCGCTGTCGCGAGTGCGCTGGACGTGGAGCCGCGGATGGTCCACGTACCGTCGGACGCGATCGCCGCCGAGGATCCCGAGTGGGGCGCCGGTCTGCTGGGCGACAAGGCGCACTCGATGATCTTCGACAACGCCAAGGTGAAGGCGCTGGTGCCCGACTACACGGCCGTCATCCCTTACGTGGTTGGTGCCGCGGAAACGGTCGCCTGGTTCAGCGCTGATCCGTCCCGCCAGCAGGTCGACGCAAAGATGGACGCGACGATGGACCGGCTGGTGGAGCGGTACCGGATTGGTTGATGATCATGAAGGGATCCCTGCTCTGGTAAGGGTTCCCAGCAAGGAGCGGGTGCTGCCGGCGGTGGCCAGCCGGACCGACCCGCGGTTCGGGTACGCCTTGGCGCTGCCGGCTCAGATCAGCCCGTCGACGGCAGTGCTGGTGGCTGTCCACGGATCGGGCCGTGACGTCGAGGCGACCAGGGATGCCTTCATCGAGTTCGGCGACAACCACGACGTGCTGGTGATCGCGCCACTGTTCCCGATGGGGCTGGATGGGGACGTCAGCGGAGTTGGGTACAAAGTGCTGGAGTGGGGGAGCCTCCGGTACGACCGGCTGCTGGCCGCGATGGTGGCCGAGGTGGCGACCACGTACGGGCTCAACCAGCAGCGGTTCGGGCTGGTTGGCTTCTCTGGCGGCGGCCAGTTCGCCCACCGGTTCGGGTGGCTGCACGCCGAACGGCTGTGGGCTCTCTCGATCGGGGCGCCGGGTACCGTCACCGCGCTCGACCACAGCCGCAGCTACTGGGCCGGGATTGGCGACGTTGTTGACCGCTTCGGCTGTGACGTGGACCTTCCGGCTCTCCGCCGGCTCCCCGTACAGCTCGTGATCGGCGACGACGACCGCGACCCGGCGGTGATCCAGCGGCCGGCCGGTGACCCGCTTCGGCTGTCCGGGCCCGACCCGGCGGGCGTTACCCGGATGGACCGGATTCACACCCTGCATCGCTCACTTGAGGCCGCCGGTGTGCAGAGCCGGCTGGACGTCGTACCTGGGGTGGGCCACCAGCCGGACAACCTGTGGCCGGTGGTTCGGTCCTATCTGGCGGACCGGCTGGCGGTGCTCAGAACGGCAAGAAGCGCCGGCGAGAACGCCGGCGCTTCCGCGTGCTGAGCAATACCAGGTCAGCTCGGGTTGCAGGTCACTCCGGTGGCGTGCACCGGGCAGTAGCCGAAGGGGTTCTTGTCCAGGTACTGCTGGTGGTAGTCCTCGGCGTAGAAGAAGTTCGGCAGCGGCTTCACCTCGGTGGTGATCCGGCCGAAGCCCGACCGCTCGAACTCGGTCTGGAACTGGCCCAGCACCTGCTCGGCTACCTGGGCCTGCTCCGGCGAGGTGGTGTAGATCGCGGAGCGGTACTGGGTGCCGACGTCGTTGCCCTGGCGCATGCCCTGGGTTGGGTCGTGGTTCTCGAAGAAGATCTTCAGCAGCTGCGCGAAGCTCGTCTTGGCCGGGTCGTAGCTGACCTTGACGATCTCGGTGTGGCCGGTACGGGCGCTGCAGACCTCCTCGTACGTCGGGTTGGGGGTGAACCCGCCCGCGTAACCGACGGCGGTGTTCGTCACGCCCGGCGCCTGCCAGTAGAGCTTCTCCGCGCCCCAGAAACAGCCGAGCGCGAGATAGGCCACCTCAGATCCAGCCGGGACGCTCTGCACCGGGATGCCGAAGATCTCGTGGAAGACGGGGCTCGGCAGGACCGAGCTCTTTCGGCCGCGCAGCGCATGGTCCGGCTCCACCATGGTGACTTTCTGCTTGGAGAACAGCATGGGTTCAGTGTGCCTCTCTGACGTGTTCGAACGAAACTACGCCACCGGTCACAACGCCGTCGCGGCCGACTGCATTCCATCCCGGGCGGCCGATACGCTCGGGCCATGAGCGACTCCGCTGGCTTCTCCACTCGGGCCATCCACGCCGGCCAGGATCCCGACCCCGCCACCGGGGCGGTGATTCCGCCGATCTATGCGACCTCGACGTTTGCCCAGGACGGGGTCGGCGGTATCCGTGGCGGCTACGAGTACTCCCGGTCGGCGAACCCGACCCGCGCCGCCCTGGAGGAATGCATGGCGGCGCTGGAGGGCGGCAGCCGGGGCTTTGCCTTCGCCAGCGGCCTGGCCGCCGAGGACACGCTGCTGCGTACCATCGCCAGCCCGGGCAGTCACCTGGTCATCCCCAACGATGCCTACGGCGGCACGTTCAGGCTGTTCGCGCGGGTCCATCAGCGCTGGGGCATCGAGGCGACGACTGCGCACCTGACCGACCTGGAGACGGTCGAGGCCGCGGTGCGTCCGGGCCGCACCACGGCTGTCTGGGTCGAGACTCCGACGAACCCGCTGCTGAACGTCGTCGATATCGCCGGGGTCGCGGAGATCGCGCATGCGGCGGGTGCGCTGGTGATCGTAGACAACACGTTCGCGTCGCCGTACCTGCAGCAGCCGCTGGCACTGGGCGCCGACATCGTGGTGCACTCCACGACGAAGTACTGCGGTGGCCACTCCGACGTCATCGGCGGTGCCCTCGTGGTCGACGACGACGAGCTGGCCGAGCAGCTCAGGTTCCATCAGAACGCGATCGGTGGGGTGGCCAGCCCGTTCGACTCCTGGCTGGTGCTCCGCGGTCTGAAGACATTGGCGGTCAGGATGGAGCGGCACAGTGACAACGCCGAGCAGGTAGCCGCGTTCCTGGACGGGCACCCGAAGGTCAGCCAGACCCTCTACCCCGGGCTCCCTTCGCACCCGGGCTTCGAGCTGGCAAAGCGGCAGATGCGCCGCTTCGGCGGCATGGTCACCTTCCGGGTCGCCGCCGGCGAGCAGGCAGCCCTCGACGTCTGCGCCCGGACGAAGCTGTTCATCCTGGGCGAGTCCCTCGGTGGGGTCGAGTCCCTGATTGAGCATCCCGGCCGGATGACCCACGCCTCGGTTGTCGGTACCGAGCTCGAGGTATCACCCGACCTCATCCGCCTCAGCGTTGGCATCGAAGACGTAGAAGACCTCATCGCCGACCTAGACCACGCCCTAGCCTGACCCGCGAGTAGTCAGTACCTCCGCCTCCCACCCGGCGTGTCCCGGCGGCACTGACTACTGGCGCACGGGCGACTTCCCGCGACTGGTCACCTCCTCCGCCCCCTGGTCGGCGTGTCGCTGCGCTGCTGACTACTGGCTCCGCGCGAATTTCCGCGACTGGTCACCTCCTCCGACCCCTGGTCGGCGGGTCCCGGCGGCACTGACTCCTGGCGCAGCGGACGAGGCCGGAAAGGCGCGCTGCTGCTCGTCCCGCCGCGGATAGCTCGAGATCAGCTGCCGAAGGCCGGTTGAGGTCGTGGCGCGCCGCGTGACGGTCGCCCGCCGCGGTTGCCTTCCGTTGGATTCCATAAACCCGCCCCTCATCGCCGCCAAGTCGTCGACACGCCGGTCGGGAGCCGTACCCGCCACCATGAGTGGCTTATTACTGGACTTCACCTCGTCGAGCGCGTCCCCAACCGTGTCGCCGAGTAGTCGCCTGTGCTGCGACACGCCGGTCGGAGCCCGGAGGATGGGACTAGTCGTGGAGGCTCTCGGTTCATGAATGCCGGCCGTTCGCTCCGAGGGGGTGTTGGCGCGGCTGATTGCGGGGGCGCAACAAACGGCCGCGTTCCGACACCGGTGTTGGGGGCTTGGCGATGTACGGAAGTGACCGGTCGGGACCCGGCGGCTCGCGGTCAGCTGGATCGGCTGGCGACGCGATGCTCGATGTCGGCGCTCGAACTGTGCTGTCTCGATTCCACGAACTCCCCCCACATCACCGCCGAGACGGCGACACGCCGGTCAGCTGCCCTAGCCGCCACCATGACCGGCTCATTACTGGACTTCCAGGTGCTGGCGCGCGCCAGGCTCGACGCCCAGTAGTCAGCGCCGCCGGACGCGCCGACCAACCAGCGCAGGAGAATGACCATCCGCGGGGATTGCCGGCGCGCCGAGTAGTCAGCTCGGCTGCGACACGCCGCCAGAAGCGCGGAGGATGGGGCTAGTCAGCGGATGGTCCAGTTGATGGGGGTGGTGCCGGCCGATACGAGGACTTCGTTGGCGCGGCTGAAGGGACGGGAGCCGAAGAAGCCGCTTCGGGCTGAGAGCGGGGAGGGGTGGGCGCTGGCTATGTACGGGACGTCGCCGAGCATCGGGATCAGGCTTTGGGCGTCGCGGCCCCACAGGATCGCTACCAGCGGTCCGCCGCGGTGGACCAGTGCCCCGATGGCGCACTGGGTGACCTGTTCCCAGCCGCGCCCGCGATGGGACCCCGACTTGCCTGGCTGGACCGTCAGGACCCTGTTCAGCAACAGCACGCCCTGCTCGAACCAGGGGGACAGGTCGCCGGAGGCGGCGGGTGCGATACCGAGGTCGTCGCGCAGCTCGGCGTAGATGTTGGTCAGGCTGCGCGGGATCGGCCGGACGTCGGGCGCGACCGAGAACGACAGACCGACCGGATGGCCCGGCGTGGGGTACGGGTCCTGACCCACGATCAGCACCTTGACGTCGGCCAGCGGTCGACTGAACGCACGCAGCACGTGCTCCCCGGCCGGAAGGTATCCACGGCCGGCCGCCAGCTCGGCGCGCAGGAAGTCGCCCATCGCCGCGACGGTGTCGGCAACCGGCGACAGCGCCTCCGCCCAGTCAGCCGCGATCAGATCGGTCAGTGGGCGTCGAACCACTCGGGGCTCCTTCCTGCTCGAAACCAGGGTCGGCGACTACGTCGTCGGAGGCGTGCGGCGGCCCGCCCGGCATCCGCAATGCGTACAGTGACGCAGTCAGCAGCAGAGCCGCGCCGACCCCGAAGGCCACCGGGTACGAGACGCGGTCGGCCAACAGGCCAGCCACCAGCGGACCGACGATGGCCCCGACGTCGGCGCACATCGAGAACACCGCGACGGCGGTGCCGCCCCGCCCGCCGGCGGCGTCACCGACCGACGCGGCCGGTGCGGTGCCGAGGAACGCCGATGCCACCCCGTACGCACAGAGGGCCACGATCAGATACCCGATATCGGGTACGAACGGGACCGCGAAGATCGATACGGCGGCCAGCGCGCTACCGCCCACGATCGCCGGCTTGCGACCGACGGTGTCAACGAACCTGCCAGCCGGCCCCACCGCAATGGTCTGGGCCACGGAGGCACACGCGAACGCCGCCCCGGTCCAGGAGGTGGGCCGGTGCAGCACCTCGACCACCAGCACCGGTACTAAGGAGCTGCGTACCCCAAACGAGCTCCAGCCCTGCGCCAGGTTGCACAGGCACGCGGCCTGGTACCGAGAGTCCCGCAGTACCTGGCGGAACGGGATCGGCGCCGCCTGCTCGCCGTGCCGAATCCGGTCAGCGCCGCCGCGAAGCAGCACCAGGCCCACAACGCCCGCCACTGCCAGCGTTCCTGCGTAGAAGAAGAACGGCGCGGTGATCGAGATGGCGGCCAACAGCCCGCCGACCGCGGGCCCGGCCATCCCGCCGATCAGGAATCCACCTTGGTAGAAGCCGGCGGCTCGGCCGCGGATGGTCACCGGGACCGAGCCCAGCAGCAGGGTCATGGCTGAGACGGTGAACATGGCTGACCCGATGCCGCCGATCCCGCGGAGCAGCAACAGTTGCGAATAGCTGGCGGCGATACCGGCTAGGCCGCTGGACATAGCGACGATGAAGATGCCAGTGGCCAGCACCACCCGCTCACCGGCCAGCGAGATCATCCAGCCGCACCACGGGCTCGACACGAGGCGCATCAGCGCAAATACCGAGACCACTGCGCCGACCTCGAGGTTGCCGACGCCGAAGCTACGGGCGAAGACCGGCAGGACCGGCACCAGCACCCCAAATCCCACCGCAACGCAGAACGCGATCAGCCCGAGTACGACGACATCGCGGGGGAGGGGAACGCGAGATCGCATCCAGCCACCGACCCTTAACGCCCTGCTCACCGGGTCAAGTGTGCACCCTGGCCGGGCGGCTCAGCGCGCCGCCCGCGAGGAACTGCGCGCTTGGTTACGGTGAGTGCGGGGTAAGGCGGGGACCAAAGGAGGCTGTTGTGAAGATCATCGACGGAATGAAAGCGCGGCTGACCACGCTTCAGGCGCGGGCCGCTGCCGCCGCCGCCGCCCGGGACGCCGAGCTGGACCATCCGCGTACCGTCCTGCTGGCCGCTGAGGTGATCCCCGGAGGCACGGACACGCCCGCAGCACGGATCAACACCCAGCCGGAGTCCGACAACTCGGTACCCCGCGGCCTCCAGATCGGCGCGAGCTGGGCCTGGCGTTTGATCGTGATCGCCGTGATGTTGTGGGGGCTGGGGTGGCTCGGCCGCTACCTGTCCGAAGTGATCGTGCCGCTTTCGGTGGCGATCTTGTTGTGCGCGCTGCTGAGCCCGCTGTGCAATGCGTTGAAGCGCACCTGGATGCCGCGTGGATTGGCGGTGGCGGCCACCGTCATCGGTGGCTTCGTGCTGGTCAGCGGAGCCGTGACCTTGATCATCACCCAGATCGTCAGCCAGTCGGGAACCTTGGCGACCCAGGTGAGCACCGGCCTTGATCGGTTGGTCAACTTCATCGAGACCAGCCCGCTGACCCGCCGGTTCGGCTACCAGCCCGGCCAGATCGACGAGTACGTCAACCGTCTACAAAGCTTTCTGGTCGACAGCAGCAGCACCATTGCCCGTTATGCTGCGGACATCGGTGCGTCGGTCGGGCACTTCCTGGCAGGGTTCGCGATCGCGATCTTCGCGCTGTTCTACTTCCTCTACGACGGCCGCGGGATCTTCACGTTCCTGCTCAAGGCAGTGCCGCGGCACGCCCGCGACCGGGTCGACTATGCCGCCCAGCGCGGCTGGAGGTCACTGGTCGCGTACGTCCGCGCCACCATTCTGGTCGCGCTGGTGGACGCAGTCGGTGTGCTGATCGTCGCCTTGATCCTCGGTGTCCCGCTTGCGCCGGCGCTGGCTGCGCTGGTCTTCCTTGGCGCCTTCGTCCCGCTCGTCGGAGCGTTCGTGTCCGGCTTCCTGGCCGTCATCGTCGCACTGGTCGCGCTCGGCCCGATCAAGGCGTTGATCATGCTCGGCGGCATCATCTTGGTGATGCAGCTGGAGGGCCACGTGCTGCAGCCGTTCCTGCTGGGCCGCGCGGTCAAGCTGCACCCGTTGGCTGTCCTGATCGGGATCGCGATCGGGGTCATCGTCGCCGGCATCGTCGGCGCCCTGGTGTCCATCCCGGTGCTGGCCTTCGCCAAGACTTTCGTCCAGGGCCTTACCCGGTACCACGATCACCCGCTCGACAGCCCGGTGGTCCAGGCGGACGAGACTCCGGCGCCGGCCTAGCCGCCTGTCGACCCGCCGAGGCAGGCCTAACGGCCGAACGACCGGGCCGGTGCCGGAGGTTCGTCAGAGCGCGGAGCCCTTCTTGTACTGGGAGTAGGAGATGTCCCAGTCAGTCCAGCCGTTGCCCTGCTCCAGTCCGCGTGCGGTTCCGGTGGTGATCACCGGGTCGCCGATCTTTACCTGGTTGAACAGCCACTCGGCGTCGGCCGTGCTCATCCCGATGCAGCCATGGCTGGCGTTCACCCGGCCGAAGTTCGCACCGTTCCATGGCGCCGCATGCAGAAACTCTCCAGAGGAAGTGACCCGCAGCGCGTACTTCACCTTGAGGTCGTAGGCCTCAGGGGAGTTCTTCGAGATGCCGATCGTCTCCGACGCCATCCGGGTTTGCTCCAGCTTGGCCATGACCAGCTTCGAGCCGCTGCGGGAGATGAACCCGGACTTGCCGCCGCTGACCGGAATCGTCCGGGCCAGGCTGCCGTCGACGTACACCTTGGCCTTCTTGCTGGAGAGGTCCACCTTGGTCACCACCGAGCGTCCGATCGTGAACGACGTGCTGGCCGAGTTCTGCCCGTAGATACCGCCGCCGGCGTTGACCCCGTTCAGGTCAGCCTGCACCTTGACCGCGGTACCGGACTTCCAGTACGTCTTCGGCCGGTAGTGGACCTCGGTGTCGCTGTACCAGTGCCAGCTCCCCGGTTGGGCCGGGCTCGAGCTGACGGAGAGATGCTTCTCGACCTCAGCGCGGTCGGTGACCGGGACATCGAAGGTGAGGACGACCGGCATCCCGACCCCGACGGTGGTGTCGGTCAGCGGGAACAGGCTGGGGTACGTCTGCTGGTCCAGGGTCAGGGCCCGAGTGGAGAAGGTGCTCTCCGAGGTCGACTCGACCCGGTCCGCCGCGTTGGTGCCGCTCATCACCAGCCGGTACCGAGCGGCCGGATCCAACCGGCCGGTCGCAGTCCAGCTCGTCCGGTCCTTGCTCAGCTCACCGGGGACCGTGACGGTCTGCGGCTTGCCGGCTTTGTCCTTGCCCTTGTGCGACAGCGACACCTTCGACAGCGTGCCAGCCTTGGCCCGTACAAAGACCAGGGTGTCGACCTGAACGTTCTTCGCCCCGTCCGCCACATTCGGCGTCATCAACAGAGTTGGCACGGCCGGTGAGGGCGTGCTGGGCGTCTTTGTCGAACTGCTGTGAGGGGACTCAGACGATCCGGGCAGGGCCGAACCGGTCTGGTTGGCGGGCACCACACCGCAGCCGGCCAAGCCCGCCGCGAGCGCCACTGCGCCGAGCACCACGAAGCGGCGGCGAAAAAGTGTCTCCGACTGCATGTACGTCCTCTGCTTCCGGCGGATCGGCTGTCCGGTTCCCATTGGTCCTACGCCCTCGGTGGACCTTTGGTTGCCGACCAGGCCGACTAGTTCTCCTAAGCGGCGTGGGTACGCCAGCGGACCTCGCGCGAGGGCCCCAACGGCGCCGTCGGCAGCCAGTAGGCCCGTGTCCGCCTTACCAATGTGCCATCCGTACCGCGGATTTTCCTAATGCAGGCGGCGCCGCACCGGGCGAGGACGGGCCCCGCCCTGGTACAGGAGTCAGTGGGCCATCGGCGCGAGCGCCGCGTCCTCCGACTCGCTCGCGGGCTCGGCCCCGGGTGTCGCGGAGCGACCGGCCAGCGGCTTCTCGCGCATGGTCAGGGCGATCACGAACGCCACCGCCATGAACGGAACCGCGATCAGGAACACGTCGTCCATCGACTCGGTGAAGGCGGTCAACACCCAGGTCTTGACCGGCTCCGGCAGCGACCGGATGGCGGTGATGTCGTTCACCGACCCCGTCGCTGCGCCCAGCTGGGCCTGCGCGTCGGCCGGGATGACCTCGCTCAAATGTGTCGCCAGCCGGGTGTTCAGGATCGCGCCGAACAGTGCCGTGCCGAGCGCACCGCCCATCGAACGGAAGAAGGTCACCGATGCCGTGGCGGTACCCATGTGGCGCCGGTCCACCGAGTTCTGTACGGCGGTGACGACCACCTGCATGGTGAGACCAAGGCCAAGACCGAAGCCGAACATATACAGCGCGATCACCGAGTACGCGGTGTCCACCGCGAGCCTCGACAGCGCGAACAAGGCACCGCCCACAATCAGCGACCCGGCGATGGGCATCCACTTGTAGCGGCCCGTACGCGACATGATCTGACCGCCGCCAATCGAGGTGACGAACATGCCGCCGACCAGCGGCAGCATGGCCAGGCCGGACTCAGTGGCACTGAATCCCTTGACGGCCTGGAGGTAGATCGGCAGGTAGATCAAGCCGCCGAACATACCGATACCCATGATCATCGCGAAGATGATGTTGGAGGTGAACGTCCAGTGGCTGAACAGCTCCATCGGGATGATCGGCTCAGAAACCCTGTGCTCAACGAAGACGAAGAGCGCCCCCAGCACGACGGTGGCAACCAACAGGCCGACGCCGAGGGGGGACAGCCAGCCTTCGTCCGGGCCGGCCCAGCTGAGGTAGAGGATCAAGCTGGTGACCGAACCCACGATGGTGGCCGCGCCGAGGTAGTCGACGGAGGCTTCCCGTTTGACGTGGTGCAGCTTCAGCGCCATCGAGGTGACGATCAGTGCCACGATGCCGATCGGGATGTTGATGAAGAAGATCCACTCCCAGCCGAGGTGGTCGGTGAACAGCCCGCCCAGCAGCGGACCTGCGACCGATGAGACGCCGAACACAGCGCCGAAGAGACCCTGGTACTTGCCACGCTCTCGCGGCGGGATGACGTCACCGATGACCGCGAGCGCCAGCGACATCAGGCCGCCACCACCAAGGCCCTGGATGGCCCGGCCGATGATCATTACCTCGATGTTCGGGGCGAACCCGCAGATCACCGAGCCGACCAGGAAGACCACGATCGCGGCCTGGTAGACCGGGCGCCGGCCGAGCAGGTCGGAGATCTTGCCCCACAGCGGGGTCGCGGCGGTCGAGGTCAGCAGGTACGCGGTGACCACCCAGGACAGCTTGTCCAGCCCGCCGAGCTCTGAGGTTATCTTCGGCAGCGCGACGCCGACGATGCTCTGGTCGAGCGCAGCCAGAAACATGCCGGCCATCAGGCCGCCCATCACGACCAGGATCTGCTTGTGGCTCAGGAACTCACCTTCGGCAGGAGCCGGGGCGCTGGCCGTGGTCGGCTGCTTCGACGGGGTGTCCTCGACCAGGGCACGCCGGGGCGCAGGTTGTCTCATCAGTGTTGCTCCAGTTCTGCCGTGATGTGCTCGATATCGCCCACGAAGCGGGCAAGAAGTTTGTCGAGGGCCTCGATGTCGTCGCGGTCCCAGTGCTCCAGGGTCTCGCTCAGCAGCTGATGCCGACGGGCGATGCTTTCCTCGAGCAGGCCTCGGCCCTGCGGGGTGAGGGCCACTTGCTGGGCGCGGCCGTCGTCGGGATGTGCCGAGCGATCGACCAGGCCGGCCTTGTCCAGCTGCTGGACGTGACGGGAGACAGTGGAGGTGTCGAGACCGGCGAGGGCGGCGAGGTCGGTGACGCGCATGGCGCCGTGAGAGTGCAGGGCCTTCAGCAGTGCATAGGTGCCCAGGTCAACCTTGTCTCCGTGAACCCGCTGACGCATCAGCCGACCGATGGACATCAGGGAACTGAGCACTGACTCCTCGGGGGTACGCAATCCACTTCCGACGGGATCCGCCTTTGTTTGCATACGGCAAACATACAAGTACTTGCATTCTGCATGCAACTTGGCACTCGGCCCCGCATCCAGGCATCACCCTGGCTCACCCCTGAAATAGAAGCAACACCTTTCGTATCTGTAAAAATCGTTTTAGATTCTGGGCATGAGCACCTCACCCGAAATGAGCACGATCCTGCAGGAACTCGCTGCAGGTCGCATCGACGCCGCTGAAGCGGCCCGCCGGATCGACGCCATGGATGCACCCCGGTCGACCTCGACTCCGTCCAGCACCTTCTTCGAGCCACACTCCGCGGCTACCCCAGCGGAGGACGAGGCCGCTGCCGAGCCGAGCAACGACGAGCTCGCCGACCACGACCGCCCTCAAGACGTCTGGGCCGAAGCGACCGACCGTCCGCAGCACGCCACGTACACCACGGAGCCGTTTGCACCCGCAAGCTCCAACGACGCAAACGATGCGAAGGACACCAAGCCTGCGAGCTCGACGGGGACGGCCTCCGACGCCCCTGCAGCGGAACGGGGCAGGAGCAAGCCGGTGAACACCGGAGGGGTCGAACGGATCTCCATCCGGGCGGTCGGCCGCCGGGTCCGGGTCGTCGGTGAGCCCGCGGTGGTCACTGTGTCCGCGGACGGGCCACATGTGCTCCGCCGCAACGGCTCGGTTCTGGAGATCTCCAGCGATGGCGAGATGGGCGCCTCGCTCGACGGCTTCAGCATTCTGCGGGCGACCCGGAGTCTTGACGACATCCGGTCGCTCGGCCTGGGCAAGGAGCTGTTCCTTCGGGTCAACCCAGCCATCGTGGTCGACGCTGAGGTCACCGCCGGAAGCCTCAGCACCGAGGGCATCTCGCACCTCGGCAAGATCCGGGTCACCGCTGGCGGAGCCAAGCTGCTCGACGTCGGCCAGATCGAGGATGCGCTGATCCAGGCTGGCCAGGCCACCATCAAGGGTGCTTTCACCACCGGCCGCTCCCGGATCCGGGCCGAGTCCGGATCGCTGTCCATCCAGCTGGCCGACGAGTCGAACGTCACCGTGACCGGAGAGTCCCAGCTCGGCAAGGTCAGCTGGTCTGGTGGGCACACCGGTGCCGGCGACGAGGTCGTGATGGGCAACGGCAGCGCCAAGCTGGACGTCGAGGTCGTGATGGGTCACGCCCAGGTGAAGGTCGGGTCCGAGCCCAGGGCCGGGGCCGGGTCGGAATGACCGACCGGGCGTACCGTCCGCACGACCGGCGAAGTGACGAGCACCGCGCACCGGCGGACTGTCCGGTGTGCGGTGACCGTCTGGCGGTAACCCGGCTGGGCTGCGGGTCCTGCGGTACGGAGCTCGCCGGCATCTTTGCGCCGTGCGAGTTCTGTGCCCTGGACGACAAGGAGAGGGAGATCCTGCGGGTCTTCTTGACCTCGCGCGGCAACATGCGCGAGGTCGAGAAGCACCTGGGCGTGTCCTACCCGACCACGCGCCTCCGGTTCACCCAGCTGCTGGAGAAGCTGGGACTGTCCGGGGAGTCCGAGCCGACCGTACTAACGCGCGATCAGGTGCTCAGCGAAGTGGCCTCCGGGGCGTTGACGCCAGCCGAGGCTCAGCGACTGCTGGAGTCGCTTTGACCGTCGGGGTCTCAGCCCTTGAAGACCTCTACGCCGACGATGGTGACGTTGATCGGGCGGCCGTTCGGAGCGTCGTAGCTCACTGAGTCGCCCTTCTTCTTCCCGAGGATCGCCGCCCCCAGCGGGGACTGTGGGCTGTAGACGTTGGTCTCGTCCACAGCCTCGTCGAGGCCGAGAAGCTCGCGGGAGCCGAGAAGGAAGGTGTCGGTGTCGGCCTCGTCGCCATCAAAAGCGATAGTGACCTGCGTGCCAGGGGCCACAACGTCGGCATTGGCGGGCGCCTCGCCCACCTGAGCCCGGCGCAGCATGTCGGCCAGCTGCCGGATTCGGGCTTCCTGCTTACCCTGTTCCTCGCGGGCAGCGTGGTACCCGCCGTTCTCCTTCAGGTCACCTTCGTCGCGGGCGGCCGCAATCTTTCCGGTGATATCGGCGCGACCGGCACCGGAGAGGTAGTGCAGCTCCTCCTGGAGCTTGTCGTACGCCTCTTGGGTCAACCAGATCGCTTGCGCGGTATTTTCGGACATCAGGAAAGCCTAGCAAGTCAGCCTGTCTGGTTACACCCTTTGACCGAGGCTGAGGTCGCGCGGCGCACGGTCGTGAGAGATATCGTCACATCGACGAGTCGCTCGGCGGTGGCAGCGACGGGGACGTGCTGCTCCGCGACACGGTCGAAGTCGGTGGACTGGGCGACCAGCAAGCAGCTGACCGGGACCGAGGGGTCCCGCCGGTCGACGGTCATGGTGACGTCGATCCGCGTGTCGGAGATCACCTGGTAGCCGAGAACCCGACCTGAGACTGCCGGAGCGGAGTGCACCGTGGCTGACCAGATCAACCATCCCAGCGACACTGCAGCCAGCACGCCGATAAGGCTGATCAGCACGGGGCGCGGCACCCGAGACTTCGGATAGCGCTGCCGCAGGCGTTCGGCTGTGTCGTTCACCCCTCTATTGTGCCCAGTTCTCGACAGGTGCTCAGTCCTGCACTGGTCGTCAGTTCTCGGGGCAGGGGACGAGTCGGCATCAGCCGGGCCGACGTGGCAACATTGTCCCCCATGACCCACCCGCACCACAGCGTCGAGCCGGTCCGCGTGGACCAGGCCGGCGAGAGCCTTCGACTGCTGCACGTCCATGCGCACCCCGACGACGAGTCCAGCAAGGGCGCTGCGACGACGGCGCGGTACGTCGCTGAAGGCGTCAAGGTGATGGTGGCGACCTGCACCGGTGGCGAGCGCGGCTCGATCCTGAACCCGGCGATGGACCGTCCGGACATCCTCGACAACATCGCCGACATCCGGCGGCAGGAGATGGACCGGGCGCGGGAGATTCTCGGCATCGAGCAGGTCTGGCTGGGCTTCGTGGATTCAGGGCTGCCCGAGGGTGAGCCGCTGCCGCCGCTGCCGGAGGGCTGCTTCGCCACGATTGACCTGGTAGAGGCGGTTGCTCCGCTGGTCAAGGTGATCCGCGAGTTCCGCCCGCACGTCGTCACCACGTACGACGAGAACGGCGGCTATCCGCACCCCGACCACATAAAGTGCCACCAGATCAGCGTCGCGGCGTTCGATGCCGCCGGCGACCCGGACGCGTATCCCGAGCTGGGGGAGCCCTGGCAGCCGCTGAAGCTCTACTACCAGTTCACCTTCCACCGTGACCGCATCGTCGCTCTGGACGAGGCGATGCAGGCCCGAGGCCTGGAGTCGCCGTACCGGGAGCGGCTGGCGGAGTGGCAACCCGACCCCGAGCATCAGCGGCGGCTGACCACCCGGGTCCCCACGGCGGAGTACTTCCACGTACGGGATCAAGCCTTGCTTGCCCACGCCACCCAGATCGACCCAGAGGGAGCGTGGTTCACGGTTCCGCTGGAGGTCCACAAGCAGGCCTGGCCGACGGAGGACTTCCAGCTGGTCAAGAGCATGGTGGAAACGTCGCTGCCCGAGGACGACCTGTTCGCCGGGATTGCGGTGGCGGCACAAGATGGCAACCTGAGTAGAGTGCGAGTATGACCCTGCTGGAGATTGACCCGAACGTGGTCAAACCGGGCTGGACGCCACTGATCATTACGATCGTGCTGGCTGCGGTGATGGTGTTTTTGTTCCTCAGCATGCGCCACCAGTTCCGCAAGATCAGCGTGCCGGACGACCGGACCCCGACAGACGCTCCGTCGTCAGCGACGCCGTCGGCTGGCGCTCCGTCGACACCGGCGTCCTCGGCCGCCGGCACCACCCGCGATGACCTGGAGCATCCCACCGACTCCGGCCGGCGTGGTGGGTCCCGCTCAGAGGGGTAAGACTCCATATTTCTTCTGCCGGCACGTTGACCGACGGCCGATGTGAGCGTTAACATGCGCGTATCAGGTTGAGGCAGCCGTCCGCACTCTCGAAGGAGCCCAGGCATGAGTATCGCAGCCGACATCACCGAGGTGGTGGCGAAACTACGCCGCGAGGTGTGCGACCTGCACGCCGAGCTGCCGCGCAACGAGCTGGTCGTGTGGACGGCCGGCAACGTCTCGGCCCGCGTTCCTGGCGCGGACCTGCTGGTGATCAAGCCTTCGGGCGTCAGCTATGACGAGCTCACGCCCGAGCTGATGGTGGTCACCGACCTCGACGGCAACCTGGTCGACGGCGACCGTGCACCATCGTCGGACACGGCAGCCCACGCCTACGTCTACAAGCACATGCCTGACGTGCACGGCGTGGTGCACACGCACTCCACCTACGCGACCGCCTGGGCCTCGCGAGGTGAGCCGATTCCGTGCGTGCTGACGATGATGGCGGACGAGTTCGGCGGTGAGATCCCCATCGGTCCGTTCGCGCTGATCGGCGACGACTCGATCGGGCAGGGCATCGTCAAGACGCTTTCGGGCCACCGCTCCAAGGCGGTGCTGATGCAGAACCATGGCCCCTTCACCATCGGTGCCAGCGCCAAGGCCGCCGTCAAGGCTGCAGTGCTGTGCGAAGAAGTGGCCCGTACCGTGCACATCGCCCGGCAGCTCGGGGAGCCGCTCCCCATTCCCCAGTCCGACATCGACTCGCTCTTCGACCGCTACCAGAACGCCTACGGGCAGAGATAAGGACCTCAAGATGACAACGACGCCATACGTCTGGTTCCTCACCGGCAGCCAGGGCCTCTACGGTCCGGAGACCGTTGCGCAGGTCGTGGACCAGTCCCGCACCATCGTCGACCAGCTCAACGACTCCGACAACCTCGGTGTCGAGGTGGTCTGGAAGCCGGTGCTCACCGACTCCGAGTCCATTCACAAGCTGATCCTGGAAGCCAACAGCGACCCGAGCTGCATCGGTGTGATCGCCTGGATGCACACCTTCTCGCCGGCCAAGATGTGGATCGCCGGACTCGATGCGCTGCAGACTCCGCTGCTGCACCTGCACACCCAGGCGAACATCGACCTGCCCTGGGCCGAGATCGACATGGACTTCATGAACCTGAACCAGGCCGCACACGGCGACCGCGAGTTCGGCTACATCCAGACCCGCCTCGGGGTGCCGCGCAAGACGGTGGCCGGCCACGTCTCCGACCCGTCGGTCACCAGCCGGATCGGCGCCTGGCAGCGTGCCGCGGTCGGTGCCGCAGCCGTTCGGTCGCTCAAGCTCGCCCGCTTCGGCGACAACATGCGCGACGTGGCCGTGACCGAGGGTGACAAGGTCGAGGCTCAGCTGCGTTTCGGCGTCTCGGTCAACACCTACGGAGTGAACGACCTCGTCGCCATGGTCGACCAGGTCAGCGACGCCGAGATCGACAAGCTCGTCGCCGAGTACGCCGAGCTCTACGACATCGCTCCCGAGCTCGCGGTCGGTGGCGACCGGCACGAGTCGCTGCGCTACGGCGCGAAGATCGAGGCGGGCATGCGTGCCTTCCTGACCGACGGCGGCTTCGGCGCCTTCACCACCAACTTCCAGGACCTGGGCGGGCTGCGCCAGCTGCCGGGACTGGCGGTCCAGCGGTTGATGGCCGACGGGTACGGCTTCGGTGGCGAAGGTGACTGGAAGACGTCGGTCATGCTGCACACCGTCAAGGCGATGGGGCAGGGTCAGCCCGGCGGTACCTCCTTCATGGAGGACTACACGTACCACCTCGGTTCGGGCAGCCACAAGATCCTCGGAGCGCACATGCTGGAGGTGTGCCCGACGATCGCGAAGTCCCGGCCCACCGTGGAGATCCATCCGCTGGGCATCGGCGACCGCGAGGACCCGGTCCGGCTGGTCTTCGACGCCACCCCGGGCCCTGCCGTGGTGCTGGGGATCTGCGACCTGGGTGACCGGTTCCGGCTGGTGCTGAACGAGATCGACGTCGTCGACCCCGACGAGCCGCTGCCGAACCTGCCGGTCGCCCGCGCAGTGTGGGAGCCGCAGCCGTCACTGGCCACCTCGGCCGAATGCTGGCTGACTGCCGGTGGACCGCACCACACGGTGCTGTCCTCCGCGATCGGCACCGAGGAGCTGAACGACTTCTCCGAGATGGTCGGCACCGAGCTGCTGGTCATCGACGCAGACACCACCCCGCGGGGCTTCGCCAAGGAGATTCGCTGGAACCAGGTCTACCACCGGATCGGCATGGGCTTCTGACCTCAACCCACCCGCCCGTATCCGCTTGGGCCGTCATAGCCCCACAGCGGGTACGGGTGCGTGCGGTGCAGCCGGCTCGGGGTCCGGCTCGGACTAGGAAGTCCGGCCGTCCAGGATCTCGCGGTCGACCGTGACTGTTCCGGTGACCTGAACCAGCGACAGATCGATCTCTCGCGGGGACCCATCGCCGGTTCTGAAAACCAGAGTGCCGTGACCCTGCAGCAGCGCCGCGTGTAGCGCCTCCGGAAGGAGTAACGGCGCGTGGCCGTCACTGTGCTGTATGTCGGCATCGTGGCCCTCGGGGGCGGCGTCACCATCGACACCGAGGACCGGTGCGACGGCGCGGGTTTTCAACGAGCCGGCCCCGGCAGGTATCGGCTGAGCGCTTGCGATGGCGAGCGTCACCGGGTCCGTGGCGAGCCCATCGGCGTCGTTCAGCCTTTTCAGCAGCTTCGCTGCCTGCACCTGCTGAGGTGTCACTACCAACGGTCCTGACTGCGGGTTGGTCACGGTGACCCTTCCTGTTCTTCCTCAACGATCACGGCAGCTTCGAATACCTGAGGAGGTGAACTCTTGCCAAGATACTCTTGGCGCGCCTGCTGTAGGTAGGTGCGTACCGAAACCCGGGCAAACTGTCGTTGGCGCTTGTTGAGCTTGCCGAGTGTCAGGAGGTCGTCCAGGTGGTTATAGGCTCTCGAAACCTCGTTTGGATCAGCTGAGGACAACTTGTCGTCGGCCCAGCGAAGAGTGTCCCAGGTGTCCCTGTTGCCGGACGCCGACCGGCTGACAAGGCTCCCGGCGAGCGCTCCCACGGCAGCCATCAGCGGCACCAGCACCAGCGTGATCCAGTCCACATAGTCACCGTAACGGAGTCCACCGCACCGCCCGGTGAAGTGAGGGGACGCGCCCGTGCGCGTTCGAGCAGCCGTGCAAGGGTAAGAAAGGTGTCGTGGACTACGGAAAGAGCACTCCGGTGAACCGTCTGGCAACGGCGACGAGCCCTTATCTCCTTCAGCACAAGGACAATCCGGTCGACTGGTACGAGTGGGGCGAGGAGGCCTTCGGCCGGGCGCGCGAGCTGGACAGACCAATCTTCCTCTCGGTGGGTTATGCAGCCTGCCACTGGTGTCATGTGATGGCGCACGAGTCCTTCGAGGACCCCGCCACCGCCGAGTTGATCAACTCCTCCTTCGTGGCGATCAAGGTGGACCGGGAGGAGCGGCCGGACGTCGACGCGGTCTATATGCAGGCGACCCAGGCTCTGACCGGTCAGGGCGGATGGCCGATGTCGGTCTTCCTGACCCCCGACGGGCGCCCGTTCTACGCCGGCACCTACTTCCCACCGACGCCCCACCACGGGCTGCCGTCGTTTCCCCAGCTGCTGTCAGCCATCGCCGAGGCCTGGACCCAGCGGAACCGCGAGGTGCTCGACAGTGCGGACAACATCGTCGAACAGCTGGCCGCGATGCGCCCGGAGCTCCCGGCTGGATCCGTGTCCGCCGACGACCTGGCGGTAGCGCGCAACGAGCTGAAACGCAGTTTCGACCCGGTCCGGGCCGGCTTTGGCAGGGCTCCCAAGTTCCCGCCCTCGATGGTCCTGGAAGGCCTGCTGCGGCTGGGCGACCCCGACTCCATGACAATGGCCGGACAGACGCTCGAGGCGATGGCCCGCGGCGGCATCTACGACCAGCTCGCCGGCGGGTTTGCCCGGTACAGCGTGGACGCCCTCTGGGTGGTGCCGCACTTCGAGAAGATGCTGTACGACAACGCGCTGCTGCTCGGGGTGTACACGCACTGGTGGCGGCTGACCCAGCAGCCGCTGGCCGCCCGGGTGGTGACCGAGACGGTCGAGTGGCTGGTGTCGGAGATGCTGACCGAGGAGGGCGCCTTCGCGGCCAGCCTTGATGCCGACTCCCTGGACCCGACCGGCCATCTGCACGAGGGCGCGTTCTATGCCTGGAACCCCGAGCAGCTGGTGGCAGCACTCGGCGAGGAGGACGGCGCCTGGGCGGCCCAGACTCTGCAGGTCACCCCGGCCGGTACCTTCGAGCACGGCCTGTCCACGCTGCAGCTGCTCGCCGACCCCGACCTCGAGCGCTGGGCCGACGTCCGGCGGCGGCTGGCCACGGCCCGGGAGGAACGGTCACGGCCAGGCCGGGATGACAAGATCGTCGCCGCCTGGAACGGCTGGCTGATCGACTCCCTGGTCCAGGCATCGTTCGTCTTCAACCGCCCGGACTGGCTGCAGCTCGCCGAGCGGGCGGGGACAGCCGTCTGGGACCTGCACTGGGTCGCCGGCCGGCTGCGACGTACCTCCCGCGCCGGTCGCGCCTCGGACGCACCCGGCATCCTCGAGGACTACGGAGCCCTCACGCAGGCGTTCACCCGGCTCGCCTCGGCTACCGCTGAGCCGATCTGGGTTGACCGGGCCCACCTGCTTGCCGAGGTGATGCTGGACCAGTTCGACGACGGCGCCGGCGGGTTCTTCGACACAGCAGCGGATTCGGAGCAGCTGTTCACCCGGCCCAAGGACGCCACCGACAACGCCACGCCGTCAGGCCTCTCCAGCGCCGTGCACGGGCTCAGCCTGCTGGCCGAGTTCACCGGCGACCACGCCTACGCCGCGCGTGCCGAGCAAGCGGCGTCCACCGGAGCCGAGCTGGTCCGACAAGCCCCGCGCTTCGCCGGGTGGCTGCTCGCCGACGCGGCCAGCCGGGTGGGTGCTCGCCGGCCCGTTGAGGTCGCGGTGGTCGGAGAACCCGGTTCGGTCGAGCTGGAAGCGCTCGTCCGGGCCGCGTACCGGGAGGCGCCGGCCGGTTCGGTGGTGGTCGCAGGTACTCCGGACAAGCCGGGCATCCCGCTGCTGGCTGACCGTCCGCTGCGCGACGGGCGCGCAACCGCGTACGTCTGCCGGGGTTTCGTCTGCCGGCTCCCGGTCACGGCAGTGGATGACCTCCGCGGCCAGTTGGGGCGCGCTACGGAGCCCGAAGAGAGTCAGCCGGCCCGGTAGGTGAGCAGCGAGATTGCGATGTAGTGCACGGTGAACGCGGCGATGGTGAACGCGTGGAAGATCTCGTGGAACCCGAACCACTTCGGTGACGGGTTGGGCCTTTTGAAGGCGTACACGGTGGCGCCCAGGGTGTAGGCAAGGCCGCCGGCCATGATCAAGATCACAATGGAGGGTCCGCCGACCTCCCAGAAGGTCTTCATCCAGCCCACCGCGGCCCACCCCATCGCCAGGTACAGCACGGTGTAGAGCCAGCGCGGCGCGCTCAGCCAGAACAACCGGAACAGCAGGCCGGCCACGGCGCCGCCCCAGACAATGCTGAGCATCAGGACCCGGTCGCTGCCGTGCAGCATCAGCAGGGCGAACGGCGTGTACGTGGCCGCGATGAAGATGAAGATGTTGGCATGGTCCATCCGGCGGAGCACCGCCTCGCCGGTCGCACCCCAGTAGAACCGGTGGTAGAGGCCGCTGGTCCCGAACAGCATCAGCGAGGCGATCAGGAACACCACGCCGCCGAGCCGACCCAACGAGGTCGGTGCCAGGGAGATCAGGACGATCCCTGCGGCCAGCGCCAGGGGGGTGGTGGCCGCGTGGAGCCAGCCGCGGAGTTTGGGCTTGACCTGTCGGACGACGTCGGCGACGGGCTGGTTCTGCTGATCGGTGGGGTCATCATGGTCAAGCGGTGCCATGGTGGTCATCTTCCCTCCCCGGGACGGGTTAAAACGAGCGGTACGGCGGCTACTTTACTCGCCGTAGGTTACGGTTACGTAGGTTAGCCCGCACAGCAAAGCGCGGCCTCAGCGTGCGGCAGGTGACCAGTATCTCCGAGCGGGATACGCTGCCACCCATGGCGCGATTCGACCGGTTCCGTGAGTTCTTGGACCGTCTGCATCCCGCCGGCCTGCTCTACGGCACCTACGAGCACCGGCTGGTCGCCGAGCTGGACCGAAGCCAGCTGCCCCGACACGTCGCCGTACTGGCTGACGGCAACCGTCGCTGGGCTCGGGCGAACGCGCCAGGCCAGCCGCTGGTCGCCGGCTACCAGGCCGGGGCCGACAAGCTCAAGGAGTTCGTCGAGTGGTGCGACGAACTCGGCATCCCGGTCGTGACGCTGTGGGTTCTCTCCACCGACAACTTCACCCGCAGTAGCGCCGACGAGATCGGGCCGTTGCTGCGGGTGATCGAGAAGATGGTCACCGAGCTGGCCGCAACCGGTCGTTGGCAGGTGAACCCGGTAGGCGCCCTCGACCTGTTGCCTGCGGAGTCGGCGGAGATCTTGAAGTCGGCGCACCGTGACACCTTGGACATCGACGGCATGGTGGTCAACGTCGCCGTGTCGTACGGGGGCCGGCACGAGCTCCGGGACGCGGTCCGGTCGCTGCTGACCGAGCACGCGAAGAACGGCACCTCGATCGAGGAGCTGGCGCAGACGCTGGACATTGAGCACATCGCCCAGCACCTGTACACCAAGGGCCAGCCAGACCCTGATCTGATCATCCGGACCTCCGGCGAGCAACGGCTGTCGGGGTTCTTGATGTGGCAGTCCGCGCACAGTGAGTTCTACTTCTGCGAGGCGCTGTGGCCCGACTTCCGAAAGATCGACTTCATCCGGGCCCTCCGTTCGTACGGGCAGCGGGAACGCCGCTTCGGCCGCTGAGATCACCTGCTGCGGGTCGGCCGCGTGACGATTCGGTGAACTGCGGCGTGGCATTTGCGCCGCGGTCCGTGCTGAGACGTACGTTTCAACTACGGACCGTGGGGAAGCGGCCCGTACGGGAGGCGATCGATGCGCCGTTGTCAGACGGACACCAGAGGCCGGCCAGCCTTGGCCGACCATCCATCCCGGCCAGCCACCTAGCCAGTGGGGCCGGACGCGGATGGCGTGCGGCCTCCAGAAGGACAGCTCATGTCTACTGCTACTCGTCGCACGTACGTCATCGACACCTCCGTCCTGCTCAGCGACCCGCACGCGCTGCGTCGGTTTGCCGAGCACGATGTGGTGCTCCCCGTGGTGGTCATCACCGAGCTCGAGGCCAAACGGCACCACGCCGAGCTGGGCTACTTCGCCCGGCTGGCGCTGCGTCACCTCGACGACCTGAGGATCGCCTTCGGTCGACTGGATGCGCCGATCCCGGTGAACGACGAGGGCGGCACCGTACACGTTGAGCTCAACCACACCGACGCCACAGTGCTGCCGGCCGGTTTCCGGCTGGGGGACAACGACTCACGAATCCTGGCGGTGGCACTGAACTTCGCAGCCGAGGGCCACGCGGTCACCCTGGTGTCGAAGGACCTGCCGATGCGAGTCAAGGCGTCGGCGGTCGGGCTGCGGGCCGAGGAGTACCGGGCCGAGCTGGCGGTCGAGTCGGGCTGGACCGGGATGCGGGAGCTGGAGGTCACCAGGGCCGAGGTGGACCAGCTTTACGAGTCGGGCGTGCTGGACCTGGAGCAAGCGCGCGAGCTGCCCTGCCACACCGGGGTGGTGCTGCTGGGTGGTTCGGGCACTGCGCTGGGCCGGGTCACCCCGGACAAGCAGCTGAAGCTGATCAAGGGTGAACGGGACGCGTTCGGTATCCACGGCCGGTCGGCGGAGCAGCGGGTCGCACTCGACCTGCTGCTGGACGCGACCATCGGGATCGTCTCCCTGGGCGGTCGGGCCGGTACCGGCAAGTCGGCGCTGGCGCTGTGTGCCGGGCTGGAGGCAGTACTGGAGCGGCGGCAGCACTCCAAGGTCGTGGTGTTCCGGCCGCTGTACGCGGTCGGTGGCCAGGAGCTCGGTTATCTCCCCGGCAGTGAGGGGGAGAAGATGGCGCCCTGGGCGCAAGCGGTCTTCGACACCTTGGGCGCCGTCACCTCCAGGGCTGTGATCGAGGAGGTGCTGGACCGGGGACTGCTCGAGGTGCTGCCGTTGACGCACATCCGCGGCCGGTCGCTGCATGACGCGTTCGTGATCGTGGACGAGGCGCAGTCGCTGGAACGGAACGTACTGCTGACGGTACTGAGCCGGATCGGGCAGGACTCCCGGGTGGTGCTCACCCACGACGTAGCCCAGCGCGACAACCTGCGGGTGGGTCGTCACGACGGCGTGGTCGCGGTGGTCGAGAAGCTGAAGGGCCATCCGCTCTTCGCCCATGTGACGCTGCACCGCTCCGAACGGTCCCCGATCGCGGCGCTGGTGACGGAGATGCTGGAGGAGATACCGCTCTGAGCCAACAGCGGACCAGGCACCGCACTGGGCTCTCATAGATTTCGTTTTGATAACGAGGGTGTGGCAGGGTGTGGCGCGTGCGCCGCCTCCTCCAACATGCCGCAGTTGCCGTTGGCGTCTCCGCTCTTGCTGCGGGAGTCGTCGCCAGTGGGCTGAACCAGACCTCCGCGACTGAGACGGCGGCTGTCTCCAGCGTCAGCCGTGTCGCTGCTCCGACGCCGGTCCAGCCGATGGCGGCACCCAGTGCCGATGCGCTGCGGGCAGGCGACGGCAGCCGGTTCGAGCGGAATACCCGGAGCGACACTCGGCCGCGGCTGAGCCTGGAGTCGGCCCTGTTGACTCGCTCCAAGGCGCTCGACTCTCAGCACGCTGCCAGGGTGAAGCAGCAGAAGGCGATCAAGAAGAAGCGCGCCGCCGCCGCAGCCGCCAAGAAAAAGGCCGCGGCTGAACGGAAGAAGCGGATCCGGGCTCTCGGCTACGAGCCGGGCACTACCAACCCCCGGGACATCGCCCGCCAGATCATGAACAGCAAGTACGGCTGGGGCTCCTCGGAGTTCAGCTGCTACAACAAGCTGATCATGTCCGAGAGCAACTGGGTGGTCACCGCAGCAAACCCTTCCGGCGCGTACGGGATCCCGCAGTCCCTGCCGGGCAGCAAGATGGCCTCCGCCGGCAGCGACTGGCGTACCAACCCGGCAACCCAAATCATCTGGGGCCTCCGCTACGTCAAGGACGTCTACGGCACTCCCTGCGGCGCCTGGAGCTTCAAGCAAGGTCACAACTGGTACTGACCCGGTACGCGCTGGTTGCGGTTGCCGGGCTCGCTCGTTGTTGGTTTCCCACGTACACGTGGGATGTTGAACTGCTCTACCTACGTTTTTGGCACTTCACCCAGGTTGCAACATGGGTGAGGTGCCAAGTTCCCACGTTCACGTGGGAAACCGACGACCCCCACCCACAGCTACTGGGGCGGGCGGGTCATGGCGAGGACGTCGAGGGCGCGGTCCAGTTGGTCCTCGGTGAGCAAGCCGTCGGCGACGAAGCCTGACTCGATCACCACCTCGCGGATCGTCTTGCCTTCCTTCAGGGCCTTCTTGGCTACCGCCGCGGCGTTTTCGTAGCCGATGTAGCGGTTCAGCGGGGTGACGATGGAGGGGGAGGACTCGGCGAGCGTGCGGCAGTGGTCGACGTTGGCTTCGATGCCGGCGACGCAGCGGTCGGCCAGCAGCCGGCTCACGTTGCTGATCAGCCGCACCGACTCCAGCACGTTGCGGGCCATCACCGGCAGCATCACGTTCAGCTCGAAGTTGCCGGAGGCGCCGGCGAAGGCTACCGCGGCGTCGTTGCCGATCACCTGGGCGCTGACCATGATCGTCGCCTCGCAGATCACCGGGTTCACCTTGCCCGGCATGATCGAGGAGCCGGGCTGGAGGTCGGGCAGTGCGATCTCGCCCAGGCCGGCCCGTGGTCCCGAACCCATCCAGCGCAGGTCGTTGGCGATCTTGTTCAGGCTGACGGCCACCGTACGCAGCGCGCCGGACGCCTCGACCAGGCCGTCCCGGGCACCCTGGGCCTCGAAGTGGTTCCGGGCCTCGGTCAGCGGCAGTCCGGTCTCCTCGGCGATGATCGAGATCACCGAGGCGGCGAACCCGGCCGGGGTGTTGATGCCGGTACCGACCGCGGTGCCACCGAGCGGCAGCTCGGCCACCCGCGGAATCACCGCTTGGATCCGCTCGATGCCGTACCGGATCTGGGCCGCGTACCCGCCGAACTCCTGGCCCAGCGTCACCGGGGTGGCGTCCATCAGGTGGGTCCGCCCACTCTTGACCACCTCCGCGAACTCGGCGGCCTTGGCTTCCAGCGCCTCGGCGAGATGGCTCAGCGCGGGCACCAGTGAGTTCAGCAGGCTCTGGGTAGTGGCGATGTGGATGGCGCTCGGGAAGACGTCGTTGCTGGACTGGGAGGCATTGACGTGGTCGTTCGGGTGCACGGTCTCGCCCAGAATCCGGCTGGCGAGGGTGGCGACGACCTCGTTGGTGTTCATGTTGCTCGACGTGCCCGAACCGGTCTGGAAGACGTCGATCGGGAACTGGTCGTCGTGCTCTCCGGCCGCGACGGAGGCTGCGGCTTCGGCCACCGCGTCGGCGATCGGCTCGGGCAGCACTCCGAGCTTGCTGTTGGTCTTGGCCGCGGCGCCTTTGATCAGCCCCAGGGCCGCGATGAGGGCTGGGTCGATCGGTACGCCGGAGATCGGGAAGTTCTCCACCGCCCGCTGCGTCTGCGCCTGGTAGAGGGCGGAGGCGGGGACCCGCACCTCGCCCATGGTGTCGTGCTCGATCCTGAAGTCGTCGCTCATGTGCTTATTCTGGCCGAGCCGGTGCTTGGTCAGGAACCGGGCGACGTCAGTGAGTAGATGGCGTACTCCCATTCCCGGTCGCCCCGCCTGGTGTGGACCCGATGCTCGGCGGCGGTGGAGGAGATCGAACGGCATAGCTGGTACAGCTCGGGGGCGAGGCCCTGGCACCAGATGGACAGTGTGCCGCCGGGCCGGAGGCGACGGTACGCGGCCGCCAGCAGGGTCGGGGTGTAGAGCCCCGCGTTCTGATCGTGGATCAGGAAGTCGGGGCCGTTGTCGACGTCGAGCAGGATCGCATCCCACGGCCCCGCTGGGTCACCGGCGCGGCGAAGCAGCACGTCGGCGATGTCGGCTACGTGCAGCCGTACCCGAGGGTCGGCGGCGACGGCTGCCAACGTTGGAGTCAGTCCGGCCCGAGCCCACGCCACCAGCGGCAGTTGGATCTCCACCACGTCGACTCGTCGCACATCCCGCTGCAGCACGGCGGCGGCGGTGTAGCCGAGTCCGAGTCCGCCGACCAGCACGTCGCGGACCGAGCGGTCAGCCTGGAACGCCACGTCCGCCAGCCGGCGCTCGCTGGCGGTGTCGACACTGTCCATCGCGAACGTGCCGTTCACGATCAGCTCCTCGATCTCGTGGTCGTCGCTGCCCCGAAGCCTGAGGACGACCTCCCCAGCCACGCCCTGCGCCCGCCCGAGCTCCAGCCGATCATCCACACCTCATTGTCACCGCCCGCCGACTGGTCCCAACTTCCGCACGCTGGGCGGCGCGTCGTGGCAGCTCTGACGTGTCGGCGCCTATCAGCCGGGCCAGCGTTCGATTCGCGTCCGATTTCGCCTGTCTGTGAAGATGGAGGACGTGGCACGCTCCAAGAGACAACCGACCCCCGGGGACATGATTCGCTCTCTTGCAGTGATCCTGATTCCTGTCCTGATCATCATGGCGATCGGCACCCGTAGCCTGGGTGACCATCCGGTGACCGTGATCGACTACAAGCCGGTGCTCGCCAAGGCCAGGGCTGAGGCCCCGTACCCCGTGCTGGCACCCGTCAACTTGCCGGAGCAGTGGCGCGCCACCCGCGTCTCCTGGCTGAAGGTGGGCGACCCCGGACTGAACGGCGCCCCCTCGGGCCGCAACCAGTGGCAGCTGGGTTTCCTCGCACCGAACGACATCTACGTCGAGCTGGTTCAGGGAGACCTGCACACCGACGAGATGGTCAAGGCACAGACCCGAGACGGTCTACCGGACGGCGAGAGCTCGGTCAACGACACCCGCTGGCAGCGTCTGGTGACCAACGACGACCGTACCCGGGCGCTGGTGTCGTCCACCTCGGCGGTGACCACCATCGTGGTGGGCGACACCAGCTACGCAGCGCTGGAGTCCTACGCCGCCACCCTGCGGACCGACTGATCCGGCGAAGGGGTCGTTCTAGGCCGCCTTGCGGTGACGGATCCTGGGTTCGGCCGGCAGCCTCGGTTCGACCGGCGGAGTCGACCGCAACCGAGGCCGGTGCAGCGGCGCTGTGCTACCGGCGACACCCCACAGCTCACCGGTCCGGCGCAGCTTGGTTTCCCACTGAGACATCACGCGTAGCTCCTGATTGACCCGGTTCCGGTCGGCGTCGTGGCGGGTGTCCTCCCCGGGCTTGGGGGCGTACGACCGGCGGCGGTGGGCAGGCTGCAGAGCCAGCACTAGCAGAGCGACGGTAACAGCCACGATCAGCAGATGAGTCATGGCAGTAATCCTGCCCTCGAAGAGATGCTGCCACAATTGGCACACTTGCCATTGTGCGAAAGAATTCTGCCAGTAGGCTTAAGTCATGTCTCTGTCCACAGTCAGCGTCATCCTGATCGAGCCGGTCGCCGTGTTCGAGTTCGGTGTCGCGGTGGAGGTTTTCGGCCTGGACCGGGCGGACGACGGGGTCCCGGCGATCGACTTTCGCGTCTGCTCCGCCACCCCGGGCGTACCGCTGGTGACCAAGAACGTGTCTCCCTTCGGGATCGTCGCGCCGTACGGACTCGACGCCGTCGCCGGCAGCGATCTGGTGATCGTCTCGGCCACACCGTTCAAGCGGGACACCCCGTACCCGGCGGAAGCGCTCGAGGTCATCCGGCAGGCGCACGCCGACGGCGCGACCCTGCTCAGCCTGTGTTCCGGTTCCTTCGTCCTCGGTGCGGCCGGCGTGCTGGACGGCCGGCACTGCACGACCCACTGGAAGTACTTCGACGAGATGGCCGCCGCGTACCCGAAGGCTCGGGTCGACACCCGGTCTCTCTACGTGGTGGACGGGAACATCATCACCAGCGCCGGCACCGCTGCGGGCATCGACGCTTCGCTCTACCTGGTACGCCGTGAGCTCGGTACCCGGATCGCTACCAAGATCGCCCGCCGGATGGTGGTGCCGCCGCAGCGCGATGGCGGCCAGCAGCAGTTCGTCGAGATGCCGATCCCCGACTGCACGGCCGACAGCCTGGCCCCGCTGCTGACCTGGGCGCTGGAGCACATCGATGCCGATCATTCGGCTGCCTCGCTAGCCAAGCAGGCGATGATGAGCGAACGGACCTTCGCCCGCCGGTTCAAGGCCGAAACCGGGACCACGGCGCACAAGTGGCTGGCGCAGCAGCGCATCCTGGCGGCCCGGCAGTTGTTGGAGGACACCGACCTGGGGATCGAGCAGATCGCCGCACAGGTCGGGTTCAACTCCGCCGTCGTGCTGCGCGAGCACTTCCGGCGCGAGATCGGGCTGTCCCCGGCCGACTACCGGCGGCGTTTCGTCCCTGCCTCGGCCTAGCCGTCACCCTTGGTGGGGCCGGCGGACCGGGCGGCGTCGATCTTGGCCTTCGCACCGTCCAGCCACTGCTGACAGATCTGCGCCAGCTTCTCGCCACGTTCCCACAGGGCCAACGACTCGTCCAGCGGGGCGCCGCCGGACTCCAGCTTGTGCACCACCTGGACCAGCTCCTCGCGGGCCTGCTCATAGCTCAGCCCGTCGAGATTGCTGCGGTCGGTTGTCGGGCTGCTCATCAGATCGCTCCTAGTTGTCCGGGTCGGGTCTCGCGTACGGAGACGACCAGCTGACCGTCCAGCAGGTACGCCATCAGGTCGTCGTCCTCATCTACCTGGTTCACCGAGGTGACCGCGTGTCCTTCACCGTCGACAAGGATGGCGTAGCCGCGCTCCAGCGTCGCCTTCGGTGACATGGCACGGACGCGAGCGAGGGTGTGCTCGACCGCGGTCGACTCGTGGCTGATCCGGCTGCTGATGGCGCGGCGGGCACGGTGGCGCAGACTGTCAACGGCCTCGTAGCGGAGCGCGAAGCTCGCGGTCGGGTCGGCCAGCACCGGTCGCGAACGGGTCGCGTTTAGAAGTTCCTGCTGCCGGTGGACGATGGCACCGATAGCCTGCCGGAGCCGTCGAGCCGACTGCTGGATCCGTTCCGATTCCTCGCCGACGTCGGGAACCACACGCTTGGCGGCATCGGTCGGAGTCGAGGCGCGATAGTCCGCCACCAGGTCCAGGATCGGGTTGTCTGTCTCGTGTCCGATCGCGCTCACGACCGGAGTCGTACAGGCGAACACCGCCCGCACCAGCCCCTCGTCGGAGAACGGCAGCAGATCCTCCAGCGATCCGCCGCCGCGGGCGATCACGATGACGTCGACCTCGGCTCGTGAGTCGAGCTGCTTCAGCGCTGCCACCAGCTGCTCGCAGGCCTGCGGACCCTGGACGAGGGCATGCCGGGTTTCGATCCGCACCGCCGGCCACCGACGTCGGGCGTTCTCGACGACATCACGTTCGGCGGCGCTCCCGGCGGCAGTGACCAGCCCGACGACTCGGGGCAGGAACGGGAGGCGGCGCTTGCGTACCGGGTCGAAGAGACCCTCGGCCTGCAACATTCGTTTCGTCTGCTCCAACCGGGCGAGCAGCTGGCCCTCGCCGACCGGCTTGATCGCGTCGCAGTAGAACGAGAACCGGCCCGACGTCTCGTAGTAGGACGGCTTCAACCGGGCCACCACGGTGGCCCCCTCGGTCAGCGGCCCAGCGGAGTCCAGGGTGGTGGGGGAGACGGTCACGCTCGCGGACACGTTGGCGAGCTTGTCCCGCAGCGTCAGGAAGACAGTCTTGCTGCCGGACCGGCGGTTGATCTCGATCAGCTGGCCCTCAACCCAGATCTGGCTGAGCCGTTCCACCCACCCCTTGACCGCGTGCGTCACCACCCGCAGCGGCTGCGGGTTCTCCGGCGACGACTCGATCGGCATGCCGGCAAGCGTACTGACAGCTTCCGACAGTGCTGACCGTCAGCCGCTCGGCTGGGTGGCTGGGTGTGCTCCACCTAGAATGAGCCCATGACGACTGCCTCGCCGACCGGGACCCCAGCCACCAAGCGCGTTGTGGTGGCAGCGCCGCGCGGGTACTGCGCCGGCGTTGACCGGGCGGTGGTGACGGTGCAGAAGGCGCTCGACCGATACGGAGCGCCGGTCTACGTCCGGAAGCAGATCGTTCACAACCGGCACGTGGTCGAGAACCTGCAGGAGCGGGGCGCCATCTTCGTCGAGGAGCTGTCAGAGGTGCCGGAGGGTGCCACCGTGGTGTTCTCAGCGCACGGGGTCTCCCCGGCGGTCCATGCCCAGGCCGAGGACCGCAGCCTGAAAACCATCGACGCCACCTGCCCGCTGGTCACCAAGGTGCATCACGAGGCGCGCCGGTTCGCTCGCGACGACCTGGACATCCTGCTGATCGGCCATGCCGGGCACGAGGAGGTCGAGGGCACCACGGGCGAGGCGCCGGACCACATCACCTTGGTTCAGTCGCCGGAGGACGTCGCGGGCGTCGAGGTCCGTGACCCCTCGAGGGTGGCCTGGCTGAGCCAGACCACGCTCAGCGTGGACGAGACCTTGGCCACGGTCGACAAGCTGCGGGAGAAGTTCCCGCTGCTGATGAACCCGCCTAGCGACGACATCTGCTACGCCACCCAGAACCGTCAGCTTGCGGTCAAGCAGATCGCCGCCCAGGCCGACCTGGTGATCGTGGTCGGTTCGGCCAACTCGTCCAACTCGGTGCGCCTTGTCGAGGTAGCGCTCGAGGCGGGCGCTAAGGCCTCGTACCGGGTTGACAACGCCGGCGAAATCGAGCTGGCGTGGCTGCAGGGCGTGAACAGCATCGGCGTCACCAGCGGCGCCTCGGTCCCCGACGACCTGGTCCAAGGGGTGCTGGAGTTCCTGGTCAGCCGTGGCTACCCCGCGGCGACCGAGGAGCGTCTGACTGAGGAGTCGCTCGTCTTCGCGCTGCCACCCGAACTCCGCAAGGACCTGCGCAGCAACGCTGCCTCGGACTGATCGTCCGCCCTGGCCTCACTAGCGTCAGTGAGTTGGCTTGTGTCAAGTCTTAACCGGTGGGCAACCGCCGGGTAGCAATTCTTTGTACGCAGCCAGCCCCTGCTATTTTCAAGTGGCCTGGCGGTCGGGGGACATAGCTGGGACGCGGACGTCGACCAGAGAGCCAAGCCATGACACTCCCACAACGCTCCGCGTCGCCCATGCGCGCTCTCTGCGGACG
>JAOPXN010000022.1 GCA_025965155.1 Propionibacteriaceae bacterium
TGGTAGGAAGAACCTTGCCGGGGCAACCGCGGGAGTCCCTCAAGGTCACCGAGGTCGCCGGCTCAGCAGTACAGAAAGGTTGATCCTTTAACTACCTAACCTTAAGTTCACCTCTGGGAACCGTTCATGAACGCACTCCCACGTACCCCGCCACTTACGGGTCGTCCGAGTCGGCCGCCAAAGATGGCGCGGGTGTAGCGTCATACGGAGGGTGAAGGAGGTCTCGCCATGACAGACTCAACGGCTTGGCCGACGCTTCCGGTGAGCGACTGGGAGCCGACCTACGACACGCTGCACATGTACACCCAGGTCGTCGGCAAGGTTCCACTAGCGCTCCGTCCGATGGTCAATCACTGGTGGCAGGTGGCTCTAGACCTCACGGCCCGCGGCCTGACGACGGGTCCGATCTTCCACAACGAGCGCACCTTCACGATGGACTTCGACCTCGTAGCGCACGAGTTGCACATCGACACGAGCGACGGTCAACGGCGAACTGTGGCGCTGGGCGGCGCGGTCCGTACGTTCTACGCAGACGTGATGGCGGCGTTGCGCGACATCGGTGTGAACGTCGCGATCTGGCCGCACCCGGTCGAGGTCTTCAACCCAATCCCGTTCGCCGAGGACGATGTGCACAGCACGTACGACGAGGCGCAGGTCGAGCGGTTCTTCCACCTGCTGCGGCGGGTCTATGCGATTCTGACCGAGTTTCGGGCCCGCTTCACCGGGAAGGCAAGCCCGGTGCAGTTCTACTGGGGAGCGTTCGATCTCGCGGCGACGCGCTACTCGGGCAGGCCGGCCGATCCGCCCCCGAACGCGGATTCGATGACCCGGCTTGCCGCCACCGCTGAGCAGAGCTCCGTCGGATTCTGGCCGGGAGGTACCTGGATCACCGGGGCCCGAGCCGAGCAGCCGGTGTTCTTCGCCTACTCGTATCCGGAGCCGGACGGCTTGCGCGAGCAGACGATAGCGCCGCAGATGGCCCGCTTCGACGGCGCTTTCGGTGAGTTCGTGCTCGGCTACGACGACGTCCGCCGGGCGGTGGACCCACGCACGATGGTCCTCGACTTCGCCCAGTCCAGCTACGAGGCGGGTGGGAGGCTCCAGGGCTGGTCGCTCGACTCGCTGGAGTGGACTCCGCCCCTGGCCTCCGGCCGGTCACCCGGAGATGCGGCGATGTACTCCCGCTGAGCCTTTGTTCGGCCCCTGCTGCAGACCAAGAACTGACGGCGCGGAGCGCAGTCACTGCTGCCGGGACGGGGACTCGTACCAGCGGTGGATCAGAAGCTGTCGCCGGTCCGCCACGCCATCTCCTGCAGCGTCAGGCCGTTTCCGTCGGGGTCGTTGAACCAGACGTACTTCACTCCTCCACCGACGTCGGTGATGTCGCTGACGTCGACGCCGCGACTGATGAGCTCGCTGCGGGCATGGGCGATGTCATCGACCACCAGGTGCAGGCCCTTGATCGTGCCGGGGGCCATGTCGGAGATCCCGCTCAAGCCGGTGCTGATGAGGATGGAGCAGGCCGAGCCGGGCGGGGTGAGCTGAACGATCCGCACCCCTTCCGATGGCTGCACGTCGACGTCGAGGCCGAATCCGAGCTGGTCGGTGTAGAAAGCCTTGGCCTTGTCGACGTCGGTGACCGGGATCGGTACGAGTTCGAGCTTCATATCCATGGGTGACTCCTTCAGCTGGATCAGCTGCAATAGTGGCATGGATCACCACAGGCCAGGGGGTGGTGGCACTCCGGCCTACCCCCTGGTCGTTGTGTGATGCTGGGCTCACGCCGATGGTGCGATGTTCTGGTTCAGCCGGAACAGATTGGTGGGGTCGTACTCGTTCTTCAGCTCAACGAGTCGCCGGTAGGTATCCGGCGGGTACGACGCCCGGACGAGAGCCACGCTGGCCTCACCGGTGAAGTTGACGAAGGTGGCGGCGTCGCGCCCGAGGGCGGACGTCACGCCTCGCGCCCATTCGACAACATCGGCAAAGCCCTCTGCCGTCGGCGTGCGGGCAACAATATTGACGATGAACTCCTGATCGCGGGCTGCGAAAGCGGTCGCGTCGGAGGGAACCCGCGCCACCGCCCCGCCAAGGTGCTGTAAATGAATCTCCGTCAGCGCATTGGGAACATTCACAAATGAGTCCATCAGGACGCGTAGCGATGCGTCGTCGGCGGTACGGAGAAATGCCGAGCGGAAATAGTTGTGCAGACCACGCGGGTACAGCGGGTCGAGCGCCTGCTGCCATGCCGCGTACGGGTTGGGCGCAAACACATCGGCGATCGCGGTGCCTAATGATCGGAAGGGAGCGGTGGCCGCTTCACCGGCATCGAGATCGCCGGACCAGCAACCGCCCACGGCGATGACTGGCTTGCCGTGCGTCCCTTCTGGCAGGAATGGTACCGGCGGCGCCGTGGTCATGTTGACCAGCGTCGTCAGCTCATCGGGGGCCGCCGCGCAGGCCGCCGCATAGCCGCGCAACACCTGCTCGGCCTCATCGGCCGGGTAGAAAACCAGACCGGAAAGGACGGCAGGCCCGACCTCGTGCAGCTCAAATTCAAAGGAGGTCACGACACCGAAGTTGCCGCCGCCGCCACGCAGTCCCCAGAACAGATCCGGGTGCTCCTCGGCACTGGTGTGAACGAACAGCCCGTCAGCGGTGACGACGTCGGCTGCCACCACGTTGTCGGCGGCAAGTCCGTATTTCCGCATCAGCCAGCCGATGCCGCCGCCGGTGGTGTAGCCCGCGATGCCGGTCGACGACACCAACCCACCCGTGACCGCAAGACCGAACTGCTGTGTTTCAGCGTCCAGATCCTTCCAGGTACAGCCTCCCTGCGCCGTCACGCGGCGGCTTTCGGGGTTCACCTGGATGCCCTTCATCAGCGAGAGGTCAAGAACAACTCCGTCGTCGACGGTGGAGAACCCGGGGATCGAATGGCCGCCGCCGCGAACTGCCAGCGGCAGTCCCTCGCTGCGTGCAAGATCGACCGTACGGATCACGTCGGCCACACCGGCGCAGCGAGCGATGACGGCCGGATGGCGATCATGGGCCCCGTTCCAGATGCTGCGCTCCCGGTCGTAGTCCTGGTCGCCCGGTCGGACTGCTGTGCCTCGCAGGCCGGCGGCGAACTCGGCTAGGGTCGCCTCGCCAATACGGGCGGACCCAGTCTGGGTGGTTGTCATGCTTCCTCCTGGTTGCTTTTTAGATGCAAAAGCGACGCTAGATAGCCCACGTCAACGCGAACTCAATCCAAACTCAACATCGTCCCCAGCGCCCCGGGCGCGCAGAGCCGTCAGCCGGCGACCGGCGACGATGCACCGCGTTCGGTCAAAGATGGCTGCGGCTCTGGTGGTTTCGCGGGCTGCTCGGCGCGGGTCGTCCAGTTCGTTCGACAGTTCGGCCACCATCAACTGCTGCCAGCCCGCGTGCCGTCTCCACGGGGCCATTCTTTCTGCTGCCCTGGCATACAGCTCTCGCGCTGCCCGGACTTCTCCGGAGATCAGCTCGACAGCGGCCAGGATGGTCAGTGTCGCGCCCATCCCCACCTGGTCCCCGGTGGACTCGAACCGCGACAGGCAGCGCCGCGCCTGCGCTAGGCCGCCGCCGATATCTCCGGCCATGGCCTGGAGCAGTGCGGTGTTGATCTCGGTCAACAGCTCGCCTCGACGGTCGCCGAGTCCGCGGCGGAGGTTCCCCGCCAGAGCGAGGCTTTCGTCGGCCGCATCGAAGTTGCCGCAGTCGCGGTGGACGCAGCCCAGCTGGTGCAGTGCTTGCGCCCGAGCCAGGTCATCGCTCAGTTCCCGGAACTGCTCCAGCGCATCTTCGATAACGGAGATCGCCGCCTGCGGGCCCGGCGAGAGTCTGGCCGCATAGCCGAGGGCCGACAGCACGTACCCTCCTGCCTGGATGACGCCGACCCGCCTTCCCAACAGCAACGTCTCCTCCACGCAGGGCACCAGGCGCCCGGCGATCGGGACCAGCTGCAGGCTCGGCGTGATCACTGGCAGGAACGGCACCGTGCTGGCGTCCGACTCCGCGAGCTCGCCCAGGCAGATGTCGAGTCGTCTGGTGGCGAGGGGGCCGTCCTCTCGGGACAACGCGCACTGGCCCAACAGCCAGCTACCAGCCGCAGCGTGTTCGGGTCGGCCACTCCGGACTGCCTCGGCGCGCAGATCGGCTGCCATCTGCTCGGCCTCGCCCAGGTCGAAAGTGCTCCATGCGAGCGCAGTTTCCACCAGCCGGGCCATCACCACCTCGTCCGGCTCCCCGATCTCCCGCATGATCGCGAGTGCCTCCGCACCGAGCGCCCGATTCCGGTCGCCCCGACCCTGGCGGGCGTCCAGTCCCGTCAAGCCGATGAGGGCCGCCGCACGGGGCCGGGTCGGCTCGGGCGCCACCGCCAGGGCACGCTCAACCCAGCGGGCTCCTTCGACAGCGTGACCACGGAGGAACCAGAAACGCCACAGACTGGCGACCAGCCGGAGCGCAGCCTCCGGATCGTGGGCGCATGACCAACGCAGAGCGGCCCGCAGATTGTCGTGCTCACGGTCGAGCACCCTTGGTTGCTCGATGACGATGCCCGTGGCTCGTTCGGGATTGTGGGAGACGGCGAACGCAAGGAAATAGGCACCATGTGCCGCCGAAAGCTCAGCTGTCTCGCGGGCACGGTCCAGGTTCTCCCTGCCGAACTGCCTGACCGTCTCCAGTTGCCGGTAGCGCGACCCGGCCGCCGTCTTCTCGGTCACCACCAGTGACTTGTCCACCAGTGCGGCCAACAGCTCCAGCAGCTCGGCCGGCGCCAGCGGAGCGCCGCCGCAGACTGCTTCCACCGCAGCAAGCGTGAATCCACCCGAGAACACCGAGAGCCTGCGGAGCAGGACCTTTTCCGGGCCGGTGAGCAGGTCGTGGCTCCATTCCAGCGTTCCGCGGAGTGTCTGGTGCCGCGTGACGCCGTTGGGGCCGCCGCCGAGCATGGATAGCGCGTTGTCGAGTCGCTGGACGATCTCGGCCGGTTCGAGAACGGCACTCCTTGCCGCCGCCAGCTCCAGCGCCAGCGGCATCCCATCAAGCCGTCGGCACAGGTCGACCACTCCTTGGGCGTTGCCGGCGTCGAGCGTGAACCCTGGCCGCACCTGCGCCGATCGCTCGACGAAGAGCCGAACAGAGGCCAGACGGCCCAGCCCGGCCAGGTCGGGCGCATCGCCGCGAACGGGCGGCGGTAGGGCCAGTGACGGGACCCGAAAGGTGAACTCCCCATGGGCATGCAGCGGCTCGCGGCTGGTGACGAGCGCGTCCACCCCGGGACAGGCGGCCAGCACAGCCGTCACCAGTTGCGCACAGGCAGAGAGCAGGTGTTCGCAGTTGTCCAGCACCACCAGCAATGAGCGTCCCCGCAGCTGGTCCACGAGCGCCTGCCCGCGGCTGGCCCCGCCGGAATCCAACCTCAGCGCCTCCGCCACGGCGTCGGGCACCAGCAGCGACTCGCCGACAGCCGCGAGGTCGACGAACCAGACTCCGTCGGCGTACGCCGGACGCGCCTGCCGCGCGGCCTCCAACGCCAATCTGGTCTTCCCGCTGCCGCCGGCTCCGGTAAGGGTAAGCAATCGAGCCCGACCGATCAGTCGCCCGACGTCGACGAGCTCGCGCTCCCGCCCGATGAAACTTGTCAGCGGCCTCGGCAGATAACCGATCTGCCTTTGCGGGTCGGCCGCTCCGGCCGGCTGTGGCGCGTGACCTTCCGCTGGCGACCCGGTCAACAGCCGGCGGAAGATGGCCACCGTCTGGGCGTCCGGATCGGTCCCGAAGGCATCAAGAAGATTCTCAGCCAGCCGCTCGTACCGCGCTAGCGCCTCGGATCGCCGGCCCATCTCTGCGAGCACGACCATCAATGCACGCACGGCGCCCTCGTGCAGGGGGTCGGATTCGAGCGCACGGGTGAGGATCACCAGGGCCTCTTCGGGGGCGCGGAGCCGCACGCTGGACGCAAGTCTTACCAGGATCTCGTGATGGGTTTCCCGAAGTTCGTCTCGTCGCGCCGTCAGCCATTCAGCGTCGGGCAGATCGGGCAGCAGATCGCCGCTGTACAGATCCGCAGCTGCCCTGAGGCTTGCCTCGTCCGCCGTTTTCAACGCCTCCGCGGCCAACGCTTCGAACTGCAGCACATCGACATCCACAGGCCCGGCAGCGTCCAACAGAACCTGTTCATCCCTGATCGTCAGTAGCCCATGGGTCGTGGCCCCAAGCCCAACCAGCGCGCGGCGAGCGACATACAGGGTCTGATGCAAATTTCGTGCGGCGGCAGCCGGCTCCAGATCCGGCCACAGGCGGTCCAGTACCTGCTCGCGATGACGGCGCTGTCCTGGCGCCAACGCGAGCATCGCCACCAGGACTTTCGCCTTACGCAGCCGCCATTGCCCCGCCTGGACTGCGATGCCCTGAACCTGCACGGTGAAGGCCCCGAGCAGTTGGATGCGCATCCCTTGGTGGGAAGGCTTCACGGTCCACGTCTATCACGCCCGAAGCGGCGTTGTGGTTGACCGTCCAGCAGTCCCGCACTTATCCCGTCACGGTAACGCCGATCTCCCGGAGACCGGTCACGACGGACTTCTGCAGCTTCGTCTGTGACCGGCTCACCGTCGGCATGGCGCCGTCCGGGTCCTCCAGATCCAGATTCAGTGTCAGATCGTCGTTGCGAGGAGCGTTCCTGATCTCCCGCAGCAACCCGTCGAAGGACGGCGCATCCTCTACCGCCGCGACGCATCCCGCGGCGGTGAGCAGGCAGCCCGAGGCTACGATGCCCGCTTCTGGCGACGGTTCTGCCACGGCGCCGCCACCCGACACCGACAACGTCCCCTCACGACCGGCGGCGTTCGCGGGCACGCGTACGGCCAGGTCGACCGTCTGTGCGGTGCGGCTCGCGAACGGCAGCATCGTGACCCGTGCCCGAAGCTGCGCGTTTGGGGGCACCTCCAATGACTCCGCCCGGACGAAGGGCTTGCCGTTCACCGACACCTTGGCATCGACGATGCGCAGCTGCCGGAACTCGGTGCCGATGCTCGAGTTGTAGGTGACCCGATTCACCTTCACCGGCTCGAACTCGTTGTGCAGTAGCGCATCCAGGGTCAGGCCGAGGTCGAGCGCCGGCTCCGAAGTGACCTCCACCTGCGAGGCCCAGCGGTTGGTCCGGGTGAGGGTGAACGGAGCGCCTCCGTGGCGCGTGCCCTCGATGGTCCACGCGACCGAGGTGCGCCCGTCGCCAAGCTCCTCGAAGACGGTCGCATAGGAACCCGTGACACCGAACACGGCGACAGTGGGCAGGAAGTTCTGATCCGCCACCTGCGTAGTGCCCGTGCGGGTCCGGTTGAGGTCGACGTTCCGGATGGTCGTCTTGAACGGGATCGTCGCCGGGATCACGCCGAGGGCGGTGCGGACGCCGGATAGCCGGTCCTGGTCTACCGTGCCAGCGGGTGCCCCGATGGTGGCGAACTTCGATGAGCCAAAGGTTTGGTCCTTGATGATGGCTAGGGAGGTGGCGTCATTGGAGCCATACATCGACGCGCCGGCCAGCTGGAAGGGATGCCCGAATGCCAGCGCCTGCCCGCCGCACACGGCGGTCGTTGTGCCGATGGCCGCCAGGGTCAGATCACCGTAGGACACGGCGGCGGCGAAGTTGCCACCCGGCTGCGGCCGGGTCATGGCCGTCACCTTCGTGGGTGCCGCACCCCTGCCGCCCGCGTGGGCAATCACGTTGAGGTTCGCCCGGTCCGCCTGTGACTGCAGGCGCGCAAGGAGCTGAGGGCCCAGACCGCCCACCGACAGTGGCATCGGCAGCCGGTCCAGGGTTGGGCGGGCCGCCGCTGCGGTTAGGCCCCGGTCCGCGAGTTTCTGCCGGAACGCCTGCGGCAGCGCAATTCTGGATTGCTCCCGCTCAGCCGCGGCACGTGTCGACGCCTTCGGCAGCTTCAAGATGTTCATCATGTCGGCCGCCGGCGTCACCCCGCCGATAGGCGATGGGGAGAACGACAAGCCGTACGAGACCGCTCCGAGCAGCTTCCCGTTCAGGTAGACCGGTGAGCCCGACATGCCGGCCCAGATTCCGCCGCCGGCGTCGATCACGTGCCGGCCAGCGAGGTCGGAGAGTTCCACGATGATGAGGTTGCGTCCGGGGGCGACCGCATCCTCGAGGACGCCGAGCACCTCTACGTTGAACGGCTGCGGCGTCGTCCCGCGGACAACGGTCCGGCCCTCACCCCTCATGCCCGCACGTACGGACTTCACGGGAACTACGGCTGGGCAGTCCGCAGCGGCCGCGACCGGGGCCGGGACAACATCCGGCGTTCCTGCCGGCGTCCCGGCTCGGGCGGCCGTGCCAAGAGAGGCGACCGCCAGGGACACCATGACCGTGAGCACCGGCACGGCGAATCGCCGGCTATGCGCATGTCGTTGTGTGATCATTCGACAAACCTCCTCGCCGGGCCACCAGACTCGGCATTTGTGATCAACGGTTTCTAATTAACACCAAGGTTTCGGGTCGCGGAGCCGTATCACCGGGCCGTTGGCAGACGACCAAGCATCTGCGCTCCTCCCTTGCCGAGCTCGGCTAAGTAATTCGTTGCTGGAAATGCCCGCAAAATGGCGCGGCGAAAACCGGTCCGACTTAGATTTCCACACCTTCGCGACCGGCGTTTCTCCTAGAACAAGCCTGGTCTCCATGAAAATAGCGCATGCAGATTGTGTCTGTATACAGTCTTCTCAGTGCGGGAATCCGGCTGCACGCCGGGGTTTTTTCTACCAGACAACGATGGAATTAGTAGGTCCTGTGCTGGGAATTCTGCATATGTCGGTGTACCGCGGCGGCGAACTCGACTCCGCGGTACACGACTCCTTCCCGCCGCTAGCCGTTGATCGTTACGGTTAGCTGTGGTTGTCATTCGTCGAGTGGAGCTAGCAGATGTCCTGGAGCTGCGGGAGCGTGTCCTCACCCCCGGGTACCCCGGTCGTCTGGCCGTATGACGTCATGGCCATCCACTACGCCATGTTCATCGATGAGGCCCTCGGATGCAGTCCGTCTGGCTGACTGCCTGAGCTAGCGCTGAATTCGGTCCGTCTGAGGTGGGGGTGGTGCCGACGGCTCGGATTCTGCGGGAGGTGTCACGTCGGCGGCCATGCTGGCGCTGAACATGATCATCCTTGAGCGTGGCGGGTGCGCAGCATCCATCGCAGTCGTGACAGGCTGAACGCGTGCCTGATCGACTCGTGCTGGACCCGGTGGAGCAGCGGGTGCTGGGCGCTCTGCTGGAGAAGCAGCGTACGGTACCCGACACCTACCCGCTCTCGCTCAACGGCCTGCTTGCGGCCTGCAACCAGGCCACCAGCCGTGACCCGGTGGTGGCTTACGACCAGGTAACCCTGGTCGATGCGCTCGGGCGTCTCCGCGACCGCGCGCTGGTCCGCTTCGTCAAGCCCACTGGCATCCGCGTGGTGAAGTATCACCAGCGCCTGGAGGAGCAGCTCGAGCTCGACTCCGCGCGAGCGGCACTGATCTCCGTGCTCTTGTTGCGTGGCGCGCAGACCGCGGGCGAGCTCCGACCGCGGACCGAACGACTGCAGCCATTCGACGATCGCGAAGCCCTCGAATCCGTCCTTCGAGAGATGGCGGCCGCCGACCCGCCGCTCGTGCGCGAGCTGGAGCGGCAACTCGGGCAGCACGACCGGCGCTGGATCCATCTGCTGGGCGCCGACCAGCCCGAAGCCTCGGACCCCCTTCCGCCGGTCGACCGGGAGCAAGTACTGGCAGACGGCGGGGCGGCTCGTGATCGCAAGGTCGCCGCCGGGTACGACGCGCTGGCGGAGCACTATGCCGCCGCCTTGTCCGACGAACTGGACGCCAAGCCGTTCGACCGCTGGTTGCTAGACCGTCTCGCGGATGACGCCAGGGGTGGCCAGGGGCTGGACGTCGGATGTGGACCGGCGCAGATTGCCGGATACCTGGCGCAACGCGGCGTGGTGATGACCGGGCTTGATCTGTCGCCCAAGATGGTCGACCAGGCCCGAGCGCGCCAAGCCGAGGTCCAGGTCCTCCACGGCAGCTTCGTGGTGCCGCCGATGCCACGGGGAGGCGATCCACGCGACCCAGGTTGGGGGCTGGTCACCGCCTGGTACGCCTTCTCCCACCTGGCCGCGTCCGAGCTGGTCCCAACGATGGCGGCCCTCACCCGAGTACTGCGCCGCGGCGGAGTTCTGGCCCTCGCCACCCATGTCGGCAACGAGGTGCAGCATCCGGGCACCCTCTGGGGAGTCGACACCGACCTCGAGTTCGTGCTGCACGACGCTGACGCGGTCATCGCGGCGGCCGAGGCGGCCGGGCTTGTCGACGTTGAGTGGTACCGCAGGAGCCCCCTGCCCCAGGAAGTCTCGACGCAACGGCTCTATCTCCTGGGACGGCGCGCAACTTCCTAAAATATCTGGGTTGTGACTCGAAGCCGATGCGTCCGATCACATAGTGTCAAGTCGTGCCACACACCCTGCTGATCGTCCACGTCGATATCGCGGTTCTGCCCGAACACCTTGACGCGTTCCTGGCTGCGACTCAGGACAATGCCGAGGCAAGTCGCGACGAGCCCGGTGTGCTGCGATTCGACGTCCTGACCGACCGGGCCGATCCCAGCCACATCGTTTTCGTCGAGATCTACCGGGACGACGCGGCCGCCGCGGCGCACAAGGACACTGCGCACTACCAGCGATGGCGCGACGCGGCGGAGCCGATGATGGCCCGTCCTCGTCAGGCGACCAGATACGTCAACACCTCACCGGATGACGGGGACTGGTAGCCGGTGGTTCGTTTCGATCTGGCACTTCCCGCCGACATACGTTTCGGCGCTGGCCGGGTCAGTGAGGTGCCGCAGGCTCTCGTCGGGCTCGGGGCCACTCGGGTACTGGCCGTCACCGGTCGTGCCGTCGCTCGAGCGGATCAGGTACGGTCGGCGCTGACCGCGGCTGGAGTCTCAAGCGTCGTGTTCGGAGTTGAGACCGAGCCATCCATCGATGCTGTACGGGCCGCCGTCGCGCTGCTCGTCGAGAGCGGTTGCGACGCAGTCCTGGGTTACGGCGGCGGCAGCGCATTGGACGTCGCCAAGGCGGTGGCCGTGCTTGCCACGGAGGGAAGCGACCCGCTGGACCATCTCGAGGTTGTCGGTGCCGGCCGCCCGATTGTCGGACCCGGCCTGCCGTGCATCGCGGTTCCTACGACTGCGGGGACAGGTTCGGAGGTGACCCGAAACGCCGTGCTGTCCGCCGGGGGTGTGAAGGCCAGCCTTCGGAGCCCATCGCTGCTGCCGAAGGTGGCCGTTGTCGACCCGGACCTGCTGGCCGGGCTACCGAAGGGAACTATCGCGTCCAGCGGCATGGACGCCCTCTCCCAGCTGATCGAGCCACTGCTGTCGCAGCGCGCAAACCCGTTCAGCGATGCGTTGGCCCGAGACGGGATCCGCCGCTCCGCCCGTTCGCTGTTGCGCGCGTGGGAGGAGGGGATGGTGGATGCGGGTGTTCGCGAAGACCTGGCGCTTGCCAGCCTGTTCGGGGGGATGTGCCTAGCCAACTCTGGCCTGGGAGCGGTCCATGGTCTCGCGGCTGCGGCCGGCGCACGGCTCTCCGCGCCGCACGGTGCAGTCTGCGCCGCGGTACTCGCAGCGACCGTGGCAGTGAACCTCCGGGCACTGCGCGACCGAGCCCCCGACCACCCTGCGCTACCCCGGCTGTTCGAGATCGCGACCCTGCTCACCGGCGAGCCGGACGCAAGCCCCGAGGACGCGATCGCCTGGCTGCAACGCCTGACGACCGCACTGGCGATCCCGGGGCTTGCCACCTACGGACTCGACAACCCCGAGATTGGGGCACTCGTGACGGCCGCTCAGCGGGCCAGCAGCATGCGTGCAAACCCCATCGAACTAAGCGACGCAGAAGTAACCGAGATCGTGACTACTTCCTTGTGACGCCTTGGATCCGGCCGTACCGCACACCGTAGCCTCGCAGCGCGAAGCCGGCAAAGGCCGACCCTATCTCCATGATCAACTCACGGCGGAACCAGCCAAGCTGCGAGCGCTGGCGGCGAGGACCACAGCGATCGCCGGCAAGACGATGCAGGGTCCGAGGAACATACCGATGCTCAGCAGCCCCAGCAACGCGGCTACTGAGGTGCTGAGGCCGATCACCAGCAGGGGCCCGGATGCGCAGCCCTGCAACCGCACCAGCACAGCTGATTGACCGGCGCGGCGCCGACCCAGAGCACGGTTCAGCCGCCGAAGCAACGCAAGCGCCAACCTCCCGCGGGGAGGGACCGGCCGCCGGTTCCAGTTAGTAGCCGCTCATCGTCGCGGTGAGGCCAGATTCCCGGCGTGTCGGGGAACCGGTGACGATGAGCGGCCGAAAAATGGAGTGCGCCGCGGATGACCGGGGCGAGTGGCGCCGCGGCTAAGCTGCGGCGCGTGCGCGCGTGGCCGGGGAAGTGCGGCCTGTAGGCATGGTGGCCGTCGAGCGGTTCGCCGTCGAGGAATCCCGTCAGGGAGACCTCCGAGAACGGCCCTGACCAAGTGATCTCGATCAGGGCCGTTTGTCGTTCCCGACAGCTTCCCTACTCCTGCGTGACCTCGAAGCTGGTTGCCAGCTCTGCTGTCGAGTCTCCGCCGACCCAGACGTCGAAGGTTGACGGATCGCTCACCCAGTCCCGGACCGCGGCGTTCCAGTACCGCCGCTCGTTCGGCCCGACCCGGAACTCGAGCGTGCGTGACTCCCCTGGCGAGAGGCTGATCCGCTGGAACCCCTTGAGCTCGCGCACCGGACGCAACGCCGAGCCATATCGCTGGCCGAGGTAGAGCTGGACGACCTCGTCGGCCTCTCGATCCCCCGCGTTCGTCACCTCCACCGACACGGTCACAGTGCCACCAGACGTGGTGGCAGGTTGATCAACTGAGAGGTTGGCGTACTCGAAGCGGCCGTAGCTCAAGCCGTATCCAAACGGGAACAGCGGTGTGCTCGCCTCGTCCCAGTAGCGTCGTCCCTGGTTCTCGGGCTCGTGCGAGCGAGCGTGTGCATACACCATCGGCACCTGCCCGACTGTGCGCGGCCAGCTGAAGGGAAGCTTGCCGCCGGGTGCGACCTCGCCGAACAGCAGGTTGGCGACTGCCGCGCCGCCGTGTGTGCCCGGGTACCAGATGTCGAGGATCGCCGGCACATGCGCTGCGGCCCAGCGCAGGTCGAGCGGGCGGCCGTTCATCACCAGCAACACCACAGGCGTGCCGGTCTCGACAACCGCCTGCAGCAGCTCAAGCTGGCGACCCGGCAGCTCCAGTGACGACCGCGACGCCGCCTCGCCGATCATGTTCTGCCACTCACCCACCACAACGACCGCAACATCGGATCCGCGTGCGAGGTCGACGGCCTGCTGGAACTCAGCCTCCTCGTCGAACCCATCAGGGTCGGATGGCCTGTTCCGTCCAAACATGTCGAACATGGAGGGGAACTCACGTTGCACGACGCGGATCCCTCGAGCATGATCGACCCGCACTCCGTCCCCCGCCTTGGCCCGGATGCCCTCCAACACGGTCACCGTCTCGTCAAGATCAAAGTCGAAGACCCATGGACCGATGGTGTCGCGCTTGGAGTCGGCCAGCGGACCGATCACGGCGATCGAGCTCACGCTGCTGGCGTCCAGCGGCAACAGGTCGTCCTCATTGCGGAGTAGTACGGCGGACCGCTCGGCGGCGATGCGGGCCACGTCGCGGTGTGCTGGGTCGGCGAGCACCTCACGGGCGCGGTCTTCGTCCACGTATGGTGCGTCGAAGAGACCCATCCGGATCTTGGCCTCCAGTACGCGCCGGACGCTTGCATCCACTGCCTCCGGGCTCGCCGCACCAGACTCCAGCGCCTCGGGCAGATGCGCGTAGGCCGCATCCGAAACCGCCATCTCCATGTCCACTCCAGCGTTGACCGCGCGAGCGGCGGCATCGGTCAGGTCGGCCGCAAAGCCATGGGTCACCAGACTTCGTACGACGTTGGCGTCACTCACCACGAAGCCCTTGAACCCCCACAGCTCGCGCAACACCTCGGTGAACAGCCACCGGTTGCCGCCCGCCGGAATTCCGTTCAGCCCCATGTAAGCGGTCATGACATTTCCGGCACCAGCGTCGACCGCCGCCTTGAACGGCGGGAAGTACACGTTCCACAGCTCGGAGTCGGAAAGGTTGACTTCGTCGTAGTCGCGCCCGCCGAGGGCGCCCCCGTAGCCGGCAAAGTGCTTGGGACCGGCAATGACGCTCTCCGGCGAACCGAGCTCACCCCCCTGGAAACCACGCACCTGGGCGACGGCCACGGCGGCGCCGAGGTACGGGTCTTCTCCCGCGCCCTCGACTATCCGACCCCAACGTGGATCGCGGGCGATGTCGACCATGGGCGCAAACGTCCAGTGGATGCCAACGGCACGTGCCTCGCGGGCTGCGACCGACTGGCCACGCTCAATGGTCTGCGGATCCCAGGATGCCGCCATCGCGATCGGCACCGGAAGAATGGTGCGGAGCCCGTGAATGACGTCGAAGCCGAACAGCAACGGGATGCCGAGACGGTTGCCTTCGAGGGCCAGTCGCTGCAGTCGGTTGATCTCGGCCGGATCGGTGACGAACAGCAGTGAACCGGCACCGCCCTCGCCCACAGCTGACTCGACCATCCTCGGCTGCTGTTCGGCGTCGAAGTCGAGGCCAGGCTCGGCTCCCGGTGGCAGGCGGAAATAGAAGTATTGGGTGAGCTGCCCGGCTTTCTCGGCCGGTGTCATCTGGCTGATCAGCTCATCCACCTGCGACTGGATCGTCTCCATCCCATTCTCCTTCTGGCATCGTTGCCGTCGTTACGCGCTCGCGAGAGACTGACGTGCCCAACCTACGGGATCGGTGCTGGTCGGAGCTTGATACTCGGACGTAAGGCGGAAGGCTTCGGTGGCGACGTGAGGTCACCGGCCTCGCTCGGGTCAGGGAACCGAAGCCGACGCCCTCTAACGGCGTGCTCTCAGGCCTGGGCGCTGGACAGGGCTGCTCGCACGGCGTCGGGCATCGAGGTGGTGCGGCGGCCGAGGAGCCTGCTGAGATCGCCGCTAGTGACATACAGCTGTCCTTCGGCGATGCCGCGGTCTGCGTCGGCCAGCACGGCCGCGTAGCTCTGGGGCAGACCGGCCCCCACCAGCACCTGGGTGTACTCCTCCACTGGGAGGTCGCGGTAGACCACCGGTCGCCCGCTGGCCTCACCGATGGTCGCCGCCAGCTCTGAGTAGGTGAAGGCCTCGTCTCCCCCGAGCTCATAGACCTGGTCCAGCTGGTCCCTGCTGGCGAGTACGGCCGCAGCCGCCTCGGCCAGGTCGCTGCGGGTCGCCGCACTGAGCCGTCCGTCGTCCGCGCTGCCCAGCACTGCCCCGTGCTCGAGGTAGCTGGGCAGCTGGCCGGTGTAGTTGTCGATGTACAGGTTGTTGCGCAGCAGAGTGAACGGGACGCCGGAATTGGCCAGAATCTGCTCGGTCGCCTGGTGATCAGCTGCAAGCAGGATGTCGGTGCGGTCGGCATTGGAGATGCTGGTGTAGGCAAGCAGTCTGGCACCTACTGCCACAGCCTCCTTGATGACGTTGCGGTGCTGCTGGACGCGTCGACCAACGTCGCTACCGGAGACCAGCAGAACCTTCTCGGCGCCGGCGAACGCCGCCCGGAGCGACTCAGGGTCGTCGTAGTCGGAAGCGCGGGTCTGCACCCCGCGCTCGGCGAGGTCGTCGATCCGGGAGATAGTGCGCCCCGTCGCGACGATGTTGTCCGCCGCCACCCCCCGGTCCAGGAGGGACTCGACGACATGACGACCGAAGTGGCCGGTGGCACCGGTGATGACATAACTCATGAGATTGCCTTTCGTGCCTAGGTCAGCGTTCGAAGCTACTACCCAGCATCAGGTGTAGGCCATCCTTGTTACGAGCTGTCACCGCGCACCGGATCGCACCTGCCGTGCCAGGTCGGCCTCGAAACGGGTCGTGTCACGGGTGAGTCTTGGCCGAGCTTCGCTGAACTTGTAGAACCCCGGGGACACAGTTGCGGTGTGTAAGCCCTGTTGGTCAAATCCAAAGGCAGGGCTGAGGCGGATGGCTCGCCCGGCATCAGGCCCGGCCGCGGATCGATCTAGCTTTGTTGATCAGCTTCTAAGCCGGGCACGAAGTGATAAGGCTAGCGGATGTTTGCAGATGTCGTCGCTAAACGGCCAAACTTCCATGCATTGCTTTGAAGCTATTGTGGCCACTGCGGCACTCGTTAACATCTATCGACACAACTAAGGAAACTTCCGACCTAACAGCCGGCCAGGTAAACGGTGGCGTAACAAATCGTTACGTCTCAATGCAAGCAAACCACTTGACACGTCAACGCTCACTGGAAACAATCGATCCCGGGGAGAGAAAAGACGCGCCAAGCGTCACACATTCCGGGGGGAAACCATTAAACACACACTTCAGCATGCCTGCGCCGAGGAGACCCACTCCCGATGCGCCGCACCGTCGACCAAAGACGAGGACAGGTCCCCGTAGCACTGAGGCAACTTGCCTCCTACTACGCCGTACCTGTGAACATAGAGCCTTCTAGGCCGCCCTATTGTGAATAGGCGCGCACCACTTCGCTGCGCGGCGATCACAAGAAACCCATCACTTCCATGTATCCATAACGGTCCAAAAGCCGCCTGTTTGCGGCACACTTTGGCGGCACTGGAATTACATCCAGGTGATGACTCTGGTGGACGGTCGAATGGGCTGGGATTCATGGCGAGCGCGGGTCGTTGCTGCGGCGACGTCGAGCGGACTCGCCCCAAGACGACAACTGGGTGCACTAGCGACTCCAGGTCTTCGTTTTGTCGCGCCCAGTTCAAGCAATTGCGAGACCCTGGGGTCGTATTCCGACCAGCTATGCCAGGTCCACCACATACTTTTGTGAAAGGTAGTCATCATGGCATCACGCCACCTGGCGAAAACCAGGACAGCCGTTGGGTTCGGTCTTGTAGGTCTGTCTGGGCTCTTGGTCAACCAGGGATTGTTCTGGTTGTTGACCGAGGCAGCTGGCTTTTGGATCTCTTGGGCCGCGATCTTTGCTACTCAGGGATCAACGATTTGGAACTTCGTCTTGACTGACCGGATCGTGTACTCGGAGAAGAACAGGAACGGGCAGTGGTATTCACGGTTCGCGAAGAGCTGGACAGCGAACAACGCCTTCCTACTCCTGAGGGTCCCATTCCTGCTGTTGCTCGCTCATTCGGGCATGAACCCGCACTGGGCGAACGTCACCACGTTGGTGGCCTTGTTCCTGGTCCGCTTCTGGATCAGCGACCGCTTCATCTGGGGCTCCAAGCGGCTGGTCGCCGACATCACCGGCGAGCCCGTCGAGCCTCCCTCGAAGGCGGACGTGCTGATCGAGATGAAGAGCAACGAGTGGGGTCCGCACCTGGTGCTGAACCTTCGACCCCGTCGCTGGGTCAAGCGGCACTACTACGACGTGCACGGTCTGGTCTCGATCATGTCCGAGGTCTCGCTGCCCGAGCTTCAGTATTTCAAGGTTGAGTCGTTCAGCCGCAAACCTGACATCACCGTCCGGCGTGGTTACGTCGGCGACAGGCGGATGATCGCGCGGGTTCGAGCAACCATGAGCCCGGGCCTGTTCGTCTACCGGGAGCATCTCGGCTCCATCGGCGCGAACTTCAGGGTGGACCTGGACAACCGTGTCAACGTAACGGTCAGCCCGTTGCTCGCCACCTCAAAGCATGTGGTGTACACGAACGTGGTGGAGGCGCTACTTCGTTTCGTGCTCGTGAACACCGGCTATATGCTGCTGCACTCAGCGACCGTCCGTCTGGGCACGGAGACGATCATGCTGTCGGCTCAGACCGACACCGGTAAGACCGGCACGATCTTGCGGCTGATGCAAGAGCATCCGGGTGAGTCGGCTTTCCTGTCCGATGACATGACGATTGTCAACGGCAATGGAGCGGCACTGTGCTTCCCCAAGCCGCTGACGATCAGCTCGCACACGCTCAGGGCCGTGAACACCAAAACACTGTCGCTACCCGAGCGGCTGATACTCGCGGTCCAGAGTCGGATTCACTCAAAGGACGGCCGAGAGTTCGCACTGCTGCTCGCCCGCCTCAACATCCCGATCATTGCCATCAACGCCGTGACTCAGATTCTGGTGCCACCGCCCAAGTTCATGATCCACCGCCTGGTGCCCACGGTGACCTACCAGGACGCAGGGGTGGTCAGCCAGATCTTCATCATCGGACGCGGATCCTCACTTGAGGAGCCGATGCCACACTCCGAGGCAGTGGAGACACTGCTGGCCAACACCGAGGACGCCTACGGCTTCCCGCCGTTCTCGATCATGGAGCGCGCCATCACCTTGCGTCCGAAGAATCTGCGCAAGGGCAAGAAGCGCGACATCACCGAGCTTCGCACTGCCGAACGGGCCATCCTGGAAGAGTTCCTCGGCAATATGCCGGTCACCCGGCTGATCTCGCCCAACTTCGGCTGGGCCGACACCATCCCGGACCGGGTCCTCAGCGGCGACCGCGCCGGCTCACAGCTGGCCGTGGAGTCTGGTGCGGCTGAGTCCAATGGCGGATCGCTAGTAGCAGTGAAAGAAGATCAACATGTCGACTGACGCGCCGGAGACATATGCTCCTACACTGACGATCATCGTCCCGACTCGAAACGAGTCCAAGAACATCTTTCCGCTGCTCGAACGGCTCTCTTCGAGCCTCGACTCTGCCGCCGTCGTGCTGTTCGTCGACGACAGCGACGATGAAACACCTGCGGTGGTTGAAGAAGCGAGAGGCTGCGGGTTCAGCAGGCTGGAAGTACGGCTGTTGCACCGACAGGGGTTGGAACGGACAGGTGGTCTCGGTGGCGCTGTGCTCGCCGGCCTGGCCCGCACCTCCACTCCCTGGGTCTGCGTGATGGACGGGGACCTGCAGCATCCCCCGGAGCGCGTTGCCTCCCTGCTCGAGGCCGGCATCTCGCACCAGGCGGACCTCGTCGTCGGCAGCCGGTACGTTGCCGGCGGTCGCAACGAGGGCCTCGGAGCGGTCAGGACAGCTGTGTCGTTGGGCTCCACAGTGCTCGCCAAAGCCGTCTTCCCACGGCGCCTCCGCGGCATCCACGACCCCATGAGCGGCTTCTTCTTGTTCCGCCGCGACGCGGTCACGGAGCCAATGACGCCACGGGGGTTCAAAATCCTGCTCGAGATCGCGGTCAGACATCCCGAGCTGGTGAAGCGCGAAGTGCCCTTCGTCTTCGTGGAGCGCACCGCGGGTACATCCAAGGGGACGTTCAAGGAGGGTCTCCGCTTTCTGCGGCTGCTGGCCGACATGCGATGGAGCCTTCGTCGACGCCACCCTGCGAGACCGGCACCGTCAATCTTCGACTCGCCTGCTGCATACGATGCGGCGCTGTACGAGGACCGCGTCATCGGTACGGATCAGCTGCAGCCGACCGGACCTGGGATCCACACCCACGATGAGACCCTGTGACGATTGAGCCGTTAGTTCGCCGGACGCCACCAAGCGTCGCGCCCGTCGAGGGCGCGCACACCTGGTGGCGTTCGGCGAGCATTCTGACCACCAACTGGGGCGCCGTCTTGGTGGTCGCGCTGATTGGGGCCTTCCTGCGAACCTGGGGGCTCAACAGTGTGGGGTTCAACAGCGACGAGGCCGTCTACGCCGGGCAGGCGGCGAGCATCGCCGGCCAGGGCGAGTACCTACCGTACTTCCCGATCTTTCGTGCACACCCGCTGTTGTTCCAGTCCCTGCTGTCCTTGTCCTACCAGGTCTCCGTCTCGGATGTGATGGGACGGCTGCTGTCTGCAGCGTTCGGAGTTGGGACCTTGCTGGTGGTGAACGCCTTGGGGCGCCTGCTCTACGGCCCGCGAGCCGGCGTGGTGGCCATGCTGCTGCTCGCGATCATGCCCTATCACGTGACTGTGACCCGCCAGGTCCTTCTTGACGGACCGATGGTGTTCTTCGCGACAGCGGCGCTCTACTTCCTGGCTCGCTATTGCCGCGGGCTTGGTGAGAGGTGGCTGTTAGTGGGGGCAGGCGTCATGGGTCTGGCTTTCCTCACCAAAGAGACGGCTGTCGTGCTTCTGGGCGGCGTGTACTGCTTCTTCATGGTGATCCACACGGTCAAGGTGCGGGCGAGGATGGTCCTGGCGGCGGCGGTTGTCTTCGGTGTGGTCGCCTCAGTGTTTCCACTGGCGCTACGTTTCGCCGGCGCAACCCGCAGTGGGAACAACTACCTGGCGTACCAGCTCTTCCGGCGGGCAAACCATGACGCAACCTTCTACGTCACTACGGTTCCGCCGGCCATCGGTTTCGCCGTGATTGCGGTGGCACTTATCGGCCTAGTCCTGGAGCGTCGCCGGCTCGACTGGCGGGAGGGACTCCTTGTCTCGTGGTGCATCGTGCCGATCGTTTTCTTCGCGATTACACCCATCAAGGGCTTTCAGTATCTGCTTCCCATTGCCCCAGTGGTCGCGCTGCTTGCAGCTCGGGCCCTGACCACTGAGGCGGTGTGGTCCAGCGTGACCAGGTGGACACCGCGCCTTCACCGAATTCTTCCGCCGCTCGTACTGGGCCTCACCGTGATCAGTCTGCTGATTCCCAGCTGGGGCAATGTTCAACCCTCCACGAGCGGTACCTTCCTGGCTGGGTCAGGTGGGCTGCCCGGCGGGCGTGAAGCGGGACGCTGGATCGACTCGAACCTGCCGCAAGGGGCTACGTTCCTGACCCTCGGACCGTCGATGGCTAACGTCGTGGCGTTCTACGGGCACCGCCAGGCGTACGGGCTGTCGGTCAGTCCCAACCCGCTCAACCGCAACCCTTCGTACACCGCTATCGAGAACGCCGACCTGCAGCTGCGTAGTGGCGCCATCCAGTATGCGGTCTGGGACTCCTTCTCGGCGGGAAGATCACCGAGCTTCTCGGGCAAGCTGATGGCCTACGTCAACAAGTACCACGGCGTGGCCATCCACACTGAAACCGTCCCGGTCAACGATGCGCAGGGGATTCCGACACGACAACCTGTCATCACTGTCTATGAGATCAGGCCATGAGAAAACTACTCGCGTACCTGGCTGTAATGGCGGCGGTCCTGCTGCCGGCCCCCACTGCGGCGGCAATGCCGACCAGCAATGCACCCACGACGACTCCCATCAAGCATTTCGTCATGCTGATGCAGGACAACCACTCGTTCGACAACTACTTCGGGACTTATCCCGGCGCTGACGGCATTCCCGCTGGCGTGTGTCAGCGCCTCAACCTGGCGCGATCTTCGACAACGGGCTGCGTCAAACCGTTCCGCTTGGGGACCACGCCATCAGAAGATTTGAGCCAAGGGACGGGCATTCAGAAGCGGCAGTACAACAACGGGAAGATGGACGGCTTCGTGGCCGCGTACCGAAGGCTGGGTCTGGACGGGTCCTCGGCCATGGGCTACTACGACGGTGGTGACCTGCCCTACTACTGGAACGCGGCCGAGCAGTTCGTGCTCTTTGACCGCTTCTTCAGCTCCACCACAGTGGGCAGCCGGGAAAGCTATCTCTACTGGCTGGCCGGCCAGGCGCCCCGCAGCGCCCGGCCGCTTACCACCAGTGCCGGATACGACAACCTGCCGACCATCTTCGACAGGCTGCACGCCAAGCAGGTAACGGCCAAGTTCTACGTCGAAAACCTTGATGCCCGGGTCACGGCGCCGGGCCGACAGAACCTTGCTCGTTCCAGTCAGGTGGTGAAGGTGCCCCTGCTTAGCATGAAGCGGTTCCAGGACCGTGGCCCTCTTGCCGGAAAGATCGTCGATCTGAGCGAGTACTACCTCGATCTCAGACGCGGCACGCTACCCGCTGTCTCCTACATCGTCACGTCGGGATCCAGCGAGAACCCTCCTGCCCGGGTCGATGTGGGGCAGAAGACGGTGCGAAAGCTCACCAGCGAACTGATCAAGAGTCCCTATTGGGAGAGTTCGGCTTTCATGTGGACCTATGACGGGTGGGGTGGCTGGTACGACCACGTGCCCCCTCCGAGGGTTGACGACCGAGGCTACGGCTTCCGGGTCCCGGCACTGCTGGTAAGCCCCTACGCCAAGCGCGGGGTGGTCGATCACAGCGTGCTCGACTACACCGCCATGCTCAAGTTCATCGAGATGAACTGGAGGGTCGAGCCGCTAGCCGAGCGTGATGCAGCCTCGCTTGGGCTCGGGTCCGCCTTCGACTTCACCACGGGACCGCGTTCGGCCGCGCTGATTCCTGCTAGTCGCAGCCCCGAGACCGCAGCAATCGCGCTCCCCCACGCGACGCCGGTCATCTATACAACCTATGGGCTCGCGCTCACCGTGGTCGCCGCGGCCGCCGGCGTGCTGATGCTGATCAGGCGCCCGTTGCATGAGCTACTCCGGCTCCCCGCTTGGAGTTCGCTGCGGTCGCTCGCCGCCTCGACCACCTACCAGCCGCGGCACGCCATCGGCGATGTAACCGGCGGCCCAAGACCAGATCCTGCTGCGCCAGACGGTGCAAGCGAAAACTGGGCCCGCTGGCACAACGACTTCGGCCACCTCCTTCCGATTCCGGTATGGACGGCCTGGTCACCGGGCAAGGCGAAGCAGCAGTACCAGCCTCGACGCGCACTCGATGAGCACCTCGGGGCCCGGACATGGAAAGACCGGTCCGACGACCTCTACCTGGCGACCTCGGAAGCGATCGGCCGACACGCTGTGGTTGCGTCTGACCACTTCGTCGCGGCTTGGTCGCGCTGGTACTACAGCTCGGAGCCCGTCGCGGAACCGGTGTCGACGCCCGAAACACCCGGCCCCGACCAACAGGAGATACCTTCGACATGAGATCTCTTCTTATCTTGCGGCCTCTGCAGTCTGGGATGGTCGGGCTGGGCCGTCTGAGTGCAACCTGTGCGCGAGTCGCCCTCGCAGCCCTGTGTGTTGTCGCCGGCAGCATGCTGGGACCCACAGCCGAAGCTAGCGCCGCTGAGACTTCCCCGGCCATCGTGGAGATCATCACCGTCCCGGCCGTGCCTCGAGCGCGTTTCACCTTCGATGGCATCACACGCATCACAGACCAACTGGGGGTGGCACGCTTCCCCATCAGGAGAGGAAGTAATCCGCACACCATCGCGGTCGTGGACACCAAGATCCACGAGAGCAGGCGGGATCTGACCTTCGTGCGCTGGTGGTATCCCGGCAACCATGAGCAAGACTTCCTGAAACAGGTGAAGGGGATAAGGATCCGCGAGAACCTGCGCATCAAGGCCGCCTTCAGGGCCACCTACCTTGTCGACTATGCCTTCACCGACCAGGCGAAGGTGGAAGTTGACCGCAAACGCGTGACCCGCATTGAGTTCTATGGCGACAACGGGCACACGGTCGTCGGCAACGGAAGCGGACGACTTCGGATGGTGGGCATCCGACCAGTAACCAACGGCGGCACGATCCTCGCCAAGCAGGTGAACTACAGCGTCCAGCGGGTCGATGTGGACGGATCCAACGTCGTGCAGGTCAACCATCAGGTATTCGTACCCAGCCACGAGCCTTCGGTGGACATACCTTTGTTACTGCGGACCGCCCATTTCAGCACCCGGGACTTCCTGTTCGGCAGTTCGGTTGGGACGTCGGTCCGGCTGACCTACCCGGACGGGCAGCGCAAGACCGTTTCCTTGGACAGCAGCGGGAAGGCCACAGTGGAGAACCTTGCCCGAGGCACGTACACCGTTCGGGTGGACGCCCCCGGTTACTCATTCGACAGACCCGTCGCTCTCTCACGCAACCAGTACATTGATCTTCCAGTCCTGACTTACCTCGACATGGCGGTGATTGGCGGCGCTGGCCTTGTCTTCGTTGGTGCACTGTATGTGCTGCGCTTCAAAACCCGTCGAGCGCACGTACGAGCGGCCACCCAGACGTCATGAGACGACGAATGGCGGCGGTATGCTCACTGATCGTTCTCGCCATGGCCTGCCTGGGCGGCGCTGGGGCGGTGGCAGCACCTGTCGATAGCTCTGCTGCGCCAGTCAATCTGCCGACCCTGGCGTACTACTACCAGTGGTTCGTACCGTCGGCCTGGAACAGGGCCAAGACGGACTATCCGTTGGCGGGGCGCTACTCAAGTGATGATGAGTCGATCATGCGACGGCACATCGATGAGGCCAAACAGGCTGGCATCGATGGTTTCATCGTCTCGTGGAAGTCATCGCCGGTGAACAACCGTCGCCTCGAGACATTGATGCGGGTCGCCGAGGACACTTCGTTCAAGCTGGCCGTCATCTACCAAGGGCTCAACTTCGAGCGTGACCCGTTGCCCGTGAGCCGGATCGCAGCCGACTTCGACCTTTTCAACCGTACCTACGCACCGAATCCGGTTTTCAAGATCTTTGACAGGCCACTGCTCATCTGGTCCGGCACCTGGAAGTTCTCCGCCGCCGATCTGGAGCGCACGACTCGGCCCTACAGGTCATCCTTACTGGTGTTAGCGACCGAGAAGAGCACCGAAGGATACGAACGCGTGTCCGCCAGCTTTGATGGAGACGCCTACTACTGGTCATCGGTTGATCCTGCTACGAACCCCGGCTATCGCGCCAAGCTGAAGGCGATGAGCACTACGGTCCATAATCTGGGAGGAATCTGGATCGCACCGTTTGCTCCTGGGTTCGACGCCCGCATGGTCGGCGGCACGCGTGAGGTACTCCGCCGTGACGGTGCGACCTTGCGGACCGAGTACGACGCAGCCATCTCATCGTCTCCGGACGCGCTTGGTCTTATCTCGTGGAACGAGTTCAGCGAGAATACCCATGTCGAGCCAAGCGAACAGCATGGCTACACGGCCCTAACTGCGTTAGCTAACCTGACTGATGGCCGGCGGGTCCCTGTGTCGCCGTTGGCGACCGACTCCAGTGAACAAGCGAGCGAGAATGAGGGCGCTATGACGGTTCTCAGCGGAGTTGCAGTCCTACTGCTGCTGTTTGTCGGCGTCACCGTCTTCAACCTCACGCGGCGGCGCTCTGCCCAGAGCAACGCGACTGAGCCGGCGCCGAGTAGGCCGGCCGGCATCACAGTCGCGAGGGAGTTCTTGCTACCGAAGCTGCTCATCGTCGCTGTACTCACGCTCGGCATCATCCTTGTCATCGCCGTCTCCCGTCTGGGAGCTGCGTCGCGGGACGCAACCCAGGCGACTGAGTTGTATCTGGGGAGTCAGCCCGTCAAAGACGCCAAGCGGGCCGTGGTCGCGGCCGCAGGGGACATCTCCTGTCCGGCCGATAAGGCCCGTCTAGGCGAAAAAACCGGTCCTAAGTCCTGCCGAATGCAACAGACCTCAGATCTGGTCGTCAAGGCGGCACCCGACGCCGTACTGGCCTTGGGCGACTTGCAGTATCCAAGCGGATCGCTCGATGACTTTATGACCGGCTATGAACGCAACTGGGGGGCTTTTCGCAATATCACTTATCCCGTTCCAGGCAACCACGAGTACGGAACTCCTCGCGCAGCGGGTTATTACTCCTACTTCGGAAGCCGGGCTGGGGACCCAAACAGAGGCTATTACAGTTTCGACCTCGGATCATGGCATATAGTCGCTCTTAACTCAGAATGCCAGCACGTCGGTGGTTGCTCGGAGACATCCCCGCAGGCGACGTGGTTGAAGGAGGATCTTGCTGCTCACCCGCGCGACTGTACGTTGGCTTACTGGCACCGACCTCGATTCTCCTCCGGCGCCCATGGCAACAATCTTGACAACGAAGCTCTGTGGAGGATCGCGGTTGGTGCCGGCGTGGACCTGGTCATCAACGGTCACGACCATGACTACGAACGCTTCGCCCCCCTCAATGCCGATGGGGACGCGGACGCCGAGAATGGGACGACTGAGATAGTGGTGGGCACCGGCGGCGCCAGCCACTACCGGTTCCATCTGCCTCCACCGACGAGCATGGCCCGCGTTCAGGACGAGAATGGCATTTTGCGCTTGGAACTGGCCGACGGTGACTACTCGTGGGCGTTCTTGCAGGCACCGGAGAACAGGGTGCTCGATGCCGGCTCGGCCCAATGTCACTGAGCCACGATGTCCGTACGCCGTAACTGAACCGCCAGGCGGCTACCACCTGTCAGATCACTGAAGGGCGTTTCCCGCGTCTCGACTCTTACTCCGCGCGCTCGGTTGCGGCCGGAGTCGTTCGCTGGTCTGGACAGGCGTCCTGGCGGCAGCCTTCCGATATACCCGCTGTTGCTCGGTCAGGTTGAAACCTTGCACAATCCCGTGCTTGTCGCGCAGCGTGCCCTCGACGTGCGGGGCCACTTCCCGCTCGGTAGCGGCGTGCCTGCTCAGAGTTTCGATCCGGCCACGTCCGCCCAGCCGAACGATGAAGCCGGTCCTTGACTGGTGCAAAGCCCGGTAACGAATCACATCGCCCACGCGTAGGCTCCAGATGTCGGTTCGACGAAATCGGGGTAGAGCAATCATTCTGACGTCCTCCACGGTATCCTGAGCCCCCCGAGCACCTGATGACTTGAGTCTAACGCCATCACCCTGGGCGGCGCATCATGTCGCCGTAGCCAAACTTGGCGGATCGCAGGCGCCACCACTGTGGCAGGGCACACATGAGTCAATGCGGTGCCATCGCCTCGCCGGGTCACCAACTGCTGGGGGCTCGATAGCTAACCCGCCCGAGCATGATCAAGTAAGCAGAATCATGGGTTTCCTCCGTCACGATGAATAACGCTGCCGTTTCCGACGGGTTGGACTACCGTGTCTTCGCACCCCTTGATGGAATCGAGGCCAATGTTGGACAGCATCCACCATGCGCATGGCCGCAGGCGCAGGTTTAGGAAGTCCGTTTGGCGGGCTGCCATTGCTGCCTACCGGTTGGCCGGGCGGATTCGGCTTGAGCCGCCGTACCGGCTCCGCATCAAGACTTACAGTCCAGCGCCTCAGCAGTGGCCGAAGGGTTTGGTGCTCTCGGTGGCGGGGATCGCGGATATTCACTTTGGTGAACCGTATATGGGGCTTGACCGCCTTCAGACCATAGTGAAAACCACCAACGAGGCGGCGCCAGATGTCATTGTGCTCCTCGGAGATTATGGGGCGACACATCACGACGAAAACAGCTACCCGGAGGCGATCCGCATCTTCGCGGACGCGGCACGTCATCTTTCTGCCCCGCTTGGAGTCTTCGCAATCATGGGCAACCATGACTGGTCCGACGACGCAGAGGCACGGGCCCGTGGCCATGGGCCGGTGTTGGCAAGCCGGGCACTGAACGCCGTAGGTATAACGGTCCTGGAGAATGATGCCGTTCAGCTACATCAGCAAGGACAAGCGTTTTGGCTTGCAGGCTTGGGAGATCAGCTGGCCCGCCTCGGGATGATGCAGGGCAACGACGACCTTGCTGGCACCATGAGCAAGATCAGCGACGACGCGCCGGCCATCCTCCTCGCGCACGAGCCGGACATCTTTCCCAGTGTTCCGGCCCGGTTCGCATTGACTCTGGCCGGACATACCCACGGAGGCCAGATCCGCATCCTGGGAAGGACTCCGTACGTCCCATCGCGGTACGGCAGTCGCTACGTTCACGGTCATATCGTGGAGGATGGCCGCCACCTGATCGTCTCCGCCGGTGTTGGCGTCAGCGATCTCCCACTCCGACTCGGTGTGGCACCAGAGATTGTCATGGTGCAGCTGGGCGACAAGGACTGCCTCACAGAGGAGAGTGCCTGATGGAAAGTAACTTTGACGTTCGGCTGAGAATTCTTGCCGATGTCGCTATTCTGGCCGCCGATTTCGCTTGGTTTATGGGGACCCGATTCGTGGAACCGTGATTTCGGGCGGAGTGTACCGCGGCGCGGCCCTTTCTACACACAATTTGACACACGTGTGCGGATTCGAGGGTGCACGCCGTCGCCACACGGTTTGCCTTGCGCCGTTGGGTTTTCGCGGCTGGCGTTGATCTTGCCACGACGGACCAGGAAACGCCGAGGAGAGCGCTCCCCCTATCCAGGTTGTAAGAAGATTTAACTTTCTCGTCACCCATGACCCCCTGCGCCCTGAGACTGTACTTACAATTGCTCAAGTACACGCTCTGGGGGGAACCGGTGCGAGCTCCATGCAGGCTTATGTCTGCGTGGGCTTATCGGTAGTGCGCTGTCCCAGGACGAGTTATGGGTTCCTCGACCATGGAGACAGGGAGTCGACCGTGAAGCAAAGATCAACTGAGCCTGACGAATCAAAGCCCGCGCGGCGGAGCCATCGGTGGAGGCCGAGACGCCTCTCTCGAAGGATGACCGCTGCCATCGCAATCGGGTTAGCGCTGCTGGCGCTGACGATGTCCTTAGTGCGGCCGTCGCCCACAGAAGTGGAGGCCGCAGGTGTCCCACCGGGACTGCAGCCTGGGGTGCAGCGGTGGATGAAGGATCGGGAGCGACCGCAGATCGAGTTGAATGACGCGCTCGTCCCAGTCGTCAAGAAGCAGATGCGGACCGGTACGCCGACAGTGCGCTGCCGCCGTCTGATCAACGCGGTCCGTGCGTTAAGAGTCCGGCCGGCCGCTCCGGATGTGGAGGTCGACCAGCTGACCCGTGTCGGCCTACCGAAGTTCGAAGCCGCTGCTACCGCCTGCATGGCCCGCGACATTCCCACGGCGGAGCGCCTGGTCGCCGAGGGCTTGGCCGAACGAACCGCGGTACAGGAAACGCTGGACGAAACGCTCGAAGGCGAATAGGGGGCCTGACATGAGAAAACGCATCACACTTGTGCTCATCGGGGTTCTGATCGGGGTTTCCTTCATCGTTCTGGTCCGTCAGCCGGCCTCGGCTGCCACGACCACCTTGAACCCGGTCGCAGATAGCTATGTCCAAGCCGACCTGGCGACATCAAACTTCGGCACCACGACCGCGGTCAAGGTTGACGGCTCGCCGGCGACTGTGTCCTACCTGAAGTTCGACGTTCAGAGCACTGAGACACCGACGAAGGCTACGCTGAAGGTGTTTACGCCGACATCGTCTACCACTCCGATCAACGTCAGATCCGTGGCCGACACCGCCTGGGGCGAAACCACCATTAACTACAACAACAAGCCCGCCACCGGGGCGAGCGCAATAGCGTCCCCGGTCCCGATTGCAGCCAACAGCACGCTGTCCTTCGACGTGACCAACCTGGTCACCGGCAACGGGTTGGTCTCCTTTGCAGTCGATACCACGAGCAGCACCAGCAAGAGCCTGCCCAGCCGAGAGTCCACAACCAACAAGCCGGAACTTGTACTCGAGACCGGCACCGCACCACCGCCGACGACACCACCACCCACCGGCAATCCAGGCGAGCCGATTGCGGACAGCTACGTCCAGTCGGACCTGCCAGGGTCGAACTTCGGCACAGCCAGCGCGGTGAAGGTCGACGGCTCACCGGACACCGTGTCCTACCTGAAGTTTGATGTGACCGGGATGACCCAGGGGAAGAAGGCGACCCTGAAGCTGTTCACGCCCATAGCCTCGTCCACTCCCATCAACGTCCGGCCAGTGGCCGACACCACCTGGGCCGAGACGGGTTTGACCTACACCAACAGGCCAACGCCAGGCACCGAGGTTGTTGCGTCCTCGTCCTTTACGGCCAACAGCACGATTTCCATCGACGTGACGTCGCTGGTCCCCGGCAACGGGGTTGTCTCGTTCGCGGTCGACACCACGAGCGGTACCAGCAAGAGCCTGCCGAGCAAGGAGAACGCGACGGTGGCAAACCGTCCGAAGCTGGTGATTGAGGACGGTACCGCTCCACCACCCACCACACCGCCACCGACAACGCCCCCGCCGACCAGCGGGTCGACAACCATTGCGGTCGGCGGCGACGTCGCCTGCAGCACAACGGAGGCCAACTACAACGGCGGTCTCGGAACTGCCACCGCGTGCCACATGAAGCAGACCTCCGACCTGGTTCTGGCCATGGCTCCGACGCGGGTATGGGCTACCGGTGACCTGCAGTACAACAGCGGTAGTTTGGCCGACTTCGACGTCAGCTACGAAAACAGCTGGGGCCGGTTCAGGAACATCACCGATCCGGTGGTAGGCAACCACGAGTACGGCACGACCGGTGCAGGGGGCTACTACACGTACTTCGGTAACGCTGCGTCACCGCAAGAGCCTGGCTGCACCAAGAGCTGCTTGGGCTACTACAGCTTCGACGTACCCGTCGGCAGTAGCAAGTGGCACGTCGCAGTGATCAACTCAGAGTGCACCCGGATCGGCGGCGGCGTCGGTTGCGCGGTCGACTCCCCGCAGTACAACTGGTTGCAGGCTGACCTGAGGGCTAACGCTGGCACCACCTGCACCGCCGTGCTGACCCACCGCCCACGCTGGTCATCGAACAGCTTCGCCAGCCCCGACATACAGCCCCTGGTCGACGTGATGGACGCCAACAACGTCGACCTCCTGCTTACGGGGCATGCGCACAGCTATGAGCGCTTCGCGCCGCAGAACAAGGACGCGCAGGCCGATCCCAACGGGATCCGGGAGATCATTGTCGGGACCGGAGGGCGGGACTCGCAGGGCTTTGGAACAGTCTCTCCCAACAGTCTGGTCCGCAAGAACCAGACGTTCGGGGTCATGAAGCTGGTACTGAAGCCGACCGGCTACGACTGGTCCTTCGTGCCGGACCCCTCCACACCCTTCGCCGACTCAGGCAGTGGCACCTGCAGCTGAGCTGGCGTAGGTCCGAGGTCAACTGAAGCGGTCTCAGCCCCGCGTTCCCGCACATCGTCGCAAGACGCTTGTGTCGGAGCGCGGGGCTGAACTCCGCCGCTCCCGACCCGGGCCCCTCGCCGGCGCTCCAGAAATCAGCCGGTCATCGGTCCGCAAGTGCCCTTGCGACGGCGAGTCGGGTACTGCCTGCCGATGAGGGGCCGATTTCTGGAAGCTGCTCCGGAACGCACCGCTTCGACGGCACCCGGGTTGGCGGGAGGCGTTTTGGTGGCGGCGGTTCCCCTAGGCTATAGTTTCGCGGGCACAAAGAATGCAACGAAGGTCAGAGATGGCCCCGTAGCGCAGTTGGTTAGCGCGCCGCCCTGTCACGGCGGAGGTCGCGGGTTCGAGTCCCGTCGGGGTCGCTGGTGGTGCTGAGTCTCAATACGCAGCACCACCATTTGTGTTCAGCGCGGCGACGCGTTGAGCACGGCCAGGTAGCTCAGTTGGTAGCAGCGTTCGCCTGAAAAGTGAAAGGTCGCCGGTTCGAACCCGGCCCTGGCCACCTCAACCTCCTCCACCCCCCACACTCGAGTGGGTGGCGGGTGCATCCAAATCGACGCCACGGCGGAAGAACAGGTAACCAACTACCTGCGACGCCGCAGGTCTACCCCCCTCGACCAGCTGTTTCGGCGGGAAGGAGCGGCGACCTTGGCGCTGATCACCTGCGGCGGCCGATACGATCGGGGCCTCGGATACCGCGACAACGTCATCGTCACCGCGGCACCTGAGCGACTGTGACCTCATCCGCTCTCCACCGAAAGGCGCCGCCCGTCGTGACCGTCTCGCCGGACGACGATCCCGATGACCTGATCGAGCGCTTTCTGGCGGGTCAGGAGTCCGCCCTGGCGGAGATCTACCAACGCTGGTCGCCGCTGGTCTACAGCATCGCGCTGCGGTCCCTGGCAGACGTCGCCGAGGCGGAAGACGTAACTCAGAAGGTGTTCGTCGCAGCCTGGAGCGGGCGCGGCGGCTATCGTCCTGAGCGCGCAACACTTCCCGCCTGGCTGGTCGGTATCACCCGCAACAAGGTGGTTGATGCCCACAACGCCCGTACGAAACAGAGCCGGATCAAGTCCCAGCTCGCTGTGAACAACGACAACCGGACCGCTGAGGAACCGATGGATGTCGCCATGCGGCTGATAATCGCCGATGAGATCGCCCGGCTGGACGACATCCCGCAGCGGGTGCTCCGGATGGCTTTCTACGAAGACCTCACCCATGCGCAGATTGCGGAGCGGATGCAGCTGCCACCCGGCACGGTCAAGAGCCACATCCGCCGCAGCCTGTTGAAGCTTCGGAGCCGATTGGAGGTCCCCGCCGATGCATACGAATCCTGAGCTGCTCGCGCTCCTCGCACTCGGCGAGGATGTCGGTAACGCGGAGGAGCGCGCACACGTACGCAGCTGCCCGAAGTGTTCCACGGAGGTCGCCGAACTCGCCAAGCTGGCTGGGATCGGCCGTTCCGCCGGCGCCGAGGACCTGCTGATGCCTCCCGCACCGCAGGTCTGGGACCGGGTCCGTGCCGAGCTAGCGTTCGCCGACAGCCCCTCCCTGGAGCGGACTGAGAGCACCGACCAGCCGGCCACCACTGTGTCCCCGGTGCCGGTACCTAGCCGGCCCGCCCGACGGAGCCTGCGTTGGATGGCGCTGGCCGCTGTGCTGGCCCTGATCGCCGGGTTTGGTATCGGCACCGGCTGGCAGCAGCTCCGGCAGCCGTCCCAGACGGTAATCGCCAAAGCCGACCTCAAGGCGTTCCCCAAGTATCCAGGCTCGAGCGGTTCCGCTTCGATCACCATTGACGAGGACGGAAACAAGTTCCTGGTGGTGAAGATCAGCACCCCTGACCAGGTGCAAGACCTGCAGGTGTGGATGATCAACTCGGCCGGCGACGGGATGCGCGCGATGGGCTTCATCGACAGCGGTGGCGAACCACTCCCGCTTCCCCGCGACATGTCGCTGGTCCAGTTCCCGATCGTGGACGTGTCTGACGAGCCCCTCAACGACGCCAATCCGGCCCACTCGGGCAACACGGTGGTTCGCGGCACGCTCGATATCTGAGCAGGGCGAGGGCCGCGCTCATGGTGGAGTGGCTCAGCGGTGCCGGTGGATCCCGGAACCGCCGGTGGGCCGCTCAGCCGTTGGATGGCGACGCGAGGAGCCAGACACATTCGTCTGCCTCGACCGCACGGTGACGTGTGGATCGGGGCTCGGAGCGGCTGGACACCAAGACCTCGGTCCCGCTCGGTAGCGGCCACGGCTGCCCACCGATGTTGCAGATGATCCGTACCGGCCCGCGCCTAAAGACCAGCACCCGGGAACCCGGCTCGCTCTCCCAGGTCAGCTCGCCGTTCCCGAGTCCCAGCTCCCGGCGTCGGGTGAGGGCGGTGATGTACATCTGCAGGGTCGACGTCTCCGAGATCTCCTGCAGGTCGCGCGCGTAGGACTCGTAGTCCGCCGGCTGGGGCAGCCAGGTGCCGCCCATCCCGCCGAAGCCAAAAGCCATGGCCGTGGACACCCAGGGCAGCGGCACCCGGGCACCGTCGCGGCCCTTCTCGGTGTAGTTCTTCCGCACCCAGTTAGGGTCCTGACGGAAGTCGTCCGGCATCTGGGTGGACTCGGGCAGTCCCAGCTCCTCGCCCTGATACAGGTACGCCGAGCCGGGCAGTGCGAGCATCAGCAGCGTCGCCGCGCGGGCACGACGCAGCCCCAGCTCACGGTCGGGCTGCGGATCGTCGGCACCAATTCCGCCGGTCGGTTGGTAGTCCGGGTATCCCAACCGGCTCGCGTGCCGGACCACGTCATGGTTGGACAGGACCCAGGTGGCCGGTGCCCCCACCGAGCCGTACTGCTGGAGCGACTCCTCGATCACCCGACGCAGCGCGGGCGCGCTCCACGGCGTGTTCAGGTAGGGGAAGTTGAACGCCTGGTGCATCTCGTCCGGGCGGACGTAGCGGATGGCACGCGGGACAGGCACATTGGCCTCCGCGCAGAGTACTCGCGGCCGGCTGCGGTCCTGTGCTGTGTAGGAGTCAAGAATCGCGCGCCAGGAACGGTAGATCTCGTGCACACCATCCTGGTCCCAGTACGGCGCCGACAGTTTGGCGTGCGGTGACAAGGGATCGTCGGCAAAGTCGGGGAAGGACGGGTCCTTGATCAGCCCGTGCGCGACGTCGACCCGGAAACCGTCCACCTCCCGGTCGAGCCAGAACCGCAGCACCTGCTCGAACAGCTGCCGTACGTCAGCGGAGTGCCAGTTCAGGTCGGGCTGGGCGGCGTCGTACAAATGCAGGTACCACTGTCCATCGGGCACCTGGGTCCAGGCGCTGCCGCCGAAGACACTCAACCAGTCCGTCGGCTTGTCTGCGAACAGGTAGCGGCTGCGCTCGGGGCTTCCCGGGCCGGCTGCCAGGGCGGCCTGGAACCAGGGATGAGCACTGGACGTGTGGTTCGGCACCAGGTCGATGATCACCCGCAGCCCGAGCTCATGGGCCCGCGACACCATCTGGTCGAAGTCGTCCAGCGTCCCGAAGATGGGGTCGATATCGCAGTAGTCGGCGACGTCGTACCCCGCATCGGCCTGCGGTGAGGTGTAGACCGGCGAAAGCCACACCGCATCGACGCCGAGCGAACGCAACGACCCCAGCCGTTCCGTGATGCCCGGCAGGTCACCGATGCCGTCGGCGTTGGAGTCGGCGAAGGACCGCGGGTAGATCTGATAGATCACCGCGGTCCGCCACCAGTCCTGCACGGCTCAGGTGCGCCTAATCGCTCGCAGCTTGGGTGTCTCCGCGACATCGCCGACAATCACGCCGGACCGGCCCAGGCCGACATAGCGGACGGCGAGGTTGATCAGCGTCTGGATCCGGTTCCGGTTGCCCAGCAGGAACAGGATGTGCAGGGCGATCCAGCCCAGCCACGCGACCAAGCCGGTGATCTTGAGGCCGTTGGGCGTCTGCAGAACCGCGTCTGCGCGGCCGATCGTAGCCATGGTTCCCTTGTTGTGGTACGAGAACGGCTCCGTCGGCTGCTCACGATGCAGGTTGAGGATCTGCTTGGCTGCGTGCCTGCCCATCTGAATCGCCGGCTGCGCCAGCTGCGGCAGCGGGTTGTCGACGATGATGCTGGCGTCACCGGCAGCGAAGATGCGGTCGTCGTTGGTCGTCCGCAGGTCTGAGTTGACCTCGATCCGCCCACCGCGACCCAGAGGCAGGCCCCATTCCCGCAACGCGGAGTTACCGGAGACACCTGCTGCCCAGATGACCAGGTCGACCGGCATTGAGCTGCCGTCTCTGAAATCCACCTTGTCGGCATGCACCTGGGAGATCGCGGTTCGCAACCGGACGTCGACTCCGCGCTTGACCAGCTCCCGCAACGTGTACTTACGCAGCTTGTCGTCAAATGGTGCGAGCAGATGCTCCCCCATCTCGACCAGCACAACATGGACCAGCGCCGGATTGAGCTCGGGATACACCTTCGGGATGGCGTTACTTCTCAGCTCGGCGAGCTGGCCAGCCATCTCGACGCCGGTGGCCCCGCCACCCGCCACGACGATGGTGAACCCACCGGTGTGCGGGTCTGACATCCCGGCGATGGTCTCGATGCCGCCGAAGATGGTGTCGCGTACCTTGAGCGCCTCAGCCCTGGTGTACATCGACATGGTGTACTCGGCCGCCCCGGGGATACCGAAGTGGTTGGTGGTGATGCCGTTCGCCACGATCAGGTAGTCGTAGCCGATGTTGACGCCGTCATCGCAGAGCACCTGACGGGCATCATGGTCGATGCCGACCACGGTCGCGCACCGGAAACGCACGTGGCGCCGCGCACTGAAATAGCGCAGCGAGTAGGTGATGTCACCGGCGTTGAGCCCACCGGTGGCGACCTGGTACAGCAGCGGTTGGAAAGTGTTGTACGGGTGCCGGTCAAGCAGCGTCACCCGGAAGCCTTCCTTTGCCAGTTGGTCGGTCGCGTTCAGGCCGGCGAAGCCAGCGCCCAGTACAACAACATGAGGCATCTCAGTCACGGGCTCATTCTGGCAGTGACCGACGTCATACGGGAAGCCGCCTCCCCAACTTCTCGGACTACCGGACGTAGGCGCCGACCCAGCGGGTGATCTCATCGAGCGCCTGTGCACGGACGGGAGCCGCCGACAGCACCAGGTCGTGTACCCCCTCGGCGACCCGGACGATGGTGACATGCCGCCCTAGCCGCGGCGCCCGGTTGGCTATCTGCTCGACATCCAGCACGGTGTCCACCCCCCGAAGGCCCTCATGCCAGCGACGCGCGAAGCTGCTGGCGGTCGAACACAGCACCAGCACCGGCATCGGGAGGCCCAGGCCGAGCGCCACCCGTTGGTGCCCGATCAGAACGGCGCGCAGCCAGCCGACTCTGATCGGTGGCGACGGAGTGAACTTCAGATCAAGGTCGTAGTCCCACTCACCTCCGTAGGAGGCGTGCAGCGCGCGGGCGTAGAAGCCGGGATCGGGCAGCCGCAGCACGGTGGTGGCAAGGCTGCTGCCCAGCCGCTCGATCACCGGCGCGCCGATGGCACGCACCATGGCTGACCCCTGCAGGTCGAGCCATGGGGAGTTCAGCACCAGACCACGGACCCGGTCCGGATGCCGGGCAGCCCACAAGGCCGTGACCAGCCCGCCCGTGGAGTGACCCATCAGGACGAGTTCGTCGTGATGGGCTGCGATCAGGTCAGCCGCCGCCGACAGCTCCAGGTCGTAGTCCTCCAGGTCGGTGATGAAGCCCGGAAACTGGCCGACTCGCAGGCTGCGGCCGTACCGGCGCAGGTCGATGGCGTAGAAGTCGAACCCTGCCTCGGCCCAGGCGTCAGCGAGGTGCGCCTGGAAGAAGTAGTCGTTCCAGCCATGGACGTACAGCACCGCGCGGCGTGACGGCTCAGCCGCAATCCGGCGGACCAGGGTCGCCACCAGCTCAGTGTCAGCCGGCTCCCCGACCGCGGCCAGCGCCCCGGGCAGTGGCAGATCGGTGGTCTCGTAGCCCTCCAGGAAGTCGGCGTGCCAGGTGGTCACGGCTCAACTCTGGCAGATCGCCGTGCACGTCCGGGGTAGGTGCTACTTGATCAGCCGCCAGTTCACTGGATACCGGTAGAACTCTCCCTTGTTGGCTGCGAGCGCTGCCAGGATGCACAGCACCAACCCGGCGACGAACACCGCCGGCAGCAACACCAGACCGACCAGAAACACGATCAGCAACGAGCAGACGACCTGGGCCAGGCTGTACAGGATGGAGAAGTTGAGCGCCTCAATCGCGTTGTCCTTCAGCCACACGCTGCGGTCCTTGAAGACCAGGTAGATGACCAGCGGTCCGATGAACCCAAGAAAGGGGATCGAGGCGTGCGCCAGCGTGGCCCAGAGCCGCTCGTCGCTCGATGACAGCGGCTGCTGCCCCGAGGCCTGCACCTGGCCGGGATACTGCCGCTGAGGATAACCGCCGGGCACGTTCTGCCGCTGGGGGTCGTAGCCCGCCTGCCCGTACTGGCCCCCCTGCCCGTACTGGCCGCCAGCCCCGTACTGACCGGGCTGGCCATAGCTCGGCTCCTGGCCATAGTGCTGCTGGCCGTACCCCTGCTGCTGGCCGTAGCCGGTCTGCGGTGTGCCCTGCTGCCCGTACGGTGGTTGGCTCCGCTCCGGATCCGGGGACGGGTCCGGAGCCCACCCGGCGCCAGCCGGGTCGACAGAGTCCGGACCGGACGGTCCGGTCGGGCTGGACCCGGCGGTGTCTGGTCCGACTCCTGGCTCCGACCTCGGGGGCACACCTCGCTCGGACGGCGTGCTCGAGGCCGGTCGGCCCGGCTCGGCGGACTCTTCAGGATTCTGGCTCATGCCATCAGGCTAGAGCCTCACCAACCTGAGCGGAGTGAACTATCCGGACTTACGGAGCTCTTCGTAACCTTCGTCCGGAGGCGAGTCGACTTGGTCGTCGCTGTACTCCTCTGCTAGCTCTGCATAAGCAGCCGGCACCTCGTAGTCGTCGGAACTGCCTCGAAGTTCTCGCTCCAGCGACGTGAAGTCCGTCTCGAAAGACCGGTACTTGAGTTCGCGGGCAACCTTCGTCTGCTTTGCCTTCGCACGGCCGCGCCCCATATCGGGTCGACCCCCTCGCATTTGTCCGCCAGCGGGCTAGCCGCGGCTCAGGATGGTTATTGTCGTGAGACACAGGCTACCCAATGCGGGCAAGGCTGCAAATCGCAGGGCTATAGATCAGCGCGGGTGTTGCCCGATCAGGCTCACAGCGGGGCGGTCGGACGAGCCGTCAGCGGCGCGGACGGCACCGGCCACCCATGCCTTCAGATCCCGCTCCGCGAGCAACGCGATGGCCGCGTCCGCCTCACTGGGCGGCAGGATGGCGACCATTCCGACGCCCATATTGAGGGTCGCCTCGAGGTCGGGCTGGGAGACGTTCCCAACGGACTGGACCACATCGAAGATGGGGTCGGGCCGCCAGCTGGACCGGTCGAGGTCGACCTGGACGCCGTTCGGTACGACCCGCGCAAGGTTGTTCGCGAGCCCGCCGCCGGTGATGTGGCTCATTGCATGGACCTCGACCGCGTCGATCAGCGCCAGGCAGTCCCGGGCGTAGACCCGGGTCGGCACCAGCAGCTCCTCACCGAGCGTACGGCCCAGCTCGGCCACGTCTCGGTCCAGGGACCAACCGGCCTGGTTCAGCAGGACGTGCCGCACCAGCGAGTAGCCGTTGGAGTGTAGCCCGGACGAAGCCATGGCCAGCACGACGTCACCGGGAACCACCCGGTCGGCGCTGAGGATGCGGTCCCGTTCCACTACCCCGGTGGCGGCGCCCGCCACGTCGTACTCGTCGGCGCCCAGCAGTCCGGGGTGCTCGGCGGTCTCGCCGCCCAGCAAAGCGCAGCCCGCCTGCACACAGGCCTCCGCGATCCCCTTGACGATCGCCGCGATCCGGTGCGGGTCGACCTTGCCGCAGGCGATGTAGTCGGTCATGAACAACGGCTCGGCGCCGCAGACGACCAGGTCGTCGACGACCATGCCAACCAGGTCGATACCGATCGTGTCGTGGACTCCCATCGCCTGCGCGATGGCGACCTTGGTCCCCACCCCGTCGGTGGAGGTGGCAAGCACCGGTGAGCGGTAGCGCGCGATCCGGCTCGCGTCGAACAGACCGGCGAAACCGCCGATGCCGCCAAGCACCTCCGGGCGGCGGGTCTTGCCGACCCACTCCTTCATCAGATCGACAGCACGGTCACCCGCCTCGATGTCCACACCGGCGGCCGCGTAAGCCGACTTCTGCGTCATGGGCGGGTCAGGGCGTCTTCGGCGCCTACTCCGACAGCCGACGTAGCCAACCCGTCGACGTCGGTCCGCGCGGTATCCGGCAGGGCGGTCTTGCCGAGCCGCTCGCTCAGGGGCAGCTCGACCGGGTAGACCCCGTCGAAGCAGGCCCGGCAGAGGTCGTTCTTGGGCACCTCGGACGCGGCCACCAGACCGTCCAGGGAGACGTAGCCCAGGGAATCGGCACCGATCGAGCGGCAGATCTCGTCGGTGTTCAGGCCGGTCGCGATCAACTCGGCGCGGCTGGCGAAGTCGATGCCGTAGAAGCAGGGCCACTTCACCGGCGGTGAGGAGATCCGGACGTGGATCTCGCGGGCCCCGGCCTCACGCAGCATCCGGATCAGCGCCCGCTGGGTGTTGCCGCGGACGATCGAGTCGTCGACGACCACCAGTCGCTTGCCGGCGATGACGTCCCGCAGCGGGTTGAGCTTGAGACGGATGCCGAGCTGTCGGATGGTCTGGCTCGGCTGGATGAAGGTACGGCCGACGTAGGAGTTCTTCACCAGGCCCTGCCCGTACGGGATGCCGGACTGCTCGGCGTAGCCGATGGCCGCCGGAGTCCCGGACTCGGGTACGGGGATGACCAAATCAGCCTCGGCCGGGAACTCTCGTGCCAGTGTCCGACCCACCTCGACCCGGACCGAGTGCAGCCGTTTGCCGGAGATAGTGGTGTCCGGCCGGGCCAGGTAGACGAACTCGAAGAGACAACCCTTGGGCTCGGGCTTGGCGAAATGCCGGGTACGCAGGCCCGAGGCGTCGATGGCGATCAGCTCGCCCGGCTCAACTTCACGGATGAAGGAGGCGCCGACGATGTCCAGGGCGGCGGTCTCACTGGCGACGACCCAGCCGCGTTCGAGCCTGCCTAGCACCAGCGGACGGATACCCTGCGGGTCACGGGCCGCGTAGAGGGTGTCCTCGTCCATGAAGACCAGGCTGAAAGCACCTTTGAGGTGCGGAAGCACCTCGGCAGCCGCCTGCTCCATGGTCAGTCCGGGATAGGTCGACATCAGCGCCGTGATCAAGGAGGTGTCGTTGGTGGCCTCGGAGGACAGCGCGCCCGGGGTGAGGGAGTCGCCGGGCTGGTCCCGCTCCCCCAGCCAGCTCTCCAGCTCGACAGTGTTGGTCAGGTTGCCGTTGTGGGCCAGGGCCAGACCACCGGAGGCGGTGGGACGGAACGTCGGTTGTGCGTTCTTCCACACACTGGCGCCCGTGGTGGAGTAACGGGTGTGGCCGATAGCGAGGTGCCCACGGAGCGAGTTCAGGGTCGACTCGTCAAACACCTGGGACACCAGCCCCATGTCCTTGAACACCATAATCTGGGAACCGTTGCTGACCGCGATACCGGCCGACTCCTGGCCCCGGTGTTGCAGGGCGTAGAGCCCGAAGTAGCTGAGTTTGGCCACTTCCTCGCCAGGGGCCCAGACGCCGAACACTCCACAGGCGTCTTGCGGGCTACGGTCATGGGGGTCTAGGTCGTTGGTCAGGCGACCATCTGCGCGTGCCACCGGTTCATAGTATCGTGCCCGCC
>JAOPXN010000058.1 GCA_025965155.1 Propionibacteriaceae bacterium
TCTGGTCGAAGGCCGGGTAGACGAAGCCGTCGAACTGGATCTCGCAGACCGGCCGGTAGCCGCGCAGCGCCATGCCGACCGCGGTGCCGATGATCCCCGACTCGGCCAGCGGGGAGTCGATCACCCGGTGCTCACCGAAGTCCTTCTGCAACCCTTCGGTCACCCGAAAGACGCCGCCCAGCTTGCCGATGTCCTGTCCGGCCAGCACCACCTTCGGGTCCGCTTCCAAGGCGCGGCGGAGCCCCGCGTTCAGCGCCTTAGCCATCGTCATGGTGGTCATCAGCGTCCCCCTCCGAAGGCGGCCGCGGCATCGTCGGCGAACGACTCCTGATACTCGGCATTGCCCGCCTGCTGCTCCGCCAGGTACGAAGTCTGTTCGGCGTAGACCCAGTCGAACGCCTCGGTCATGGTGGGGTCGGGCAGCGCCAGGCATCGGGCCCGCAGCTCGACGGCGAACTCCTCGGCCTCCGCTTGGACGGCGTCGAAGAAGCTCTGGTCGGCGGCGCCGGCCCGGGTCAGGTAGGCGCGTACGCGCTCGATCGGGTCCTTCAGCCGCCAGTGCTCGAGCTCGTCGGCCAACCGGTACTTGGTCGGGTCGTCGGAGGTGGTGTGCGCGCCCATGCGATAGGTATACGCCTCGATGAACGTGGGTCCGTTGCCGGACCGGGCACGCTCGAGCGCCTCTTCGGTGACGGCGTGGACGGCCAGGACGTCATTCCCGTCCACCCGGATACCGGGGAAGCCGAAGCCTGCGGCCCGCCGGTAGAGCGGGATCCGGGACTGCCGCTCGATCGGCTCCGAGATGGCCCACTGGTTGTTCTGGCAGAAGAAGACGATCGGGGCGTTGTAGGAGCTGGCGAATATGAACGCCTCGTTGACGTCTCCCTGACTGGTGGCCCCGTCGCCGAAGTAGCCGATCACTGCAGCGTCCCGCGCCGGGTCGCCGGTGCCGACCAGACCGTCCCGCTCGATCCCCATCGCGTAGCCGGTAGCGTGCAGCGCCTGAGCGCCGATCACGATCGTGTACAGCGCGAAGCCGGTCGCGGTCGAGTCCCAACCGCCCATGTCGATGCCGCGGAAGAGCGCCAGCAGGTGCAGCGGGTCAACGCCGCGGGCCCAGGCGACGCCGTGCTCGCGGTACGTGGGAAAGGCGTAGTCCTGGCTCAGCATCGCGCGGCCCGACCCGATCTGCGCGGCCTCCTGTCCCAGACACGACGCCCAGATGCCCAGCTCGCCTTGGCGTTGCAGGGCGGTGGCCTCGGTGTCGACCCGACGGGTCAGCACCATGTCGCGGTAGTAACCCTTGATGGTTTCGTCGTCACCGGCGAAGGAGTAGCCGGGATGGTCTACCCGCTCACCTTCCGGCGACAAAAGCTGGACCAGCTCGACGTCCGCACGGGCACCACTGGCATCACTCACTGAGCATCCTCTCGTCCGTATGCGGTGGTTCCGCATCCAAATCGGCCCCGGGAGCGGGATCACCGCACACCGGGATGGTGCTGAAGGCGAGCCGACCCGGCGACGTGAAGCGCCGGGTTGCGGCTTGTCCACGCTGCCGGAACGGGACCGGTGGACTGGGCCGAGCCTGGGTGTGGCCCGGACCGCAGTCCGTTCGGCTTAACGTACCGCGCCGAACCTGGGGATGAGAAAACAACTTGCATGTCCTATTTCTTCGGGTAGATCCTGTGCTTCAGACACGGTCTCAGCGGGAGACCTGAGCACGGGGAGGGGGATGACATGCCACGCATTGCCTGGGTGTTTGTCGCGCCCGCCACCCTTTCCTCAAGCTCTTGGAGACACCGCAGATCATGTCCGATCACACTTTCCCGACCTCATCCAGCTACACCGATCCCGATAGCTTCCTAGGCCCCGACAGCTTCGTAGGCCCCGATAGCTTCACAGATCACGACTTCGAGTTCGTCGCACCCGGCGAGCTTGGACCCGGCCAGCGTTGGTCCACCTGGGACGACATCGGCGTCCTCGCCGGCCCGGAGCCGTGGCCTGACTGGCTGATCACCGCCGACGCCGCCGTCGACACCGAGCTTGGCATTCTCAAGACGGGCAAGGAAGCCGACGTCTTCCTGCTGGAACGCGCCACCCCCGACCAGTCCTGCATCCTCGCCGCCAAGCGCTACCGCGGCTACGACCGGAAGCTGTTCCACCGCGACTCCGGGTACCAGGAGGGTCGCAAGCTGCGGAGGAGCCGGGACCGCCGCGCGGCGGCGAAGGGCACCCGCTGGGGCCGTTCGGTGGAGGCCGGGCAGTGGGCGGCAGCCGAGTTCGGGTACCTCAGCCAGTTCGCCTCCCTCGGGCTGCCGGTCCCGTACCCGGTCCAGCTCGACGGCACCGAGATCCTGATGGAGTTCATCACCCTGGCCGACGGTACGGGCGCTCCCCGGCTGGCCCAGACCCGGCCGGACCGCTTCCGGCTGGAGACGTACTGGGAGCAGCTCACCCAGGCGATGTCGGTGATGGCCGGTCTTGGTCTCACTCACGGCGACCTGTCGGCGTTCAACATCCTGGCCGCCGACCAGCGGATCGTGATCATCGACCTGCCTCAGGCGGTGGACATCGTCAGCAACCCGCAAGGCGTCGAGTTCCTGGCCCGGGACTGCCGCAACGTCTGTGCCTGGTTCACCGCGCGAGGGCTGGCGGCGGACGCCGACGCCCTGCTGGCCGATCTGGTGGCTCAGGCTTGGTGACAGTGTCGCCTAGTGAGCTCGTGACAGTCGCCGTCATGAACTCGCGACAGTGTCGCCTCAGGAGGTTTGGGGTTGCCGCCGGCGAGCACGGTAGGCGGCCACGTTCATCCGGTTGCCGCAGTTGCCGGTGGCGCAGAAGCGCTTGGACTGGTTCTTGGAGAGGTCGACCAGGACGTCATCACAGTCGGTGGCGTCACAGATCTTGAGCCGCCCCAGTTGGTCCATCCGGATCAGGTCCAGGAAGGCCATCGCCGCCTCGGCGGCGATCCGCTGCGCCAGCGGGGCCTCCGGCTCGGTGACGTGCAGGTGCCAGTCGTACTCGTCGTGACGGGTCAGGTAGGGACGAGCATCCGACTCCGCCAGAATCCGGTTCACGATCAGGGCGGCGGCGTCCCGGTCGGGCGCCTCCCAGAGACTGCGCAGCTCAGGCCGGAGGGCCCGTACGCTCTCCAGCTCCTGCTGGGTGCCGAGGATCTGGCCCGAGTACGGGTGCCGGGCGAGGAAGTCGGCGAACGCGGCCTGGTCCGGCAGGTACTCATCCGTGCCGCTGAGGGTGTTGACCAGCGCGGCCGCCTCCACCAGCGCCAACTCGGTGTCATGGGCAAACTGCACGTTGACTCCTGACCGGTTTGTCTCTAGTGTCATTACTGTACCCATCTTTTGGTAATGACAGTCCCTTGGTGGCAAAAGAATGACGACAGGACGACCATGACGACAACGACCAACCCGGCGCTGACGCCGAGCCCGGAGCGCGTGCCGCTCGGCGGCCCGCTGAATGGTGGGGTGCTCCGCGGCGGGCTGGGTTGGGCGCTGCTCTCCTCGGCGGCGTTCGGCGCCTCCGGTCCGATGGCAAAGGCACTGTTGGAGACCGGCTGGTCGCCGGCCGCTGTGGTCCTGGTCCGGGTCGGTGGCGCGATGCTGGTGCTGTTGATCCCCTGCCTGCTCCAGCTCGGTCGGACCGGATGGCCGGACCGCTCCGGGTCCTTCCGGCTGCTGGCGTACGGCGTGATCGCTGTCGCGTTGGCGCAGCTGTGCTACTTCAGCGCCGTCCAGTATCTCTCGGTGGGGGTGGCGCTGTTGTTGGAGTACCTCGCTCCGGTGCTGCTGATCGGCTGGCACTGGTGGCGAAGCCGGCGGCGGCCGGCCGGCACGGTTTTCGCCGGGGCAGCGATCGCCATGGCAGGCATGGTCCTTGTTCTGGACCTGACCTCGGGCCTGGTGCTGAACCCGGTCGGGGTGCTGTGGGGGCTGGGCGCGGCGCTGTGCCTGTGCGGGTACTTCATCCTGGCGGAGGACGCCGGGGCCACCAAGCCCATCCCGCCACTCCTGATGACGACTGCCGGGACCGGCGTGGGCGCAGTGGTGATTGCGCTGGCGGGCGTGGCAGGGTTCGTGCCGCTGCAGTTCCGTGCCGACTCGACCTTCATCGCGGGGCTGGCCGTGTCCTGGTGGGTGCCGGTCGCCTCCCTCGTCCTGGTGTCAGCGGTGGCTGCCTATCTGACCGGGATCGTCGCGGTCCGCCGCCTGGGCAGCTCGGTCGCCTCCTTCGTCTCGCTGTCGGAGGTAATCTTCGCCGTCGTCTTTGCGGTCGTACTGCTGGGACAGCAGCCGTCGCTGAGTCAGCTGGCCGGTGGCGTACTGGTCCTGGCGGGCATCGCCACGGTGCAGCGACCACCCCGGGTTATCTCGAGCGTGCCTGCCTGAGCCGGACGAACCCCGCTGCTGCGCCACTACACTCTCGGTGTGCCCACTACCCGTTCGACCGGCCACGCGGCTTCGTGACCCGTTGGGATCCGCGGACGCTGGCACCGCACGTGCTGCAGTTCCTGACCGAACGGCATCTGGCCACGCTCACGACATTGGGTACCGATGGCGGCCCGCACGTCGTGCCGGTCGGGTTCACGTTTGATCCGGCGACCGCGATCGCCCGGGTGATTACCAGCGGCGGCTCAGTCAAGGCGCGCAACTGCGACCGGGACGGCGCAGTGGGCGCGCTCTGCCAGGTGGACCGCGCGCGGTGGCTGACGCTGCAGGGACCGATTCACGTGGAGCGGGACCGGCTGGCGGTGTCCGACGCGGAGCACCGCTACGCCCAGCGGTACCGCATCCCGAGGGTCAACCCGGAACGGGTGGTGTTGGTCATGGAGGTCACCTCGGTGCTCGGATCGGTACGCGCCCCCGCCGCCTGAGGCACACCGCCGCGACACGTCAGCTCCGCCCCGACACGCCGCCCAGGCGCCGGAGGACCTGACGTGTCGGCGGTGGTTACTGGTCCGGTTGTTTGCCGAGGTGTTCGGGCGCGCTGCCGCCGATCTGTCGGGAGAGGGTTAGGCCGACCAGGCGGGAGACGAAGAGTGCGACGTAGGCGAGGCCGGCCAGTTGCTCCACCATCACTACCGACCTTGAATGCGCGGTGACCGGGACGATGTCGGACAGTCCGGTACTGGACAGGTTGGTGAACGACAAGAACAGCAGCTCGGTCCAGGTCCGCGGCGAGTCCGGGTTGACGGCCGCGATGAACGCGCCCGGCTGCACCTGCTGCACGATCACGAACAGGTACGCGAAGGCCCAGGCGACCAGGGTGAAGGTGGCGCCCACGGCGTACAGCTCGTCGGTGGTCACTGTCCGGTCGGCCAGCATGTAGACCATCAGGCTGCCGGCGGCCCAGAAGTAGAACAGCACATGGAAGAAAGCGGACAAGGTCAGCAGCATGTCGACGTGGTGCACCGCGTCGGCGATCGCCAGCACGGACGCAACCACACCGAGGCCGACGGCGATCCAGGTCCGTCCGGCGGTGTCGCGGACCGACAGGATCGCCAGCGCCAGGACCAGGGCGCCGAAGACCTCGAACGCCCCTCGGCCGAGTGGCGTGGTCTCCATGAACGGATAGATGACCACCCCGACGAGCTGTACGGCGAGCAGGACCGCCGACGGGTGCTCCAGAACTTTTCGTACCGTCGACTGACTCGCTCCGGCGCTCACCGCACCGACACTATCGCCCATCCGCTGCCGAGCCCGATGCCGCGATCGGCAGTCAGGCGAGCGAGTCCGCCCAGGCCCGGTGCAGGGCCGCGTACCGACCGTTCTCCCGGGTCAGCAGCTCCTGCGGCGTGCCATCCTCGATGATCGTGCCGTGCTCCAGCACCAGCACCCGGTCGGCGATCTCGACCGTACTGAGCCGGTGCGCGATGATGACCGAGGTCCGCTCCGACAAGATGGTGCCCAGGGCGCGCTGGACCAGACGTTCGCTGGGCACGTCCAGGCTCGAGGTGGCCTCGTCCAGGATCAGTACCGCCGGGTCGGCCAGGAAGGCGCGGGCGAAGGCAACCAGCTGGCGTTGACCGGCCGACAGCCGATCCCCACGCTTGCCGACGTCGGTGTCGTAGCCGTGCGGCAGCTCTGTGATGAACTGGTGGGCACCGACGGCGGTGGCTGCGGCGATGATCTCCTCCCGGCTCGCGTCCGGCCGACCGAAGGCGATGTTGTCGGCGACGCTGCCGTCGAACATGAAGTTCTCTTGGGTCACCATCACCACCGCCCGGCGCAGGTCGTCCTCGGCCAGGTCCCGGAGGTCCACGCCGTCGAGGGTCACCCGGCCCTCGGTCGGGTCGTAGAACCGCGCCATCAGCTTGGCGATCGTGGTCTTGCCGGCTCCCGTGGTTCCCACCAGGGCCACCGTCTGACCCGGTGGAACGGTCAGCTCCAGGCCCGGCAGCACCGGGCGCTTGTCCACATAGCTGAACGACACGCGGTCGAAGTGCAGGTCACCCTTGGCGTTGGGCAGCGGCACGGGGTTCTCCGGCTGCTTGACGGTCGGCTGCTCCTCCAGCACCCCGGAAGCCTTCTCCAGGGCGGCCGAAGCCGACTGGAACGTGTTATAGAACTGGCTGATCTCCTGCATCGGTTCGAAGAACATGCGTAGGTAGAGGAGGAAGGCCGCGAGCACACCGATGGTCATGTTGCCTTCGATCACCCGGTAGCCGCCGTACAGCAGCACCACACCGATGGTGATGTTGCCGATCATCCTGATACCCGGCATGAAGATGGCCACCAACCGGAAGGACTTGACGTTGGCATCCTGGTACCGGCCGGAGAGGTCGGAGAAGATCTCCTGGTTGCGACGCTCGCGACGGTAGGCCTCGACTGCGCGGATCCCGGTCATGGTCTCGACGAACTGCACGATCACCAGGGCCGAGTTCTCCCGGACGGCGCGGTAGGTGATCGAGGACTGGCGGGAGAACCAGCGGACGAGCAACAGCAGGATCGGGAAGCAGAGCAGGCAGACCGCGCCGAGTTTCAGATCCAGCACGAGTAGCAGCACGCCGACCCCGACCATCGTCAGAACCGCGGTGATGATGCCGTCGAAGCCGCCGGCGAGCAGCTCCATGATCGCGTCGATGTCGTTGGTGAGCCGGGAGACGACGCGCCCCGAGGTGTAGCGGTCGTGGAACTGCACGTCCAGCTTCTGGAAATGCTTGAACAACCGGCGGCGGATCTCCAGCAGGACCTCCTGACCGACCCGGCCGGCCTGGCGGAGGAAGAAGATCCGGCTGAGCGACTGGATGATCACCGCGGCCAACATCAACCCGACCGTCTCGTACAGCACTACGGCGCTGCCGCCGGCCAAGATCGGTGGCACGCCGAGGTCGATCCCGCGGCGGACCAGCCATGGGATGCTCAGCCTGGCGGCGTTCTCCACTAAGACAACGGCGATCAGCAGCCAGACGTAGGTCTTGTACGGCCGCAGCAGCGACCCGAGCAGAGCGCGACTTCGCCGCTTGAGGAAGACGCTGCCTTTGGCCGAGATCTCGCCCGCATGCTCGGCGCCGACGCCGCGCCACTCGTCCAGACCGTCCGGCTTCTGGGGTGAAGTCGACGCAGTGGATGCCGTGACCGAATCCGCGCTCATCGGGCAGCCTCCTCTTCCAGCCAGGTCTGCTCGATCTCGTCGAGCTGGTCTTCGGGGTCGAACTCCGCGGACAGCAACGCGCGGTACTCCGGCACCGTGTCCAGCAGCTCGGTGTGCGTTCCGACGTGGGTGATGGTGCCGCCGGCCAGCATGGCCACCCGGTCGGCAAGCAGCACGGTGGAGGCGCGGTGGGCCACCACGATCCCGGTGACACCCACCAGAACCCGTTTCAACGCTTCCTCGACCAGCGCCTCGGTGTGGATGTCCAGCGCGGACAAGGTGTCGTCCAGCACCAGCACCGCCGGGCGGGCCAGAACGGCGCGCGCCAGCGCCAGCCGCTGACGCTGGCCGCCGGACAGGCTCATCCCCTGCTCGCCGATGCGGGTGTTCAGGCCCCAGGGCAGCTCGTAGACAAAGTGCGCCTGGGCTACGTCGATCGCCTCGGCGATCTCGTCATCGGTCGCGTCCGGCCTGCCCAGGGTGAGGTTCTCCCGCGCCGACATGGAGAACAGCGTGGGGTCCTCGAAGGCGGTGGCAACGATGGTGCGGAGCTGGCTCAGCCGCAGATCGCGGATGTCGACGCCGTCGATGGTGATCCGGCCAGCGGTCACGTCGTAGAGCCGTGGGACCAGGGCGGTGAAGGCGGTCTTGCCCGACCCGGTCGCCCCCACCAGAGCCACTGTCTCGCCCGGCGCGATATCCAGGTTCAGGTCGTGCAGGACGTCGGTCTCGGCGTCGGCGAAGCGGAACGCCGCGCCTTCGAAGCGCACCCGCCCGCGCACCGCCTCGATCGCGGAGGTTCCGTCGGTGATCTCGTTCTCGGCGTCGAAGATCTCGGCGATCCGGTCAGCAGCTGTCATTGCCTCCTGCGCCTGGGATAGCAGGAAGCCCAGCGCCGCTACCGGCCAGACCAGCGACAGCATCATCGTGATGAAGGCCACCAGGGTGCCGAGCGTCAACCGGTCCTGACCCGCGGCGACGGCGCCGAAACCCAGCACGATGATGAGGGTCACGCTGGGGATGACCTCGAGGAAGGTCCAGAACTTGGAGGTCAGCTTCACCCGCTCCATTGAGGTCTGGAACAGCCGTACGCTGCCGGCGTCGAACTTGGCGAAGACGTGGTCACCGCGACCGAACGCCTTGATCACCCGGATGCCGTGGGCGCCCTCCTCCACCGCGGAGGCGACGTCACCGGTCTGGTCCTGGACGCGGCGGGACAGACGGGTGTACTCCCGCTCGTTGCGGAGGCACAGCCAGCTGACCGGGAAGATCGAGGCCAGCACCACCAGGCCGAGCGGCCAGTACATGTTCAGCAGCAGAATCGTCACCACGAGGATCTGCAGGATGTTCATGGTGATGAAGAGCATGCCGAAGCCGAGGAAGCGACGGACGGTGGAGAGGTCGTTCATCATCCGAGAGAGCAGCTGTCCGGACTGCCAACGGCCGTGGAACGCCATCGGGAGTCGCTGCAGCTTGGCGTACAGGTCGGTCCGGATCCCGGTTTCGGTGCCGAGCGTTGCCTTGGCGACGACCCAGCGGCGGAAGAACATCAAGGTGGCCTCGACCATGCCCAGCGCCAGTGCGAACAGACCCAGGGCATACAGGCCGGTCTTGTCGCTCTCGGCGATCGGGCCGTCGATCACTGCCTTGGTAACCAGGGGGATGACGATACCGGCGGCCAGCCCGACCGCAGCGAAGACGATCATGGCGATGAACCGTGCCCGGTACGGCAGCAGGTAGCGCCGCATCCGCCACAGCGAGCTGCTGGGCCGACGCTTGAGCTGGCCGTTCCGTCCGTATCGCGGCGGCGGTGCCGGCGCGATCATGGGCGGGCGGTCGAGCGCGGTCAGGCCGACGGTGCCCGGGCCGGCAGTGGGACCGGCAAGTCCGTCGTGACGCGTCCGAGACGATGGGGCCGACACATCGGCAGACATAGAGAAACGTCCTCTGAGGAGAGATTGGAGCCGTGCGCGGCAGTTGCTCAGTCTTACTATGCAACCTCGACAGCTGTCGAGGTCAACTCGATTTAGGGCTCAGCCGCTACCGAGCCGGATTGGCGCCGCGACCGCAGCACAAGGAAATCGCTTTCATCATACCCCCCGTCGCTGAGCCGAAACGGCCCGGCCGTACCTGCGCCGGCGATCCCCAACTACGATGCAAAGACCGCCGGTTAGTCAGCCGGAGAAGGCCGCAGGCCGCACCCACGTCGAGGATTCCAGGAGAACCGCATGCCCCAGCAGGTCCACGGTGTCATCGCCCGCAGCAAGGGCGCGCCGACCGAGCTCGTTGTCATCAACGTGCCCGATCCCGGTCCCGGCGAGGCCGTGGTGTCGATCAAGGCCTGCGGTGTCTGCCACACCGACCTGCACTACCGCGAGGGCGGCATCGGGGACGACTTCCCGTACCTGCTGGGCCATGAGGCGGCGGGCATCGTGGAGTCGGTCGGTGACGGGGTGGACAACGTGCAGCCGGGCGACTACGTCGTCTTGAACTGGCGGGCGGTCTGCGGTCGCTGCCGCGCTTGCCGGCGGGGCCGTCCCTGGTACTGCTTCAACACCCACAACGCCAGGCAGAAGATGACTCTGGAGGATGGCACCGAGCTCAGCCCGGCGCTCGGCATCGGTGCCTTCATCGACAAGACGCTGGTGGCCGCCGGTCAGTGCACCAAGGTGGACCCGGCCGCGCGTCCCGCTGCTGCGGGGCTGCTCGGCTGCGGTGTGATGGCCGGGCTCGGAGCGGCGATCAACACCGGCAACGTCAGCCGCGGCGACTCAGTGGCCGTGATCGGATGCGGTGGGGTGGGATCCGCCGCCGTCGCCGGATCACGGCTGGCCGGTGCGACCACGATCATCGCGGTCGACGTCGATGACGCCAAGCTGGCGATGGCAACCGAGTTAGGGGCGACGCACGTCATCAACTCCCGGAACGTCGATGCCGTCCAGACCATGCAGGAGCTGACCGACGGCTTCGGCCCCGACGTGGTGATCGACGCGGTCGGCCGTCCGGAGACATGGAAGCAGGCTTTCTACGGTCGCGACCTGGCGGGCACGGTGGTGCTGGTCGGGGTGCCGACGCCGGAGATGAAAATCGAGCTGCCGCTGCTCGATGTGTTCGGCCGCGGCGGCTCGTTGAAGTCCAGCTGGTACGGCGACTGCCTGCCCGAGCGTGACTTCCCGATGCTGATCGACCTCTACCTGCAGGGCCGGCTGCCACTGGACGCGTTCGTCACCGAGGAGATCGGGGTGGATCAGGTGGAGGCCGCGTTCGACAAGATGCACGGCGGCAAGGTGCTGCGTTCGGTGGTCGTCTTCGACGCGCCGTCCCCGGCGGACACGGTGTCAGACTCCGCCGGAGCACAGGCATGAGTGCGCGGATCGACGCCACCGTCACCTCCGGCACGTTCTCCCTCGATGGGCAGACCTTCGAGGTGGACAACAACGTGTGGGTGGTGGGCGACGACGAGGAATGCGTGGTGATCGACGCCCCGCACGACCCGGCCGCCATCAAGCAGCTGATCGGCGACCGTTCCGTTCGGGCAGTGTTGTGCACACACGCGCATGACGACCACGTCCGGTATGCACCTGCTCTGGCTGCCGCCGTCGGCGCACCCGTACTGCTCCATCCCGACGACTTGCCGGTCTGGGCGCTCACCCATGACACTCCGCCCGATGGCGAGCTGGCCGACGGCCAGCAGATCGAGGTGGCCGGCACCGTGCTGACGGTGATCCACACGCCCGGACATGCCCCGGGTGCAGTCTGTTTCTACGCCGCAGATCTGGGAACGGTGTTCACCGGGGACACGTTGTTCCACGGCGGACCCGGAGCGACCGGAAGGTCGTTCAGTGACTACGACACCATCGTGAACAGCATCCGTACCCGTCTTCTCACCCTGCCCGACGAGACAGTGGTGAAGACGGGCCACGGCGAAGACACCACCATCGGGGCCGAGCGGGCGGCGCTGGGCTGAGATCGGCACAGTTCGCCCGGCACAGGTAGGAATGACAGGATCAGGGAATGAGAACGCTTATTCGTCTGCTGGCCAACGCGGCCGCGCTGGCGGTCGCGACCTTCCTGCTGGAAGGCATCACGCTGACCGCTCAGAGCACTGAGAACAAGATCCTCGCCCTGATCATCGTTGCGCTGATCTTCGGTGTGCTGAACGCGCTGGTGAAGCCGATCTTCAAGTTGGTCACTGTACCCTTGCTGCTGTTGACGCTGGGGCTGTTCTTGATCGTGATCAACGCCTGCATGCTGCTGCTCACCTCCTGGGTGGCCGGGAAGGTGAACCTCGGGTGGCACGTCGAGGGGTTCGGCACGGCGCTCATCGGCGCCATCATCGTCTCGATCGTCAGCTTCGTGCTGAGTGCATTCCTGCCCGACCCTGACGAGCGGCGGCAGCGTGCCTGACCCGATCCGGGTGGTGTTCGTCTGCTGGGGCAACATCTGCCGGTCCCCGATCGCGGAACGGGTGGCGGAGCGGGCCGCCCGCGACGCCGGGCTGCACGGGGTCGAGTTCACCAGCGCTGCCACCAGCAGCGAAGAGCTCGGCGCTCCGGTCGACGGCCGGGCCGCGCGGGTGCTCGAGGCCAAGGGTTACCGCTCCGACGGGCACGCCGCTCACCAGATCACCGCGGAGGAGATCGCCGGCGCCGACCTGGTGATCGCGATGGAGGACATCCACGCAACCTTGATGATGGGCCTCTCCCCCGACGCCGACAACATCGCGCTGCTGACCGACTTCGACCCGAACGCCGAGCCGGGTTCCGGAGTGCCGGATCCCTGGTACGGGTCCGACTCCGGCTTCAACGACACCCTGGCCGCGGTCGAGGCAGCTATGCCGGGCGTGCTGGACCGGGTACGCGAGCTCCAAGCCTCGAGCTAGGCAGCCCCCGGAGCCAGCACGGGCGACGGCGCCAGCATCCGCCGCCGGGCGACGGCCAGCACGCTGGCCGCGGCAGCGACCAGCAGCCAGGCCAGCAGCATCCCGGTTGCTGCCCCCGCCCCGTCGGCTCCGGTGATCACAGCGCGCATCCCGTCCAGCGCGGGAGCCAGCGGCAGCATGGACCGTACCTGGTCCAGAGCCGGTGGGATCGCCGACGAAATCCCGCTGGCCGCGGTCAGCACCACCATCGTGACGGAGACGAAGCGGCCCACGCCACCGCACCAGGCGACCAGCGCATGGTTGACGGCGACGAAGGTAAGTGCAGTCAGCAAGCCGAACGGCAGCAGCACGGCGACGCGCGCCGCGGACAGGTCGAGCAGCACCTGCAGCAGCACCGTCAACGCGAAAGCCTGGATCGACACCGCGATGAGGACCGGGAACCATCCCTCGGCTGCGATTCGCCAGGACGGCTTCATCGACGTCAGTACCCGGGCGGTCACCGCACGCAACACGATGAAGCCGGCCAGCGCACCGATCCAGAGCGCGACCACGGCGAGGAAGGTGGTCGAGGCGACGTCGGACAGGAGCGTGGTCGGCTGTTCGTTCGAGATCGGCGTGGTGACCACCGAGGACAGCTTCGTCCGCTCCGTCGCGTCGTAGCTCGGCACCTGGTCTTTGCCTTCCTGCAGCCCGTCCGACAACTTCGTCGCTCCGTCGGCGAGCTTGCCCGCGCCGTCGGCGAGCTGGCCGAGACCTCCGCTGAGCTGGCTGGCGCCGGTTGCCGAGGTTGCAGTGCCGTTGGCGAGCTGGCCGGCCGCCGTGCTGAGCTGGCCGGCACCGCTGGCCAGGCCGTCGGCTCCCTTGGCGGCGTCGGCGATGCCGGTGCTCAGCGCCACGGTCCCGGTGGCCAGCTGGTCGGCGCCGTCGTGCAGCTCGTCCAGCCCAGCCGACAGGCCCCCCGCACCGCGGGCGAGACCATCGACGCCGGCTGCGATCTGGGTCGCGCCATGGTCCAGCCTGGTCGCGCCTGCGCTGAGCTGGTCAGCGGCACCCCTCAGCTTGGTGGCGTTGGCGCCCAGCCGATCCGCAGCAGAGGACAGCTGCTGGGCACCGACAATCAGGCCGGGCTGGTCGCCGGTGCCTTCCAGCCCCTGGACCGCTCCGGTGGCGGCGGCCCGTACGCCGGCCTGGAACGCGGGGCAGGCGCTGTCGGCAATCCGCTCCGGGCATGGGATGGCGTCGCGCTGCAGCGCCTGCATGGCGCCGTGATACTGCTGCAGACCCTGCTGGTACCTGGTGACGGCGGCGGCGTACCGGGTCAGTCCGTCGTCGAACCGGGACATGCCCGCGGCGTAGCCGGCGGCACCGTCGGCGCTGCGCTGAGTGCCGTCGGTGAAGGCCTGCATGCTGTCGTCGAGCTTTGCGGCTCCCGCAGCCAAGGTGGCGGCCCCGTCGGAGACCCCGCCGACGCCATCGGCGTGCCCGCGGGTCTGCTCCGGCAGCGCCGCCGTGCCGTCGGCCAGCTCCTGCATCCCGCCCGCGAACTCTGAGCTCCCGGCGCTGAAGTCGGCGACACCGGTGGCGAGCTGCTGAGCGCCACTGTCCAGCGCGGTCAGCCCGGTGGCGAAGTCCCGGCCGCCCTGCGCGGACGCATCGAGACCGGTGCTCAGCTTCGTGGTGCCGTCGGCCAGCTGGTCCGCGGCACCGGCGATGGTGGAGAACTGGCGCCCGAGGGTGTTGAAGCCGACGTAGATGTTCTGCAGGTACTGCTCGGTGAGCTGGGTGTTCAGCGCCTCGGTGGCGGCCGCCGCAATGGCCCGGCCGATGACCGGGTCGGCCAGCCCGGAGATCTCGGAGGTCTGCACCGCCAGCGTGGCCGGCTCGGCCGCGGCTGCGTCGTTGCTGGAGAAGGACGTGGCCGAGGCCGAGAAGCTCTTCGGGATGGTGACCACGGCGCCGTACCGGCCGGAGGCCAGTCCAGCCGCGGCATCGGTGGGGTCGCTCAGTATCCAGCTGAAGTTGGCCTGTTCCGAGCTGGCGACCAGGCCACCGGCCAGCTGGCGGCCCAGTGGGACGATCTGTCCGTCGATGGTGACAGCCTGGTCCAGGTTGACCACGGCAGCCTGCACTCGGTCGAGCCGGCTGTCGGAGTTCCAGGTCGCCCACAAGAATCCGCCGGCAATAACCAGCGGGACCAAGATCAGACCCAGCAATGAGACCAGGCCTGCCTTGCCCGGCTCGTTCTTGCCGTTTCTGCCTGGCCCGGTGGCGCGTTCGAAGGCAAACATCAGTTTCGTGGTTCCTTGTCGATCAGACGGGTCACATCGGATGGGTCTGGCTCAGCCGGTGCGGGCTTCGGTCAGGTCGGCGACCGGGCCCAGGGTGAGGTAGGAATAGGCGCCGGGGATCAGGTCAGCCAGCACGGCGTGGTCTGGAACCGCGAGTACGACGGCGCGCTTCTCGGATCCGAAAGTGACCTCGTCGAGCAGGCTCGCTAGCGCACCGCGGTCGGCGTCGGTGTTGATCAGGTCAGCATGATCAACAAAGATCAGCGACGGTCGCTGAGCCAGCACTGCGCGCAGCTCGGCGGGTAGGTCCATCGGCTCGGCGCAGTCCACGAAGGCGGTGCGTCGGCGTACCCTGCTGGCCTGCTCGGGCAGCACCAGACCGGCGATCTTGGCGGAGGCGGACCTCTGCCGCGGCTCGCCGCGGACCTCGGCCATGATCCTCATCCGGCCCGCCAGCGTCAGCAGCAACGCAGTCTTGCCGGCGCCGGCCGGGCCCTGCACCACAAGGACCTCACGCGGCTTGACGAAGATATTCAGACTGCTGCTGACTGCGCCCGAGTCGCTCCGTACCTGCAGACCCTCGGCGTAGACAAGGTGGTCGTCGTCGGGGGTGGGCCAGTTCGCGAGTGAAACCTGGTGCGCCAGCGCCTCGCCCTCGACGTCGAAGGAAGGCAATCGGCGATCGATCCAGCCGGGCAGCCACCAGGCCGATCGACCCAGCAGCGCCAGCACGGCTGGCACCAAGATCATCCGCACGATGAACGCGTCCACGAAGACGCCGACGGCCAGGCCGAAGGCGATGGTCTTGATCGGGCCCTCCCCCTGCGGCACGAAGGCGCCGAAGACGGCGAACATGATCACCGCGGCGGCCACGACGACTTTTGAGGACGCGACGAAGCCGCTCTCCACCGCCGCTCGGGCGTCGCCGGAGTGGACGAAGTCCTCGCGCATCCGCGACACCAGGAACACCTCGTAGTCCATCGCCAGCCCGAACAGCACACCCATCAACAGGATCGGCAGGAAGCTGATCACCGGACCGGTCTGGTGCACGTTGAAGACGTCGGCGAACCAGCCCCTCTCGAAGACCAGAGCTGTGGCCCCGAACGATGCGCCGACACTGAGTAGATATCCCAGCGTCGCCTTCAGCGGTACCGCGATGGAGCGGAACACCATCGTCAGCAGCAGCAGTGACAGACCGACCACCAAGATGCCGAACGGGAGCAACGCCTTCCCCAGCCGGTCGGAGACGTCGATAGCGATCGCGGTGAACCCGGTGACAGCCACGGGAACGCCGTATACCTCCCGGAAGTGGTCCTGCATCGAACGGATCTGGAGCACCAGCGCCTTGGTCTGGGCGGAGTCCGGGCCGGTGGTGGGGATCACCTGCACGATGCCGGTGTCGGCTCCCTGGTTCGGCGTGGCCAGCGGGACGCTCGCGACACCGGGCAGGTCACGGATCTCGTCGGCGATCCCGTTCATCACACCGACCGGGTCGTTTGACCCGACGATCGTGGCGGAGACGATCAGCGGACCGTTGTAGCCCTCGCCGAAATGATCACTGACCAGGTCGTACGTGACCCGGCCGGGCGTACCGGGGTCGGCGGCGCCGTTGTCGGGCAGGGCGATCCGCAGGTCCTTGGCCGGGTAGGCCAGAGCACCCAGCACGGCGACCACCACGACGATGGTGATCACTGGCCGTCTGGTCACCGCGCGGACCCATCGCCGGCCCAGTGTCATGCGCGGCGCCTTGACGGCCGTAACGCGGCGGACGCGCGCGGATGGCGTGCGCGTCCGTTTGAGCAGGGCGGCTGGTCTGCGGCTTGCTCGCGGGCGCAGCTTTGCTCCGGCGAAGCCGAGCAGCGCCGGGAGCAGCGTCAAGGCAATCGCCACGGCAATCGCTACCCCGAGCGCCGCTGCTACCCCCATCGTGGTCAGGAACGGGATCCGCGCGACGGCCAGCCCGCATAGGGCGATCATCACCGTCAGACCGGCGAAGACCACCGCTGACCCGGCGGTGGCGACCGCCTGAGCCGCCGACTCCTCGGGGTCCATGCCCGCCCCCAGCTGGTCGCGGTGCCGGGACAGGATGAACAGGGCATAGTCGATCCCGACCGCAAGCCCCAGCATCAGAGCCAGCATCGGGGTCGTCGAGGAGACCGTGGTGAGGCCGGTGGCGCCGAAGATCAACACCATCGTGATCGCCACTCCCATCAGGGCGGTGAGGAGTGGCATGCCGGCGGCGCGCAGCGATCCGAGAGTGAGGAAGAGCACCACCAAGGCGATGACCACGCCGAGTACCTCGACGATGCTGAAGTGCGGGGTGTTGTTGGAGAATGCCTCGCCGCCGACCGACACGGTTGAGCCCGGGATGCTCGACTGCAGAGCCGCGGTCTCCCGTTGCAGGGCGTCCAGCGTGCTGGGCTCGATCTCAGCGCTGTCCACGTTGAGCTGGACCGCGATGATGGCGGCCTCGTTGTCCGCGGCGATCACACCGCTGACCAGCTTGTCGAATGGAGAGGTGGCGCTGTCGACCTGGTCGATGCGGCCGTAGCCGCGTACGCCTTCCTCGATGGCGGACCGGATGCCGGCATCGCGGACCGACGCGCCCGGCGGCGCGACCACGATCACCTGCGCGGACGTTCCGCTCACCTGCGGGAAGGTCCTGCCGAGTGAGTCAAGCGCGGTCTGCGACTCCGTACCTGGCAGGGTGAAGTTCTCGTCGAAGGCACCACTGACGGCCGTGGCTACGCCACCCAGCAGCACGAGTGCCGCTACCCAGGAGAGCAGCACGGCCAGGCGCCGGCGGAAGGCCGCCCGGCCCAACCCGTACAGGAATGAAGACACTGCCGTCCCCCAGACTGCGATCGATACAGAGATGTATCCGATACATTACTGTATTGAATACACGGCCGTATCGAAAGTTTGCCGGAGGTGAGCCAGCCCACATACGATGCGATGAACTGGCGATGAGATCTGGAGTCACGATGTCAGACCTGCTGGGTGGCGAGGCCCGCGTCACTACGCGGCGCGCGCAGACCAGGGACAAGCTGATGACGGCCGCCGTCACGGTGTTCGCCGACCGCGGCATCATCGGGGCGCCGGTTGAGGAGATCTGCGAGGCGGCCGGATTCACCCGCGGCGCCTTCTACTCCAACTTCCCCGACAAGGACGCGCTGGTGCTGGAGCTGATCCGGCACGAGGTGGAGATCCAGTACACCGCTGCCGAGCGGGCGGTCGAGGTGATGAAGGTGGCCGCCAGCGCGGGCCGGAGTGCCGAGGAGATGGTCGATGTCGCGCTGCGGGCGTTCGACGCCGGCGGCCGCAGCGGGCGGGAATGGATCCTCACTCAGCAGGAGCTACGGCTGTACGCGGCCCGCGAGCCGGGGGTCCGCGCTCAGTACCTGAGCTTTGACCGCGAGTGCGCCAAACAGTTCTCCACACTGATCGCCGATGCGGTCAGCCATGCCGGACGTGAGTTCACGGTGCCGTTTGAGGATGCGATCTCGCTGCTCCGGGCGACCCATAACGAGGTCCAGATGGAGGCGCTGTTCGGCCACGGCGAGGTCGACTCGCACCGGCTACGAGTCCTGCTGCTGGCCATCACCCGGCCGGCGACACAGTCGGGGCACTGACCCCGCGCCGGTCCGTTGAGCTTGTCACCCACCAGCGAAGGGTCTCCGCCGGTTCTCGCAAATCCAACCTGACCAGGCCGCACAGCCCCCGCCGGTTCTCGTAGCCGTACGGGAGGTGGGCACGGGAACAGATATCGCCCTCGACGTGGAACTCGACTTCCTCGCCGTCTCTGGCGAACCGGACTCCGTCGGCGATGAAGGTGACCGCCGTCTTGTCACCGAGCCCGATGTCACAGGGGTAAGGGACCAGCAGCGTGCGGTGGCCCGACCATCCCGGGGTGGACTCGGTCACCTCGACCCCGTCCCCGGTCCCGAGCACCGTGCAGCGGTACGGCTGGCCGTCCACCAGATCCTCCGACAGCTGCTGTTCGCCGGGCCGAAGCCGGGTCTCGTACGCCAGCGACTGATCGCCGACCCGGTGCAGCGCGGTAACCAGCTCGTGCGTGCAGCTGGCCACGGCCAGCACCTCGTCGGCGCCGGGTGCTGACCGGAGCGCAAGTCCGGGGTTGACCCATCCACCGCCCGCCAGATGGCGGGCCGAGCTGACGAACTGCAGCAGCCGACCGGTGCCGAAGGTCAGGTCCACCAGCCCGGTGCCGTCGTAATGGCCGTCGGCCTGGGTTTGAACGGCGGCGGAGATGCGGCCTACGTGGATGATGCCGCGGTAGGTCGGCTCACCTTCGGCATGGGCCACCGGAGCACGGCCGTCCAGCGCCACACGGCTGGGCGGCGAGTCGTCGGTACCGAACCCGTTCTCAATCGCGGAGGCCAAGAAGGCCAGTGCCAGCGAGGAGTAGTGCCCGTCGGCGGTGTAGTCCTCGTATCCGACCCGCAGCTCGGGGTCGAGGGCGTTCTGCACCGGCGAGAACGGTCCGCCCGGTCGCCGCCAGGTCACCAGCGAGGCGTACGCGCGCCACGCCGCGCAGGCCGCCTCGGTACGGTCCGCCTCGGTGCCGATGCCGAGCAGCCGCGACCCGGTGAAGAGGGCAATCTGCGCACCGAGCACCCAGGTCTGACCGGCGCTGCGAAACCCTGAGGCCACGGAGCCGTCGGACAGCTGCATGAGGAGGCTGCGCCGCAGACCGGTCGCCAGGAATGACCGGAGCCGGTCGCGGTTCCGGCCTGCGTAACCCTGCAGCAGCAGGTCGGTGAGGTGAGCGCGGGTGAACAGGTCGTAGGCGTTGGGCAGTCCGCGTTCCAGGTACATGCCCGTCTCCTGGTGGAGCCCCACCCCGCCGCTGGAATCGAAGAAAACCTCGATCCAGCAGTCGAACTCTTCAGCCGAGGTGGTGGACAGGCCGGCCCGCATCCGCAGCCATTCACCCACCATCCAGACCGCCGCCCAGTTGGACGGCGGCCGGGACCGAAACGCCGCCTCGATATCGACCGACGCAATGAGCTTCTGGGCATCCTGCGACACGGGCCCGCCGTCGGCGAGTGCAAGGTAGGTCTTGAGGATCGGCGGCCAGGTGAAGTCGCGATGGTTCAGACGCCCACGCACACTCAGAGTCTGCCGCCGAAAGCTGGACGCGTGCGGCGGCAGCGCGGGATCCGCCGTGTGCGCCAGCGCGGCCGACATCGCCCGGCCTGCCCGTTCCCGGTAGCTCCCGGCATCCGGCAGTGACGACGCCGAGCCCGAGCGCCGCGGGCCGTCCAGCTGCCTCGCCAGCACGGCGCAGCACCACGCGTAGTAGGCGGTGCCGTACTGGGTCGGGGTGGCGAAGACGGGGTCGTGCAACGTCCCGTCGGGCTGTAGCTGCCCGGCGAACGACTCGACCCCCTCCCGCAACAGCTCCAGTGGGCTGGGCACCGGCACGCCGGGCTCCCCGCCCGGGTTAATCACAGAAGTTGGGCCCATCATCACGGTGGGCAGCTCACTTGGCGGCGTTCGCCGCTTGAAGCTGCTCTTCGTACTCCTTCCGCATCCCGTCACCGGCGGCGTTGCGCCAGGTGCTCACCAGCGAGTCAAGCTCGGAGAACTGCTTGCGGCCCTGGATGATGTCGTTCACGCCGTCGTTGAAGTTCTTGTCAGCGGTGGCGTTCTTGGTCGCCGCCGTGTTCGAGAACAGACCGGTCGTCGGGTTGTTGATGCCCGTCGGGATCTCCAGCGACTGGTACTTGTGCTGGGTGTCCGCGTCCTGCGGGCGCCCCGGCTGGTAGATGGTGTACGGCGAGTCCGCCAGGTAGCGGATCGGCAGCACGGCGTTGGCGGTGCCGGTCTTGGTGAGCACCGGGTTGCCGCTGCCGTCGATATTGTGGTCAGTGCCTGCCTTGCCGTACAGCCGGTACAGGTACTCCTCGGTACCGAACGGCGCCGCGAGCCAGTTCAGGGTGCGGAGGATCATCTTCAGCTTCTCCGGGTCGTCCTGCTTCTTCAGGGCGGTGATGGAGTAGACGCCGCTGCCGTTGTTCCACTGCGCCAGCTCGCCACTGTCACGGGTGTAGATGGGCATCAGACCGAGCTTGAAGCCCGGGTTGCCCGTGTTGTCGAGGATGTACTGCGTCCAGCCCGGGTATCCGTCGGCCGCGTTGATCGCGACAGTGCCGGCGTTGAACAGCTGCTTGAACGGCTGGGCCGGGTTGAAGGAGTCCGGGTGCATGACACCCGACTTCCACAGCGCGATCAGGTCGGTGATCGTCTGCTTGTACTGGTCCGTCTCGTAGACGTGGGTGAGCTTGCCACCCTCCTCGGCCCACACGTTGGGCTCACCGTTCATCCGGCCGAGCAGCTGACGGGGCTGGTTCACCAGGCCGTACGCCCAGCGCCGCTTCTTCGGGTCGGTCAGCGCCTTGCCGGCGTCGATCAGCTCGTCGTAGCTCTTGGGCTCGGTGGAGACCCCGGCGGCCTCGAACAGGTCGGCCCGGATGAAGTGGTAGGAGCCGATCGCACCGCGGGGAATCGGGATGCCGTAGATGCCGCCGTTGAAGATTGCCGACTTCCACGTCCGGGTGGGGATGTTGGCGAGGTTCGGGTACTCCTTGATCGCGTCGCCCGACAGGAACTCGGTCAGGTTGGTGAAGCGCTTGTCGAGCAGCTGCGGCATGTTCGCCACCGGAGAGGGTGACCCGTTGGGGAACTGCAGCATGTCGGGCAGGTCGTTGCCGGCGATGGTGGTGGCGAACTTCTGGGTGTAGTCGGCGTTGCTCACCATCTGCAGCTGCAGGTCCAGGCCGAGCCGCTCGTTCAGCCCGGCCCAGTAGGTGTTGCGGTCCGGGCCCGGAGGCACGGCGTAGTAGATGTTCGCCATCCCGCTGATGCTGCCGCCGTTGCCCGGCTTCTCGGCAACGGACTTCGGGTTGTCGGACGGGAAGTTTCTGAAGGCGGGGTCGACACCCTGCTCGGTTCCCGGCAGGTCGGGCTTCAGACCGGTGTACGGGACGTAGCTCGGCAGCTTCACGGAGCTGTTGGCTCCGGCCGTGTTGGTCTCGGCCTTGGGGCCGTTGGAGCAGGCGCTGAGGCCACCGGTTCCGAGCAGGACGGCGGCACCGCCTGCCCCGGCAAGCAGCTTGCGGCGGCTGAAGGCGTTGGCTGTCATTGAAGGATCCTCCTTGATCCGACCCGGGACGGTCGGGTGACGGTGATGAGTTTCAGTGCGACTGGGCAGTTCGGTGCGACGATCAGCCCTTGACGGCGCCGATCATGACCCCCTTGGCGAAGTGCCTCTGCAGGAACGGGTAGACGACGAGGATCGGGACGATGGCGATCACCAGGATCGCCATCTGCAGCGACAGCTGAGGCGGCAACGCCTCGACGGCGTTCTGGTCGGCGCCGATCGAGGTCTGGTTCACCACGTACGTCCGCAGCACCAGCGCCATCGGCCACTTGTCGGTGGACTGGATGTACAGCAGGGCGTTGAAGAAGGCGTTCCAGTAGGCGACCGCGTAGAACAGCCCGATCACCGCCATCACGGCCTTGGAGAGCGGCAGCACAATCTTGAACAAGATGGTGGCACTGGACGCCCCGTCGATCGCGGCGGACTCGAACAGCTCCTGTGGCAGCTCCTGGAAGAAGGCCCGCATCACGATCACGTTGAACGCGTTCACCAGCACGGGCAGGATCAGCGACCAGTACGAGTCGAGCAGGTTGAACTGCTTGACCACCAGGTAGCTGGGGATCAGGCCCGGGGAGAACAGCACCGCACCCAGGACCAGCATCAGGATCGGCTTGGAGCCGGCCGCACCGGGGCGGGAGAGCCAGTAGGCCAGACCCGCGGTGGCCGCGAGCGACAGCAGGGTCCCGACCACGGTGATCAGGATCGAGATCACGGTGGCCCGGGTGACCACGCCGCCCGACAGCACGGTGGCGTAGGCCTGGAAGCTGATGCCCTTCGGGAACATCACCATGCCGCCGCCGGAGTCGTTGATCGTCTTCTGGTCGGCGATGGACGTCGCAACGACGGACCAGAACGGGATGATGACTAGCAGCACCGAGATACCGAGGGCGAGGAACTTGGCCGCCTGGACGATCGGGCTGGGCTTCTCCTGCCACGGCGGCCGCTTGGGTGACGCGCTCTTGGACTTGCGGGGGACGATGTCGTCGCCGATCGTGGACTGCTCCAGTGTGGTCACTTCTCGTACACTCCTCGCTCACCGAAGACGTGGGCCAGCTTGTTGGCCCCGATCACCAGCAGGATCCCGACCACTCCCTTGACCAGGCCGGCCGCCGTCGATATGCCCCAGTTCCCGCCGATGATCCCGTTGTTGTAGACCCAGGTGTCCAGCACCTCGCTGGCCTCGAGACCGACCGGGCCCTGCTGCAGGATGATCTGCTCGAACCCGACCGAGAGGCTGCTGCCGAGACGGAGGATGAGCAGCAGGATGAACAGGCCCTTGAGCGCCGGCAGCGTGATGTTGACCAACCGCTGCCACGACGTTGCGCCGTCGACCGCGGCCGCCTCGTACTGCTCCTGGTCGATCCGGGAGATCGCGGCCAGGAAGATGATGGTGCCCCAGCCGGCGTCCTTCCAGATGACCTGGCTGGTGATCAGCGCCTTGAACAGCTCCGGGACGCCGATGATGTGGATCATCGGGAGGTCGTGTTGGATCAGGAAGGTGTTGAGCATGCCCGCATTGCCGAGCATCTGCTGGAACAGCGCGACCACGATCACCCAGGACAGGAAGTGCGGCAGGTACAGGATCGACTGCAGAGTCCGCTTGAGTCGCTCGCCGGCCAGGCTGCTGAGCAGCAGCGCCAGCACCAGCGGGACCGGGAAGACCAGGACGGTTTGGATCACGGTCAGGATCAGCGTGTTGATCAACGCGTTCCGGAACTCCGGATTGCCGTCCCACAGGAACGAGAAGTTGCTGAACCCGACCCATTCGGACTCGGTGAAGCCGAGGTAGGGCTGGTAGTCCTGGAAGGCAATGGCGTTGCCCAGCAGCGGCACGTACTGGAAGAGCAGCAGCGCGATGGCACCCGGCAGCCCCAGGAGGATCAACAACTTGTCCCGGGAGAGCCGGTGGAGGCGGCGGGCCGACATCTTCAAAGTGGCGTGGTGTGCGGGCGTGGCACCGGCTCCGGTAGGCCCGGAGACCCCTGACGGTAACCGCTTGCCCGCGATACCGGGATTTCCCTGTTGTGCCATCGGCGGTTCACCTACTTCGTTGGAGGGCCCGGTCGGGGACCGAGGGATGTGCAGCTGATCATTTCCGCCCGTTGGCGAGCTCTGTCTCGCCACGTCAGGCCGACGCGTCGAGCTCTGTCTCGCCACGTCGGGCCGACACGCGGGTCCGTCAGTTGCTGACGCTAAGCGCCTCTCGGCGCCCGGGGCGAGCGGTTGCCAAGAATTGCCAGATCGGAGGGCGCACCGGTCGCCGGAGTGCCTGGCGACGTTCCGAGCCCCGGCGTCTGGCACCCTTGAGGCATGCACATCCTTGTCGTCGACGATGACCAGGCCGTCCGGAACTCCCTGAAGCGATCGCTGGCCTACAACGGGTACGAGGTCAGCACGGCCGAGGACGGCGTCGAGGCGCTGGCCCGGCTGGCAGCCGTCCGACCGGACGCGGTGATCATGGATGTGATGATGCCGCGGCTGGACGGTCTGGAAGCGACCCGACTGCTCCGCTCGGCGGGTAACGACGTACCGATCCTGGTGCTGACCGCCCGGGACGCGGTGGGTGACCGCGTGGACGGGTTGGACGCCGGCGGCGACGACTACATGGCCAAGCCGTTCGCGCTGGACGAGCTGCTGGCCCGGCTCCGGGCCCTGGTCCGCCGAGCCGGCACTGTGGCCGACTCCTCCGACCCCTCGGCGCACAACCTGGTGTTCAGCGACCTGGTCTTGAACACCCAGACCCGTGAAGTGCTACGCGGGTCCCGCTCGATCAGCCTGACCCGGACCGAGTTTGCGCTGCTGGAGGCCTTCATGGCGCATCCGCGCCGGGTGCTCGAACGCAGCTGGCTGCTGAACGAGGTCTGGGGGTTCGACTTCCCCACGACCGCGAACTCACTCGAGGTCTATATCGGTTACCTCCGCCGCAAGACCGAGGCGGAGGGCGAGCCCCGGCTGCTGCACACCGTGCGCGGAGTTGGGTACGTGCTGCGTGAGACCCCTCCGTAGCCAACCTCGGAGGTCGATGCTGAGACGGTTCAGGGGCTACGCCGGCTCCCTCACGCTGCAGCGCCGGGTCGCCTACCTGACCACGATCGCTGTTGCGGTCGCCGTCGCGGCCACCAGCGCGGCCGGTTACTTCACCCTCCGCTTCGAGCTGTACCAGACCCTCGACCAGGAACTGAAGCTGGTGGCGAGCGCGGTGGCAGTGCCGGCCGCCGAGGACATCCCTTCCCTCGGCGGACTGACCGAGGGAGCACTGCGGGCCGGGAACTTCAGCGTGGCGGCCATCAGCGCCGACGGCCGCACGTTCTACGTGCCAGGCGAGCGGGTTCATCTGGAGCTCGGCGACCAGGAGCTCATGGTCGCCCGGCTGCAGGACGGAGCATCGTCAGCTCGCTCCGGGTTTGCCACCAACGGCGAGGAGTACCGGATCGTCGCGGTGCCCATCACCACCCTCGGCAACTACGCGTTGGTGCTCGGGCGACCGCTGCAGCCCACCAAGGACATTCTCAGCTCGCTGTGGCTGGTGCTGATGGTGTTCGGTGCGGCTGGGGTGATCTTGGCCGGCGCCGCCGGGGCTGCCGTTGCCCGATCGGGACTGCGGCCGGTCCGAGCCCTGTCGGAGGCGGTGGAGCACGTGATCGAAACCGACCACCTGGACCCGATCACCGTGACCGGCAACGACGAGCTGGCGCGGTTCGCCCATTCCTTCAACCGGATGCTGTTGTCGCTGGCGTCCTCCCGGGAGCGCCAGCGCCAGCTGATCGCGGACGCGGGACACGAGCTCCGGACGCCGCTGACCAGCCTGCGCACCAACATCGACCTGCTGGCCGCCGACCAGCACACCGGGATGCTGGACCCGGAGGATCGGGCGGCCATCTTCGAGGACGTGTCGGCCCAGCTCGCCGAGTTCACCAGCCTGATCGGCGATCTGGTCCAGCTCGCCCGGGACGAGACCGTCACCGCCTCACCCGAGCCGATCGACTTCCGGGACGTGGTGAACGCCGCGCTGGAACGGGTCCGCCGCCGTGGGCCGGGCCTCACCTTCGATGTGGAGCTGAACCCCTTTTATGTGATCGGCGAGGCCGACACGTTGGAGCGAGCGGTGGCGAACCTGCTGGACAACGCGGTGAAGTGGAGCCCGCCGGGCGGGACGATCCGGGTCCAGCTCGAGGGCGACCGGCTGCGGGTGGCGGACCAGGGGCCCGGGATCAGGGACGAGGACCTGCCCTATGTCTTCGACCGGTTCTTCCGCTCGGAGGCCTCCCGCAACACCCCCGGCACCGGGTTGGGGCTGTCCATCGTGGCGCAGACGGTGGCCCGGCACGGCGGCTGGGTCCGGGCCGCTCGCTCGGCCCAGGGTGGCGCCGAGTTCACCATCAGGCTGCCCGGGTCGACCACCCTGGAGGGCCTGTCGGCCGCATCTCCCGACGGCTAGGAGCTGCCGCGGGTGGCCCTGGGCGTGTGTGTCGGCAGCGTCATCCGGGGCCCGCGGCGCGGCGGTCGCAACCCGGCCATCAAGAGCAGCATCTGCACCCGGAACCGGTGGCCGCGGTACGGCTCGAGGATCTGTTCGGTGGCGTCGTCGTCCAGCTTCTCACCGGTCAGCGCCCAGCTGATCGCCTTGCCGACGTGGTAGTCCCCGATGCTCCAGGCGTCGGCGTCGCCGTGCGCGCGTTGCCGCACCTCGGCCGAGGTCCAGGGGCCGATCCCCGGCATACTGCGCAGGGCCCGGTCGGCCGACGCGTTGTCGTTGCGCAACGTACGTTCCAGGGCGGGCGCGCGGGCGGCCGAGCGGACCAGCGGCTTGCTGCGCCGCTCCTCGACCCCGGCCGCCAGGTATCGCCAGCTGGGGATCTTCGCCCACGCCTGCGGAGCCGGGGCCACCCGCATCCCGTACGCCGCCGAGTCAGGGTCGTCGGCGGGACCGGGCGCCAGCTCGCCGAACTCCCAGACCAGCAGCCGGAAGGCCAGGTAGGCCTCCTTGCCCGTCACCACCTGCTCCAGGCAGGCCGGTGCCAGCGACTCGAACACTGCGTCGCTCCGGCCGATCCGGTAGTCCCCGAACCGCCGCTGCGCCTGCACCAGAGTCGGGTGCTCGGGTAGCGGGCGGAAACTGTCAGCCTGGTCGCCCTCGCCGAGCAGCCGCGGCAGCTGCTCCAGCACCCACTCAGCTCCCTCGCCCCAGGCGCGCGCGGACACCCGGTCGCCGGAGGCGGCCACCTTGAGCAGGGCGGTCCCCACCGGGGTTCGGGTGGCTCGGAGCCACATGTCGCCGATCTGACGGTGCGTCGGGTCGGCCGGTCCGCGGCGTAGCTGACCAAGGATCGGATGGAGCAGCACCGGCCGCCCCAGCCGCAGCTCCCGGGTGCGGCCGGTGGCGATCATGAGGGCAGCTCGATCAGGAAGGACCCGTCCGGTTGCTCGGCGAATCCCACACCGGCCAGGACCCGACGCGACGCCTCGTTCGAGATCTCCGCCTCGGCCCGGACGGCTCGGGCCCCGTCTCGCCAGGCCAGGTTGACCAGGGCCGTGCAGGCGGCCGTGGCGATGCCCCGTCCGCGCATGGCTGGAACCACGTCGTACCCGACCTCGACCACCAGGTCATCAGCGGCCGGCGGTCCGTGGAAGCCGACGTCGCCCACCACCTGCGGCCGACCGGAGTCCTCCGCGACGACGATCTGGTACATCCACCAGGCAGGCACCTCGAGCGCGTCCCAACCGACAGCTTGATGAGCGCCGATCAGCATCGAAAGCCCCTGGATGGTCTCCAGCAAGGGGTACTCGGGGTGCCACGGCGTCTGACCGGGAACCAGCACACCGCCGGAGGACGACGAGTGCGCGGACTCGAGGGCGACCGGCAGCAAGGTGACGGTAGCCAAGGCGCTCACGGCTCCTCGATCAGGTCGAGGGCGAACCCGCGGCGACCGAGATCGACCAGCTCGGCGCGCCAGTGCTGCTCGAGCACGGTGGCGACGTCGGCCACCGTTCGGGGTGCACGCGGCGCCTCCAGCAGGGCGCGCGCCACCAGCCCGCGGGTGTGCTTCGCCAAGTGCGACACCACGGTCCGCCGCCCCGCCGCCTCGGTGAAGACCCGGATCGAGACGCTTCGCCGGACCGCCTCCCCGCTCGGCTGCCAGGCGGCGGCGTAGCTGGCGGAACGGCAGTCAACGATCACGCCGGAACCGGCCAGCTTCGCCATCACCGGGTCCAGGACGCCACGCCAGAGCCTGGCCAGCGAACCCAGCCGCGGCAGCGTGGTCGCCATCGACAGGCGATAGGGGGCGATCAGATCCGCCGGACCGACCGGGCCCCACAACGCGCTCTGAACCCGTAACGACCGGCCGGCCCGTCGACGTGCCGCGGCCGAGAGGGTGGCGAAGTCGAGCGCGTCGTAGAGGACTCCGGCATAGACCTTCATCGTCGGCGCCCGGGGCAGGCGGTCCAGGTCAACGTTGCGCCGTACCTCCGCCAACCGTCCGGAGCTGACCCCGAGGACGTCGGCGGCATCCGGCTCCGCACTCACCTTCATCAGCTCGGTCAGGATGGCTTCGCGGGTCTCGGCCAGCTCCGGCGCGGACAGTGTCGCGAGATCGACCGGCGTACCCCGACGGCGCGGAGCCGCCTTACTCTCCGACGGAGGTAACAAGATCAACATCGCCGCTGCCGCCTCAACTCCGCCTCGGCGACGGCCAGGGGTTCGCGCGGCAGCCGCCGACCCCCTTGGTCTGTTGCATCATCACCGGCGCCCGCCTTCCCTTGGCGGGGCAGCCGACGTGCCCGTACCCGAGTGCGTGCCCGAACTCATGGTTGACCAGGTAACGCCGGTAGGCCTGAACATCCTTGCCGTACGCCTTTGCGCCGAAGGCCCAGCGCTCGGCGTTGAGCACCACCGACCGGCCGTTCTGGCACGACACGTCACCGCGAGTGAGCAGCGGCGCACAGAGCTTGTCGGTGGTGGTAGGGGTCGCGAGATAGACGTGGACGTCGGCTTTGCGCGAGGAGCTGACCAGCGCGAACCGCCAGTCCCCCGAACCGCTCCAGCTGCGCTTGTCGTTCAACACCCGCTGGATGGCCGTGGCGGTCTGCTCACTGTCGAACGGCAGGCCCCTCTCTACCCTGACGTCGTAGCGGAGCAGCCTGCCCGAGACCGACGCCGGGGCAATGTTGTGGGTGGACCGCCGGAACGTACCCGGGCCGTCGGTGGCGATCTGTAGCGGGGCGGCGGTCGGGGCGCTGCCTTCCCGGGTCTGCCCAGGCGTCGTCCGGACGGTCGGCGCGGGTGCGGCCGAGCTGACCTCGGTCGAAGGCCCGGTCGCGCCCGAGCCGGTAGCCGTGCTGACCTGCGGCACGGACGAGTCGCGGAAGGCCATGCCGACCAGGACCGTGACGACCACGGCACCCACGCCTACCAGCATGGCGCGCCGCCTGCGAGCGATTTCGGCGGGACGGCGGTTGGTGGCAGGCGAGGTAGATTGTGAGCCGGTGTGACCAGCCTCGTCATCTGCCCGGCGAGGCGCGGAAGGGTCCGACTGGATGCCTTCCAT
>JAOPXN010000098.1 GCA_025965155.1 Propionibacteriaceae bacterium
GGCCGGATCCGCCCGGACCGAGGCGATCAGCGCGCGTTCGATCTCGGCGCCGGTCGCGTCGCCTCCCGCGTGCGCGATCCGGTTCCGGTGGTGACCGCCCTCCCTGGTCAGCTCCAGCTCACCGGCGAGATCGCGGTCGAACTCGGCGCCCCGCGCGATCAGCTTGCTGACCTCGTCCGGCCCTTCGGTCACCAGGACGCGGACTGCCTCCTCGACGCAGAGTCCGGCACCTGCGACCAGCGTGTCGTGAACGTGCTGTTCCACCGTGTCGCCTTCGGCCTGCACCGACGCGATGCCACCCTGGGCCCAGTTCGTGGACCCGGCCGCAACGACGTCCTTGGTGACCACCAGGATCCGGCCCAGATCGCGACACTCCAACGCCGCTGTCAGACCGGCGATGCCGGAGCCCACGACAATGACATCGACTTCATGGACCCACCCTGGCTGCTCCGCCGCCATCCGTCGCGGCAGCCGCGGCAGCTCTGGCAGCTCCGGCAGAGCCGGCGGCTGCGACCGAGTCTGCGTTTCGAGCCCATCCGGCTCCGCCGACGGGTTCAACAGATCCGGCTCCACCGGTAGGGCCGGCGGGTGGTCGAGCGGCAGCAGACTGGGCGCGGCGGCGGCAGTCGTCTGCGGCTCGAGGTCAGGCACCATGGGGTCATGCTCTCCTATCCCGGCAGCCCTCGGCACGCCGCTCCCCGTTCCCGGCGGGACGCCGCTGCCCGATCCTGGCGGGACGCGTGGCTGCAGTCGGCCTACGGCGCCGGGGGGCACTGGCTTACTTCCTTACCGGCGGACCACTTCCGAACCGCCGCGAGGAGTACCTCGGCACTGGCAGAGCTGATCTCGGCGGAGCTACGGGCCCGGCCCGAGATCGGCATTGTCGTGGACCTGGGCGCAGGCGACGGCACACTGCTGAACCAGCTCGCCGGTCAGCCCGGACGGCTGCCGGTAACACCAGACCGCCACCCCGGGCTGCGGCTGTACGGCGTCGACCTGCGCAGTCGGCCGGACGGGCTGGCTGGGCGCATCAGCTGGTGCCGCGACCTGTGGGATGTGACGGCCGACCGGTGGACCAGCGGCGAGGCGGACCGGATGCTGGCCGCGCTCGACGCTCCGGCCCTGGTCATCGCGGTGGAGTGGCTGGACGACCTGCCGTGCGTAGTCGCCGAACGTTCCAGTGGCGTGCTGCGCGAGATGGACATCAGCTGGCACGGTGTCGAGCGTGCAGGCCGACGGCTGACCGGCGAAGCGCTCGAGTGGGCCGACCGATGGTGGCCGTCGGGTCCCAGGATCGAGGTTGGCCTCAGCCGTGACCGCGCCTGGTCCGACGCGGTCGCCGCACTTCGCCGACACGGCGGGTTAGCGCTGATGATCGACTACGGGCACCTGAGCGGCAGCCGCCCCCACCATGGCTCGCTCACCGGGTACGCCCACGGCCGGCAGCTCGACCCGCAACCCGACGCCAGCATGAACCTGACTGCGCATGTTGCGGTCGACGCGGTGCGCTGGGCCGGTGAGCAGGCCGGAGCCCGAACCGTACGGCAGGCGCGGCTCGCCGAGGTGGTGGCACACCTCCCGGCCGTTGACACAGCCGACCCGCTGGCGGCGCTGGCGCGGCGCAGTGAACGGGCCGCTCTGGCATCGGGCCGGGTCTGGGGCGGACAGTACTGGTTGCTCCAGCAGGTCACCGCCACCCCGACGACGGTGAGGCGTCGAGCTGCTGTGGTGGACTAGCGCCATGCATGCACCGCTGCGGGTCCTGGTCGGCTCACTTGGCCCTGGGATGCTGCCCGACGCCACAGTCGGCACTCCGCCGGACGGGACCATCCTGCTGGACCTGGGGCCGGATCACCCGAGCCGAGCCGGGCTGCTGGAGCTACGGCTGTGGACCGAGGAGGACCTCATCTCCTCGGTCGAGGTGGTAGTCGGGGCCATGCACCGGGGCGCCGAGAAGCTGTTTGAGGTGCGGGACTACCGGCAGATCCTGATGCTGGCGGATCGGCACGACTGGCAGGCTCCGTTCGCTGGCGAGCTGGGGATCGCCTTGGCCTGCGAGCGGTTGCTCGGTCTGGAGGTGCCGATCCGGGCGGTCTGGCTGCGGATGCTGCTGGCCGAACACACCCGGATCCTGTCGCACCTCGGTTTCCTCTCCTACGTCTGGTACGCGCTGGGACGTCCGTCTGGCGTCCCGGCGGTACGCGAACGGCTCAGGACCCAGACCTACACCCTGACCGGAAACCGGATCCATCCCATGGCCAACCGGCTCGGTGGGCTGGCCGTCGATGCCGACCAACAGTGGCTGCGGGCTGAGCTGGGGAGCATGGAGGAGGTGCAGCAGCTGGCCGGGGAACTGGTGGCTCTGCTCGCCGGAGACGAGTTCACCCGGCTCAGTGCCGGGGTGGGGGTGCTGGCTCCCGAGGTAGTGCACCACTACGGAGTAAGCGGGCCGGCTGCCCGATCGGCCGGCGTACAGCTCGATCTTCGCCTGCAGGACCCGTATCTGAGCTATGCCGAGCTGGCCCCGCTGCTCGTCCCTGCGCCGGTGCCGGCCGGCGGCGACGCGTGGAGCCGGTTTGCGGTGATGGCCCACGACCTTGCCGTCAGCGTGGAGCTGGTCCGGGCAGCGGCGGACCGGCTCGGCACCGTCGTCGGCCCGGTATCGGTCAAGCTGCCGAAGATCGTGAAGCTTCCCGAGGGCGAGCTGTACTCGGCCACCGAGGCACCGCTCGGGATGGCCGGGGTCCACCTGGTGTCGCGCGGGGAGAAGACGCCGTGGCGGTTGAAGCTGCGCACCGCCTCGTTCAACAACGTGGCGTCGCTGGAAACCCTGCTACGTGGCTTACCGACGACGCAGTTGGAGGCGACCTTGGCCTCGATGGGCTACGTAGTCGGCGATATCGACAAGTGACCGACGATATGTCCCCAACCCACCCGGGTCAGGCGAACTTACGGTCACCCTCGTAGTTCGGCAGGATCATCGCCGTCTCCAGGGTCCTCAGGTCGACAACGGTGAGGTGGTCCCGGTCGCCCGACCGCTGGTCGTCCTCCAGCCAGGCAGTGTCAGCCTCGCGCTCAGCGAACACCCTGCGGGGAAGGCCGTGCACCTCGGCGTCCGCAGCATCCTTGAGCAGCTCTGCTAGCTCCGCCTCACGCGCCCGTACCGTCTCCTGCAGCGACCCGATCGTCAAGCCGCGGTCGGCCAGCTCGCTCCTGAGGTGCGCGTTGTCCACCCGCAGCGTTGAGACCTCCCCCTGCAGCATGGAGATCTCACCCCGCAGGGTGGAGACAGTGCTGCGTACGGTCGAGATCTGCACCTGCAGACCGTTGATGGTCAGGCGCTGCCGCTCCACCTCGGCCTGGGCCGCCCCGGCTCGGTTGGCCAGCACGTCCACCACCGACGCGTTGTGGCTGCGCTCATCGGTCAGCGCGCGGCCGTGCCGCCGGGTGGCCTCGAGCATCTGGAGGGCGTGCTCCCGCCGGTTCTGCCGGATCTCGCGCCAGGCGTACACGCAGGCAACGACACCGGTGGCCACAGCGAGCACCACGCCGACGCGGGTCAGCCACACCGGGCCCAGCGCTGCCGCAAGGGCGAGCACCGTGCCGGCGACCAGAACAATGAGCGAGGTACGCCTCAGCGGGGACGGCTGAGCCTTGTGGGTGGCGGGGAAGGCAGCTGAAGTCACGGCGAGAATTCTAGGCCGGTGGGCCATGCGCACTAGGGATTTCGCCCGCTACCGTACAGTGTCGGAGTTGGCCTTGTCCTCGTCATCGTCGCCGCCTCCGGGCACCTTGCAGGCCCGCTCCAGCAGCAGCCCGGCGATCATGAGCGCGACCGCGGTGACCACGGCCACGCCTGCCCGGATCACCCGCTCCCTCGGCGCAGCCGCGTCGAACCGGCCGACGAACATCAAGGCGAAGGCCAGATATCCACCCGCCACCACGGCTCCGGCCAGGGCCGAGGCCTTTCCCAGTACCAGGAAAGCGACCGCACGCTGCGGCTCCATCCGCTCCTTGCGAACCTGGATTCGCTGATGGGTGATGTAGCCGAGCGCGCCGACCAGCCCGGTGATGAGCAGCAGACCGATGGGCGCCGTCCACGGCACCCTCGGCGGCACCAGGTCGAAAGCGTTGGCCGTCACTACGATCAGCCACCCGGCAAGCGCACCCATCAAGGCCGCGACGGCGAGCGCGCGCGGAGGCGTACTCGTGACCGAGCCGCCGGAAGGTTCTTCAGCCAATGGATGAGTTCCTAGTCGGTATCGACCGCGAGATCCTCACGCCGGGACACGCCGGTGAGGTCAACGGCTGACAAGAGGTCCGCAACCGAGCCCTGGCCAGGCAGCTCGGCCCGCGGGTCGATCTCGGCCCAGGGAGCCAGTACGAAGCCGCGCTCGTGCGCTCGCGGGTGGGGCAGCTTCATGTCGGGCTCGTCCTTGAAGGTGTTGCCGACGACTACCAGATCAACGTCCAGGGTGCGGGGACCCCAGCGCTCCGTCCGGACCCGACCGAAGGCGTCCTCCACGGCCAGCGCGCGTTCCAACAGTGTGCGCGGCTCCAGGGTCGTCTCCGCGACGATGACCAGGTTCAGGTACGGCGGCGATCCTTCGGGACCACCGACCGAGTCGCTCTCATATACAGACGACACATCGACGACGATCACGTCAGGGGTGTCGCGGATGGCGTCAACCGCCCCCTGCAGGTTCCCCAGCCGGTCGCCGAGGTTGGACCCGAGTGAGTACACAACCTTACGCAGCGGTTTCATACCGCTCAGGGTGTCGGCATCAATCGCATAGGGATTGGGGCTAGTCATGTCCTACTCCTTGTCAACGTGACTGCCACGTCGGCGAACTCGACCGAGATGGGCGCATCAGGTTTGTGAACCGTGACCTCGACCGTCTCCACCAGTGGGACGGCCAAGCACGTCTGGGCAATTCTCCCCGCGAGGGCCTCGATGAGGTTCAGCGGGTCCCGCTCGATATCAGACACGATCGCCTCGGCGAGGGTGCCGTAGTTGACCGTCGCTGCCAGGTCATCGGTCCCGGCCGCGACGGAGAGGTCGAGCCAGCAGACCACATCAACGACGAATCGCTGCCCCTGCTGACGCTCGAAGTCGAAGACTCCGTGGTGCCCCCAGGCAGCGACCCCTCTCAGCGAAACCCTGTCTCGTCCGAGCAATAAAGCTGGGCTGACCGGCCCTGGCGATAAAGCTGCGCCGACCGGCCCTGCTGGCGTGAGCGACTCTGCTGTCATGGCACCTCCTCATAGTGCGACCCTATCCGACCAGGCAACTGGGCCAGATTTCCCTCATACATAGCGACTGTTCATTCTTCCTGACCCGCTGCCGCCGCCGGCCGCGGCGTCACCCGCCGATATCCCCTAGCCGGTCGGCAACTGCCACGGCGTCGCGGTTCTGCCGTACTGCATGGACCCGGACGCCCCAGACCGGCCGCCTGGCGAGGATTGCGGTCAGCGCCGCCGAGGCGTCATCGCGCTGCAGAGGCGGGCGCGGCGCACCGTCAGCGTCGGGCAGCAGCGAGCCGAGGAACCTCTTCCGGGAGACCCCGACCAGCATCGGCAGGCCCAGCGCGTCGAACTCGTCCAGGCGCTGCAGAAGCTGCCAGTTGTGGTCACCGGTCTTGGCGAAGCCGAAACCGGGGTCGATGATGATCGAGCTCGGATCGATCCCCTGCTGCACGGCTCGCTCCACCTGTTGGGCGAGGTCGTCGATCACTTCGGTGACCACGTCGCGGTAGACCGCGCGGCTCTGCATGTCCTCGGCGTGGCCCCGCCAGTGCATGCAGACGTAGGGCACTCCCAGCTCGGCAACCGTGGGCAGCATCGCCGGATCCGCCAGGCCGCCGGACACGTCGTTGATCAGTGCCGCCCCCGCCGCCACCGCGGCGACCGCGACCCGGGGCCGCATCGTGTCGACGCTGATCACCGCGCCGGCCCGGGTCAGCTCAGTGATGACCGGAAGGACCCGACGCAGCTCCTCATCCTGGTCCGGCCGGACTGCACCGGGCCGGGTGGACTCCCCGCCGACGTCGATCAGGTCGGCGCCTTCGGCCATCAGGTCCAGACCATGGCGAATGGCGTCGGCCGGTTCCAACCACTCGCCACCGTCGGAGAACGAGTCGGGCGTCACGTTCACCACCCCCATCACCAGCGTCCGACCAGGCGAGGGCAGCCCTGGCACCGCAGGGAGAGGAGAGTTTGCCACTGCGCAACCCTATTCGTGTGCGCTCAGTGGGAGCGGCTCATGATCAGGCTCATCGCCTCGGCGCGGGTGGCCGGGTCGCGGAGCTGACCGCGTACCGCGCTCGTCACAGTCCGTGACCCGGGCTTCTTCACGCCGCGCATCGTCATGCATAGGTGCTCGCACTCGAAGACGACGATCACGCCGCGGGGCTGCAGGATCCGAACCAGCGCGTCGGCCACCTGGGTGGTCAGCCGCTCCTGCACCTGAGGGCGCTTGGCGTACAGGTCCACCAGCCGGGCGAGCTTGCTGAGTCCGGTGATCCGGCCGTCGGCGCTCGGAATGTAGCCGACGTGGGCCACCCCGCTGAACGGCACCAGGTGATGCTCACAGCAGCTCCACACGGCCATGTCCTTGACCAGCACGAACTCGTCGTGGCCGAGGTCGAAGGTGGTAGCCAGCACGGCTTCTGGATCCTGCCGAAGCCCCTGGAACATCTCCGCGTACGCGCGCGCCACCCGCTGCGGGGTGTCCCGCAGGCCCTCACGGTCCGGGTCTTCGCCGATCCCGATCAGGACCTCCCGGATGGCGGCGGCGACCCGGTCGTGGTCGAAGTCGGCGATCGCTGTGGGGCCGAGGCTGAGCGGGTCGACGCCAGCCGCTGAGCCGGTCCGGCCGTCAGTGTCCGAGCTCACCGGAAGTCCGGCCCGTGCGGCGGCCATTGCTGCTGGTCACCGTCGGCCACTCCTGGGCCCTGCGGGGGGTTAGTTCCGCCGCCGGGGTGACTGCCCGGGTTAGGACCCTGGGGCGGCGGTCCCTGCAGGTGCGGGCCCGGCTGGCTGGGCGGCTGAGCCGGCACCGGCAGGTGGCCGGGCGGGACCGGCGACCCGCCGGGTGGCAGCTGGCCGTTCGAACCGTTGCCGTTCACAGCCGGCGGCGGTGTGACCGGCGGCAGGGTCGACGGCACCCGGGTGTCGGAACCGGTCCAAGCGGGACGCTTCGGCCACAGCTTGAGCGACTTGAAGACCTCAGCCACCTCCTGCCGGTCCAGGGTCTCGCGCTCGAAGAGCGCCCGGACCAGGTCGTCAAGGACATCGCGGTTCTCGGTCAGGATGTCGAACGCCTCCTGGTGTGCGGTACTGATCAGCTTGGAGATCTCCTCGTCGACAGCGGCGGCCACCTCCTCGGAGTAGTCCCGGCCATGCCCGCCCATGTCGCGGCCAAGGAACGGCTCGGCGTCGCCGGAGCCGAACTTGATGGCGCCCAGCCGGTCGCTCATCCCGTACTGGGTGACCATCGCCTTCGCCACGCTGGTGGCCTTCTCGATGTCGTTGCTGGCGCCGGTGGTCGGGTCGTGGAAGACCAGCTCCTCGGCTGCCCGGCCGCCCATCATGTACGCCAGCTGGTCCAGCAGCTCGGCGCGGGTGTTGGAGTACTTGTCCTGCTCCGGCAGCACCATGGTGTAGCCCAGGGCGCGGCCGCGCGGCAGGATAGTGACCTTGTGGACCGGATCGGTGCCCGGGAGCGCCGCCGCGACCAGAGCGTGACCGCCCTCGTGGTAGGCGGTGACCAGCTTCTCCTTTTCGTTCATCAGCCGGCTCCGCTTCTGCGGTCCAGCCACCACTCGGTCGATGGCCTCGTCCAGGTACTCCTTGGTGATCATCCGCGAGTTCTGCCGAGCGGTGAGCAGCGCAGCCTCGTTCAACACGTTGGCCAGATCGGCCCCGGTGAAGCCGGGGGTGCGTCGGGCGACCCCTTCCAGGTCAACTCCGGGCGCCATCGGCTTGCCCTCGGCGTGCACCTTGAGGATCTGGAAGCGGCCCTTGAGGTCGGGTGCCTCGACGGCGATCTGCCGGTCGAAGCGGCCCGGCCGCAGCAGCGCCGGGTCAAGCACGTCGGGCCGGTTGGTCGCCGCGATCAGGATCACGCCGCCACGGACGTCGAAGCCGTCCATCTCGACCAGCAGCTGGTTCAGGGTCTGCTCGCGCTCGTCGTGGCCACCGCCCATGCCGGCACCGCGGTGCCGGCCGACTGCGTCGATCTCGTCGATGAAGACGATGGCCGGCGCGTTCTCCTTGGCTTGCTCGAACAGGTCGCGGACCCGAGAGGCGCCGACGCCGACGAACATCTCGACGAAGTCGGATCCGGAGATAGAGAAGAAGGGGACGCCGGCTTCGCCGGCCACCGCGCGGGCCAGCAGCGTCTTACCGGTTCCGGGCGGGCCGTACAGCAGCACACCCTTGGGGATCTTGGCCCCGACCGCCTGGAACTTCGCCGGCTCGGCCAGGAACTCCTTGATCTCCTCGAGCTCCTCGATTGCCTCTTCGCAGCCGGCGACGTCATGGAAGGTGGTCTTCGGGGTGTCCTTGTTGGCCACCTTGGCCTTCGACTTGCCGAACTGCATGACCCGGCTACCGCCGCCCTGCACGGAGTTGAGCAGGAAGAAGAACAGCACGCCGATGATCAGGAACGGGATCAAGGTGCCCAGGAGGGATGAGAAGAAACCCGGGGTGGGGTTCTGCCCGACCCAGCTGTCGAGGGTCTTGTCCGCCACCCGCTGGTCCAGCCGGGTGATCAGCTCGTCGCTCTGGTTGCCGACCCAGACCGCCTTGTACTTGGTCTTGGCGGCGTCCTTCATGGTGACGCGGATCTCCTGCTCACCATCGATAAGGGTGACCTCGCTGACCGGATCGGTGCCCTTGAGAATGGACACCACCTGGGAAGTGGGTACCTCCTTGTAGCCGCCGCTCAGGCTGCCACTGAAGTCGACCAAGAGGCCGATCGCCACGACAGCGAGGATGATCCACAGAATGGGTCCGCGGAGAATGCGCTTAAAATTCATGACCTGCCTGCTGGTTTTTGAGCCTTAGGAGACGTTACAGACCGCAAGGCTAGCGTTCACAACCAAGTGTCCCCTAGTCGGCGAGGGGATGAAAGCCGCGCTCAGAGCGCGGCCAGCAGGTGGCGGATGCCCGTCGCGGCGCCCGCCCGGCCCGGCGGATCAGCTGTACACGTGTCGCGAGAGCGTCCCGACTGAGGTGAGGTTGCGGTACCGGCCGTCGTAGTCCAGGCCGTACCCGACGACGAACTCGTTCGGGATGTCGAACCCGACGTAGGCCACCTCGACCGCGTTCTTCTGCGCCTCCGGCTTCCGGAACATCGTCATGATGGCCAGGCTCGCCGGGTCGCGCGACAGCAGGTTGCTGACCAGGTACGACAGGGTCAGGCCGGTGTCGATGATGTCCTCAACCACCAGGACGTGCCGGCCACTGATGTCGGTGTTGAGGTCCTTCAGGATGCGCACCACTCCAGAGGACTGAGTGCCCGAACCGTAGGAGGAGATGGCCATCCAGTCCATCTGCAGGTGACTCTTCATCGCCCGGGACAGATCCGCCATCACCATCACCGCGCCGTTCAGGACGCCGACCAGCAGCAGCTCCTTGCCCTCGTAGTCTGCATCGATCTGGGCGGCTAGCTCGGCGAGCCGATCCGCCACTTCCTCGGCGCTGTAGAGCACCCGGTCCAAGTCGCCACTGATCTGCGCGTCATCCACGGCCTCAGCCTGCCACACCCGGGCGCCGCCCCCGCACCCCAGGTCGGGCACCTCCGCGGCGAGATCGGGATCTTTGACGTCGGGGTACCGACGGTCAGCCGAGCTGGAGGTGCAGCCTGCCGCCGGAACGGGTGACGGTGCCACCTGGAACGCCGATACCGCGCTGGCCGCGCCAGCTCAGCACCAGCGCTTCGACCGCCAGTACGTGGCCGAAGCTTGGTTCGGCCACTCCCCTAGTTAGCAGCCAGCGGCGCAAGGCGCGGCGACGCAGCGCCGCGGGTAGCTCGGCCAGCACCGCGCAGTCCGCCGTCGCGGCATCCGGATGGGCCTGTTGCGCCAGCTGGTCCAGCAGGTCCGCGTCGTCCCGAGCCAGCTCAGCGGTTCGCGCCAGCGCCGCGGCGACGCCCGGACCGAGCTCGGCCTCCAGCACCGGCAGCACCCGGCGGCGGACCCGTACCCTCGCGTACCCGGGATCGTCGTTGTGCGGATCCATCCAGGGTCTCAGCCCCAGCTCTGCGCACACCTGCAACGTGTGCCCGCGGGACAGCTGAAGCAGCGGCCGCAGCCGGCGGCCGGACTGGGCGCTCATCCCCGCCAGCGACCGGGTCCCCGATCCGCGAGCCAGCCCCAACAGCACCGTCTCGGCCTGGTCATCGAGGGTGTGGCCCAACAGGGTCGTCGCGTCTCGCCGCTCGGCCTCGCGATCCAGAGCCGCGTATCGGGCGTCCCTGGCCGCCGCTTCGGTCCCCCGGCCCTGGGTCAGGTCGACCTCGACGCTGACCACCACGGCGTCCGAATAGCCAAGGGCGGTGAGCTGCGAGAGCGCCGTCGCCGCTACCTGGGCTGACCCTTTCTGGAGGCCGTGGTCAACGACGACCGCCGACAATCTCAGCCTCCGTCGCTGCGCCAGCCGCTGAGCGGCGAACGCGAGCGCCAGCGAGTCCGCCCCGCCCGAACAGCCGACGAGTACGCCCTCAGCCGGCTCAGCCCCGCCCGCCCGAGCCGCCACCGTGTGGCTGGACCAGGCTGCCTCAACGGCCTGTACGGCGGCCAGGCTCGCCGGACCCAGTTCGCGACGCGCCACCGCAGGTGTTCGTCAGGAGTCCTGGCCGCCAGCGGGGGCCACCGGTTGGGGATGCACCCGCTTCACCCAGGCGTCCGGATCGGCGATCTCTGCCTTCGTCGGGAGAGTTTCCGGCGAGGTCCACACCTTGTTGAGCCCATCCATGCCGATCTGGTCGATCACCGCCCGGCAGAACGCCGCACCGTCGCGGTACTGCCTCATCTTGGCGTCCAGGCCGAGCAGCTTGCGGATGATCTTGTCGAAGCCCTGGCCCTGCCGACGGACGTTGAACTTGGCCCGGATCTCGGCAATGGAGCCGATCACGTCCGGCCCGACGCCGTCCATCACCACATCGGCGTGGCCCTCCAGCAGCGACATGACCGCCGTGATCCGCTCGACCGTCCTGCGCTGCGCGGGCGTCTGGACCAGATCGACGATGCTGATTTCGGTCTCTCCGCGCACCGCCTCAAGGATCTTCTCGACCGCGCCTCGCAGCATGGCGGCCAGGGCGGCGCCGTCCAGCTCGGCGGAGTCCACTACCTCGGCGATCTGGCCGTTCATGTACTCGCGCAGCCAGGGTACCGCGGTGAACTGCACCCGGTGGGTCTCCTCATGCAGACAGACCCACAGCCGGAAGTCCTCGGGCCGGATACCAAGCTCGCGCTCCACCGAGACGATGTTGGGGGCCACCAGCAACAGCCGGCCACCGGGTTCGCCGGGATTGCCCGGAAAGAACGGGTCGAACTGCCCAAGCACCTTCGGGGCCAGATAGCTGAGCAGCGCACCTACCTCGAGCCCGGTGACCCGCGCGCCGACACCAGCCATCGCAGAGCCCTCCAGTCTCCGGGCCGCCTTGGCGGTCAGCGGCAGCAGGATCTGCCGGAAACCGTCGACATTGGCCTGGATCCAGCCCGGCCGGTCCACGACCAGCACGGGGGCGGTACCGCCCTCGGCGTGCAGACCGGTGACCTCCCGCACGTACGCCTCGGCGCGGGCTGCGGACTCCCGCAACGACGCCACCGCGGCCACCGCTCCCTCCCGCGAGATCTCCGGACCCGGCTTGACCAGCTTGCGGGCGGTGCTCAGCGCGAGGCTCCAGTCGACCGAGGACGTAGGAGTGGACTTGTCGGAGGTGCTCATGGGGGTGACTCTATGCGCCGATTCCTCGCTGGACCATGAGAGTTGACCATGAGAGCCCCCGGACTGGCTCACGGTCGCGCCGCAGCGACCGCCGGGGGGAAGGAGGTGCGGGCCTCAGCGGCAGCCGCAGCTGCTCAGCGCGGCGGTCACCCGGTCCAGCCAGACTGTGGCGGCGAAGTCGTTCGCCGTGTTGTTCACCAGGAAGGCAAAGACCATCAGTGAGCCGTCGGCCGAGCGGACCACGCCAGCCAGGCTGTGCACCTGACGCAACGTCCCCGTCTTGCCGTGGACCAGGCCGATGCCTGCAGCGCTCCCCGGTTCGCCGAACCTGCCGCGGAGGCTGCCCTCCACTCCGGCCACCGGCAGTCCGGTGAGGACCGCCCGAAGTTCGGGTCGCTCAGGCTCAGCGGCCAACCGGAGCACCCCCACCATCGTCGCCGCTGGCACCTTGGACTTGCGGGACAGGCCGCTGCCGTCGTCGATCACCGTTCCGGCCCTCCACGCGCCGAGCGCCGTCAACCGCCCCTTGACCACTGCGCGCCCGTCGGTGAATGAGCCGGGCCGACCGGCGCCGATGGCGGCCTGCCGCAGCACGACCTCCGCTGCATCGTTGTCACTGACCAGGAGCAGTTGCTCCACGATCCGCTGCAGCGGCATCGACGAGACCGCCGCTACTGTGCGGGCGGACTTCGCCGCCCGTGCTGCACTGACGCCCGACACGGCGATGCCCTCATGCTTCAAGGCCGAGGCGAACGCTCGGGCCGCCACCCGAGCCGGATCGGTCTGCCGGGGCCCGGGCGAGAAGCCGTTGACGCGTCCCCCGTCGACCGACAGGGCCGACACTGGTGTGACCTGATCGCGGTAGCCGCTGGGCCAGCTCGGGCTCCAGCTCGGTCCGGCGAACAACGAGGTGTCGTAGCCCAGGGTCACCTTGGTCTGTTTCGTCCGCTTCAGCTCGGTCGCGGTGGCCTTGGCCAGCTCGGCCAGCGAGGCACGTTTGGGATAGGTCGCCGCAGTGGTCCGGCTGGCGAGGTACGGGTCGCCGCCACCGACCAGCACGATGCCCCCTGTCGCGGGACTGACGACTTTGGTGGTGAACTCGTGGTCGGCTCCCAAGATGTCCAACGCGACAGCCGAGGTCAGCAGCTTCATGGTGGACGCCGGGATGGCGGGAGTCCCGGCGTCATCCGCGTACAGCACGTCGCCGGACCCGACGTCGAGCACCGCAGCACTGACAGTGGCCTTCATCACCGAGTCGTCGACTGCCGCGATCCTGCTCCGCACCTTGTCCGGGCTCGGCTTGGTGCCGGCAGCCGCCGGGGCCAGCACGGGGGCGAGCGACGGCGTCCGCTGGACGCTCGGCGAGGGCTGAGGTTTCCCGGCGGTACTGGGGGCCACGCTGGCCTGGGCGGGAGCGGACGCGTCGACCGCCCGGCGGGCCAGGGTCGAGAAACTGCCCGTGAGCGCACCGGCGACCACGATCGATGCGACGGCCAGCGCAACCAGCGGGACGACGATTCTTCTAGGACGCACTGTCACCTCATCTCGATGCCGATAGGCTCTGTGCCGCTGGCGCTCGGACCCTCGTGGTTCCGCGCGGAACGTGCCCATCATAAGGAGGACGCCGTGACCGATCCGACCACAGAGACGCCGAGGAAGCCTTTCAGTGACCTCACCTTTGACGTCACCGTGGAGATCCCCAAGGGTCAGAAGAACAAGTACGAGGTGGACCACAAGACCGGACGGATCCGTCTCGACCGCACCTTGTTCACCTCGACCGCCTACCCGGCCGACTATGGGTTCATCGAGGGCACCCTGGGTCAGGACGGCGACCCGCTGGACGCCTTGGTGCTGGTCTCCGAGCCCACTTTCCCGGGCTGCCTGATCCGCTGCCGAGCCATCGCCATGTTCCGGATGACCGATGAGGCCGGTGGTGACGACAAAGTGCTCTGCGTGCCCTCGGATGACTACCGCCGCGACCACCTCCGCGACATCGAGAACGTACGCGACTATCTGCTGCTGGAGATTGAGCACTTCTTCACCGTGTACAAGGATCTCGAGCCGGGTAAGTCGGTTGAGGGAGCCACCTGGACAGGTGTGGAAGAGGCCGAGGCCGAGGTGCGCGCCAGCTTCAAGCGGGCCCAGGACAACCCGGACTTCTGGCAGCACTGACGCCGGAGCCCTGTCTGGGACCTGCCCGTCCCCTCTGCCACTTCGCGACTCGAGGACCCGCATGCGATGCCAGTGGTCGAGAAGCTCTGCTCCTGCAGGGCTCCTTTGTTTAGTATTCCGCCATGTTCACTAGGGAACCTGGGCCGGACGCGGTCATCATCGGCGCGCCGAAGGCGGGCACCTCGGCGCTGCACGCGGCCCTGGCCCGCCACCCCCAGATCTTCGCCTCGCCGATCAAGGAGCCGAAGTATTACCTGTGCGGCGGAGCCCCGCCGCCGGCCTACCGCGGTCCCGGGGATGCCCACAGCCGTCAGGAGTGGGTGTGGCGCCGCTCCGACTACCAGAGTCTGTTCGCCGGCGCGCCGGAGCAGTCGGTTCGGCTGGAGAGCACGCCGTTCTACCTCTACTCCGCCGACGCACGCCGCCGGATTGCCGATGATCTGCCCCAGGCGCGGCTGATCGCAGTCATCAGGGACCCCATCGACCGTGCGTACTCGAACTGGATGCATCTGTGGGTGGACGGTCTGGAACCGGAGCCCGACTTCGCGGCTGCCTGCGAGCTTGAGCAACAGCGGATCACGGCCGGCTGGGCGCCGTTCTGGCACTACCGACAGATGGGCCGGTACGGCGAGCAGCTGGCCGACCTGTTCGCCCGAGTAGACCGCGACCGGGTGCTCGTACTGCGCTATCGCAAGCTGGTCGAGGAGCCGGACCAGACGCTGAACCTGGTCAGCCGCTTCCTGGGCATCGGGGAGAACCAGATCCCGTCCATCCCCGCCGACAACTCCCGAGTCTTCGTCGGCCGCGGCCTGCGTACCGTTGCGCTCGGCCGGATGATCCGGCTCGGCGCGGCCGCCGGCAGCCTGGTCCCCCCGCAGGTATGGCGCAAGGCCAGCAGCCCGCTGGTGGCGGCGCTGCAGTCAGGCAGCAACGAGCGTCGGCCGAAGCTGACCGAGGAGCAGCGCGAACAGCTGCTGCAGCCGCTGATTGCCGACATCGACCTGCTCGAGCAGGTTCTCGGCCAGAGCTTCGCCGACTGGCGCTCGCGGACCGGTCGCGGGTCCTTCGCCGATAGGGCTCCCAAGCCCGGGATCGGCCCCGGGTGACACACTCGTCGGGCCGGTCAGCCCTGGCTGAAGCAGCGATCCATGCCGGTCAGCCTTGGCTGACCGAGGTCATCAGGTCATGTGAGCCGTCGGCGCGAGCTGCCTCGAAGTAGAAACGGGTTCGGCCGTCCGGCAGCGGCACCACACAGGCGTAGCGCAGGGCCTGGTCGCTGTCACTGGACAGCGCGACCGGGCCGTCGCCGCACGGCTGCAGCACGCCGCCGACCTCCTTGGCGACTCCGGTGGTCTCGAACCAGTTCGCCTCGGCGCTGGCTCGGCCGTCGTAGAGGACGGTGAGGGGTTCCTGCTCGAGTACGGCTGAGACCCGGGCACCACGGGCGTCCCACTCCCCGGGCCGGCCGCTCAGCACAGTCCCGTGGTCGAGCCAGGTCAGGCCGTCGGCGCTGGTCAGGAAGGACGTGCTCATCCGGTCCTCATGCCCGGGCTCAGCCAGCGGGTGGCAGCAGGCCCACATCAGCCAGCCGTCCCGGCCAGCGACGATCACCGGGTCCTTGACAGCGACCTCGGCACTGCCGGGCAGAACCATCGTCCGCCGTCCCTGCGGCAGGCCGGCCACCTCGTCGGCCTCCAGAGCTTCGATCCACCAGTGCTTGGAGTCGGGGGTGGCGCAGCTGAGATAGAGCCGCCAGCCGACTCCCTCCACCGGCACCAGCGCCGGGCGTTCGAAGGAGGCGGCGCCGAACATCTCGCGGCCCACCTCGCAGACTGTCTCGAAGCGGACGCCGTCGTCGGATCGGGCCACCACCACGCTGACGCCGCGACCGGCCGCCACCGGCCGGCGAACCCGGTAGGTGAGCCAGAAGACACCGTCGACGAGGAGCGCGCTGGCGGCGCCGGCCCAGTTGCCCGGGCCCGTCTCGGGCGCCTTGACGACCACTACGGCGTCGTCGTATCGGGGAAGCTCGACGTCTACGCACGTGCTCATGGGTCGACCCTAGGTGATCTGCCGGGTCGAAGGCGTACCGGCTGCGGGGCGTGCCAGCGGCAAGACCTCCCGCGTCGGCTCACCACTGCGCCCCGATCCACCAGCCGAGCGCGGCTGCGGCGACCGCCAACACCAGCATCCCGAGGCCGTTGCAGACCGCCGCCGCCCATCGCCGCCGTTGAGCCAGTACGACCGTCTCCACCGCGGCGGTACTGAAGGTGGTGTAGCCGCCGAGGAATCCCGTGCCGACCACCAGCTGCACCGTTTCGGGGAGCAGCCGACCGACGGTGGCGCCGAGGACCAGTCCCAGCAGCAGGGACCCGGACACGTTGATCAGGGTGGTGCCCACCGGATAGCTGCTACGCACCCGGGCTCGGATGAACCCGTCCAGCAGAAACCGGGCGACCGCGCCAAGCCCACCAGCGACGGCTATCAGCAGCGGAAGCATCATGGGCTCCGGGTGGCATGCAGCCGTCGGGCCAGCAGCATGCCGGTAGCGGCTCCGACCAACCCCAGCGCGAGAGTGCCCAGCGCGTACGCCGACGCGGCCAGCACCCGACCGTCCCTGATCAGGACGTCGGCGTCGACCGCCAGCGCGCTGTAGGTGGTGAACCCTCCGAGGAAGCCGGTGCCGAGCAGCAGTCGAAGCAGCCGCCGCCGGCCGCGGTCCGGCCCGCCCAGCGCCAGCACCTCCAGCAGCAGCCCGAGCAGCAAGGCGCCTGATGCGTTGATTCCGCAGGTGATTACCGGCACGCCGGACCAGTCGTGGGTCAGCAGCGTCAGACCGTACCGGCTGAGCGTGCCCGCCGCGCCGCCGATGAAGACGAGCCCGACGTCAGCGCTGGGTCTGGTGGGCACCGGCCGCACTTTACGCCCCTGCCACCGGCGGCACGGTTGTGCCGGCGGGATACTCTCGCCCGGGTGATCGTGAACACGCTGCTGCTGCCCGACGACCCGGCCGTCACCGGCTTGGTCCTGCGCCCGACCGGAAGCGGCGGCCGATGAGCGACGTCGTGATGTTGCTCGCACCCTCGAGCAACCGGGTCTACTCCGGGGCTGCGGACACGCTGGTGGCCGCCGAGCTAGGCGTGCTGCTGGGGGCCGGCGGCGGACCCGTTCCCGAGATCCGACCTACCACCATCGCCGGCGTGCCGTACCTCAGCGTCGACCAGAGCGAGCTGGATGACCGACTGGGCGAAGCCATCGCCCGGCTGTCCGGCCTGTTCGCCGTCTTCACCCGCGACCAGCAGCTGCTCATCCCGGTGCAGGTCACCCCACCCGACCTGTTCCCCGACGATCTGGTCACCATCCCGAAGTACCCGGGCAAGACCAACGAGCAGTTCACCAGGTTGCTGGTGAACGTCACCCTGGCCTCCATCCGGCGTGAGCCCCAGGACAGCTGGTCCCTCCTCGACCCAATGTGCGGGCGAGGAACCACCTTGAGCACGGGGCTGATTCTGGGCCACGAGGTGAGTGGCGTGGAGATGGACCTGAAGGCGATCGAGGCGTACTCGGCGTACCTGAAGACCTATCTGCGGCGCAAGCGGCTCAAGCACACCGCCGACATGACCCCGGTCAAGCGCGAGGGCAAGAGCCTGGGGCGCCGACTCGATGTGGAGGTCACGCCGCCGACCGCCGACCGTACGCTCAAGCTGACTGCCTTCTCCGGAGACACCCGGCAGTCGGCCGCGCTGTACGGCAAGCGCCGGTTCGACGCGGTCATCACTGACGCCCCGTACGGTGTCGTCCACGGCAGCCACACCGATGTACGCGGCGTCAGCGGCAAGCGGGACAGGTCGGCGGCGGGTCTGCTGCGTGAGGCCCTGCCGGTATGGAGTGGCCAGCTAAAGCGCGGCGGCGCTCTGGGGCTCTCCTGGAACACCTACGGACTCTCGCGGGAAGACCTGAGCCAGCTAGCGGTCGAGGCCGGGCTGACCCCGCTGACCGACGGGCCGTACCTGGAGTTCGGCCACCGGGTCGACGCCTCGATCCACCGCGACGTCTTCGTGGCCGTCAAGGACTGAGCCCGGCGAGGGTCAGCCGAACAGCCGGCCGAACCAGTCGAGCTGGGCGTTGAGCTGGTAGCCGGCACCACCCTCGTGCTGGTTGTGGGAGTACACCTTGATGTCCTTGCTGATGTCGCCGGAGGCACGCGAGCCGTAGTGGTTGTACGCGGCGAACACGGTGGACGGCGGGCAGACGTCGTCCATCAGTCCGACCGAGAACAGCGCGGAGGCTGTGGCCCGGCGACCGAGGTTGACCCCGTCGAAGTAGCTGAGGGTCCGGTAGACGGCGTCCTCATGGTCGCGCCATCCGGCCAGGTACTCGGTGATCTCCGCATACGGGAGCCGGTCGGTCAGCTGGGTGGCCCGCCGGAAGTGGCACAGGAACGGTACGTCGGGAGCGGCGCCCAGGAGGTCGATGCCGGCGAGCGGCGCGATGCCGGCCGCCGCCAGGGTGATGCCGCCACCTTGGCTGCCGCCGGTGACGACGATCTTCGCCGGGTCAACCAGCGGGCTCTCCCGGGCTGCCTCCAGCAGCCGGATCGCGTCGGCGTACACCCGCCGGTAGTAGTAGCTGGCCGGGTCGGTGATGCCCGCGGTCATGAAGCCCGGCGTGTGGATCAGGCCTGCGTCGATGGAGGAGTCGGGCGTGCTGGAGCCGCCGCCGACACTCCATCCCTGACCGCGGGTGTCCATCACGAAGTGGGCGTACCCGGCTTGCGCCCACAACGTGTAGGAGTGCGGGAAGCCCCGCCCTCCGGAGTAGCCGTGGTACTGCACGACCGTAGGCAGCGGACCGGATGCGCCGGCCGGTACGTGCAGCCACGCCTTGACTGCAGATCCGCCGAAACCGGAGAAGGTGACGTCGTAGGTGTCGATCAGCGCCAGCTTGTTCTCCATCAGGGTGAACTCGGCGGCCAGCGGGAACGAGCGGGCGTCGGCAACGGTCTCGGTCCAGAACGCGTCGAAGTCAGCGGGCTCGGCAACCTCGGGGCGATAGCTGACAAGGTCGTCCAACGGAAGATCGAACATCGGCATGGACCGGAGTCTAGGACCGTCCCAGCAGCCTCGGGCGGCGGGTCACATCCGCCGAGTAGTCAGATCCGCCGACTGGGCAGCTCCGCGGGGACACGCCGACGATGGGGCGGAGGGTCCGACTACTCGGGGGAGGATGGGTTCATGACTGCGACCGCGACCCGGCGGGAGGTGATCGGGTACCGAGTGCATGCCCAGCAGCTGGACCAGCCGGCGGACAGCGTGAGGATCACCGATCCGGCCATCCTCGACCTGGGGGTCCAGGACTCCGGCAGTGACGCAGCCAGCTGGGCCCTGGCTAACCGGGGGGCCCGGCTCGCAGGTGTGGGGTCGCTGCAGCAGTCAGCGGACGTGGCGCTGGCCTGGACGCTGCGGGGCGCGCCGCACTACTATCGACGCTCCGAGCTTGCCGACGTGCAGGTCGCCACCTCGCCGTACTCGGACGCCGACGCGGGTAAGCGGATCTTAGACGCCAACCGCCCGCTGAAAGCGGCCGGGATTCCTCCGCGGCAGGCGCTGACCGAGATCGCCGGCCAGATGCGCGACCTCGTGGCTACGCCCCGGGTCAAGGGCGATGTGTCGGGCGCCTTGGCGGAGCGGATGAGCCAGCCGTACCTGCGCTTCTGCCGACCCTGTCAGGCAGTGCATCTGTATGAGATGCCGTTCCGGCTGGGTGCGCTGCACGCCGGACTTGAGCTGGAGCCCGGCACCTCTCCCCCGGTCCTGCGCCGGATCCCCGACTGGCCGGACCACGTACTCGGCCCGGCTGAGGACCCAGACTTCGCTCCTGCGTCGCTCCAGCCGATCCGGGCGTACCTGCGGTTTCTCGGGCCTGCCACCCCGGCGGAGGTCGCCGCCTTCCTGGACGCGCCGGTGGCGGATATCAAACAGCGGTGGCCCCAGGACGCCACACCGGTCACGGTTGAGGGTGAGACCTTGTGGACGCTGGCTGAGCAGCTGGCCCAGCCCACCGATCCGGTGGTCCGGCTCCTCGGTCCGTTCGACCTGCTGCTGCAGGGCCGGGACCGGCACCGGCTCGTTGAAGACGCGTCCCGGCACAAACAGCTCTGGCCCACTCTGGGCCGTCCAGGGGCGGTGCTGAGCGGCACCGACATCGTCGGAACCTGGCGACCGAAAGCGGCCGGTAAGAGGTTCTCGGTGCGGCTAGAGCCGTGGGCGCAACTGTCGAAAGCCGTCCGAACAGCGGTCGAGGAGCAGGCAGAGCGGCTGGCCGCACATCGCGGGCTCACCTTCGCCGGGGTCGGCTGAGTCGCGGATCCGGGCCATGGGGCGTCGTGCACACGATCCCCGGGGCGTCCTAGGCTCGACGTATGACGCCGACGCGTACGCTGCTGCTGCTCCGCCATGCCCAGGCCCAGGAGACTGCGCCGGGTAGGACCGACGCCCAGCGGGAGCTCACCGCGGCCGGACATGCGCAGGCGGCCGCGGTCGGTCGCTGGCTGCAGAGTGCGGGACTCACCGTTGACCACATCCTCTGCTCGGCCGCGGTCAGGACGCAACAGACGATGCAGGATCTGCAGCTGACCGGCTCGGTCGAGATCACCGACGCCCTCTACAACGCCGGCTCCGACACCATCATCGAGCTGATCCACGGCCTGCCCGACGACGTCGAGGTAGCACTGGTGATCGGCCATGCTCCTGGGATCCCGCAGGCAGCGCACGAGCTGGCGCATCCGCTCAGCTCCGATCCCGGCGCGGTGGCGACCGTCGAGCACCGCTTCCCACCGGCCACGATTGTCCGGCTGGAGACGCCCGGAAGCTGGAGCACGCTCGACCGGGCCGCTCTGACGCAGGCCCAGCTGGCCGGTTAGGACTCACGCTGCGGGTCGGAACGCCCGCGGGAGCTCTTTGACTCAGCAGCCGTTACAGTTCGATCAGCGTTAACCGGTCGTATCCGAACCCGTTATGCTTACCGCGCAACTTCTGGCAAGCCCAAACGGGACAATTCGAAGGATCTAGATGACGAAGCGCGCGTTCATCACTGGCATTACGGGCCAGGACGGCTCATACCTCGCCGAATTGTTGTTAAACAAGGGCTATGAAGTTCACGGACTCATCCGCCGAGCTTCCACCTTCAACACCGCACGTGTTGACCACCTGCTCCTCGACCCGCACGACCCTCGGGCCAGGCTCTTCCTCTATTACGGCGACCTGAGCGACGGCGTCCGGTTGATTACGCTGCTGGCCGATATCCAGCCGCACGAGATCTACAACCTTGCTGCCCAGTCCCACGTCCGAGTGTCATTCGACGAGCCCGAGCACACCGGCGACACGACTGGCGTCGGCACCATGCGGCTCCTTGAGGCGGTTCGGGTCTCCAAGGTCGAATGCCGGTTCTACCAAGCATCATCGTCGGAGATGTTCGGGGCGTCGCCGCCACCACAGAACGAACAGACGCCGTTCTACCCGCGCTCCCCCTACGGTGCGGCGAAGGTCTATTCCTACTGGGTTACCAAGAACTACCGCGAGGCTTACGACATGTTCGCGGTGAACGGAATTCTGTTCAACCACGAATCCCCCCGCCGCGGCGAGACATTTGTCACCCGCAAGATCACCCGTGCTGTCGCTGCAATCAAGGCCGGTCAACAAGACGCCCTCTACATGGGCAACCTGGATGCGATTCGCGACTGGGGATACGCCGCAGAGTACGTCGAGGGCATGTGGCGGATGCTCCAGGTCGACGAGCCGGACGACTACGTGCTCGCCACGGGTCAGGGGATCAGCGTCCGGGAGTTTCTGACGACGGCCTTCGAGCACGCCGGGCTGGACTGGGAGAAGTACGTCAAGTTCGACCCGCGGTACCTCCGGCCGACCGAGGTTGACTCGCTGATCGGCGACGCTTCCAAGGCCCATTCCAAGCTGGGCTGGAAGGCCACCGTGGACCCGCAGTCCCTGGCCCGCCTGATGGTCGATGCCGACATCGAATCCCTGAACCATGCCGGCTCGCACTGGATCGACAAGGTCGACCTCGACAGCTGGAAGAACGCATGACGCCGGCCTCGACCGGCTTGTCCGGCACGACCGGAACCACCGCAGCGCAGGCGTCGACGTTGCGGTTGGACCGGGACGCCCCTATCTACGTCGCCGGCCATCGTGGTCTCGTCGGTTCCGCGATCTGGCGGCGGCTGACCAATGACGGCTTCCAGAATCTGATCGGGTTGTCGTCCTCGGAGCTGGACCTGAAGGACCGGCAGGCAACGTTCGACTTCTTCGCCGAGGCCAAGCCGACCACGGTCATCCTGGCCGCAGCGAAGGTGGGTGGGATTCTGGGAAACAGCCAGTATCCAGTCGACTTTCTGAGTGAGAACCTCCGGATCCAGGTCAATGTGATGGACGCCGCTTTGGAGCAGCGGGTGTCGCGTCTGCTGTTCCTCGGTTCGTCGTGCATCTACCCCAAGATGGCGCCGCAACCGATCCGCGAGGAGTACCTGTTGACCGGCCATCTTGAGCCGACCAACGATGCGTACGCAATCGCGAAGATCGCCGGGATCCTGCACGTGCAGTCGGTTCGCCGGCAGTACGGGCTGCCCTGGATCTCCGCCATGCCGACCAACCTGTACGGCCCCGGCGACAACTTCTCCGCGACCGGCTCGCACGTACTGCCGGGCCTGATCCGCCGCTACCACGAGGCCAAGCGGACCGGCGCGACGGAGGTTACCAACTGGGGCAGCGGCTCGCCGCGGCGCGAGTTCCTGCACGTCGATGACATGGCGGACGCCTGCCTGCACCTGCTCGAGAACTACGACGGGCCAGAACAGGTCAACATCGGCACCGGCACTGACGTGTCGATCAAGGAGCTGGCCACCATGGTCGCGAACGCGGTCGGCTACTCCGGCCAGGTCAAGTGGGACACCACCAAACCTGACGGAACACCCCGCAAGCTGCTCGATGTGAGCAAGCTCGAGGCCGCGGGCTGGAAGGCTCGCATCCCGCTCCACGAAGGTATCGCCAGCACGGTTGACTGGTTCCTCCAGCACCACAGCGAGATCCGGACCTAGTTCCTGCCGTCTCAGCTGCGTACCCGCTGGTGGCCCGTCGGGCCGGATGCAGCTAGCGCATGACCCGCAACGACAATGAGCACCTTCACAGAAGGATTCCCGTGGACACTGACCTAGCACCCGGCGTCGTCGTGATCGGGCTCAACTACGCTCCGGAACCGACCGGGATTGCGCCGTACACAGCCGGGCTTGCGCAGGGTCTGTCCAAAGCCGGGCACCCGGTGCGGGTGGTGACGGCCTTTCCGCACTACCCCCAGTGGCGGGTTTACGACGGCTACACGGGCAGCAGCCGGCGCGAGGTCGTGGACGGGATACCGCTCGTGCGACTGCGGCCGGTGGTCCCGACCACCCCTCGGCTGGTTGACCGGCTGCTGATGGAGGTGCTGTTCGGCACCAGGTCCGTGGTCACCTGGTGGGGCCGACCCGACGTCGCAGTGCTGGTCTCTCCGGCTCTTTTCGCGGCTGGCCTCGCCTCCTTGGCCGCACGGCTGCGACGGATCCCGTCGGTCATCTGGGTCCAGGACATCTACAGCCTCGGACTGGCCGAGACCGGACGGGCCCGGCTCGCCGGGGAGGCGATCCGCGCGGTCGAGCGCACGGTCTTGAAGTCGGCGACCACTGTCGTGGTCATCCACGACCGGTTCAAGCGGTATCTGGTGGAGGAGCTCGGAATCGAAGCAGACAAGGTCAAGGTGGTGCGCAACTGGTCGCATCTTGACCCGACACCGGCCGTGGACCGCCGCGCAACCCGCGCAGAGCTCGGCTGGGGCGATGACGAGATCATCGTGCTGCACGCCGGAAACATGGGAGCCAAGCAGGGGCTGGAGAACGTCGTCGACGCGGCCGCGCTGGCCGCTGATCGCGGCTCCTCTGTCCGCTTTGTGCTGCTGGGCGATGGGAACCAGCGCACCGAGCTGGAGCGACGGAGCAGGGGCGACCACATCACCTTCGTCGATCCACTGCCCGATGAGAAGTTCACCCAGGCGCTCCACTCGGCCGACATCCTGCTGGTCAACGAGCGACCAGGCCTGACCGAGATGTCAGTGCCGAGCAAGCTCACCTCCTACTTCAGCTCCGGTCTGCCTGTCATCGCCGCCACCGACCGCTCCAGCGTCACCGCGGACGAGATGGAGAGCGCAGGCGCGGGCATCCGGGTGGACGCCGCGAACCCCGAGGCCCTGCTGGTCGCTGCCGAAACTCTGGCCACCGACCCGGACCAGGCCATGCGGTACGGCGAAGCAGGCAAGGCCTATCGGGCCGAGCGGCTATCGGAGGATGCAGCCATCCAGGCATTCCGGCACGTCCTGGCTGAGACGGTCGGTTCGCAGAATGCCAGCGGAGCCCAGTAGCCAACACAAGATCAAGATCTTCATGATCATGAGACGGTAATCGACCGGAACTGGACCGGCGGACCTTCGTTATAGTTTTTGCACAACGAGAAGTACCCGCCGCGGTACTTGGAGTCCTGCACCTCGAAGTCCCAGATATCCAACCCCTCGCGCCCGACCGAGATCCGGTCCGGAGTGACCCGTACGGTGAACTTCATCCACTGCCCCGGGACGGCCGCAGTCGTCGGGGCCGCCTCGAGCCGGGTTCCTTCGACCGAGTTCGCCTGCCTGGCGAAGAGCTCCAGCACGCCGTTGGCTCGGAAGATCACGTGGTAGCCCGCGACCTCGCTCGGCACCCTGACCCGATAGGCGCTGTCATCGGGTTGTCCGAAGGCGATACCGACGTGATCCGCCTCAGCCGGCAGCCCGTCCGGCCACCTGAGCTCGAACGACAGCTCGTAGGTGTCCTTCTCGATCGGGGCCATGGATCCCATCACATAGCTCTGGATCCCCGCTTTGCCGATCGTCAGCGCCGAGGTGATCAGATCGAAGGAGGGCTGGTACGACCAGCCCTTGCTGGTGGTCCAGGGCAGGTCCCCGGCCGCGCGTACCCCCGAGCCGAAGGTGTCGGCAGCAGCCCGCACATTCTTGGTGAGGTACGGGATGTTGGCGCACATCATGCCCTGGACGCCCAGCTTGGACAGCCGGTCCCGTACCGAGCGGGTGTGCACCTCCCAACCGACCACCGGCTTGCCGAAGCCGACGAGCGCCTCGACCTGGTTGTCGGAGGCGGTGGTCGGCACTCCGAGGTAGTCGAACCGGGCCTGAAGCTCCTTGATCCGGTACATGATGTCGGTCGTGAAGTAGCCCCAGCGCTTGTATCCCCGTGCCAGCGGACGGTCGTACTGCCTGGAGCCGGCCCACTGCTTCCAGACGAAATGCGATGTGGAGTCCTTGTAGGTGTCCATCAAGTCCAACACTGCGCCGGTATTGGTGCCCTGTTTGTCCTCGATGAAGATCACATGAGTCTCCGCGAAGGCATCCAGCACGTCGCTGAGGCGCGGAATCGGTTTCGGCTCGACACTGGGGCCCAACCATTCCCGGGCGTCGTTCGGGATGGTGGACAGCTCCGCCCAGGTGGTCCTGGAGATCGTCACCGACTCCTTGCTGAGACGCCGTGTGGTCGGGTCGTGGTGGCAGACCAGAACACCGTCGGAGGTCGCGTTCACCGAGATCTCGATGGCCCGGGCGCCGGCCCGGACGGAGTTGGCGTATGCGTCCCAGCTCTGCTCCACCCAGTTGTCTGCCGACCCTCGGTGCGCAACGTAGAACAGGTCGCTCTTCAGCAGATCGAAGATCGTCCAGTTGCCCTTGATCGGTGGCGCTGCCGTCTGGTGGTCCTCCTTCGGCGGCGGAGGCTGGTCGGCACTGCACCCGCCGAGCAGCAGGGCCGAGGCTCCAGCCATCAAGAACTCACGACGTCGAAGCTGAACGGGTCTCCGAGTCGGCACGGTCTGCCCGGCTGCCTGGCGAGTCACGGGGCCACTCCTTCCCACTGGTGCGGCTTACGCATCGGCTGTCGTCAATAGGAACTAGGTGGTGCAGAGACAGCCGCGCCGGTAACGAAGCTCGCGAGGAGCTCCGCTACCGGCGCAACGGTTAGATAGTTGGCATGCCTTCCGGTCTGCACTAGCCCCGTTCCGACTGCCCTAACGCCCGACTGGTCGACACGCTTACTTGTAGGTCAGGATCAGCACCGGACGGTTGGCGGCCGCCGCCTCCGACGACCACAAGCGTACGTTGTCGGTGCTAGTCCCGACGATCCCAACCGAGGCGGTCGACTCACCGAGCGCGGCGACCGCTGCGGCGTCCAGGGTCGACGTGTAGGTGGTGTTGATCGCGGTGGCGGTGAAGGTGCCAAGCGTCGCGCCCAGTCCCTTCGGCCGGTTGTTCCACGTCACCGTCGCCTCGTCCCACGTTCCGGTCAGCAGCTTCACGCTGTACGGATCAGGTGACGCCGACGCGGCATCGGTGGAGGTACGGACCTGCAGCGTTGCCCCGGTCAGCACCTTGCCTGCCGGTGCAGCCGGGAGGCTGAACCGGAGGTAGGTCTCGTTGGCCGAGGTACCGCCGCGTGAGGCCAGGTAAGTTGCCGTGCCGTAGTTGGTGGCGCCTGCAGCCTGGGCGACCATCGAGTCCTCGGTCGGCGTAAGCCGGACGACTGTCGGCGGCACCGTCGGAATCGTGACGGTGACCTTCGCTGCATCCGATGCCGCGCTTGCGTTGGAAGCGGCGTCGGAGGCAACCACCTTGTAGTACTGATCACCGGCTGCGACGTTGGAGTCGGTGTAGGTAACGCCGGAGGTGACGTCAGCGACCTTGCTCGACGCGTCCGGCGTGAAGCCGACCGAGGCGCCGCGGTAGACGGTGTACTTGGTCACCCCGACCGCGTCGGTCGAAGCCGTCCACTTCAGCGTCACGGTCTGGCCGGACGCAGTCGCCGTCAGCCCGCTCGGCGCGGTGGGGGCAGTCGTGTCGCTCACCTCTGCCGAGGCGGACGGAGAGGCCGAGCTGGCGTTGCCGGCTGCGTCGAGCGCCACCACCTTGTAGTAGTACGTGCCCACCGCAAGGTCAGCGTCGGTCACGGTCAGGCCCGTCACCCCCTCCTTCACCCGGTTCGAGTCGGACACGGTGAAGTCGGCACTGGAGCCGCGGTGGAGCGCGTATCCGGTGACCGCGGTGTCATCGGTGGAGGCCGACCAGTTGACGGTCACGCTGCTGCCGTCGACCGAGGTGGTCACGTCTGCGGGCGCCGCCGGTGCCGTCGTGTCATTGACGATGACCGATGCGCCGGCCGAGGCTGCGCTGGCGTTCCCGGCAGCGTCGACAGCCACGACCTTGTAGAAGTACGTGCCCTTCGCCGGGTGGGTCGTGTCGGTGAAGCTCGGTTCGGTAGCCGTGCCCACCGGGGTGCTGGTTGGGCTCACCGCGAAGTCAGCGGTGGCGCCGCGGTGCACCTGGTAGGTGACCCCTGGGGCGTTGTCGGTGGAGGCCGACCAGGTCACCTTGGGAGCGCCGGCAACGATCGACGCCGCCACGTCGGCGGGTACCGACGGTGCCGCGGTGTCCTTAACATCGGCCTTGACCGACGCCGAGGCAGCACTCGCGTTGCCGCCGCCGTCGACCGCGATGACCTTGTAGTAGTAGCTGCCGGGTGTCAGAGCGGCATCCTTGAAGTTCAGCCCTGGGACCGAGGCCACCTGGCTGTCCTTCGACACCGCGAAGTCGGCCGTGATGCCGCGGTGCACCTGGTAGCTGGCCACACCGTTCGCGTCCGTCGACGCCGTCCAGCTCACCGTCACGTCGCTACCCGCCACGGTTGCGGTGACCCCAGCCGGAACCGACGGAGCAACGGTGTCGTTGAGGCCCGCCGCGTAGTGCGAGGCCACATCGGACGCCGACAGGCCGTGAGCGTAGACCGCGACCTCGTCGATGGTGCCGGTGAAGTTGGTTGTGGTCGGCTTGCCTGGCCAGTTGGTCAGGTTTCCTCCGCCTACCTTCCAGTACCCGTCGAAGGTCTGGTTCGTCGTGGCGGTGTGCGTGCCCTCGAGCCGTCCGTCCACGTACAGCTTCTGTCCGGTCAGGTCCTGGGTCGACACGATGTGGTGCCACTTGTCGTCGTTGAAGGTTCGGGTGGTGGTGATGCTCCGCACCCCTGCACTGTAGGTACCGAAGACGATCTGACCCGTGTTGGTCATGTAGGTCGCCTTGTCGTAGCTGGTCCCGTTACCGGTGGCGGTGTTCTCGAACCCGATGATCTTGCCGCCGGTGGTGGTGGCGGTCTTGATCCAGGCCTCGGTGGCGAACTGAGACGGGTTCGCACCCAGCGGGCTGGCGATCATGCTGGTGGCTGCGGCCCCGGTCCTGGCGGCCTTACCGTCGTTGACCGTGGCACGCTGCGCCAGCTGCACGCCGGCGCCGATCGTTCCCGGCTTCTGACCGAAGTAGGAGGAGTCGCTCGCGGCTGTGCCGGTCGCCTCCTCGAGTCGCCAGTACAGATCGGGCTCTGCGTTGAAGACGGCAGCGCCGTAGCTGTCTGTCGGTGCGGCGTTGACCTTGGGCGCACCGCCGCCGAGCACGTAGTGGTTGGACACCTGCCGAGCCGTCAGCACGCTGCCGTAGACGGCGGTCTCGTCGATGGTGCCCTTGAACATGTCGCTGGTCGGGCGGTTCGGCCAACCGGCCAGGTTGTCGCCACCGACATGCCACACGCCGAAGTAGGCCTGGGCGGTTGTGGTCGAAAGCCGACCGACGGAGAGGCCGTCGACGTACAGGTTCATGCCGGTCGAGCCCTGGGTGGCGACCACGTGGTGCCACTGGTTGTCGTTGTAGGCCGTGGCGGAACGGATCATCTTGAGACCACCGCTGTTCACGCCGAACTGGAGCTGGCCGGTGTTCTCCATGTAGATGTGCCGGTCGTAGGCGCCGCTGAGCATGGTGAGGCCGTTGTCGGTCCGCGGACGACCATTGCCGAAGCCGATGATCTTGCCGCCGGTCGTGGTGTCGGTCTTGAACCAGGTCTCCATCGAGTACGTGGTCGGTGCGGCCTCGAGCTGGTCGTTCCACACGTAGTCGTCGATCCCGTCGAAGGTAGCCGCGGGGCTGGTGTCGTTGGCGAGGGCTCCGGCCGCACCCATGGTGAGGCCGTTGACGGCAAGGCCGTTCTTACCGGCGGCGTCGCCGGACTTGTCCTGGATCCAGGCACCGGAAGCCTCGTCGTAACGCCAGAAGAGCTTGGCTCCGTCCTTGATCACCTGCGTCGGGTAGTTGACCGGTCGCTCCTGCGCAACGGCGCTGGAGGTGGCCGAGAGTGCGCTGACGTTCTTGCCGTCGCTCGCTGTCACGCGGTAGCCGTAGCTGGTGCCGGCGACCACGCCGCTGTCGACGAAGGTCACCTGCGGCCGGGTCCACCACATCGACTTGACCGTGCCGGTCCAGATCGGCGTCGCGCCGCCGTTGCGGTAGACGCTGTAGGTCAGGTCGCTGTCGTCGGTGTCCACCACGGTCCGGAACCGGACCTGGATCGCACCGGAGGTCAACGGCTCAGCCACCACGGATGGCGTGGGCGGCCTGTTGTTGTCGTCGGGGCCGAACCGGGTCAGGCTCTGCTGCGCGACACCGTTGACCTGGGTGAACTCGCCGCCGTACCAGAGGTAGTCCTTGCCGGTGGTGGCGCCGGTGGCGACGGTCATGGCCCGGGGACCGATGCCCTCGCCGATGCCGTCATTGCCGCGCGGGCCCCACTGGTACATCTTTCCGTCGACGGTGCTCTGTGCGTTGAAGTAGTTGCGGGACCCGTCCTGGAACGCGTTCATGCTGGCGCAGTTGTGCGCGTGGCTCGCCGCGTAGAGCGTGTCCTTATAGACCAGGACGGCTTGGGTCGCGCCGAGGCAGGTGTCGCGCCACTTCTGGTCCAGGGTGCCCCAGTCGATCGCGAACCGGCCGTCGAAGACGCCGCCGCCGGTGCCCTCGTTGCCGCCGTAGAGCGTGTTGCCGCTGGTGTGCAGCGTCTTGGTGATCGAGTTGGTGTTGATGAATCCGGTCGGGTAGTTCTTGACGATCGCACCGGTGACCGCATCGACGACGGCAATGGAGTGGGAGTCCGCGCCGTTGATCGTGTCGAACTCGCCGCCCAGGGCTACCTTGCTGCCGTCCGGGGAGACTGCCAGCGCCCGACCGTCTGGTGCCGCAGTGGCGGCACGGCCGACCAGCGCGGAGTCTGCGATGAACGGCAGCACGGCTCCGGTGGTCGCATTCACCGCGGCGAACTGCTGCCGCGGCTGACCAGCGACGCTGGTGAAGCTGCCCGCGAGGTACAAGCTGTTACCGGAAACGGCCATCGAGTGCACGAATGAGGAGACGCCGCTCACCCGCAGCGGCTTAACCGTGCATGCCTGCACGTCGATGGCGGCGACCCGGCTGACGCTCACGCCGCCGACGTTGCTGAAGTTGCCGCCGATGTAGACGGTGCCATCTTCGGCGGTGATCACGGAGCGGACGGTGGCCGTACCTCCGGCCAGGGTCACGTTCAGCTGGCAGCTGTCCGGGTTCCCGGTTTCGGCGTTGAAGATCGCCAGGTTGCTACGGGCCTGCACAGCGGCGGTGTTGCCGGCCGGCGGGCGGACCTCAGTGAAGGTTCCACCGGCGACGACCTTGCCCTTGGACTGGCCGACGGACCAGACGATCCCGTTGGCCTGCCAGGTGGGCAGGTTCTCCGCGCTGAAGGAGACTCCGGCTGACAGAGCTGAAGCTGACTGGACTGCTGGTCCGACGCTGAGCGCGGTGGCGCCGATGGCCACTGCAGCAAGGATGGCGGCAGGCTTGCGCAATTTACTTTCCCCCCCGGGTAAGCCGAATCCTCTGAGTTGGAACTCAGAGGCGCGGCATTGAAAAATAGATCTGCAGTGTGACCAGTCTTACTTCTGAGCAGGTTGGTGACGTCCGCTCCAGATTCTGAATCCACCAGACTGTGGAGACCCTAACATAGGCATCCGGCTAAGAACTAACTGAGCGGATACAAAAGGGTAACTAAGGTTCAGGACTGCTTCGGCGGCCGCTAATAAGTACCAGCGACCCGATGATGACCACCAGAGTGCCCATCGCCTGGAGCAGTGATCCACGCAACAGGATGAGCAGGAAGAACGGCAGCACGGACGCTGCTATAGCGGAGGTTCCCGATCCGTTGGCGGATCGGAAGGACAGATCCAGCCGGCCAAGCCCGACGCCGACCAGGACTGAGGCGACCACAACACCCACCAGGCCGAAGTTCAGCAACATCTCAGCCCAGATCGGAGCCGACAGGTTGGTGAAGTTGTAGCCGCGGAACTGCGCCAGCAGAACCCCGGAGCCGGTTGGCTTGTCCGACCAGATGGACCGGGGAACCCAGAACAAAACCAGCCCGAGCAGCTGACGGCCGAACTGGAGCGGCATGGTCTGGTCGTAGAGGATGGCGTTGGACAGCTGGCCGAAGGCGTCATAGTCGCCATTGCCGGCGTACTCCGACAAGAACCCTGTTCGGGCGGCACTGGTGGGAGTCACCCGGCGGAACAGGTCGGCGATCGGGAACAAGAAAAGCAGCCCTACCACGATCCCGACCATGGTGATCGAGGTCCTGCGCCGGGTCGAGTAGGCACCGAGCGGGCCCAGGAAGCTTCCCCATACCACCCCCGAGGCGTACCGCGAGCTGGAGATGGGGTTGGTCACCAGCAGCGTGATGGCAGTCAGCACGGCAGCGATGGTCCGTGCCGACCCCTTATGCTCCGCGCGCCTGGCCACGCTCCACCAGCCGTGGGCCGCGATCAGGATGGGGAACGACGAAGCCGCCCTGACGATGGCCGCGACAGTCGTATCCGGCCAGTGCTGCTCCTCGATGAGGGAGGAGGCGGCACGGCTGGAGAAAAGGGTCCCGAGACCCACCTTGCTGACGTAGTAGCCGGCCATGACGAGCCCGATCACCGACAAAAGCATCAGCCGCGGTCGGTTGATGTCGTACTCACGCATCCGTTTGGGGATGTTCTTGCTCCGGCGGTTGGCGAACGCAAAGCCGACTGCGACAGCGACAATGCCGGCCAGCGCGAGCGCTGCAGTTGGCACGTCGAGGACCGGGTCCAGGTTGGCCGTCGTCGTCGCCATGGCGTCCGCTCGGATCTGCACGCTCGGTGCTAGCCCGAAGAACACATAGCAGAAAAGCCAGAAGATGAACTCGAAGAGCCGACGTTCCCCGTACGAAACCAGCATGGCCAGCCGGGTTGCCGACATCAGCAGGATGAAGAAGGTGATCCGCCACGCCGTGCTCCGACCGTAGTCGGGGCTGGCCAAAATCATCAGCGGTACGACCAGGGCCAACGCGGCGAAGGTGAGGAAGCCCAGCACGACACCGAGGAGCCGGTCACTCTCCAGGGCCGCGGCCGACCCCGGCTGCTCACCGCGAAATCTGACCCGCTTGTTGCTCGGCACCCAGCTCATCGCACGGCCCCGCCAGCCTCGGGCCCAGGTCCGGATCGTCGGACCAGCACTAGCCCGCTCAGGCAGGCCACCCCCACCGCGACCGCGAATCCCCACGCCGAGCCTTGGACACCGAACAACACGGCGGCGGCCAGCGGCAGTGCCAACGTCAGGGCAGCCAGCACGGCTCTCATTCTGGAGGACAGCGAGTGCAAGGAGCTGGACCTGAAGTAGCTGAGCAGCACCGTGTATCCGACCATGGCGAGCGACTGGACGAAGTTGGGGAGCCGGAGACCCTTGGCTTCGTCCCAGGTAGCGCCGAGCAGCAGCCGACCGGCGGAGTCCGGCAGGAAGAGCACCACCAGTCCCCAGACGACGGCAAGGCCACCCAGGATGGCGCCCGTCTCGAGGAGCCCGCGGCGGTAGCGCTGGCTGCCCCGGAGCCTGACCAGTTCGGGGATCATGGCGATCCGGACCGCATTGAAGCCTGTGTTGAGTGGGGAGAACAGCAGCGAGGCACCCCGCAGCGCCGCCACCCCGACCGAACCGAGGGGCCCCGCCAGACCAAACCAGACCAGCGCCGTGGACGCGTTCAGGCTGGCGTACTCGGCGGAGAACCGGATGGAGAGGTCACGGTTGGCAACGAACCACCGAATCCCGGCGATGGGCTGCGGGACGGCCCGAGTCAACACAAGGCCGAGGACCGCCGCCACCAGCGCACCCCCGATCCAGGCCGCGATGATCGCGACGGTCCCAAAGCCGGTAGCTGCGAGGATCAGCATGGCGCCGATCGAGAGCACCGCCCACACCGCGTCGAGGAGGAAGGCGAAGCCGGATAGCTTGCGGCAGATGAAGACATAGCGCAATACATCCTGAAGCAGTACGGCCGGCATGGACAAGGACAGAGCGAGCCAGACCCCCGATGCCTGCGGGGTGAGAACCGCGCCGCCGACAAGAACGGCCAGTCCGACCATGCCGACGACCAGCGCCAGCCCCACGGGAGGACGGAAAGCGACTGTGTCGGCGTCAACAGCCGAGAAGCGGACGAGCAGCACCTCGCCGATCAGCGCCCGCTGCAGGCCCAGGAAGAAGATTAAGACGACGTAGGCGAGCGAAAACTGCCCGAAGCTGGCCGGTGCCGAGACGTGCGCGACAACCGCCACGAGGAGGAAGTTGGACGCGCTGGAGGCTATCTGGTCGAGAACCGTGACATGCCGTGAGTGGAACCATCTCACCGAGCGTCGCCGTCGCCCGGGACGCCAGCATGCCAGCGTTGCCGGTCGATCCGCCGCAGCGACAGGTACCACTTACGCAGGAAAACACTGGTCGAACCGACCTTGGCGACCGCCAGCAGGCAGTAGACGCCGAAGAACAGCGTGGGCCACGGAACGAGCAGGAACACAACGCAGGTGACACCGTAGTCGACCGGCAACATCACAGCGGACCGGAGCGTGGACGGCTTCGGCGGCTCGACCGCCTCGGCGCCGACCGGCTGGGAGGCCGCGTCGAGCTTCTCGAACAGCGTTGCGCCGAAGAAGACCATCGTCGCGGCCAGCATGAAGGCGGTGCAGACCACCACGGCCAGCTCGGCAGCGACGATGTCGTTTCGGACCAGGAACCACAACGTCGCCACGTGCAGCAGCACGATGCGTCCGCTGTCGAGCAGGTGGTCCAGCCACTCCCCGCTGACCGATCCGGCGGCTCGTAGCCTGGCCAGCTGCCCGTCAGCGGAGTCGAAGAAGAAGCCGACCACCAGACCCACCCCGACCAGAACGGCGGCGGGACCCACGGTGGCGAAGAACATCAGCCAGAACAGCGCCGCGTACGTGAGCACGGCTCCGATGATCGTCAGATGGTTCGGGGTTGCCCACGACGGGCTCGCGGCGGCGATCGCCCTCCCTATCGGCCGGTTCACGTACAACGTGTAGAGAGGAACACCGCGACGCCGCTTCTGCGCCTGTCGTAGCAGGTCGAACCTGCCCCGGAACGTACTGGCTGCCTTAGTCACGCCTGTCCAACTCCCGCCGCGAGCTGTCGCTCGTCTCGCTCCAGTTCGGCCCGGTCCATCGAATAGTAATGTTCGAGCACGTCAACGACGGAGGACACGCCGAAGGCCTTGGTTACGGTCAGTGCGGCCCGTTTCCCGAGCTCGACCCGCCGGTCGCGGTCTGTGGCCAACGACGTGATGGCCCCCGCCAGCTCAGCCGCCTGGTGGTCGAACGTGACCACGCCGCCCAGCTCGGCCAACCGGTCCGCGATGTGGCAGCTGGTCGAGATGATGCAGGGCACGCCGACCGACATGGCCTCGAGCACGGTCATCGGGAACGGCTCGTTCAGGCTCGGCAGCACATACACGTCAGCCGCTGCCAGCCTGGCGGGTGCAGTGCCCGGCGGAAGCGCCCCCTCGTACCGGATCACCGCCTCGAGCCTCCGCTGGCTAATGAAGTCCAAGAGAGCTGTGAGGTCCCCCTCATCCGGGCCGACCACCGTGAACCGGGCCTCGACTCCAGCGGCGGTGACCAGCGCGGCGGCTTCCGCGAAGAGCATCACCCGCTTTCGCGGCTGCAGGCGGGCCAAGAAGATGAACTCCGGCACCCCGGGGCCGGGGTTGTGCAGGTGGTCCTGGGCCGGGACGCCGTTGGGGAGCTCCACGATTGACAGGGCTGAACGACCGACCGCGCCGACTCGTTCTGCATCGGTGCGGTTCAAGGCCAGTACCGAGGCGGACCGGCGAAGGATGGAGCGGATAGCGAGATCCATCACGCGTGCCACCGGACGGGGGTCAGGCTTGATCATGCCGTGCGTCTGGACGAATACCTTCGGTCCCCGGCGTACGCCGAGCACCGCGAGGGCGGTCGGCGCGGTGATGAGATCCCTGGAGAGATGGAAGTGCACGACGTCGAACTCGACGGCCCGCCGACGAACCGTCCGGACCAGCTGCCCAGACACCAGCCCACTGAACCCGATCGGCAGTCCACGTGTGACTCTGAACAGGTTCAGCTTCACGCCGGGAATGCTGAGCTCGGCCTGGCCGTCCCAGCCGGCGAAGACCTCGACGTGATGTCCCCGCGCCGCTAACTCCCGACAGTGAGCAACCATGACCGCGAGCGGGCCGCCGTAGGCGCCGTCGCTGGATACGTAGGTGAGTACGTGGGCGACCCTCATGCTCCCTCGCCGGTCCGGAACCTGGTACCGACGATGGTTGGCTCGGGGGCCGACACGACCGAGTTCGCGGGGATATGGCCCCGGACCACGGTCAGTGGCGAGACGACCGCGGATCGTCCGACGTGCGCACCGCCCAAGACGACACAGCGGGACGTGATCCAGGCTCCCGACTCGATCACGATCGGCCGGGTGATCAGTGCCATGTCAGTGCGCATGGCATGCGCACCGGTGGTGAGGTAGGTCTCCTGGGACAGGACAACGTCATGACCGAGGGTGATCCGATCGCGGTTGTGGAACCAGACGCCGTCGCCGATCCAGCACCGGTCGCCGATCTCGAGGTTCCAGGGCGACTTGACCCGGGTCCTAGGGCGGAACACGACGCCGGTCCCGATGGTCGCCCCGAACTTGCGGAGCGCCGCCACCCGAAGCCGGGAGCTGATCTGCAGCCGGTTGCTGACCAGCAGAATCTCGACCAGCTGCCATGCGTACTGGACGAGCTTGGACTTCCGCAACGTCTCCTGCACCCCGGGCGCCTTGGATAAGTCGATGATCGGGACGTCGGCCAGGGAATTGTCTGCCGATTCACTCATTGCGTCTGCTCCTCGCGCCATGGCATTTTGCCGGTCAATTCGCCGCGTCCAATTCAGTCACCACACGGTCGGCTATCACCCGGTGCCCCTCGTCATTCAATCGGGTACCCCCGTTGATCGTCATTGTCTCGTTAAGGAGTCGCGGCGACAAAAGGCTGACGTACGTTGCCCGGACCGACTTGGCCGCCGACTGAACCGACGAATCGAGCAACAGGGTTGGCTTACCGGGCGTGGCGGCGTTGCTCCAGGGCCCGACCGCGATGATGGTCGCCTCCGGCAGTCCGGTCCGCAGAGCCCGGTACAGCTGACTAATGCTGGCTGCCGTCCGCGTGGCGTCCGTACTGTCCTCGCCTCGGCCACCACCGACCACCACAACCCGCGGCTGGGCCTTGACGATGTCGGCCACTGATGCGGAGTAGCGGGTGCACGGCCGCGCGCCGTCGCAGCCCCCCGCGGCGTTGGTTGGTGCGTATCCGCTGCCGGTCTTGGCCAGGTTAATTTCTTTCCAGCCGATCTTGCCGGCGACCAGTGTGGTCCAGCGGGCGGCCGGCTTCGAAGCGCCCGCTCCGGCCACCGAGGAGTCCCCCAGGAACAAGGCCGTGGTCTGCGCCGGGTTCAACCCGACAGCTGGCACCTGGCGCGGCACGGTGGCGTTCTGAACCGGGCGGAGGGCGACCGTAATCAGCGCGGCCGCGGCGACCAGCAAGGCCGCCAGCCCCAGGTACTTCCAGCCTCGAAATCTACTCCAGGAGCGACGTACGGCCACCAGCGAATTCTTTCTAATAGGACCAGCAAGATGTTTCGGGGACCCTACCTCCTCCGGACTGTTGGTATCCTACTTGTCCATCGCTGTTGGGTCTGCTTCCCGCGTCCCGTCTCTATCGGAATGGTGTATGTGAACTTTCGCGAAAGCTGGAGTCTCGTCCGAGGGCACTGGGTGAGTGTCATCGCCCTTGCCGCTCTGGGGACCATGCTCGCCGCCGGATACCTGCTGATCACCACCCCGAAGTACACGGCTAGGACCGAGCTCTTCGTCGCCGTCGACGGCGGCAGCAGCACCGCGGACCTTGCCCAGGGCAGCAACTACTCGCAGCAGCAGGCACGTAACTACAGCGCTGTGGCGACTCGACAGGTCGTTCTGGAGCCTGTCATCAAGGCCCTCGACCTCAATACGACTCCGGACGACCTCAGTCGCCAGATCTCGGCGTCCGTCCCGTTGAACACGTCGTTAATCTCGATCTCCGTTACCGATCCGTCCCCCGAGCGAGCAGCGACCATCGCTAACGCGGTCGCCACGAGCTTGTCGAACGTTGTGGTGAAACTGGTCCCGAACCGCCGTGACGGTACCAGCCCGGTCCAGCTGGAAACGGTCCAGACGGCGGCCGTACCGGTGACCCCGTCCACGCCGAGCAGTCGGCTGCTGCTGGTGTTCGGGGCGCTCGGCGGTCTGGTCGGAGGCGTGGCCTTTGTCATCATCCGGGAGCGGATCAGCGCCAAGGTGCGCTCCGCCGAACAGATACAGAACATCCACGGAGCGACCGTGCTCGGCTCCATTTCGTACGACCGTCGGACTGCCGGCAGCCCGATGCTGGCTCGGCGGGCTGGCGACTCACCTCGTGCAGAGGAGTTCCGACAGCTACGCACCAACCTGCGTTTCCTGCAGACCGACGCCCCGCACAAGGCGTTCGTGGTCACCTCGTCGATCCCGGGCGAAGGCAAGAGCACCACCTCGGCCAACCTGGCGGCCACCCTGGCCGCGACCGGCAACTCGGTGTGTCTGATCGAGGCTGACCTGCGCAAGCCGGTGCTGCACAGCTATCTGGACCTGGAGGGAAGTGTCGGGCTTACCACGGTGATGACCAACGAGGCGTCCCTTGAGGATGCTCTGCAGCCGTGGGGTCCCGACAACCTCAAGGTGCTTCTCTCCGGCGACCTCCCGCCCAACCCCAGCGAGCTGCTGGGTTCCAGCCAGGCTGAGGCACTGTTCCGGTCCATCACCGAGAAGTTCGACGTGACGATCTTCGACTGCCCCCCGCTGCTGCCGGTAACCGATGCGGCACTGCTGGCAAAGTCGCTCGGTGGCGCCATTCTCGTCGTCGGTACCGGCCGGGTCGAGGTACGGGAGCTGAAGAAGACGGTCGAGTCGCTTGAGACGGCCGGCGCCAACCTGCTGGGAGTCATTCTGAACTTCGTCCCCGTCCGGACCGTCGGACAGTACAAGCAGGTGTATGGACGGACGGACAAGAGCCCGAAGTCGGCGCCGTCGGAGGAGCAGGACGTCAGCGCCGCCCGATCGATGAGCTGAGCCGCCATATCGATGAGTCGAAGAGGGCAGACCTGGGGGTTCCCGTGGGAGTACCGGCCGAAGGCCGTGGATCGATCCTGATCGTCTGCACCGGCAATGTCTGCAGATCGCCCTACATCGAGCACCTGCTGCGTAACGAGCTGACTAAGCGAGGAGTCGACGACATCGACGTGACCTCGCGGGGCACTGGGGCGCTGCACGGCCATCCGGTTGCCGGTCCCATGGCGCGACTGATGGCGACCGAAGGGTTGGGGTCCGACGCGTTCACGGCACGTCAGCTGGAGCCCAGCGACGCACGGGGTGTCGATCTGGTGATCACCGCCGAGCGTGCCCATCGCAGCGCGGTCGCCCGGGTGGCTCCGCGCAGCCTCTCCAAGATATTCACCCTGCGGCAGCTGGACCGGCTGCTCAGCAACGTCGACCTGCCCCCGGCAACATCGTCGGGAACGCCGGTCGAGCGGCTGCGCAAGATCGTTGGTCTCGCGGCAGCCGCTCGTGGGGTTTTCGCGCCGTCGGCGGATTCATCCGATGACGTGATCGACCCCTGGCAGCAAACGGACTCGATCTATGTCGAGTCCGTTGCCGCCATGCGGGAGCCGATCCTCAGGCTCGCGGACGCCCTCGCGCCCGCCGCTCGTTAGCGTCCTCGGCTGCTGGCCGAGTAGTACTGCAGGTCCTGCACCTTGAGCCGGGACATCACCAGGTGCGGCGACTTCACCGAGGCGACGGTCTTGCCGGTGCGCACAGCGGAGGCCGACACCCATCCGGTCTTGAGCGGTACCGTGGCGGTCCAGATGCCCTTCGGAGCGGAGAAGGTGCGCGATGAGCTGCCGACCTTCAGTGTCACCTTGGCCGGCGCCTTGAGGAACGTGGTCACCTCGACGGTGTCGCGAGGGGCCGTCCTGGAGCCGCCAAGGTTCGGCGACATCAGCTGGTGCTTCACGAGTGGGGCTGCCTTGTACGACTGCCTGCGGTGGGTGACATAGATCAAGTCCCGGGTGATGCTGGGCGTCGCGTTCCGCTTGAACCGGGTCGCGTAGTAGGAGCTGACGTCAAGGAACGTCTCGCCATGGGCAACCGACGGAGCGAACGAGGTTCCCTCGCTGTAGTCGTTCCAGGTCACCAGCTGGACGAAGTCGGACTTCTCCGCGATCGCCTTGTTCCAGGTGGCACGCAGGGTCTCCATGTTCCGCGCCTCAGCGTACTTGCGCTGGTTGGGGCGAACATCCTGTACGCCGACGCCGGCCATCCACTTCTTGCCGAGCGAGTGAGCCTTCGCAGCCCGGTTCGAACGGGCGTACACCCCGACCGGGTTCCGCGTTCCCCAATCACCCAGGGAGTAGCTGATCGGGGCAAAGCGTCGCAGGTTCGCATCGCTGGAGTTCAGCAGGATCGCGTTGAGCGCCACCTTGACGCCGTACTGGCTGGCCAGCACCCGATTCAGCTCTTTCCACCAGGCCACGCTCTTACCCTCAGCCTTGAAGGAGGACAGCATGTACTGGCTGGCGTTGACCTTGTAGGCAGCGGGATAGCGATAGAGCTCGGCCAGCTTCTTGGCGATGGTCGCCGTGCTGGCACGCGCCGCGCCCGAGTTGGCGTCGAGGTTCGGAATGATCTTGAAGTTCCGGCCCGACAGCTTGGCAGCCTTCATCAGGCCGACCGTGATGTCCCAGTTCCGCCCCGAGAGGCTCATGATGTTCACCGTGAAGCCGTCGATGCCGGCATCGGACGCCTGACGGATCTCAGCTGTCAGGTCCGCAATGAGCCAGTCGCCCGTCAGTGGCGCGCGAGGCCGCGGCCGGTCGCGCAGCAGACCGCCGACCTTGGCATGCTTACCCCGCTCACCGGTGGGCGAGAGATAGTTGCGGGTGTAGTAGTCCTGGGCCGCCGGCTTGTTGTCCAAGGACACCGGGTACGGCGGGAAGTAGTGTGCGAATACCTTCTTGCTCGACGTATTCGACGCCGCGACCGGGAAGGCGACCTGGCTGGAGGACGGCGCCAGTGCGGCCGCCGAAGTGGTTGCCTTGGCGGTCGCGTGATTGGTAATCGTGGGGACGCCCGTGGTTGCCTGGGAGAGCCCCACTGAGGGAACGAGGGCGATGGCGAACGCTGTCGCCAGTACGACGGGGAGCCGAACGGCCCCTAGCCGAAGGGCGGCGGGCGCGCTCGAGAGAGCCTTGTCTTTAGTCATCTGGTGTCCTAGCGGCGACTCGGGACTCGACAACAACGGCGAGCCGGGGCACGGGCATTTTGGCTCTCCTCCCCCCAGGAGAAGATTAAGAGAATAATAACAGCCCGATAACAATGCTCGCAAACTGGTAACAGCCTTTGATAGTGTTTTCCGCCACGTTGGCCGAGTTGTGTGCCGAAAAGTCCTCCGAAACGTCAATCGACCAGCTCTGTAGGCAGAGCTGGTCGATTGTAATGCGTTACTGCGGTCGCTGGTTAGAAGGCGCCGCGCTTGGCTGCTACCGCGAAGACGGTCTTCCACAAGATCAGCAGATCGAAGGTGAGCGTCCAGTTCTCCACGTAGCGCAGATCGAGCCGCACCGTCTCCTCCCAGCTCAGTAGCGAGCGGCCACTAACCTGCCAGAGTCCGGTGAGCCCGGGAGTCACGAGGAGCCGTCGTCGCGCATCGTTGGCGTAGCCGTCTACCTCGGACTGCAGCGGCGGACGCGGACCGACCAACGACATGGTGCCGGACAAGACGTTGAACAGCTGCGGCAGCTCGTCGAGTGAGAACTTGCGCAGGAGCTTTCCTACCCGGGTGATGCGAGGGTCGTCCACCATCTTGAACATCAGCCCCATCTCGGGCTGTTGCGCACGCAGCTCGACCAGCCGCTCCTCAGCATCGGTGTGCATGGAGCGGAACTTCCACATCGTGAAAGTGGAGCCGTCCAGACCCACGCGGGTCTGCCGGAAGAACACCGGACCACCGTCGGTCAGCTTGATGGCCGCAGCGATTCCGAGCATGACCGGAGAGATGACCAGCAGGCCGACACCGGTCAACGTGAGGTCGGTAGCGCGTTTGACGACACGCCTCCACCCCTTGAACTTCGGCTGCTCCACGTAGAGCAGTGGCAGACCGACATGCGGACGGATATGCATCCGCGGACCCGCCACCTCGATCAGACCCGGGTGCACGAGCAACTCGACGTTGTGGCCCTCCAAGGACCAGGCAAGCTCGCGCAGGTAGTTGTGCCGGGTCGCCTCGCCGCTGGTCACCGCTACTGCGTCGCAGCCGATACGGCTGACAATCCCCGCCACGCTTTCCAGGCTGCCGAGCACGTTGAGGCCCAGCCGCCGGGCCCAGTCGACCTCCGCCGACGGTACGCAGACGCCGAGCACGCTGATGCCGGAGTGTGGTTCGTGCGCCAACATCCGGCTCAGGTCGGCCGCGCCGGCCGCGCTGCCCACCACCAGGACGCTCCGGACGCTCTTGCCGCGGCGCTGCAGAGCATGCAACACCTTGCGGGCGACGAACCGGGTGGCAACGCTCAGGCAGACCGCGATCGGGACTGCCACCACCCCGAGGGTCAACAGGCCGATCCTGTTCATGAGTCCAGCCGGAAAGGCGCCGATGATGATGGCCAAGCCGCCGGCCCTGGCGACCGCACGCATCTCGTCGCCGCCAACTCCGACGCGGGTCCGGTCGTAACCCCGGGTGGACGCGATGGCGATGGGCCAGAGCAACGGTGCCGCCGCCATTAGGATGGCGTTCTTGGCCGGAGAGAAGTTGAAAGGGCCGCCCCACAGGGAGACCGCCACGGCCACCAGCCCGACGAGCATGTCCAAGCCGATGACGCAGGCCATGTACCGCCGGCTCCAGACCGAGAACCGAGCAGACCGCGCACGCGGAGCCAGGTCGGTGAACGCGGGTAGCGCGTACTCGTCCCGGAAGCCGGGATCGGTCGCGTCGTTCGATGTCCGTGGGCGACCACCCAGCTCGGTCGAGGCGTCGGCCCTGATGTCGTTCGGTGCCGGGCCGCCGAGCACGTCCGCGCTGGACGGCCCAGTGCCGCCGGTGAAGACACTTGGCACCGGTGAAAGCAACACGGTGCTGTTCTGCTGTTCCATTCTTAACATCCCCCGATGAGTACGTCGCCCCCGCTGACGACTACCTGGGTGGAGGGGGATCGCGACCGTGGCCGCGGATCGAAAAGAATGTGTTCCCACTCTGCGACGAGTGATGAACTTTCCGTTGCCTCGATCTAACTCCCCCGTGAAATCCAGGCGGTGTAAGAGTATCCTGCGTAGCGCCTCGTCTACGACCATTGAGATCAGATCGTGATATGAGACTCGCCACATGTGCCGTGGTGCCGGCTTTTTGGGTGCTAGGCCCCTGTTTCGTGTTGATTGACGCCCAGACGGAGGCGTTTGGTTGCCCGTGCTGTGACTTTCCCCTAGCCGGTAAAACTCAAGTTAGCCCTGTGGTTCACACCACAGGGCTAACTTGCACTAACCCAAGATCAGGACCCGTTGAGCCGAGCTCACATCACACTCGCTGAGTGATGAGCTCTCGCAGGGCCGAGCTTGACGTGTGAGAGGTGTATGGGAAGTACCGAACCTCGACGCCAACGGTGGCCATGTCAGCCTCGAGCTTGAGACCCTTCGCAGTCCCACGCCAGTCATCACCTTTGAAGATCACGTCGAAGCGGTACCGCTTCCAGGCGTCCACCTTGTTGTTGGTGAAGTCTGGGACAACCCGGTCGACGATCTTCAAAGACGCCACCATCTCCATCCGCTCCTCCAGTGGCACGACCGGATGCTTGTTCTTCACACTGAACAACACCTCGTCGCTCACGACCGCGGCAATGAGCTCGTCACACAGCTTTCTCGCCCGCAAGATGATGTTCAGGTGGCCGACGTGGAACATGTCCCAGCCGCCCGGCAGGTAACCCACAATTTTTTGATCTTGGCTCATGACCTTCTTCTCTTCGGTGGGTCGAGGGTGCAGTTCAGATTGGCCATGAGGGCCGATCATGCAACCGCCGAGCGCGGGAGTGGGTTGAGTGCGTTCTGCAGCAGTCGGCTAGACGTTTCACGATTAGGCACCAAGGTGATCACGTAGTCGCCCTCGACCTGCACGACGTCGTCGGAGACACAAAACAAGACTGTGTCATCGCTGCTGATGGCCGGCTCCGAGCCTGAATGCACAACCACCTCATCGACGCCACGAATATGGCTTAACAGCGCAACTCGATCGTGAAGTGGCACTAGTGGCGCACGGCCGTAAACGTCGGTGATGAACTCGTCGGAGAACACACCGGCGACGAGTCGTGTGCAAAGTGCTCTTGCTTGGGCGATCAACTCCAGATCGCGCACATTGAGCATGTCGAAAGAGCAGGCAAGATAGCCAACGCTCATGAGAATCCCCCCGAATCTCCGTAATCCCCCAATTACGATTCGCACCTAGTACGAATACGTCACGAACCCTACACCCCCGACACCTGCCCCTATGTCGAGAACCCCCAACCTGAGGGCAGAATCACACGGAAAGTTACTAAGGCGTGACGATGTATTCGGGTGAGTGTACCCTGCCTACCCCGGGGGCCGCCAGATCGACCGGCTCCGGCCCCGTTCAGATCGCACGGGTGTTCGACACAACAGTCACAAGGGCACCGCCGTCACCGTTGTCCTCACCCGGTGCCAGCGTCGCTGTGGCGGACGAGCGACCGCGGCTACGCCGGTAGTGTGGGCTCGGTCTCAACGCCGGCCACGATCACCAGGTCTGGCCGGTTCTGCGCTGCGTCTACCAGCCGTGCGTTCTTCTCATCGCTTCCGAGCGTTCTGTCCAGCGCCGCCGCCTGGCTGCGACCGAACCGCTGATGCCGAGCGCTGAGCCGCTGACGGCGGACCGTATCGTCCAACCTGACGAACCATGCCTCGTCCAGCAGCGCGCGCACCTGGTTCCAGGGCGGCTGCGGCAGGAGAAGGTAGTTCCCCTCGGTAATCACCAGCTGCACCGCTGGCGAGATCTCGACGTTGCCGGCGATGGAGTCCTCGATCTCTCGGCGGAACTCTGGGGCGTAGACCGCGCCTGACTCTGTCTTCAGCCGTCGGAGGAGAGCGACATACCCCTCGGCGTCGAAGGTCTCCGGGGCGCCTTTGACCGAGGCCAGACCGTGCTGCTCCAGAACTCGCTGAGCCAGATGAAAGGCGTCCATCCCGACCAGCGTGGCTCGACCGGGGTGTTCCACCTCCAGCGCGGCGAGTAGGTCCGTAGCCAAGGTCGACTTACCCGATCCAGGGGCGCCTGCTATCCCCAGGATCGTGCGGCGACCCGAGAGGAGGAGGGCGAAAGCACGCTCCCGCAGCACGGGAAACCCTGGGCTGGACGACTGCCTCGCGCTCACGAGAGCACAGGCTAGCGCGGCCGGGCCCAGATGCGGCTCAGGAGTCCAGCTGGTCAGCGGCGATGATCACCGCCGCCGCCGCCCACGCCAGCGGTGCCACCGAGGCCGGCGTACCGTCGGACAGGACCTTTTCCGGCAACGACCCCTGCGCGGTGCGGTGGCGGTCCAGCCACCGAAGCCAAGCCACCGCCTCGTGCCGTTCACCAACGAACGCCGCGGTCATCGCGTAGCTGGACGTAGCCGTGTTCCAGCTGACTCCGTCGTCGCGCCAGGAGGCTCCGGGGGACAAGCCGCCGGCCGCCCGCCTCATCGGCCCGGCAGCCGCTCGCCACACGTCGACTGTCCCGTCCTGAGGTGACGGCTCAGCGAACGGCGGCAGCAGGAAGGCGACCCCGAGGTCGACGCTGCCCGCCTTGCCGCCGAGGCGGCGGGGGTAGCCGTCCGGGCCGAAGGAGACCTCGATGGCTTCGGCTAGTCGGTCCGCGGCCTGGTCCCGGTGCGACGCCTCGGCCGTAGCCCCCACCACCCGATACAGGACCGCGGCCGCGCTCAGTCCGGAGCGCAACAGCGCTGCAGTGGCCAGTGTCGGCCGGCGCTCCGGGACCTCCCAGTAGTCAGGAGACGCCGGCGGCAGTCCGGTGTCGCGGTCGATCGAGTCCACGATCGCTACGGATGAACGATCCAGCAGTTGCCGGTGCCGTTGCACAAAGGCGGCTTGTCCGGCGGCCGGTAGCTGCTCCATCACCTGTCGCATTGCCCACAGGGACCAGCCAAGGCCGTCCAGCTGTACTCCTCTGTCATCGGGCACGCCGCTCCCATCGGGCAGGTATCTGGCGTGGAACAGTCCTGACGCGGGCTGGACCCGCTGAAAGAAGCTGACTGTTCGTTCGGCGTCAGCCAGATGCCCGGTGCGAGCCAAGGCGCTGGCCACCAGCGCCGCGTCGCGGGGCCAGACGTAGTGCCACGGACCCGACCAGCCGGCCACGGCGACCCCGTGCTCGCGACTCAGCATGTGCAGGTCCAGCAGCGCGTCTCGGACCAGGCTGGACTCCCCCAGCTCCGTTACCGCGGGCACGAAGCCCGCAGCGAGCCAGGCGCGCTGCGCAGCGACCTGCCGGTCGGCGTCGGGCACCCCGCGGAGTACTCGCGTTCCGGGCACCAACAGCTCCGGATCGTCCGGGACGGCCTGGACCAGGCCATCGCCTCCGACGGCGATCGTCCCGGCATGGAGGTCCAGCCGCGCGGGCCTCTGGGGAAGCGCAGCGCAGGACGTGGCACCGGCTAAGCTGAGCATGAGGGTGGAGCAGGCCAGTACCCGGCCCCACCGGCGCACCCGGTCCCAACCGCGCACCGGCGGGCGAGCTCGGTTTGCCCCGTACGTTGGGCTCCCTGCCGACATGCAGCGAGCCTAGTAGCCGCCCGTACCGCGCCCTCCATCGCTGTAGGGTCTGACCGTCCACTCCCCCAAGACCGTCTTCGGCGTAGCCGCCGGACCCCTGTGATCGGACCGCCATGTCAGCCAGCGCACCAAACCCCATCCCGGATCACTCCTCCACCTCGGTCCTAGCGGCACTTCGCTCGCCGCGACGGCTTCGAACCGAAGTGCTCGCGGGTCTTGTGGTTGCACTGGCGCTCATCCCGGAGGCGATCTCCTTCTCGATCATCGCCGGCGTCGACCCCCGCGTCGGGCTGTTCGCGTCGTTCACGATGGCGGTCACCATCGCGGTCGTCGGTGGTCGGCCGGCGATGATCTCCGCCGCAACCGGTGCCGTGGCGCTCGTGGTGGCACCGTTGACCCGCGCTCACGGCGTCGACTACCTGATCGCCACTGTGATCTTGGCCGGACTGCTGCAGATCACCCTGAGCCTGCTCGGGGTAGCCAGGCTGATGCGGTTCATCCCTCGAAGCGTCATGATCGGTTTCGTCAACGCGCTGGCGATCTTGATCTTCAGCTCCCAGCTGCCGCACCTGCTGGGCGTTCCCTGGCTGGTCTACCCGATGGTGGCTGTCGGAATCGGAGTCATTGTCGGTCTGCCCAAGATCAGCACCATGGTGCCGAGCCCGCTGGTCGCGATCGGGCTGTTGACGGTGATCACCGTCGCTTTCGCCGTGGCAGTGCCCACGGTAGGCGACCAGGGCCAGCTGCCGGACAGCCTGCCATCACTGCTGCTGCCGCAGGTGCCGCTAACCTTGGAGACCCTCCGGATCATCGGCCCGTACGCGGTCGGCGTTGCCCTGGTCGGACTGCTGGAGTCCCTGATGACGGCGAAGCTGGTGGACGACATCACCGACACTGGTTCGCCGAAGACGCGCGAGGCCTGGGGCCAGGGCGTGGCCAACGTGGTCACAGGTCTCTTCGGCGGCATGGGCGGGTGCGCCATGATCGGACAGACCATGATCAACGTGAAGGTCTCCGGCGCGCGTACCAGGATCTCCACGTTCCTGGCAGGCGTGTTCTTGTTGATCTTGGTCGTCGTTCTCGGGGATCTGGTCGGCGTCATCCCGATGGCCGCGCTGGTGGCGGTGATGATCATGGTCTCGGTGAGCACCTTCGACTGGCACAGCGTCCGGCCGTCGACGCTGCGACGGATGCCGTACAGCGAGACGTTGGTGATGGTGGTGACGGTGATCGTCACAGTCGGCACCCACAACCTCGCCTTCGGCGTCATCGCCGGGGTCGTCGTCGCAATGGTGCTGTTCGCCCGGCGGGTGGCCCACTTCACCGAGGTTGTCCCGCTCGACCGACCGGAGGAGCACACCCAGGTGTACGCGGTCCGCGGTGAGCTGTTCTTCGCCTCAAGCAACGACCTGGTGACGCAGTTCGACTACGTCGGCGACCCCGACCACGTGGTGATCGATATGTCACAGTCCCACATCTGGGACGCCTCCACGGTGGCAGCGTTGGACGCGGTGGTCCACAAGTACGCGTCCAAAGGCAAGCACGCCGAGATCGTCGGGCTGAACGCGGCTAGCAGCGAGCGCCACGATCTGCTTAGCGGCCAGCTGGGCGTTGAGCATTGACCTTCGTTGGGGAGATGAGCTGCGCCGAGTAGTCAGTTCTGCCGGGACACGCCGACAAGATGGCGGAGGATGCGACCAGTCGCGGAAGTGAGCTAGGACAGATGTTGCGCGGCATCTCGGACCTCACCCACCAATTCCTCCAGCACGTCCTCCAACGTCACGAAGCCGAGGAGCCGGCCGTCGTCGTCAACGACGCGTGCCATGTGTGAGCCACGGGCCTGCATCACCTTGAGCGCCTGGCTTAGCAGGCTGTCGCAGCCTAGCGTCGCCATCGGACGGATCCACTTCGCCGCGATCGGCTGACTCTGGTGTGCCGGATCAGGGTCCAGCACGTCCTTGATGTGGAGGTAGCCAAGGGCCTCGATCCCGCCGTGCCCCTCGGGCCTGATGACCGGGAACCGCGAGTACCCGGTCTCGGCGCAGAGCCGCTCGACGTCGGCCAGCGTTGAGTCGAGGCTGAGCGACTTCACCGTCTCCAGCGGCAGCAGGACCGACGACACGGTTCGACCGGTGAAGCTCAACGCTCCGGACAGCAGCTCGTAGGCGTTGTCGTTGATCATTCCTTCCTGGCGCGACTCGTCGACCAGGCCCCGCACCTCCTCGGAGGTGAACGTCGAGCTGACCTCGTCCCGGGGTTCCACTCCGAGGGCGCGTACTGCCAGGTTCGCCAGCTTGTTGAGCAGCCAGATCAGCGGCTTCAGAATCGTCACCAGAAAAACCAGCGGCGGGGCCAGCATCAGCGCGGTGCGTTCCGGGGCGGCCAGGGCAATGTTTTTCGGCACCATCTCGCCGACCACCACGTGCAGAGTCACCACGATGAACAAGGCAACAGCGAAGGAGATTGGATGGAGGAGCACCTGCGGTATGCCGACCAGGTGGAACAGCGGGTCGAGCAGATGGGCGACCGCAGGCTCGCCGATAGCGCCCAGGCCGATCGTGCATGCAGTGATTCCGAGCTGAGCCCCAGCCATCATCATCGACACGTTCTCCAGCGCGCGGAGGGTGGTGCGCGCCCGGGCTGAGCCGGCGCGGGCTGCCGGCTCGATCTGGGTCCGCCGGGCGGAGATGAGCGCAAACTCGGCCGCGACGAAGAAGAAGTTCAGGGCCAGTAGCCCTATCGCGATGGCAACGCCGGCGAGATTGCTCACTCTTCGCTCCCCGGGCCGCGACGCTCGGTCCGGTCGGTGACCTCGGGATTGACGAGGTCGTCCTGCACATCCATTTTGATCCGGTCGAGTCGACGACCCTGCAGTCGCTCGACCGTCAGCGTCACTTTCTGTTCGCCGACGGGGTCGGGTCCGTCGGAGTCGAGGTCGATCTCCCGCGGCAGGCTCAGCTCCACCAAGTCCCCGACCTCGGGGATGGAGCCGAAGCGCTCCTGAACCAGTCCGGCCAGGGTCTCGTAGTGCTCGCCTTCCGGCAGCTTGGTGCCGGTCAGCTCAGCCACCTCGTCCGGCCTGAGCAAGCCGGACAACGACCAGCTGCCGTCGCTGTGCTGCCGGAAGTGGGCGCCGTGCCGGTCGTGCTCGTCGATGATCTCCCCGACGATCTCCTCGACGACGTCCTCCAGCGTCACCACGCCGGCCGTGCCGCCGTACTCGTCGACGACGATGGCCAACTGCATGCCCCCGGCCCGCAACAGCGTCAGCAGCGAGTCGACCGGCAGCGTCTCGGGTACCAGCAGCGGCTCCTGCTGGATGCTTCGGACTGGGACCGTGCTGCGGTCCGCGGGCGGCACCGCGACCGCATGCTTGATATGCACGGTGCCGACGATCTCGTCGGCACTGGACTCCACCACCGGGAACCGCGAGTGGCCGGTCTCGCGGGCGGCTTGGATCACCGACACCACCGGGTCCTCGGCGCGGACCGAACGCATCCGCACCCGCGGCGTCATGATGTCTTCGGCCGTCTTCTGGCTGAGGGCGATGGTCCGCTGGACCAGCGAGGCGGTGTCACGGTCCAGCACCCCTTCGCGGGCCGACCGGCGGACCAGTGAGGCGATCTCCTCGGGGCTACGGACGGAGCGCAGCTCCTCCTGTGGTTCGATTCCAAGCGTACGGACGATGGCGTTCGCGCAGCCGTTGAACAACCTGATCGGCCAGGCCATTGCCGCGGTGAACCCGCGCTGGAACAGCTGGGTGGCGGTACTGACACGCACCGGGTCGGCGATGGCCAGGTTCTTGGGGACAAGCTCACCGAACACCATCGTGAGGACGTTAGCCAGCACGAACGCCACGGTCACGGACACGGTGCTCACGGCCGACTTCGGTACGCCGATTGCGGTCAGTGGCGTCTCGAGCAGTACCGACAGCGCGGGTTGGGCCAGGAACCCGATGGCCAGGTTGGTCAGGGTAATGCCGAGCTGGGCGCCGGACAACTGTGTCGACAGGGATCTGAGGGCTTTCAGCACCCCGGCGGCGCGGCGGTCCCCAGCGCCCGCGGCGCGTTCGACCGTCGCCCGGTCGACGGTGACGAAGGCGAACTCGGCCGCGACGAACACGCCGCAGGCCAGGACAAGGAACAGAGCAACGGCAAGCAGAATCCACTCGGTCATCGCTCGTCTCCAGCCGAGTGGGAAGTCTGAAGACGGCGGGTACTACCAGGGGGGTCGTTGAGCATGATCTGACAAGGCTAGCAACGAGACGGGACCGTCGCGCCGCGCCGTGGCGACCCCCCTGGCGCCCTCCAGTGCGCCAACGGGGCTCAGTCGATAGTTCCGGGCAACGGCTCAATCGCCTCGGGTTCGCCCACTTCGTCGTCGTCCACTGGCACCGGGTCGGGATCGGGCTCAGGATCAGGGTTCTTGATGCGGGCCCGCGGGTCGATCGCGTCAGCCATCAAGATCAGATCCCCGGTCGTGAACGAACCGCCCGGGTTGAAGGACGGGTTCGCGTTGAAGTATGAGGTGTTGTCCAGGGCGATCAGACCCAGGATGACCTCGGCGACGATTCGACCTCCGACCGGACCCAGCTTCTGTCCGCCGAGCAGCTCCGCCTCCTTCAAGACGTAGAACCACAGCGGCGCCTTGCCCTTCCAGCCGGCCTCGGTCAGGCCAAGCTGGGCGTTGCTGAGGGGTTTGATCCCCATCGCCGTGGCGACATCCTGTCCGGCGGGCAAGCCGAGCCGCTTACCGCGGAGCAGGTTGCGTTCGGACAGGGCCACAATGGCTCCGGCGGTTGCCGCCACCACGGTGGAGGGCAGCTTGGCCAGCGGAAGTGAGATCTGGGTGTCGATCTTCCGTGCCATGTTGCGGTCGTCGGGGGTGTCCATCCCCGGGATGTCGAAGAAGTAGTTCCAGTCGATCCACAGGTTATGCGGGATGGGACGGTTTCCGCGCAGGTCCTCGTACCCGTCGGGCCCGAAGATCGGCACGGTGTGGCCGTCCTGCACCTCGTACTCAGCCCTGATCATGCTGTGCCCGAACCGGAAGGCGGCGCCGGAGTACTCGATCGGCATGTACGGCTTGTTGGGGTTCTTCGGCTTGTAGTACTTGCCGGCGAACTGGATCGGGCCCGATCCGGTGCGGCGCAGCAGGCTGCGGACCACGTCCGCACCGACGATCCGACTCAGATAGTCGTTGACGATCAGCCACTGGAAGTGCCAGCGGCAGAGCTGCTGGGCGGCCGCGAAGGTCTTGCCCTGGTCGCGGTACTTGTTGTGCAGGCGCAGGAAGACGGTGTGGAGCTGCGCCACGATGAGGTTCTCGTCGTTGCGGGGATCTCCCAGGAACGCGGCGCCGACGTCGTCGCGGGGCAGGTCAAACAGACCGTCATGTTCGTTGACGAGCAGATAACCGGGTCGAGCCGGGTCGTAGAGTTCCGGACTTCCCGTTGGCCCCTTGCCGTAGACGCTTCCCAGGTCGAACCGCGGCGTGTCGTAGTTGATCATTCCGTCGACGTCCTGCTTCTGCTGCGCCAGCGGGGTCTTGTCGAGCGTCATGTCGTGGTCGATGAACTGGCCCAGATAGACGTACCCGGCGGGGATCGCCGCGATGTCGAAGGCAGTGTCACTGTCCTTGACGTCGCTGAGCGGCTGCTTGCCGTCGTTCATCCTGGCCGCCAGCTTCGTCAGCAGCGCGTCCGGCGTGTTGTAGGCCGGCAGTTGCTTGAACATCAGGCCGAAGCGGGCCTCCTTGGCACGACCGCCCCTGACTGCAATGCGCAAGCCGCGGAGCTCTTGACCGTGGCTGCCCTTCAGTGCCCGCCGGGCAGCCTTCGCCGCCTTCCTCGCCGATCCCGCTGCGGCAGCGGTGCCGCCTCGTCCCCCGACTAGCGGCACCGCTGCCAGACCGGCTAGACCTGCGAGGAACCCTCGCCGACCAAGTCGCTTTCTTTCGTCCCCAGATGCCACACCTGCCGTAGCCACACTGGCTGTAGCCCCACTGAACGGACAGGTGCGCGCCGAAGCGCCGTCGCCATGCTGCATGATCTGTCTCCTGTCGCCCACGCAGACACGCGAGCTTCGCCCCCCGAATGCCGACTCCAGGTACGTCGGCCGATTACTCACTACAGCCTTAGCGATCATCCGCCTGGCTTCAACCCCAACCTCCGGGGGGTCGGCCCCCCCAATCTGGGGGATCTGGCAGTCGGCGACTGCTGAAAGTGGTATAGCCGCTGAGTGCCAGGAGGGACGGACCGGCTGATTACGCCCCGTCGTGCCGGTTCTGCGTCTCGTACACGTCGGGCGTGCCGTTCAAGCCAGTGTCGCGTTCCTCTTCCTCGCACAGTCGCCGGTAGATACGGTTCCGCGCTCGCAGGATGACTGCGGCGATGACGGCCGCCAGCAGCGATCCGCACAGTACGCCCACCTTCACATGGTCGTCCCGCACGCTGCCGGTGCCGTACGCCAGCTCGCCGATCAGCAGCGAGACGGTGAAGCCGATGCCAGCCAGGACCGAGACGCCGCCGACGTCGACCCAGCGCAGCTCGTCATCCAGGGTGGCTCGGGTGAACCGCGCCACCAGGTACGTCGATGAGAAGATGCCGACTGTCTTGCCCACCACAAGCCCCGCCACGATTCCCAGCGCCACCGGGTCGCTGAGCGATCGGGTCAGACCGGTGAGCCCACCCACGGTGACGCCTGCAGCGAAGAAGGCGAAGACGGGAACCGCGAAACCAGCTGACACCGGGCGGAGCCGGTGTTCGAAGTGCTCAGCCAGTCCCGGTCCGGCATCGGGGCCTCCTGCGGCTGTGCTGCGGATGACGGGAACGGTGAAAGCCAACAGCACCCCAGCGACCGTGGCATGGACCCCCGAGGCGTGGAACAGCGTCCAGGTGGCACCGGCCAGCGGTAACAGCAGCCACCAGGACCGAACCCGACGCTGGACCAGGAATGCGAAGACGGCCAGTGGCACGAGCGCCAGCCCGAGATACTGCAGATGCAGGTCGCGGGTGTAGAAGAGGGCGATGACGGTAATCGCCAGTAGGTCGTCGACAACGGCGAGGGTCAGCAAGAAGGTCCGGAGCGCAACGGGCAGATGGGTGCTGACCACAGCCAGCACCGCCAATGCGAACGCGATATCGGTGGCCGTCGGGATGGCCCAGCCCCGAGCAGCGTTGTCGCCAGCGCGCGCCGCGATCGCTAGGAAGACCAGGGCGGGTACCGCCATCCCGCAGACCGCCGCAATCACCGGCAAGGCGGCCCGACGTGGGTCGCGCAGGTCTCCGGCGACGAACTCCCGCTTGAGCTCAAGTCCGGCAACAAAGAAGAAGATGGCCAACAGCCCGTCGCCCGCCCACTGGCCGAGAGTGAGATCCAGATGGAGTGCTGCGGGCCCAAACCGGAAGTCGCGGAGCGCGCTGTACCCGGCCGACCAGGGCGAGTTCGCCCAAGCCAGCGCCAGCACGGTGGCCACCAGCAACAGTGCACCACCGACCGTCTCCCGACGGAGCAGCTCCGAGACGCGGGACACCTCCGGCCAAGACCCGCGCGGAAACAGGGACCCGCGGGGAAACCGCGGAGGAAGGGTCGGCGTCATTGTGGGCCTCCTCATGGTCGACGAAACGATCGCCGACCAGACTTCCCGGCACACCGGGAACAATCCTAGGTGCACGGGCCCGTGCGCCTAGCCAACGCAGGTCCCCCGAGGGGCCTATCGTTTCTTCGTGGCCGAGCAGACGGAGCATCGACTCGGGAGCCTGCTGCCAGAGCAACTCGACCCCGATGAACGACTGGGCGCCCGTTCCCGGATGGAGCTCTGCGGGGTGCTCGACCGGCTGAGCCGCGAGGCGCAGTGGGCGCTGGGTGAAAACTTTGTCGGAGCGTACCTGCTGGGCTCGTTCGCGCTCGGCCACGGAGACGAATCCAGCGACGTGGACTTCCTGGTCGTCACCGACGACGAACCGAGCACACGGCAAGAGCGTGCGCTGCGGGAGCTGCACGCACGGTTTCCCGACTCAGGCGTGGCCTGGGCTCAACACTTGGAAGGCAGCTATGTCACTCGCGCCGAGCTGCGGCAGCTGAACAGCCGCCGGCGTGCCTGGCTGTACGTGGACAACGGGCAGCGTCAGATGGAGCGCTCACGCCACGACAACACCGTTGTGACCCGGTGGGTGATGCGGGCCCATGGCATCGTCCTCAGCGGCCCCCATCCGGGCACCTTGATCGACCCCATCCGGCCGGAACGGATCCAACGGGAGGCACTCCACACGATCGAAGCCTGGTCTGCCTCTCTCAAGGACAACCCCGGCGACATCAGCACGGCCTGGGGCCAGCCGCATGAGGTTCTCGGAATGTGCCGCTTCCTGTTCTCGCTGGTCACTGGAGCGGTGACGTCGAAGATACCTGGGGGCAGGTGGGCGATGGCAGCGCTCGACCCGGCATGGCGACCACTGATCCAACGGGCGATCGACGACCGGCCCGACCCCTGGGGCCGAGTGCAGCGCCCGGCGGACCCGGAGCTTCTCGAGCCCACCAGACGCTTCGTTGCCTACGTGCTGCACTACGCCCAAGCAGCCGCCGCGCCGCGTGACCGCAGCTAGGTCCGCGGTACGTCAGGCTTGGTGCCGGCCATGTCTGGCATCGGGTCAGAGGAGCTCGTCGGGGCGTCCCCGATGCCGCTCCCGCTGACACTTCCGGCCTCGGCGGCGCGGTCAGCATCTAGATCGTCCGACGGATCGCTGCCAGCTGGCTGCTCGGCCAGCCCTTCATCGAGCCCTTGCAGGTTGGGCAGTCCGGACTCGTTAGGCGTACCACCGGAGGCAGCATCCGGAACGCCTTCTGCTCCGTCGCCGCCCGCGCCTCGAGCGAACTCGCTCATGTCGCCTCCTCACTCCGCAGTTGTGATCTCATGAATGACCTACCCCGCGGGACCGCCGCAAAACGGCTGACCGCGCTTGCCGCCCGACAGCTCGAGGAGGAAAACGTGACCACAGCTGAGCCCAGGTTCGTCTACGAGACGACGATCGCCACCACCCCGGACCGGCTCTGGGAGGCGCTGACGGACGGCTCGCTGACCCGGTCGTACTGGTTCGACCGGAGGATCGAGTCCGACTGGGCCGTCGGTTCACCGGTGCGGTTCTTCGACGGCGCCGGCGACACCGTGACCGACAGCGGCGAGGTGCTGGAGTACGACCCACCACGGAGGCTGGCATACACGTTTGCGCCGGTCGGCTACCCGGCCACCCGGGTGAGGTTTGATCTGGAGCCTCAGCCGGGCGGCGTCCGGCTCCGGCTGGTACAGGACCGGCTCGCCGACCCGGCCGATGTCGAGGCCTGGCGAAAGGGCTGGACCCCGATCCTCACCAATCTGCAGCGGTTCCTTGAGGGCTGAGCGAGCGGCCTGTGCGAGCCGGCGAGTAGGAGGAGATACCGGGTCAGCCGACCGCTGCCCGGCCCATCTTCCAGTAGCCCATGAAGGACATCCTTATCTTGTCGAGGGCGACATCGCTGGCCAGGTGCCTCCGCAGGCCGTTGATAGCGCCTGCCTCACCAGCGAGCCAGACGTACGGTCCGTCGGAGCTTCCGGCGTCGGCTTCCTCCCACAGCAGGCTGCCTTCGGGGAGCTGCGTCGAGGGATGAAGCGTGTCGACACTCTGGGAGGCGCGGCTTCCAGACCAGTCGTACACCGCTTCGGCTAGCCGGGAGCCGATCGGCTGCCGGTGGCGCGGCAACCACCGCACGACCACCCCGCTGGCGGTGGTGATCGGCTGGATGTCGGCCCGATCCACGACCTCAAGGAACGCGTGTCCGGCGACGCCGGCCGGAAGCGACTCGAGAATGCTGCAGATGGCCGGCACAGCGGTCTCGTCTCCGGCAAGCATCACCTCGGTGGCTGCACCGGGCCGCCAGGTGATGCCCTGCTCCACCGACTGCGGCACGTCGCGGTCAGGTCCTACCATGATCAACCGATCCCCCGCCACGGCTGTCAGCGCGAACCGTGACGCTGGCCCGTTCGCCCCGTGACAGGCGAAGTCGATGTCCACCTGACGCAGGTCCTGCCGCACCGACCGGGCCGTGTAGGTCCGCATCGGTGGCCGTTGTTCGGCGTCCAGCTGGAGCCACCAGGCGTACCAGTCGAAATCGGGATCCGCCGAACCGCGGTCGAACTGCGCCACCAGCTCGGGGCCGGCGAAGATCAACTTCAGCCGTTGGTCCAGGCAGGTGTCGCCGCACCGGTCCAGGTCATCGCCGGTCAGGGTGATCCGGATGAAGTGCGGCCCGAGGACCGTACGCTTCGTCACCGTGACGGCGAAGGGCCGATATGAGCTCCGGCTGCGAGTCGTTGATGTCATGCCTTGACCCTCCCGAGGAGCCAGACGAAGTAGGGAGCGCCGACGAGTGCCGTCACCAGGCCGGCGGGAAGCTGCATGGGCGCCAGTGCGGTCCGGCCAAGAGTGTCAGCCAAGAGCACCAGGAGTGCACCCAGCAGGGCGGCCATCGGCAGCATCCAGTGGTGCTGTCGGCCGATCAGAAGCCTGGCGGCATGCGGGGCCACCAGGCCGACGAATGCGATCACCCCCACCGAGGCAGTGGCGGCGGCGGTCAGCAGGACCGCAACGCTGAGGACGACCAGGCGCGTCGGGCCAACGGCCACTCCCAAGATGTGCGGCGTCTCCTCGTCGAGCTGCAGCAGGTCCAGGTCTTGACGGGCGCCGGCGAGTATCGCCAGTGAGACCACCAGGGCCACGATCATCGGCAGCTGCTGGACCCAGGTCGCGCCGAACGTGGAGCCGCCCAGCCAGGTGATGGCCCTCGTCTGGTTCCACGGCTCGGTGCCGACAATCATCAAGGTGGTAAGGGCGGCGCCTCCTGCGCTCACCCCAATACCGACCAGCACCATCCGGGTCTGGTCCAAGGAGCCGCCGGCAGACAGGCCGAAGACGACGAGCGCGGCGACCAGGGCGCCGAGGATCGCGCCCCCGAGGATGGCAGCGAACGACGCGCCCGACACGAACAGCAAGACGGTGATCCCACCGGCCCCGGCGCCCGCACTGACACCCAGAAGGCCGGGGTCGGACAGCGGGTTACGGGTGACCGCCTGGACAACGGCTCCGGCAATCGCCAGGCTGGCGCCGGCCAGCAGCGCGGCAGCGATCCTCGGCATCCGCGCGTCGAGGATCAGCGTGATCCTGGGCGAGGCGACGTGGTTGAGCCAGTTGGAGACGTCGCCGAGCAGCAGCCAGCTGTCGCCCACCAGTACGGCAGAAATGATCAAGCCGGCCAGCACCACCGCGGTGATCGCAACCAGGGGTCCGGGATGCCGGAGGCCGAACCGGCTGCCGGCCCTCATTGTCGCGAGCGAGCCCGGGCCGCCGCCGGGACGCATCCGCTGCGCAAGCAGGACCAGAACGATGGCGCCCACGAAGGTGGTAACCACGCCGGTGGGGATCTCAATGCCGCTGATGGGTCCCGCGACGGCGCGAAGCAGAACGTCGGCGGACAGCACCATGGCGACGCCGGCTAGCCCGGATATCAACACCATCAGGCGGTGCCGGCGCAGTGCGGGCACCCAGCGGACGCTGATCCGGACCAAGGCAGGCGCACACAGCCCTACAAAACCGATCGGTCCGGACACGGTCACTGCCGCGGCCGACAGCAGGACGGCGACCACTACGAGCACAGCCCTGGTGCCGCTGACGTTGAGCCCAAGCGCCTGCGCTGCCTCGTCGCCCAGCTGGAGCAGGTCCAGTCGCCGGCCCATGGCGATCACCGCGGCAACGGCCAGAGCCACCACGACCGACATCCACGCCACAGAGGACAACCCGCTCTGGCCGAGTGAGCCGGCCCCCCAGGCGAACAGGCCGCGGGACTCCTGGCTGAAGATCAGCAACAGTACCGAGCTGATGCTGGCCAGGCCGAGGGCGATCACCGAGCCGGCCAGAACCAGCCGGATGGTTGCGGCGGCCCCACCGGCGGAAAGTCCGAGAACGACGGCGGCAGCCGCCAGGCCGCCCAGGAAAGCGATGCTTGCGCTTCCAAACAAGGGAAGGCTGATACCGAAGGCCGCGCACGCGGTCAGCGCCAGGTACGCGCCAGCGTTGACAGCTAGCGTGTCCGGCGCTGCGAGCGGGTTGCGTACGACAGCTTGGAGGACCGCTCCAGCGACGCCGAGCGCCATTCCGACCACCAGCCCGGCTAGCAACCGGGGCACCCGAGATGCGAGCACCACGGCAAGTGCCTGGTCGCTGCCCTGGCCGGTTGCAACCCGCCAGACGTCAACGGGTCCAACCTCGGAGGTTCCCTGTGTCAGATGAACGGTGCCGATGACCGCGAGCCAGCCAACCATGATCACCACGAAGGCGCAGGCGGTCACCGGCGTGGGCCGGCGGACCGACCGGAGGTCGGGTCGGGCAGCCTCGGACCGGGTGGTGATCTTGGAGGGCTTGACTGTCACCGCCATCGGTCAGCCGGTGATCGCTGTAGCGACATCGTCAACCCACTGCCCCATCGATGCAGGGCCCCCGTACACCCAAATCTTGTCCGCAGCCTTTGTGACATTGCCGTTCCGAACGAAGCCCAGTCCCTTCCACACTCCGTTCTTCGCAAGCGTGCCGTTGACCGGATCGCTGTCGGCATTGCCCCAGTACAAGAACTCCGTGTTGGCGGGCAGCTTGGTCAGGGCCTCGATATCGGCGTCCGACAAGCCCCACTGGTCATCGCCCGGGTCGGACCAGGCGTTCTTCAGACCGAGCTGGTCGACGAAGTACCCCGGCTGGGAACGCACGCCGTGCATCCGCAGCCCGATCTGGTTACCCGTCTCATAGATGTAGGCGAAAACGTACGGCGCACCAGCCTTGCCCGCCGCCTCGACCTTCGCCCTGGCAGCGTTGATCCGAGCATCGAGCTCAGCCAAGATCGTCCCAGCCTCGGCGTCCTTGCCCAGCAGCTTCGCTGTGGTGGTGAAGTTGTGCCGCATCAACTCGAACGGCGCTTTTGTATCGGCGCCCTTAAGCACGACCACGGGGGCGATCTTCTCCAGCTGCGCCATGGCGCTTTCCGGAATGCTGTCCATGATGCCGAGGATCAGGTCCGGCTTCGCCTCGGCCACTGACTCTAGGCTCGGCTCCCCGCGCAGGCCGACGTCGACCGGCGGCGTGCCGGAGATAGCGGCGCTTGAAACCCAGCCGCGATAGCCCTTGATGTCGGCCACGCCGGCTGGCTGGACACCGAGCGTGATCAAGTCCTCGGTGTTGCCCCATTCGAGCGTTACCACCCTGCTGGCCGGTTTGGCGAGCCTCACCTGCTTGCCACGGCCATCCGTGACGGTGATAGTGCCCGCTGCACTAGTCGAGGCCTGCGGTTGCATTGCTTCCTCGGTCGTGCCGCATCCGACGAGCGGGTACGCGAGCGTTGCGGCCCCCAGGGCAATGAAATAACGACGATCCATGACAGTCCTTCGATAGTTGGTTCAGCGCGCCAGCAGGTTGCGCGCGTTGTGCCGGCCTCGGGGCCGGACATGCAGCTCACCTGTGGCAGGTTCGATCTGCACTTCGATCGCGATCTCGTACACGGCGCTGAGCAGGTCGCTGGTCAGCACCTCAGCGGGAGTCCCGGCAGCCACGACCTCTCCGTCGTTCAGCAACACCACCTGGTCGGCAACCGCTGCGGCCTGACCAAGATCATGAAGAACCAGACCCACGGTCACTCCGTGCTGGTCGGCGAGATCCCTGACGACATCAAGCAGCTCGACCTGGTAGCGCAGGTCGAGATGGTTGGTCGGTTCGTCGAGCAGCAGCACCGCCGTGTCCTGGGCTAAGCAGCTCGCCAGCCAGACGCGCTGGATCTGTCCTCCGGATAGGGAATCCACGGTGTGTGTTGCCAGCGGCGTCAGGCCGGTGAGCGCCATGGCCCGCTTGACCGCCGCCGCACCACCCGCGTCGTTGTGCCGCCACCGTCCGCGGTGCGGATGACGTCCGAGCTCAACGGCATCCTGCACGGTGAGCCCCTGCGGAGTGGGCCTGGACTGGGCCAGCACGGTCAGCCGACGCGCAAGATCACGACGCGACAGGCGCAGCACGTCCAGGTCCTCGTCGAAGATCACCGCGCCGGCGCTGATCTTGAGCAGCCGAGCCAACCCGCGCAGCAACGTCGATTTGCCGCTCCCGTTGGGACCGACCAGCACGGTGACCTTGGCCGGCGGCAGGACAACTGAGACATTCCTGACCACGTCGCCGTTGCCGTACCCCACAGACACCGAGGACGCCCGCAGACCAGAGGCGGCAGTAGAGTAGGTAAGGCTCACCTAAGTGAGGATGCCATAGCTGAGTTTCAGTTGCCAACACCGCCGCGCCTGCCGGAGCGAGGTCGTTGACGGTTAATCCTCCGTTCATGTTCGGTTCCCTAACCTGACAGAGGTCGATCAAGGAGATCGGCCTGGTGTACCTGCCATCCAGGCGAGCCGGTTTACCGGTATCGACAGGATCGAGCTCAGCTCGGCCGGCTTCACCAGTAGCACCGAAGGTGAGGCGTCTGTGCCTGACCATGCCGAACTGGGCCGCGATGCGGCAGCACAGCGGGAGCACCCGGCAACGAGCTCCAGCAAACCTGGGGTGCTGGTAGACCAGCAGCTTCCTGGCCTTGCCCTGTTGGTGGATGACGGGCCGTTGCGGGTCTGGTTGACGGCACACGGTGAGGTGTTGGAGCGGCGCTGCTACGTCAGGTACAAGCAAGGCATCAGCTGTGTCGCCGCCCTCCGGCTTCGATCCGGCCCCGCCTTTCTGCTGGCTGTCTCGGCAGCCGCACAGCCCAAGCTGGACAAGGCGGTCCTGAAGGCGCCGCCCTCGGCGGTACTGATCCAGGATCCCGACCGCCGGCTGCTGCTGGCATCGCTCACCGCAGACCGGGACCTTCCCGCGGTCCGGGACTTAGACGACACGGTGACGAGGCTGCTGGAGCTGGATCCGAGCGGTCATCACATCGAGACGCTGGTCTACAACCCGCAGCGACGCTGGGTCGGCGTGACCGGGCGCGGCGAGCAGCAGGCCCAGATCTTGCTGCGTGCCTACCGCCGTCAGGAAGTAGATGATGCGGTGGAACGACTGGGGGTTGCCGGCCTCGCCGCCGGTGCGCTGCGGGTTCCTAGGCTGCTCGCAGCAAAGCGGCGGTCCGGTCTGTTGGCTCTTGACTACCTTCCTGGGGTGTCAGTGGACGTTGCAATGGCAGCTGGTTCCGCGTCGACCGACGTCGCAGCCGCTGGCGAGGCCCTGGCCAAGGTGCACCAGGTGGAGGCGCCCGGAGCCCTCCCAGCCAAGGTGAGCCGAGCTAGCGACACAGCACGGCTGGTCGGCACACTCGCACCCGGACTGGCTGAGCGGCTCGAGCGCGTGGTGGACACCCTGGAGCGGCACCGGCCGAGTCCGGCTACGCCGACACTGTGCCACGGCGACTTCTCCCTCGATCAGGTCATCGTCAGCACGGACGAAGAGCTCGGCCTGGTGGACTGGGACCGAGCCGGCCGCGGCCAACCCGCCGCCGACCTAGCCTCTGCTGCCGCCGCGGGGCTTGACGATCCGGCGATGGAGCAACTCTTGGGTGGCTACGAACGGATCCGACCGGTCCCACCGGACCTCAGCTGGCATCTGGCTCACGCGCGGCTGCAGCGGCTGGCCGAGCCGTTCAGGATGGGCTCCCCCAGCTGGGCGGCGGAACTCCATCAACGGGTCACGGCCCTGGAGTCCGCGCTGCCGTGACTGGGTTCAGCCGACGCCTCCGTTGTTGGCCGTACTCGCGCCAGGTCAGCGTAACGATGATCAGGTCGAAGACGGTGAGGGCGATGAGGGCGACGGCCGGGTTCAGGGCGATGCGGTACAGCTGGTAACCGATGAAGATGATCAACACCGCAATCATCCACGGGTACGCCCACATCTTGTTCAGCAGGAGTGCAATGACCAACACCACCTTGACGGCGCCATGCGCCAGTAGGTAGATGGCTCCGAAGAGCACCGCCTGCCCGGTGAGCCCGTTGGCGGTGTGCAGGATTCTGTTGGCAACGAAATCTCTCGGGTGATCCGACAGCTCGACCTGGGTCAGTGCGACTGCGACGCGATGGATCCGGTCAGGGCTGAGGAACAGCAGGATCACACCACCGATGATTTCGGCAAGCCCGTTCAAACCCTTTCCGATGATGCCAATTTCGAAGAGTCGGTCCAGCCAGTTCTGAGGTGTGAACATATAACGACCCTTTGCTCCAACGTTGTCGGTGGTAGATCCGATCGATCAACAACGCCGACACGATGATCGTGAACGATGCCGTGACGGTAAGCCACACGCTGACGCCGCCGTCGTTCAGCAGCGTGCCAAGAACCGCGACGCCGAACGCTGCCACGGCCACCGCACGGAGGGTCACGCACGCGTCGGCGAGTGCCGGAACGGCATAGCGGAAGACAATCACCCACAACACGGCCCCGATGATCAGCGAGCCGATACCGAGGGGAGCCGTCAGGGAAAGTCCTGCAGCGACCGCCTTCCGGATGATGACGTCCTGAGCGTCCCCGTCGATGACCCGTTGGACGAAGGCTCCCAAGTGGCTTCGACCCGCCCCGCGCCGCCAGTCCAGCCAGGAGATCGTCGCACCGAGCAACGCGGCGGCAGCGCCGGCGGATAGCACCTTGTGCCAGGTGATCGGCACGCCCGACAGGGCGCCGAGCAGCCACAGCACAGCCGGGGTCAGCACCAGCACACCGCCGAAGTCGGCGCCCATTGATGGCCAGCCCTCGACGACAACAGCGCCGAAGCCGAGCAGCGCGACGGCGGCAAGAGCGGCCGAGCGGTGGCCCGCCCGCTGCAACCGCTCGGCGAGATAGCCGGCAACCACCAGCGTCGCGACTGCGTACACCGCGAACGTGACGTTGCCGAAGCCGTACCACCGTCCGCCGTCGACCGGTCTGGAGTTGAGCATCGAACCCGGCTGCATCGCCGCACCCAGCGCGGCGTCTACGGTCAACGTCGCCACCGTCACCGCAGCCCCGACGACCGCAACAGGGAGGCGGCGACGGTTGGCCACGGTGATGACCAAGACGGTCAGTCCGACGGCCCAGGCCACGACCGCGAGGGTAAGAACCGGACCCGGTGAGCGTGCCGCCCACCAGCGCACAACACCGGTCAGCACCATGGCGGCCGGGAGCACGCATCCAAAAGCCAGTATCACCCTTGCTGCCGCAAGTCTGCCCGTTGCCACGCTGGCCACCAGCAGCACGAACACAGCGACGCCTCCGACACCCAGGGCCAGGTCCCCGCGCAGCACCGCGTCGGACAGCGCGGCCACCGCTGCAAGATGACGGGAGAGAGCATCGGCCCTGACCTCGCCGGGACGGACCTGAAGTGGGGCGCCATCCACCGGCGCTGCATGGCCGGCGGTACCGCGCTGGCCGAAGTCAATGAGGGTGCGGGTCAGGTCGGTCAGGTTGACGACGCCGTCACGCCGGGTGCTCGCGGAGGTCAGCCACCCGGCAGGTGTTACCGGGACGGCATAGAGAATCTGCAGCTGGGGATCGCGGGAGCCGGCCACCGGCCCGATCCCGGTGACCACGACGGTGGTGTCGGGCCGGTCTGCCAGCATGGTGATGATCGAGTCGGACTCCCCACCCGCATCGACTACGGTGATCGGACACGGCGTCCGCAGGCCGCCCGCCACGAACTCCCGCACAGTGTCGTAGTCGGCTACTGTGCCGTCGGGCCGTGCTGCTGCGAGTGCGGCTCCCGGTCCGACGGCTGCTACGCACTCTGGCACCGTCGCGGCAAGCGTTCCAAGTCGGGCATCGCCATTACGCGCGGCCGCAGCCGCCAACAGCCGGTCCCAGCCGCTCACCCGCTGCTGCTCCACCTGTGGGTCGCAGAGTGATCCGACGCTGGTTCTCCGCCCCGCCCCTAACGTGGCCCACCCTGCTGCGGCGCAGTCGCCAATATAGCGCGCTCGGACTGAGACCGCGGCCGCCTGAACTTGGTTCGAGTGCACTTCGAGCACTGCCCGGTCGGCCGCCGCCGGCTGGTAGCGGCCGGTGACACCGACCACGACCACCTTGCCGGTGGAGAACGTCGTAGGCACGGGGGCCGGTTGCGCACTCTGCAGTACACGCAGCCCGGCGAAGACAGCTCCCACCGTCAACACCCAGATGGTCCACCGCCAGGCCCGCGGCAACCTTCGATGGCGGGAAAGGGTCGCGGGCCGCTCAGACACAGCTCAGACCTCCTCTTCCCGCCTCACGACCACTGTCGCACTCCGGTTGGTTCTCGAGGTTAAGCAGTTGCCGATGAAGGACCCATGAAGGCGTGCACCGGAGCGGCTGAGCTCTGTGGCAGGAGAACCGTGACTGCCATCTCGTCGCCGTGTTCGCACCGGGCGGGGTGGAGCCGGCCGAACCGCTGATGCGTCCCCGCATAACAGAGCCGCAGCTCGCCGTCGGCGTGGGTGACGATGGCTTCGACCAGCGAGAGCCCAAGCCCGAACCCGGGCCGGGAACGTGACTCGGCCGCACGGGTGAACCGGTGCGTGGCGGTGGCCAGCAAGGCGGCGTCCATCCCGTCGCCACTGTCCACGACCACCAGCCTGCCGGCGCCGGGAACAGCGTCAACCGTGACGGTGACCGGCGGGCGCCCGTGCACCGAGGCGTTGTCGAGCAGGCTGGCCAACAGCTGGCTTACCTGCAGCTCGCCCAGAGCCACGTAGATGGCACCGGACGCCCATACCCTCACCGCCTGCTGGCTGCCCGGGCTGTCGCCGTCGAGCAGCGCGTTGCTTCGTGCAGCTTCCTGGATCGCAACGGCGGCGAGGTCGGTCGGCTCGGCGGCGACATCCAGGGCTGACTGCGTCCCGACGTGCAAGAGCTGCCCGGCCAGCTGGGTCAGCCGGACCAGATCCGTTTCAATCTCGGCGAGCACCTGCTCGTGCTCATCGACGGTTCGACGCCGCCGCAGGGCGAGCTGGACCCGAGCCTTCAGCAACGTGAGAGGCGTCCGCAGCTCATGGCTAGCATCGTTGACGAAGCGACGCTCCCGTTCCAGCGCGGCCTCGAGCGCGTCCAGTGTCGCGTTCAGCGTGTGGCCCAGGCGGGTCACCTCATCGTCGCGGTCCGGGGGGACGTCGAGTCGTACCCCGGACGCGCCCGCGACGATGTCCGCAGCTTGTGCGCGGTAGCGCTCAACCGGCCGCAGCGCCAGCCGCGCGAGTCGATCCCCCACCAATGCAGTCACCACCAGCGCGCCGAACCCGGCCACGACCAGTTGTACGAGGAGCTCCAGCAAGGTCTCATCGCGCTCGTCTCGGCGTAGTCCGACGACCAGTAGTGCCGCGCGTTGGCTCCTAGCGACCGGTAGCGCCGTCGCGTAGGCGTGCAGCGGACGGCGATTGGTCGGCAGGAGCCTGCCGACGTCTGCTCTGACCGGTTCCGACAGTGCCCGGCGCGCAACGTCAGCCGCCAGTAGCGGCTCTGGCCCCAGCGAGGAGCTGTACGCCAGAACACTGCCGTCTGCGGCAAGCACCTGGTAGACCTCGTCGCTCGGCAGCCGCGGCGCCTCTCTAGCAATTTGCCCCTCGGGCGTGACGAAAGGCGCTACCAGGCTGGAGAGCTCGCTCAGTTCCTCGTTGATCTGGCGGTCAAGGGCAAAGGAGACCCGCCAGTACACGAAAGCGGCAGTCGCGGTGAGGACGAGCAGCATCGTTGCCGAGAAACCCGCGACGAGCCGGACGCGGAGCGGGAGCCGGGCCAGCCGGAGCGTCATACGTGTCATCCGTTGCCTCCGTCGATCCGGTACCCGGCACCCCGCAGAGTGGTGATCGTGTCCGTGCCGAACGGCCTGTCGATCTTGGCCCGAAGGCTGGCCACGTGGACGTCGATGACGTTGCTGCGAAGGTCGGTCTCCCCGTCCCATACCTCATCCAAAATCTGCGACCGGGTGACCAGCTGACCGGCCCGTTGCAACAGCAGCTGCAGGATGGCGAACTCGCGAGCGGACAGCTCGATCTCCACCTCACCGCGCGCCGTTCGACGGGACCTGGCATCCAGCACGAGGTCAGCAACCCGCAACGGGCCCTCGTCGGAATCGTCCGTGTGCGCACGGCGGTGCAGGGCTCGCAGCCGGGCCAGCAACTCGTCCAGGTCGAACGGTTTGACAACGTAGTCGTCGGCGCCGGCATCAAGACCGCTGACACGGTCCACGACGGTGGTACGAGCGGTCAGCATCAGAACCGGCGTCCGGACCCCGAGCTCGCGAAGCCGGCGACAGACGCTGACGCCATCCATCTCCGGCAACATCCAGTCGAGCAGCAGCACATCATGGGTGCCACCCTGATCCAACGCAGCGTCCAACGCGGCCCGGCCGCTGTGCTGTAGGTCGACAGTCCAGCCCGCCTCCGTCAGCGACTGCTCGAGCAGCGAGGCCAGCCGGACTTCGTCTTCGGCCACCAGAATCCGCATGTACCTAATGTTCCAGCCGGATCGCAGTGCGGCACCAGAACAGGGTGACGGCAACGGGGCCCGCTGTGGTTGACGGTGAAGAAGCGGCTGTCCGCCGCCTCAGCGGATGCCGAGGGTGAGCAACGTGACCGAGTGCGGAGGGACAGTCAGGACTCCATCATCCATCCGGACGTCGCGCGGCTGACTGAGCACGACGCGGTCGTCGTCGCCGATCGTGTTGACTGCGAAGAGGTCGCCGGTCGCGGTCCCCAGCTCGCGCAGCTCCCCAACCGCAGGCAGCTCATGCCGGCCGTCGAGGCTGAGGCGGATGTCGACGCGCTCCGCCGGGGACCGGTTGATCAGGGCAACCGTCAGGCGTCCGGCGTCGTCCAGTGACGAGGACACGTCGAGGTAGGACACTCCCGTCATTGCGGTCAACAGGTCGCCACCGGGGCCACGGTCCTCGTCACTGAGACGTGCCGACATGTACCTGGCCGGAGCGATCACGGTGTTCGCGGTCAGCCTGGTACCGAAGTGGTTGTGGTACAGGTCCCAGACCCAGTACGAGGCGGTCCGCACGATGCCATCAGGACGTACGTTGATCAGGCCGTTGGCGTTGACCAGGTTGACGGTGTTCGTCATGGCCACAGGTACCGGCAGCCGGGCGGCACGGTGCACAGCGTGGAACACACCGGCGTAGAACAAGGCGTCGGCAAGGGTCCGCGGGCTATGCCGGTTGACGCGGCGGGGCGGCGCCTGCGACTCAGTTCTGATCTGGCGCTCCGCGGTTCCGCCGTCGGGGCCCGGTTGCGGGTCCGGCCAGGACTCCGGCTCCAGGTGGCGGATGTTCCACTCGTCCATCGCGATCGACGGCGGCAGCTCGATCCCGCACCTGTCGGCGATGGCCTCGATCTGGCGGGAGTACTCGACGATCGTGCGCTCGAAGTGGACAGCCTGGCCGACCACTGCCTCGAACTCCGCGGCGGTGGGCCGCACCAGGTGCTCACTGGCTCCGTAGAGGTGCAGGGACAGGTACTCCACGGATTCCCCGAGCCCGGCCACGACCGCCTCGGTCCAGTCTTCGCGCGGGTGGCCGACGGCGACGAACTGGAGATTCGGGTCCACCGCGCGCATGAACCTGGCGTGCTCGCGGGCGTCTGCGACATACCGGCCAACGTCGCGGTGACCCATCTGCCAGTCGCCATAGACCTCGTTACCCAGCCCCCAGAGCCGAACGGCCCAGGGTGCGTCGCGGCCATCTCGTCGCCGCTGGTCCGCCAGATCAGTGCGACCGGCATAGTTCGTGTACTCGACCCACCGCACGGCGTCGTCCACGCTGCGGCAGCTGTGGGCAAGATATGGCTCCGCCTTCACTGCCTCACACCAAGCCAGGAACTCCGGCGTACCGAAGCGGTTGCTCTCCTCAGACCCCCAGGCCAGCTCCAGCCGGCGCGGTCGGGCCTCCTTGGGTCCGACCCCGTCCTGCCACCAGTAGGCCGAGGTGAAGTTGCCGCCCGGCCAGCGCAGCACCGGGACGCCGAGCTCGGCGCACGCCTCGAGCACGTCGACGCGGCATCCCTGCAGCGGGCCGTCGGGGTAGGAGCGCGGCGAACCCTCGTCATAGACACCGCCCTCGATGTTGCCGAAGAAGGCGGACTCGAGGAAATGGCCGTAGACCTTGGGGTCGATCGCCGCGCCGAGAGGGACGGTGGAGAGGTCGACGTGAGCCTGCAGATTCATGAGCGGCGTCCCTGAGCCGGCGACCGGCTGTGCAAGACGGCGGCCGGGGCCTGCGTGATGGCGCGCCTCACGTCTGCGTTTCAAACGAGCTGAGGGTCGGGTCGTAGTCCTTGGCGCCGACGTTGTACATGGTGGACATCCAGTGGAAGAAGTTGTCCCCGCGGTCGCGCAGCAGCGTGTAGAGCCGCTGCATCATCGCATCGCGGACGCCCGCCAGCTCCGGATGGTGGTAGCGGTTGTGCAGTTCGTCGGGATCGTGCCGGAGGTCGTACAGCTCGTTGACCGACTCCGGGTTGACGATCAGCTTGATGCCGTTGGCGACCAGAGCCCGCTGCGGGTACGGGAAATGGTGGCCGTGGAACTCCAGGACCAGGTCAACAGGCCACTCCACCTGCTCGTCTCGGAGCAGCGGCAGCAGTGATCGACCGTCGACCGCTAGGCCCGGGTCCATGCCCGCAACGTCCAGCACCGTCGCGGTGAAGTCGATCAAGGTCGCGTACCGGTCGGTCCGGCCCGACGCCTGGCCAGGTGTTCGGACCACGCAAGGCAGGTGATAGATGTCCTCATACATCGCCGGCCCCTTGTCGTGCAGCCGGTGCGCGCCGGTGAACTCTCCGTGGTCGGCGGAGAAGAAGACGGTGCTGTCATCCAGCACTCCCAGCTCGCGCGCCGCGTCGATGATCCGGCCGATCTGCTGGTCGATCAAGGTGACGTAGCCCCAGTACGCCGCCACCAGCTTGCGCGACTCAGCCTCCGTCATCGTGTCGAACGCCCAGTGCGCTGAGTAGTTGGCCTGCACCGGCGGCTTGCCGGCGAACGTCTCTGCCACCGAGGCGGGCAGCGTGATGTCGTCGGGGTCGTACAGGTCGAGATACTGCTCCGGCACGATGTACGGCAGGTGCGGGCCGAAGAAGTGTGTCGCCAAGAAGAACGGCCGTTGGCCTTGCTTGTAGTCGGCCGCATACTGCCGCAGCCGCTCGATGGCCCGCTCGGCGAGGAAGTACTCGAACGTCGCCTCGACCGGCTGATCCAGACAGGCGGCGATCAGGTTGCCCTCGTTGCCGTTGGGAAAGGTGCCACGCATCTGGCGCGAGATCGCGTATGGCGGCAGCTCGTGGTCGGCCAGGTAGCGCAGATACGCTGGGTGGTCGACAGGGTTGTGCCAGCCCCTGAAGTCCTCGCCGTCAAAGCCGTAATCGGCTGCGGTGAGCTCGGTCCCGACGTGCCACTTTCCCACCAGGCCGACGTTGTACCCGCACCCGCGCAGCGCTCGGCCGAAGGTGAACTGGTCCTCGGCAAGCTCCTCGCGGTAGCCCACGTTGCGCTCGTAGTTCGCCAGCAGCTGATGCCGGAACGGCGCGGCACCGGTGAGCAGGCTGGCCCGCGCCGGCGTACAGATCGCGGTCGGAGTGTAGAAGCGGTCGAACACCGTTCCCTCGGCGGCCAGGGCATCGAGTGTCGGGGTGTCCACCACCGTGTTCCCATTGCAGCCCAGGGTGTCGTAGCGATGCTGATCAGTGAGGAAGAACAACATGTTGCCGGGCGCCGAGGGCATGTCTCATCATCACGTAGACCGAGCGCAGTCAGGAGCGGGGGGTCGCGTCCCCGTTTGGTCGCCACGACCTACGGCTGGAACAAGTTCGGCTGCTGAAACAGCGCACAAAGGGCAAAAGTCCCTGCCATGGAATGCCCCAACTACGTCCGGTCCGTCTGGGCGAGCGAAGTCTCAGGCGGCCGTGACCACTACGCAACAGCGGCCTGGCGACGGGTCGAGTCGGACGGTCAGCTTGTCGTCACCGACCTGGTCGGCCGCGCCCGCGAGCAGGGCCATGTTCATGCCGCAGACCAGGTCGGTGTGGTCCTGGGCGAGCAGGTGGAAGGGGCAGTTGACGAGGTGGAGGGTGTTGCCGTCCTGGCTGGGCTCGTACCCGTAGTCCGTGAGCGTCTCGCTGGCCGCGTCGAGAAGCCGTTGCCGACTGCGTCCCCGCTCCATCCGCGACCGCATCTGATCTCCCAGGCCGCGGCCGAGCTCGGCGGCAGCGGACTGCAGCGCCTGGATCACCGGGACTCCGCTGCGCGCCGACTCCTCGATGGCCCGCGCCATCAGCTGGCCGGCTAGGTCGTACCGCCGCTCAGGAACGCTGACCGACAGCTCCCGGTCCGACCGGCGGTACAGCTTGGTTGGCCGGCCGGCGCCGGGGCCACGGCGATCGCTGAGCCGCTTGTAGGTTGTGACGAGCAGGCCCTCCTCGACCAGCTTGTCCAGGTGGAACTTAGCAGTGTGCCGGGCGATCTTCAGGCCCTCGCAGGCCTGGTCCCTGCTCACCGGCTCAGCTTGCGCGGCGACGTACCGGTAGAGGTCCCGTCGGACCGGCTCCGCGAGCGCCGCAACGCCGGCGACGCGTTCGCTGAAGTCATCGCGGCTCACAATCCACCTTCTTCTATCGGACACATCTCTTGACGAAAGAGCGGTCTAGTTCTAACGTCAAATGTACTGTCCGTTAGATGAAGGAGTCAACGATGTGGACCCATCAAGCAGCCGCAGCGCCGAGGGCGACTCGGCCGCACACGCCCGCCCGGCCTATCAGCCGGCCTGGACGCACGGTCGGGAGCACGCTGTGACCACCGCGCTCACCGGCGAACACCCGGACCCGGCGACGGATGAGGTAGGAAGGGTCCGCCCGCTGCGGGTGGTGCGGGGTGCGGACGAACCTGACCTGGTGGCGGCCGAGCGGGCGGCTTTCGCGTTCCTGGCTGCGTTAGGGGTGGAGCTCGACACCGAGAGCCTGTCCGCCACTCCGGCACGGATGGCGCGGGCCTATGCCGAGCTCTTCACTCCTCGACCCTTCGACCTGACGACCTTCCCGAACGACGCGGGATACGACGAGCTGATCATCGCGCGCTCGATCCCGGTGCATTCGGTGTGCGAGCACCACCTGCTGCCCTTTATCGGCGTGGCCCACGTCGGCTACCTGCCCGGCGACCGGATCCTGGGTCTGTCCAAGCTGGCCCGGGTAGTGGAACTGTTCGCCCGTCGCCCACAGGTCCAGGAGCGACTGACCCAGCAGATCGCTGACTGGCTTCGGGAGAACGTGGCACCGAGAGGCGTCGGGGTGGTGGTGGAGGCTGAGCACCTGTGCATGACCGTTCGGGGCGTCCGAGCAACCAACACCAGCACCGTCACCTCTGCGCTGCACGGCCAGCTGCGCAACGACGCCTCCTCGAGGGCGGAGTTCTTCTCAATCGTCGCTCCGAGCCGGGCCACGTCATGACCGGGCCCGGCTTCTTGATCGTCGGGGCCGGCCTGACCGGCGCGATTGCGGCGGAGACTCTGCGTGCGGATGGCTTCGACGGAACCATCACGCTGCTGGGCGAGGAGATCCACCGACCGTACGAACGTCCGCCGCTGTCGAAGGGCTACCTCCAAGGCGAGGCTGACCGCGAGAGCATCTTCGTTCACCCCGAGCGCTGGTACGTCGACCACCACGTCGAGCTCTGTGTCGGGACCAGAGCGGCGGCACTCGACCTGAGCGCACGTACCGTCAGCACTGTCGACCAGAGACAGTTCGGCTACGACAAGCTCCTGCTCGCCACGGGCTCGAGTCCTCGGCGTCTCACCATCGAAGGTGCCGACCTCGACGGCATCCACTACCTCCGCAACGTCGAGGACAGCGACCGGATCAGAGCGGGTTTCGGGCAGGCGCACCACGTCGTCATCGTTGGCGCGGGCTGGATCGGTCTGGAGACCGCAGCCGTCGCCCGCTCGGCAGGGCTGGAGGTCACGCTGCTCGAAGCTGCTGAGCTACCGCTGGCGCGCATCCTCGGATCCGAAGCGGCGGCCATGTTCGCCGACCTTCACCGGCATCACGGCGTAGATCTGCGCTGCGGTGTCGGGGTGACCGCGTTCACCGGTGAGGGCGGTACCGTCACCGGGGTCATGCTGGACAGCGGCGACGTCATTGCGGCCGACCTGGTCCTGGTGGGTGTGGGGATCACCCCTAACGTCCAGCTCGCGGTCGACGCAGGCCTGCATGTCGACAATGGCATCACCGTCGACGAGCACCTTTGCACCTCGAACCCCGACGTGTACGCCGCCGGGGACGTCGCCAACGCCTGGCGCCCCGAGCTGGGTCAGCGACTCCGCGTTGAGCACTGGGCGAACGCCCGCCGTCACGGTGCCCTGGCAGCCAAGGTGATGATGGGTGGCGAGGCGACCGACACCCAGCCGCCTTACTTCTTCTCCGACCAGTACGACCTCGGCATGGAGTACACCGGGTGGGCGAGCCCGGGCGGCTATGACCGGGTCGTCTTCCGACGGCACACCGCCCCGGGTGAGGTCATTGTCTTCTGGCTGAACGACAACCGCGTGCTGGCGGGCATGAACGTCAACGTCTGGGACGTCGCCGACGACATCGAACGGCTCATCCTGTCGCGCCACGAGGTGGACCCGGGCCACCTCGCCAACCCCGAAGTTCCGCTGAAGGAGCTGGCGTAAGGCGGCTGCCGGTGCTCAGCGAGGTTCCGCTGAAAATCCGCGACGACTGCACGCCATCGGCCCCCGAACGGGGTCGATCCTGACCGCTGGGAGCAGTTTTCCAGCGGGTCAGATGTCGTCCATAGTCGCGGAGTCGCGTCGCCGGCGCTCCTCCGGCAAGCACTTTCCCGAATCTGTGCAGTCCGCACTCATAGAGATGGCAACCCCCGCCGCTTACAGAGTTCATTCCCGGGTATTCTCCTCGGAAGACGCATTCCAGGCTACTTTCCAGGATGCGGCCTGCCCCAGCTGACGGTTGGGCACAAGACGAAGGAGACTCGGAGCAGGTGAATACCGAACGTGCGTCGGGTGCCCCCACGCTTGAGGAGGTCGCCCGCGTCGCTGGAGTGTCGCTGGCCACGGCTTCGCGGGCGCTGAACGGTAGCAGTCGTAAGGTGAATCCGGAGTACCGCGAGCGGGTGCTCGCTGCGGCACGGACCCTGGACTACTCCCCCAACCTGGCAGCGCAGGCCGTCGCCAAGGGCGGTACGTCGACCGTCGCCCTGGTGGTCGCCGACATCTCGGACCCGTACTTTTCGAGCATCGCGTCCGGGGTGATGCGGGCCGCCGAGGAGCGGGGGTTGATCGTCACGATCGGTTCGACCGAACGACGCCGGGCCCGTGAGACCGCAATGGTCCGGATGTTCCGGGGTCAGCGGCCGCGCAGCATCATCCTGGTCGGCTCGCGCTGGGCGGCCCTCGGTTCGGACCGTGAGCTAGGCGATGAGCTGAAGGCTTACGAGAAGGCCGGCGGTCGGGTCACCATGGTGTCCCAACCGCAGCTCCCGTTTCGCACCATCGACATCCGCAATCGTGAGGGCGCTGCCGCGCTGGCCGGACAGCTGATCAAGCACGGCTACCGATCCGCGGCCATCCTCACCGGACCGGGGGACCTGAACACCGCCCGCGAGCGGGCGGAGGGCTTCGCGGCCGCCTTCGCGGAGCACGGTCACCCGATCGACGACAGGTGGCTGGTGACCGGCGACTTCACCCGTGATGGCGGCTTCCTCGCCGCCGCGGAGCTGCGGCGACGGGGCCTTGGCGAGGTTGAGCTGATCTTCGCCGTGAACGACATCATGGCCGGGGGCGCCATGGCGTACCTGCGCAGCGCGGGGGTGCGGTTGCCCGAGGACGTCGCCGTGGCCGGGTTCGACGACATCTACAGCCTGCGCGACATCACGCCGGCGCTCACCACCGTGTCTCTCCCACTCGAGCTGATCGGCCGGCGAGCGATCGAGTGCGCGCTCGACGATGAGCAGAACGGTGACACGAGGGTGCCGATCTACGGGGTGCCGGTGCTCCGGGAGAGCAGCCCGCTCATCGTCCGCGCCTGAGCGCGACGACATTCCCCACTCAGCGGACCAGGACCTCGGGTCGGGCGCGGCCGCCCACCGTAACCGTCGGCCATCCGGGGTCGACGGTCAGCATGTCCAGGCCCGAGGTGGTGAGCAGACAGGTGTCCTCGACCTTGGCGCCGGGGGCCCAGGGGTTCCAGGCAAATGCTTGCCCGACACGCACCACATCGTCGGAGTCAGGTGTTGCGCGGGGGTCACGCCCCGCGTACCCGGCGGCTCCGCCCTGATGGTGTCCCTGCCAGTGCTCGGCGGGAAAGCCCGCGGTCTGGTACGCCTTGTCGATCACTGCCAGCACCTCGGCAAGCCGGGCGCCTGGCCGGGTTGCGTCGAACGCCTCCTGCTCGACGTGGAGAATCTGGTCCTGCAGTGCACGTTCCTCCTGGCTGCGCTGCCCGAAGGCCACCAGACGGCTCAGGTTCGCAATCAGGCCGTGCCGGCGAGCGCAGACCACTACCAACGCGCGCTCGCCGATCGGGGCGCCGGTGGGCAGCGGATGAGGCAGCCCGGATCGGGCGGCTCCCGCAACCAGGATGACCAAAGGCTCGGCCCCTCGATCGACCAGCCCGCGCGCCACCTCGGCGGCCACCTGACGTTCCGTCCAGCCAGGCTCGGCCGCCGTCAGCACCGCGGTCAGCACTTGTGCGGCGTCGGCGCCAAGCTCGGCGAACCGGGAGGTCTCGCCGGGGAGCAACGGCGAGCGCGCCTCCCGCAGCTCGCGCTCCAGCGCGGCCTCCGGCAGGCCGCCCAGCGGTGGTAGCGGCTCGTACCAGCGTCGCTGCTTGACCACGACGCCTGGCGGCAGCTCCTCTGCGATCAGCCGGGCAGCCTCGTTTGAGGTCAGCCACACTTCGTCGCAGGCACGGTCCACGCGTACCGCGACGACGGGCTCAGCCGCCAACGAGACGTGGGTTCGGGCTCCGTCCAGGTACCAGTTCACCGTGGCGGCGCTGGTGAGCACGACCGCATCAGCCGCACCTCGCTCGAGAATCGCGAGCACCCGCTGGCGTTTCACCTCGCGGTCGCCGACCTCGCTCATCGCGCGCCGACCGCCGCGGCAACGGCGTCGAAGTCCAGCCGCCCGTCGGCGACCCAGATGTCGAAGCGACGCTCCAGCGGCTCGCCGGCGCTCAGCACGACCGGTCGGTCCCAGGCAAGTGCTGAGCCCAGTCCGGGATAGTCGCTCACCCGTACGAACCAGGGCTCGGCTCGGCCTGCGGGGTTGGCCGCCGCGACGATGATGGTGGCTGGACCGCTGATGCCCGGTCCGGCGGCGAAGTCGGCGGACCAGGCGACCCAGGGTGCGACGGAGCCGTGCACCGCCTGCTCTCCGCTCGCGGTGGGTGTGAAGACCTCCACGTTTCCGCAGCTGGGGAACCGCCAGAAGAAGCCGCCGTAGCCGCCGCCGACCCTGCCCTTGCTGCCCGGCGACCCGAGCTGGGCCTGAGAGTCGGCGGTCAGCGAGCTGACGAAGGCGAGCCGCCACACGCCGGCGGTGACAGCGGCCCAGCCGACCCGACGCTCCTCCGCCAGCTCCTTCGCACCGCTGCTGCCGATCCACTCCAGCTGTTGCCGGAAGCCGGACGGCTCAAGCTCGACCGGGCCGCCAACGACGACGCCGTGGTCATCGAGCAACTGGTAACCGCGATCCGGGGCATAGGTCCCGCCGCCCCAGAAGTTCGTGCCGTTGACATCGGGGATGGCCATGCCGACCCCCGTGTGCCAGTCGTGGTCGGCAGGGTGGGTCGCCGAGACGACCACTCCAGCCAAGGTGCGGACCGGATGCAGGTAGGGCCGTGGGGTGGAGGTCGCAATGGTGCCGGCCCCGTCCCGATACTGAAGCACCTCGGTCCCGCCGACCTGTCCGCGAACCAGGACCGTGTCCCGACTGCGAAGGGCCCAGGGCAGCCCCAGCTCGGTGAAGGTCTTCCCCGTCGCCACCGCTTGTGCCATCGCTTGTTCCACGTCCACAACCACGGGACGACGGTCCGGACCCTCCCCCGACCAGGTGATGGCGCGAGGATCGATCCGTACCGGCTCACCAGACTGTGCGACCGCGTCGAGCACCCGCATGAAAGCGCCGGTGCTGGCGAGCGGCACGAGCAGAGCGGACTCACCCCGCCGGTACGCCATCAGGTTCTCCAGCAGATCAATCCGGGCAACCGTGACCGTGCTGGTCTGCCCGTCGATCTCGAGGTCGATCCGGTCAGCGGTGTAGGCGTACTCCGCGTGCCCGTTGGAACCGTCGACATGCACCACTGGCTCGTCGTCCTGTTCGGACGCGCACAACGTGAACGCACAGGTCACAATCAGGCCCGTGGTGGTGTGGATCCGCACCACCGAGGTGTCGTCGCTGTCGATCGCGTTGGCGCGGTAGAGATCTGTGTCCACCGCCGCGACATCGCCGAGCTCCCGACAGCCGACGAGCGCCAGGGCGGTAGCGGTCGCGTGGGCCAGCGGGTTGGTGACCACGCCGTCCACCACGGGCTGTCCGTCCAGGCTCCGGCGACCGGCCCACGGTGATCGGTCCCAGTAGCCGGCCGTCCGCGACCAGGCACCCGTGGCCGTGACCTTGACGATCTCACCGATACCGAAGGCGTCCTGCTCGAAGAGGCGTGCCGCCTCCGCGCCGAGGCTCTGGAAGCCCACCTGGACGACCCGCCCGGTCCGTCGCTCGACGTCGAGCAGCCGGGTGAAGTCGTCGAGCGCGGCGACCGGTGGCTTCTCCAGCAGGACGTCTGCACCGCCCATCATGGCGAGCTCAGCGAGCCGGACGTGCTCGCCGATGGGTGCAGCAATGACCACCACGTCGACCGGCCCCTCCGAGGCCAGCGCCGCTTCCAGGTCGGAGTACATCGGGGTGCCGTCGATGGCCGGGGGTGGCACGTCGCGGATGGGGTCGACGGCTGCCACCAGGCGCACCACACCGTCGGCCTGGAGCTTCGCGATCCGTCCGGCGTGGACCAGCCCGTAGCCGCCCACACCGACCAGGATCAGTCGCGGCGGGCCGACTCGCTGATCCGACCGGCCTACAGCGGTCGGCCGGGTGCGCTGCTCTGCGTCGTGGTTGATCATGCGCGCAGCTCCAGACCGAGGCCGGGCGCACCGGTCGCGTACAGCTCACCGTCCTGGATCACCACTGGCGATGGGGACCGGAGCAGACCCAGTGCGCTGAAGGAGGCGTCCTCCACGTCTTCGGCCATGGCCGGCGACTCGAGCGTGAGAGCCAGCTGCCCGGAGATCTCGGGCAGAAGGTGAGGGTGCAAGATGACGTTGCGCTGGGCCGCCAGCGCGGCGATCCGCAGGAACGGGGTGATACCGCCGACCCGCACCACGTTCGGCTGGATGATGTCGCAGGCGCCCAAGTCGATCGCGTCGCGGAACCGGAAGATGGTGTGCAGGTTCTCCCCGAGGGCGATCGGGGTCTGGATGCGGCGACGCAGCTCAGCATGCGCGGGGAGGTCGTCGGCAAGCAGCGGCTCCTCGATCCAGGCCGGGCCGAAAGCCTCCAGCGCGGCCATCGCCTTGGTTGCCTGATCCAGATCCCACCGCTGGTTGGCGTCGATCATCAGTGCGACGTCCGGTCCGATCGCCTCCCGGACGGCGGCCACCCGCTCACAGTCCTCGACCAGGTCCGGTTTGCCCACCTTGATCTTCACCGCGCGGTAGCCCATGGCCAGCCAGCGCCGGGCCTGCGCCACCAGCTGGTCCAGGGAGTAGTGCAGGTTGACCCCACTGCCGTACACCCTCACCTTGTCGCGGCGTCGACCGATCAGCTCGGACACCGACAGTCCGCGCCGTCGGCCGGCAAGATCCCAGAGCGCGAGGTCCAGGCCGCTCATCGCGATTGTCGTCACGCCACCCGAGCCGGCCTCGTGCAGCCTCTTCCACAGCTGCGGCCACAGCACCTCCGGGTCCACCGGCCCGTCCAGGACGGCGTCACGGATGTCGTGATCCAGCATCGCGCGGACCGCATGCGCTCCGATGGACGGAGTCCAGGACAGGCCGGTGCCGACCGCGCCGGTGGTGTCGGTTACCTGCACGCCGATCACGTGCACCTTGGTGACGTCTGCGGCCCATGGACGTGACAGCGCGAGCTCATGCCATGACGTGCGCAGGTCGGCGATCCGAGCGGCCGAGCCGGCGGACGCCTCTTGGTGGTCGGTCACCGAGTGCCCCCATGCTGCGAGGCCGCAGCGGACTCCTGGACATCCGCTGGGCGCACCAACTCGTTGCGCCAGGTGTGCTCGGGGTACCAGCCGAGGAGTCGCTTAGCCTTCTCGTTGGAGAACGCCGGGGCGGTGCCGGTCAGGACGGCGGCGGCCGCTGTGGTCCCGGGGTGGTAGGCCGGCAGCAGGTCGGCCAGCGGCCGCTCCGCCAGGGCGTCGTCAGCCCCGACCATGAAGGTTTCCCCGTTGGGGATCGAGTCCATCCGCTCCAGCAGCCGGAGGACGAACGAGGCGGCATCCCGGGCGTCGAGGTAGTTGAACAGAGCCGGCGCCGACAGGGCCGGGTCGGCCAGCCGGTCCGCGACCGTGTGACCTTGCTGGGTGAGCGCGCCGCGCCACTCCTCCGGAGCGATCACATAGCAGGGCCGGAAGGCGGCGAGGCGGATCCGGTCGCCGTACTGCGCGGCGAACATGGAGACCACGTTCTCGGCCACCAGCTTGGACAGCGAGTACGCGTTCCATGGTCGGGTCCGCGCTTCCTCATCCAGCGGCAGCGACTCCGGAACCCAACCCGTGGGCGACCCGTAACCGTAGACAGTGGGACTGCTGGCCACGATCACCCGTTGGACGCCCACCGCGATTGCCGCCTCGATGACGGTGTAGGCCAGCGTCGTGTTGGTGTGGAAGATCTGCCGCTCCGGCGCACTGAACGGGGTGGCGATCGCGGCCAGGTGGACGACGGCCTCGGCGGCGAAGTCAGCCATCACCGCTTGCGCCGCCGCCGGGTCGAGCAGATCCGCTTGTGCGCTGTCCGGGTCGTCATCGACGTGACGGTCCACCGAGAGCACGGCATGTCCGGCCTCCCGCAGACCCGCGACGATGCTGCGGCCCAGCCGACCGGCACCACCGGTCACCACGACTCGACTCATGCTGTTGCTCCTCCAATTACATCGTGTTGGGCGGGTGGAACCGTTCCCTGGTGGGCTCTGCGGGGATTCATGGGCAGTAAACCTGTCCCCGGTTCAGCGGGACAGGTCCACGCCGAGACCCAGATCGGCCACCTTGATCGGCAGTCCGGTCCGGAGCGACTCGTTGCCGGCCATTCCGACCGCGATCGAGCGAACGCCGTCCACCCAGTCCGACGGTCGCTCCAGCCAGTCCTCACCGGGACCGACGAAGACATCGGCCAGCAGCAAGGCGTCGCCGCCGCCGTGACCACCCTCGCCCTCCGGAATCTTGATGTCCTGCGCCGCCTCCCAGTGGCGCTGCAGGGTCAGTCGCTGACCGTCGCTCCGGATCGACGACTCGGGCTGGGCGCTCGGGTCGAGAACCAGGTTGCCCTCCGCGTCGGTCAGGACGGCCGCCCGCTCGATTACCTCGAGCTCGGCGCGGCCCTCGGTGCCGTTCAGGTAGATCCGGTAGCCCTCCCACGGGGAGTGGGCGTTCAGGGAGTAGCTCAGCGTCGCCCCGGACTCGTAGTCGACGATCACCGCGAGGTTGTCCTCGGTGGTGATGCCCGGGCCGAACACGTCCTGGTCGCGGCGGTACCCGTCGTAGGACTCGTTATCGAGGTAGAGCGCCTTGAGCCGGGCATCCTGGCGCAGATCCAGCTCCCACGGGCTGTGCGGACCATCGTGGGTGCCCCGATCCGGACGGCTCGGCAACCCACGAGCGTCGGCGTTGTCGGAACCGTAGAACCGTACGCCGCCGCGGGCGTACACCTGGGACGGCGCATCACTGAGCAGCCAGTTGATCAGGTCGAAGTGATGTGACGCCTTGTGGATCAGCAGACCGCCGGAGTTTGCCTTGTCCCGGTGCCAGCGCCGGAAGTAGTCGGCCCCGTGCGCGGTGTCGAGTACCCATTCGAAGGTGACCGACAGCGGCGTCCCGATTGAGCCGTTCTTGATCAGCTCCTTGAGCGCGGAGTTGCGCGGGGAGTACCGGTAGTTGTGCGTTACCACTACCTGGCGACCCGTACGGTCGACCGCCTCCGCGATCCGGCGGGTGCTCTCCGGATCGATCGTCAGCGGCTTCTCGACCACCACGTCGGCGCCGGCGTCCAGGCTCCGGACGATCAGTCCGGCGTGGGTGAAGTCCGGAGAGGTGATGATCACCCGGTCGGCACGCGTCTGTTCGATCACCCGCTCCAGGTCATCGGGGTGCCCGGTAACGATCGTGGTGACATCGAGGCCAGCCTCGGCCAGCCGATTGAGGTGCACCGCCAGCCGGCCGGGGTTGGGCTCAAGCATCCCGACCAGTTCGGCGTCGTCCCGGTGGGCGCCGACCATGGCATCGAGATACATGTGGACGCGGTGGCCGGTTCCGACCACGACGTAGCGTCGCTTGGAAGTCACGGTTTGTGGTGCCTTTCGGAGTTGAGGGTGCTTGGCACGCCCGTGTGGATCAAGGTACGTGCGGGCCGAGGGGGGTGGAGATCGAGGTAGCGGGTCATTTGCCGCCGGTGGTGGCGATCCCCTTGACGAGGAACTTCTGGCCGAACAGGAATGCCAGGAAGATGGGGACCAAGGACACGATCGACATGGCGAACATGGCCCCCCAGTTGCTGCCACTGGTGGAGTCCAGGAACCCGCGCAGCGCGACCGGAACTGTGTACTTCTCCGGCGAGGTGAGGTAGATCAGCGAGGTGAAGAAGTCACTCCAGGTCCAGATGAAGGTGAAGATCGCCGTAGTGGCCAACGCCGGCCCCATCAGCGGAAGCATCACTCTGGCGAAGATCCGCCAGTGCCCGCAGCCGTCGATCCGGGCCGCCTCATCCAGCTCCCGCGGGATGCCTCGGATGAACTGGACCATGAGGAACACGAAGAAGGCATCGGTGGCCATGAACTTGGGCAGGACCAGCGGAATGAACGTGTTCACCCAGCCCAGCTGGTTGAACAGAATGTACTGCGGGACCACAACGACGTGGATGGGCAGCATGATCGTCACCAGCATGATCGAAAACCACAGCGTCTTGAGCCGGAACCTCAGTCGGGCAAAGGCGTAGGCCGCCAGCGAGCATGACAGCAGGTTGCCGGCGACCGCGCCGATCACCACAAGCGCCGAGTTCATCAGGTAGTGGCCGAACGGGTTGCCCAGCGCGTGCCAGCCTTGGGTGTAGTTGGTGAGAACAAGGTCATTCACCCAGAGACCAGGACTGCGAAAGATGACATCGGTCGGTCGGAACGAGCTGACCAGCATCCACAGCAGTGGATAGATAATCACCAGGCTGGCCAGGATCAGCAACGCATCCATGAGAAGAGAGCGTCCCCTTCCCAACATGACGAGCCGATTATGGGCCGGTGTCTCGGCGGCAGGACGCACCACCCGCTCTTCGGGCACCGTCTTAGTTCGCAGATCAGTCATCGTAGAACACCCAATACTTGGAGGCGAAGAAGTTGATTGCGGTCAGCACTCCGACGATGACCACTAGGAGCCAGGCCATTGCCGCGGCGTAGCCCATCTGGAACTGGCCGAAGCCGCGCTGGTACAGATACAGCGTGTAGAACAGGGTCGAGTCCGACGGCCCGCCGGTCCCGTTCGAAACCACGAAGGCCTGGGTGAACGACTGGAAGGCGCCGATGATCTGCAGCACGAGGTTGAAGAAGATGATCGGCGACAACAGCGGCAGCGTGATCTGGGTGAACCGCACCCATCGCGTCGCACCGTCGACCGAGGCGGCCTCGTAGTACATGCCGGGGATCTGTCTCAGGCCGGCGAGGAAGATGACCATCGGAGAGCCGAACGTCCAGATGTGCAACAAGATGATCGTGCCCAAGGCGTACTTCGGATCGGAGATCCAGCCTGTGGTCGCCTCCAGCCCGAACAGCCTGAGAATCTGGTTCACGATTCCGTCGGTGCCGAACATCTGGCGCCACAGCAACGCGATCGCCACTGAGCCGCCTAGCATTGACGGCAGATAGAAGATCGATCGATAGAGCGCCAGTCCCCGCATTCCCTTGTCCAGCAGCAATGCGATGCCCAGGGCCAAGATCAACTGCAGCGGGACGGAGACGAACACGTAGATGAAGGTGACCTTGAGCGAGTGGTGCAGTCTCGCATCGTCGAGCATCCGGGCGTAGTTGGCCAGACCGGTCCACTCCGGTGCTTGGATCAGGCTGTAGTTGGTGAACGACAGATACAGCGACGCGATCATCGGCCCGATGGTGATCACCACCAGGCCGACCAGCCACGGCAGCAAGAACAGGTAGCCGGCCTTGTTGTCCCTGGTGGCTTCCTTCCTCCGGGCCAGGCGCTCTTCCGGCGACTTGGCCTTGGTGACCTTGATGTGCGAGAGCTCTGAGATGGCGCTCATGTCGCTAGCCCGTCAGGTTCGACTTGAGCTCGTCCACGAACTTGGTCGCCGCGTCGGCGGGACTCGTCCGACCGAACAGCACATCGGTCTGGTAGCGGGTCATGACCGCGGCAAGCGTGCCACCACCGGGCGGCGGTGCAATCGGGGTCTCGGCAAGCTCCGGCTTGATGTCGGCGATGAACTTCGCCACCGACTTCTGAGCCGGCGACAGCTTGGACTGGATACTGGCCGCAATCTCAGTATTGGCCGGGATGCCTCTCTCCGCCAGGTTGATGGCAGCGGCCTCAGGGGAGTTCACCAACCAGTTGACGAATGCCACTGAGGCGTCGGGATTCTTGGTTCGGGCGGACACCGAGAACAGCTGTCCCGCCTTGTACCAAGCCTTGCGTTCGGTCGCCTTGCCGGCGATGCTCGGGTATCGAAGGATCGCCATCTCCCCACCGGAGGCTGCGTTGACGGCTTCCACCTGGTTGGACCAGAACATGGCCATGCCAGCCTTGGAAGTGACCAGCCCACTCTGATCGAGCGGCTTGTTGGCTTCCTCGCTGACCGCCGCCGCCGAAGGAATCGCCTTAGCCTTCTCGTACGCGACCTGCATCTCGAACCAGGGCACGACGTCAGCAGCCTCGAAGCCGAGCCCCTTGTCAACGAACAGCTCCTTGCCGTGCTGTCGGAGGAATGCACTCAGGGTGGCGTCGTTGAAGATGGAGGACATGCCGAACACTCCGCCGCCCACTTTCGAGGTCAGCTCGGCACCGACCTCCTTGGCCTGGTCCCAGGTCCAGGTGGTGTCATCGGGCAGGTCCATCTTGGCCTTTTCGAAGACCGCGGGGTTGGCCAGGATGGTAGGAGTGTTGATGCCGGCGTTGAGCCCAACCAGCTTGCCGTCGATCTTGCCGGAGTCGACTGTGCCCTCGGCGAACTTCGACACGTCCGCGCCGCCCTCGCCCAGGTCTAGGAGTGCGCCGCGGCTGCCGTACTCCGCGATGTAGGCCATGTCCATCTGGATGATGTCCGGGGCCGTGTTGCCGGCCGTCTGGGTGGCGAGCTTGTCCCAGTAGGTGGCGAACTCCCCCGGCTGGCCGGAGATCTTCACATTGGGGTTGGCCTTCATGTACGCAGCGATCGCGGCGTCCGTGTTCTTGTTCCGGACTTCGTTGCCCCACCAGGCGAACTGCAGGTCGGCCGATCCGTCGGCGCTTCCGCCGCTTTCGGAGTTGGAGCCACAGGCGGCCAATCCCGTGGTCATCGCCGCTACGGCGACCCCGCCTCCGATCAGAAACTGCCTTCGGGTTACAGCCATTGCATTTCCCTTTCGCCATTGATTGTGAAAGCGTTTTCCCAAACTGTAGGTTAGGTTACGGGTGCTGTCAAGAGTCATCCACCGCCTGCTTGCAGTGTTACATCAGAAGCGCTCGTCTACATACTGATACGGTCAACAGGTTCACTTTGACTAGAGGAAGGTGCTCGTGGAGCTGGGTGACGCTGAGCAACCGAACGCAACAGCGGCCGAACCGGCCGACGGTGGTGGCATTCGCGAGGTGAAATCCGCGGCCAGGACGGTTGAGCTGCTGGAGCTCCTTGCCGCCCGGCGGCACCAGCCGATGAGGCTACGTGAGATCAGTGAGCAGCTCAACGCCCCGCGGAGCAGTATCTACGCGCTGATCCGAACTCTGCTGGACCGCGGGTGGGTCCGGACCGACCCGACCGGGACGCTCTACAGCATAGGGATCCAAGCCCTGCTGGCCGGCACTACGTACCTCGATGTGGACCCGATTCTTCGGATCGTCCAGCCGCAGATCGGCAACCTGAGCATGCAGCTGGACGAGACCGTCCACTACGGCAGGCTGCAGGGATCCGACGTGGTCTACCTTGCGACACACGAGTCCAGCCAGTATTTGCGGCCCTTCAGCCGGGTAGGTCGGCGACTGCCGGCATTCACGACCGCGATGGGCAAGGCCCTGCTCGCTGAGCAGCTGCGGAGCAACGGCGAACAGGGACTGTCTGCTCATCTACCCCAGACGTTGGCCCCGCTGACCCCCAAGACCGTCGTCGACGGTGCCGAGCTGCGCACCCAGCTGGAGGAGACCCAAAGCCGTGGTTTTGCCGTGGACGAAGAGGAGAACGTGCCTGGCATCACCTGCTATGCGGTCGCTTTACGCTTCGGCGGCGCCTATCTGGATGCAATCAGCTGCTCGGTGCCGGTCGAGCGCCTCAGCATTGGCCGCGAGGAAGAAATCGTGCGTGCTCTTCGTGCGGCCAAGCACACCCTGGAGCTGATGGCGCCGGGCAACGCCCTGCACAACTACCCCGGGGTTTAGTACCCGGGCTACCCGCTCGCTCCTCTTCCTGCTACATATGTAGACGCCAGATATGTGGGCAGGCACTATGCAGGTAGGTGGACGATAGGCTACGTTGTCTGCAATCTGCTGTTCCCAACTGAGGAGAGTCGGCCGACGTGAGCGAGCTACTCGAGGTCCTTGCCCCCACCCCCGTCATCGCGATCCTGCGCGCACCGACCGCGGACGCCTTTGGTCCGGCCACCGAGACCTTGTACAAGGCAGGCTTCAGGTGTGTCGAGTTCACCCTCACCACCTCCGGGGCCATCGACGCGATGAAGGACGTGCTGTCGTCGATGCCGGACGACCTGGTGGTGGGCATCGGAACGGTACGGACCGCGGAGCACGTCCACGACGCGATCGACGCCGGCGCGGCGTTCCTGGTCAGTCAGGTCTTCCGGCGGCCGCTGGTTGATGCAGCCGCGGCCCGCGGCGTCCCCTTCTTCCCGGGTGCCCTGACGCCGACGGAGATCCTGGACGCGTGGGAGAGTGGCGTCTCGGCGGTCAAGGTGTCACCCATCGGTCCGGTTGGCGGGCTTGCGTACTTTGACAATGTCCGCGGTCCCCTGCCGGACATTTCTTTAATGCCAACCGGCGGCGTCGAGCTGGATGAGGTTAGCGCTTACCTGGACAAAGGAGCGGTTGCCGTGGGGCTGAGTGGCGCGCTCTTCGCGGATGCCCTGCTGCCGGGCGGTGACCTGACCGCACTCGCCGATCGGGCGGCTCAGGTCATCACCGCGGTACGCGCGCGTTGATGCCCGCGCCGAACGGCCACGTCGTCATTGCGCCCGACAAGTTCAAGGGCTCGCGGTCGGCCGCGGAGGTGGCTCGCCATCTGCGTGACGGGCTGGTGAGGGTGGTCCCGAACGCGGAGGTGCGAGTGGCCCCCGTCGCCGACGGGGGTGAGGGCACCGTGGACGCCGCCCTGGCCAGCGGGTACACCGGCGTCCCGGTGACCGTCACCGGAGCCGACGGTTCCCCGTTGGGCGCAACGATCGCGATCCGCGGCGACACGGCCGTCGTTGAGCTGGCCCAAGCAAGCGGGCTGCAACGCGTCGGCAGAGCTCGGCGGAACGCGGTGCGAGCGACAAGCTTCGGCACGGGTGAGCTCATCCGCGCCGCACTGGACGCTGGCTGCCAGACGATAGTGCTGGGCCTCGGTGGCAGCGCCAGCACCGACGGTGGCGCCGGCATGGTGCAGGCACTCGGCGCGCGGCTCCTCGACTCCTCTGGACGCAGCATCGGCCCTGGCGGCGGCGAGCTGGTCAACCTCTCTCGGATTGACCTGACCGGGATGGACCAGCGGATCCCCCGGACCACCTTCATCCTGGCCAGCGATGTCGACAACGTGCTGCTGGGCCCAGCGGGAGCTGCGGCCGTGTTCGCGCCCCAGAAGGGAGCCAGCGCCGCGCAGGTCGACCAGTTGGAAGCGGGGCTCTCCCGCTGGGCCGATGCGGTCGCTACAGCCGTCGCCGCGTTGAACACGTCGACCCTTGCGGGTCATGACGTCTCGGCTGCTCCCGGTGCGGGTGCTGCGGGTGGGGTGGGCTTTGCGGCGATGGCGTTGCTGCACGCGCAGCCCCGCGCCGGGGTCGAGCTGTTGCTGGAGATGGTGGGGTTCGCTGAGCTGCTGCACGGTGCGCGGCTGGTGATCACCGGGGAAGGGTCGCTGGACGCGCAGAGCCTCGGCGGCAAGGTCCCCGTCGGGGTCGCCCGCGCAGCGCGGCACCGAAACGTACCGACCGTCGCAGTTGCCGGGGTGACGTCACTGCCGCCGGAGACTCTGACTGCCGCAGGTTTTGAACAGACCTACACCTTGCGGCAGCTCGAGCCCAACCTGTCCCGGTGCATTGCCGACGCTGGCCGACTGCTCGAACGCACCGGACAACAGATCGCCGAAGACTGGCTCAACCCAAGCTGAACGTAGGCACAGCAGGTCATGATCTCCACCATCGCGAAAGGACATCGAGTAATGCGGATCGGTTTCATCGGACTCGGGATCATGGGAAAGCCCATGAGCAAGAACCTCCTCAAAGCCGGCCACGAGCTCGTGGTCAGCGCGCACAGCGCGGCAGCAGCCGACGAGCTGGTCGCCGCGGGCGCCCGGCAGGCCGACACCGCCCGTGAGATCGCCGAGCAGGTCGACGTGGTCATCACGATGCTGCCCAACTCCCCGCAGGTGAAGGAGGTGGCGCTCGGGCCTGACGGCATCGTCGCCGGTGCCCACCCGGGCCTGGTCTACGTCGACATGAGCTCGATCGCTCCGCTGGTCGCCCGCGAAGTGGCCGAAGAGCTTGCTAAGCACGAGATCCCGATGCTGGACGCGCCGGTCAGCGGTGGCGAACCCAAGGCGATCGAAGGCACGCTGTCGATCATGGTCGGCGGTGACCGTGGAGTATTTGACCAGGTCGAGCCGCTCCTTCGCGACCTGGGCACCTCCGTGGTGCACGTCGGAGACATCGGAGCCGGCAACACGGCCAAGCTTGCCAACCAAGTGGTCGTCGCCCTGAACATCGCCGCCGTAGCCGAGGCGCTGGTGCTGTCCCAGAAGGCTGGAGTCGCTCCCGAGGCCGTCTTCGAGGCGATCCGCGGCGGGCTTGCTGGCAGCACCGTACTCGAGGCCAAGGCGCCGATGATGATCAACCACGACTTCAAGCCGGGCTTCCGGATCAACCTTCACATCAAGGACCTGGTGAACGCGCTGGACACCTCGCATGAGGTGGGGGCGTCGCTGCCGCTGACCGCCGCCGTGCTGGAGATGATGACCGCACTACGAGCGGACGGCCACGAGTCCGACGACCACAGCGGTCTGGTGCAGTACTACGAGCAGCTGGCCAAAACGGTGATCGGGCGAAGTGAACCGTGACCGCCGCTGCTGCCGGCCGCCCGGCTGTGGAGGCCGACCGTATCCGTCACGTCCGGCTCTCCTCCGTCACTCTTCCCCTTGCGACCCCGATCAGTGACGCCAAGGTACTGACGGGCCGGCAGAAACCGATGACCGAGATCGTCTTCCTGTTCGCCGAGATCACCACCGAAAACGACCACCACGGCCTCGGGTTCAGCTACTCCAAACGAGCCGGTGGGCCGGCCCAGTACGCCCATGCCAAAGAGGTGGCCGACGTTCTGCTCGGCCAGGACCCGAACGACATCGGGCGAATCTACGTCAAGCTGCTGTGGGCCGGCGCCTCGGTGGGACGGAGCGGCGTGGCCACCCAGGCCATCGCGGCACTCGACATCGCCCTCTACGACCTGAAGGCCAAGCGCGCCAACCTGCCGCTGGCCAAGCTGCTCGGGGCGTACCGCGACTCGGTGCAGACCTACAACACCTCCGGCGGCTTCCTGCACGCACCCATCGAGGAGGTGAAGGAGCGGGCCAGCCAGTCATTGGCCGAGGGCATCGGCGGCATCAAGATCAAAGTCGGTCATCCCGACAGCAGGGTCGACCTGGCCCGGGTCGCCGCCGTCCGGCAGCACATCGGCGACGACGTACCGCTGATGGTCGATGCCAACCAGCAGTGGGACCGCCCTACCGCGATGCGCATCGGCCGCATCCTGGAGAGGTTCAACCTGATCTGGATCGAAGAACCACTGGACGCGTACGACGCCGAAGGGCACGCGCAGCTGGCGAACGCGCTGGACACCTCCATCGCCACCGGCGAGATGCTCTCCAGCGTCGCCGAGCACCTGAGCCTGATCGACCACCGCTCCGTCGACATCATCCAGCCCGACGCCCCACGCATCGGCGGCATCACGCCGTTCCTGCGCCTGTCCCACCTCGCCGACCAGGCTGGACTGCAGCTGGCCCCCCACTTCGCGATGGAGATCCACCTTCATCTGGCCGCTGCATATCCGCGCGAACCGTGGGTCGAGCACTTCGAATGGCTCGACCCGTTATTCAACGAGAGGCAACAGACCCGCGGTGGGCGGATGTATCTGCCGAACCGTCCCGGCCTGGGTGTCACGATCAGCGACCAAGCCCGCGCCTGGACAACGGACACCGTCGAGTTCGTCCTCTGATCCCTGAACCCGGGCCGCGACCTTGATGGCCTCGTCCGGACTGGCTCAGACCCTTTCGCCTCCGCCGACGGCGTGGTCGGAAAGGCCGGAGTCGAGGAGCTGGCCAATAACTACCTCGGTGTCGGCGGGGCCGTGCACCGCGCGGCACTCGATCCCCATGTCCAGCACCGGCCGGTCGTTGCCGCCGACGTCGAGGCGGTCGCCGATGAACAGCACCTCCTCAAGGCTGACACCGGTCAGCTCCATCAGCCGACGCATTCCGTAGGCCTTGTCGATGCCGCGGCGGGTGATGTCGACCGACGTCGAACCGCCCGAGCGGACCTCCAGCTGCGGGAGCCGGGCCTGGGCGTACGCGCGCAGCTTCTCCTTCTTCTCGCCGGTCGGGTCCCACCGGTACTTCTCCTCTGCCGGCGCCTGCTGACCCAGAGCCGACAGGGTCACCTGACCTCCCCGGTCCTCGATGACTGGCCCCCACGTCTGTGGCGACGCCAAGCCGAGCACCTCAAGGCCTTCCTCGAGCGCAGCGACAGCAGCGTCACGCTCCTCAGTGGTCAGCCGGTCGAAGTAGACGTCGGCCCAACCGGCGTCCGTGCTCCAGCGCAGGTAGCGGGAACCGCAGGTGGGCATCAGGTGCAGCCGGGACAGGTCAGCTCCCTCCGGCAGCCGCTCCACCACCTGCTTGGTGAACTGGGTCACCTGCCCGCCGCTGATGACACAGACCTCGGTCTGGTCCAGCAGAGCCGACAGCAGTTTGGCCATTGAGTCGGCGACCGGTGACTTCGTCACGGCGAGGGTGTCGTCAAGGTCGAAGGCGACGATGCGGTACTTCATGGTTTCCTCCCAAGGACAAGGCACCGGAGCGGCTTCAGTGCCGGTCAGCGGATGCCATGTCAGCAGTGCGGTAGTGGTTGTGCTGGCGGTTTCGTGCTTGGGGGGGTGGTCGTGCTGGTGGCGCAACCGGTGGGCGGTTCCTCCAGTGACCACACAAACGGTATCTCAGGTGCCACCCGGCCCGCAGGTCCTCCCAACTTTGGTTCGCAGACGCGCACCGTCCCCCCTGCCGCACACCCACCCCGCCGACTAGTCGAATCCTCCGCGCCCTGGGCGGCGTGTCGCAGCACAGCTGACTGGTCGGCGAGAAGGGTCGGGGCGGGTCCAGAGGAGGGGAAGTCCACTTTTCGGCCCCTCATGGTGGCCGGCACGGCCGAAGAACGGCGTGTCGCCTTCTGCGCGCCGACGAGCGTTCAGTTCCTGGAATCCATCCCACCGAGGACCCACGGCCGGCCGTTGACGACCGCGGCTCGGCTGCTCATCCCTGTGCGCACGGAGACGGCTGTGCCGGTCCGGCCGTTCACGCCTACGACGGCAGCCGCGAGCAGTGTGACGTCGACTACTTCATGCGGTACGTCGGCCGGATAAACCTCTGCGTCATCAATAGGCACAGGTCTGTCACGGACTCGTGCTACTCCCGTTCGGACAGGCCGTAGCCCCGCTCCGGTCGGCCACGACTGCCGTATCGAAGGGACACCTGCACCCGGCCGTCTCGGACGAAATGCTCGAGGTACCGTCGCGCGCTGACGCGGGAGACGCCGATTGCGTCGGCGCACTCCTGGGCCGAGAGCTCGTGCGCCTGTTCCTTGAGTACGGCCAGGATCAGCTCGGCGGTCTCCGGGCTCATCCCTTTCGGAAGGAGCGTGGCCTGCTCGGTTCGTCCGAAGATGCGGTCAACCTCAGCTTGGTGGTCCAGAGTCCGACGCCGGCTGCTGCGGTGCTGCGACTGGTACTCGTTGAGCCGGGCGGCCAGGTCTTCGAGCGTGAAGGGCTTGAGCAGGTAGCTCGCGACACCCAGCTTCACCGCACGCTCAACCGTCTGCGACTCATTAGCGGCACTGATGACAATGACATCGCTGTCGGCACCGTCGACGCGGATCCGGCTGATCAGATCGAGGCCGAAGACGTCGGGCAGGTACAGGTCCAGCAGGATCAGGTCAGGTCGCAGGGTCCGCGCCGCCTGCAGCGCGTCAGCCCCGGTGTGCGCTACGCCGACGGTACGGAAGCCCTCCACCCGGTCCACGAACGCTGAGTGGATCCGCGCCACCCGGAAGTCGTCGTCGACGACGAGGACGGTGATCACCCGGCACCCGTCGCACTGGCGGGAGTGACGGGGGTGGCGGCTTCCCGCGGTTCGGCAGGCGTGATGGTCATCCGGGCGACGAACTCGGCCCCGTCGATAGTGTTCCGGATCTCGACCTCACCGCCGCGGCGGCGGCAGATCAGCTTGGTCAGTGCCAACCCAATGCCGCGTTCGCCATCTCGGGCCGCCTTGGTGGTGAACCCGTGTTCAAACACCTCGGTCGCGATGGTGGAGTCGACGCCCGGCCCCGAGTCGCTGACGGTGATCTCCACGGTGCTGCCGGGCTGGCGGATCTCAACCTCCACCCATGGCGCGTGCCCCTCGGCCGGCGGCGAGCTGGCCGAGGCATCGATACCGTTCTGGATCAGGTTGCCCAGCACCGTTGCCAGGTCGAAGGCCGACTGTGGCTCAAGCGGATCGAGATGGGTGCGGTCGGTCACCCGCAGCGCGACCTTCCGCTCGGCTGCCACTGCCGACTTCGCTACCAGCAAGGCAGCGATCGAGCGATCCAGCACTCGCCGCGACACTGTCAGATCGATAGCCGCGCGGCCCTGGGTGAGCGAGTCCACATAGCTGACCACCTCCTCGTAGTCGCCAATCTGGATCAACCCCGAGATGGTGTGCAGCTGGTTGGCGAATTCGTGTGTCTGCGCGCGGAGCAGGTCGGTGGTGCCACGGAATGCCCCGATCTCGCTCTCCAGCTCGGCGAGCTGAGTGCGGTCTCGCAGCGTCGTGACTGAGCCCAGCTCGCGACCCGCGTGGCGCACAGGCATCCTGTTCAACACCAAAACCCGGCCCGAGCGGATCACAACGGCATCCTGCTCGATGCCGGCCGAGCCGGTGAGCACGTCGCGTAACCGGCCTTCGACGCCGAGCTCGGCCAGACTCTGGCCGACAGTGTCCCGGGGCAGCGACAGCAGGCGTACGGCCAGCGGGTTGATCATGGTCACCCGGTCCCGGGTGTCCAAGGCGATGACGCCCTCGGCGATCCCAGCGAAGATGGCTTCCCGCTGCTCGGCCAGTGCGACGATCTCGGCCGGCTCCATACCGAGCGTTTGCCGTTTGATCCAGCGGGCAAGCAGCAGCGAGCCGATGACGCCGAGCACCATCGCCGCCCCGAGATAGGTGAGCAGAGATGGCCCGGCGGTAATCAGCGAGTCGATCCGGCTGGGGTTCGGCCGGGCAATCAGCGCGATACCGAGCTGACTGACCGGATTACCAGCGGCTGCCGGATTGCTCAGAATCGGCGCGGCAGCGATGAGGTAACTGTCCCCACGCAGCTCCACCGTCGCCGAGCTGGACCTCCCCGGCGCCGCTTGCAACTGCGGCCAGGTAATGGTGTCCCCCATCAGCAAGCTGTCGGTGCTGGCCACGACGTACCCGCCCGCGTCGGCGACCATCACCACCTCGACGCCCGTCGTAGCCTGCAGCTGCGCGACCGCGCCCGGCAGGGTCGAACCGGCCGCTCGGACCGGGGCACGACGTACGACGGGGCTCGCCGCCAGGTTCTCAGCTAGCGCGAGGATCCGACGGCCTTGGTCCCGCTGGAAGCTGATTCGAGTCTGCTCGACCGAGACCGCCGAGACCGCTAGCAACACCGCGGCAATCAAAATCAGCTGCACCAGCACGAGCTGAGACGCCAGCGTCAACTTCAGGAATTTGCGCATGGCGCTCTCCCTTCCAGTTGACGCCGACTCCTCATTGTGGCTCACATCTGGCACCTCATCGCCGCGACCACAAAGACCAAAATGTTCACCATGGCCACAAGCAGACGTGGCGGATGCTGCTCTGCCACTGTGAATACGGCGACGCGTTTCGCCTCATACCCGCCTCCGAATGAAGGAACGAAGATGTTCAAAGGTCTCAGATTGGGCACCGCCCTTGCGGCGGCGACCGCACTGCTACTGACGGGATGCGGCGCCACCGCCGACAAGGCGGAGCCGGGCGGATCCGGCTCTACCGAGGGGCTGACTGGCCTCCGGTTCATGGTCCCCAACACCCCTGGCGGTGGATACGACACGACCGCCCGTGCCGCCGCCAAGGTGATGGATGACATTCAGGTCACCAAGAGTGTCGAGGTCTTCAACCTGGCCGGCGCGGGCGGCACTGTGGGGTTGTCGCGGACGGTCTCTGAAGAGGGCAACGGCAAGCTGTTGATGATGATGGGCCTCGGCGTTGTTGGCGCCCAGTACACCAACAGCTCCGAAGCAAAGCTGGACCAGACCACGCCGATTGCCAAGCTGATCGAGGAGTCAGGGGCCATCGTGGTGGCCAAGGACTCGCCGTACAAGACGATCACCGAGCTGATGACGGCGTGGAAAGCCAACCCCAAGGCCATGGCGGTCGGCGGTGGTTCCTCACCGGGCGGTCCTGACCACCTACTCCCCATGCAGCTCGCCCAGACGGTCGGGATCGACCCCAAGGAGGTCAACTTCGTCGCCTACGACGGCGGCGGTGACCTGCTACCGGCCATCCTCGGCGGCAAGGTGGCCTTCGGGGCCTCCGGGTTCGGTGAGTTCCTCGACCAGGTCGAGGCCGGTGAGGTCCGGGTACTCGCTATCAGCGGAGCCGAGCGAGTGAATGCAGTGGAAGCCCCGACGCTGAAGGAATCCGGGATCGATCTTGAGTTCACCAACTGGCGCGGCATCGTGGCTCCGCCTGGCATCTCCGATACGGACAAGCAGGCTTTGCGCAACGCGATCGCGAAGATGCACGAAAGTCAGGAGTGGAAGGACGTACTGACTAAGAACGGCTGGACCGACGCGTACCTGACCGAAGCGGAGTTCACCCCGTTCCTGGCGGAGCAGACCACGGCCGTGGAGAATGTCCTCACCAAGCTGGGGCTGGCGTGAGCGAGTCAGCCGCGACCGCAGGGCAGTCCGCTGCGGCCCGGCCGTCCGTTCCCCGGAACATCGCCGAGTACGGCGTCTGCGTGTTTCTGACATTGCTCGGCGTCGTGGTCCTGGTCGACGCCCTGCAGCTCAACAACAACCGGACCGGGGTCGATCCCCTTGGTCCGAAACCCGTTCCTGTGTTCGTCGGCACTGTGTTGATTGTGCTCGCTGTGGCGCTCGCGGTCGCCGTCTCCCGCGGCAACCAGGCCGAGGCTGAAGCCGGCGAGGACATCGACCTCAACCAGCGGGTCGACGTCAAGACGGTGCTCCTGCTGCTCGGGGTGTTTGTCGCCAACATTGTCTTGATCGACTTTCTCGGCTGGGTGATCAGCGGCGGGCTATTGTTCTACGGCTCGGCGCTGGCCCTGGGCAGCCGCCACTACATCCGCGACCTGGCCATTAGTGCGGCGCTTTCGTTGGCGACCTTCTACGGTTTCGCCATCGGTCTCGGCGTCGGACTGCCGGCCGGTATTCTGCAAGGGATTCTGTGATGGAGAATCTTCAGTTCCTACTCGACGGCTTCGCCACCGCGGCCACCCCCACCAACCTGCTGCTGGCCCTGATCGGCGTAGTCGTGGGGACAGCCGTTGGCGTACTGCCCGGAATCGGCCCGGCCATGACCGTGGCTCTGCTGTTACCGGTCACGTACGGGCTTGAGCCGACCGGCGCGTTGATCATGTTGGCTGGGATCTTCTACGGCGGCATGTATGGCGGATCGACAACGTCGATCCTGCTCAACACGCCCGGGGAGTCGTCGTCGGTGGTGACTGCCATCGAGGGCAACCTGATGGCCAAATCGGGCCGGGCGGCCCAGGCCCTCGCCACCGCCGCCATGGGCTCCTGGGTGGCCGGCACCATCGGCACCCTGCTGATAGCGTTCTTCGCCCCGATCGTCACCCGCTTCGCTATCTCCCTGGGCGCCCCTGAGTACTTCGCGGTCATGCTGCTGGCCTTCATCGCGGTGACCGCTGTGCTCGGTAGCTCACGACTGCGCGGTTTCATCGCCCTCACGCTCGGCCTGACTATCGGCCTGGTGGGCCTGGACTCGGTCAGCGGCCAGGCGCGGCTGACCTTCGGCATCCCGCAGCTCGGGGACGGGATCGACGTGGTGGTCGTTGCAGTCGGGATCTTCGCGCTGGGCGAAGCCCTCTGGGTCGCCGCCCACCTCCGGCGCAAAGCAGTCGAGGTGATCCCGGTCGGCCGGCCGTGGATGGGTAAGGCCGACCTGGCCCGGTCGTGGAAACCGTGGCTGCGGGGTACCGCGCTCGGCTTTCCGTTCGGTGCCGTGCCCGCGGGCGGCGCCGAGATCCCGACGTTCCTCTCCTACATCACCGAGAAGCGACTCTCCAAGCACCCGGAGGATTTCGGCAAGGGCGCGATTGAGGGTGTCGCCGGCCCGGAGGCGGCGAACAACGCCAGCGCTGCCGGAACCATGGTTCCGATGCTGTCCCTGGGACTGCCGACCAATGCCACGGCCGCAGTGATGCTGGCTGCACTTACCTCGTACGGGATTCAGCCAGGACCGCTGCTGCTGCAGCGGGAAGGTGGGCTGGTCTGGGCGCTGATCGCCAGCCTCTTCATCGGCAACACACTGCTGTTGATCTTGAACCTGCCACTAGCCCCGATGTGGGCAAAGCTGCTGCAGATTCCGCGCCCCTACCTGTATGCCGGAATCCTGTTCTTCGCCTCGATGGGCGCGTACGCCGTGAACGGGTCGTCATTCGACTTGATCTTGCTCCTGGCCCTGGGGCTAGTCGGATTAGGGATGCGCCGCTTCGGTTTGCCCGTCCTCCCGCTGATCGTCGGAGTGATCTTGGGCCCGCTGGTTGAAGCGCAGGGCCGGCGCGCCCTGCAGCTGTCCTCGGGTGAGCTGAAGGGCTTGTTCGGCGGCGTAGACGTAGCGACCGGGGACTTCCGGTTTTCTTTGGTGGCGATTGTGGTCTACGTGATCATCGCCCTGGTACTGCTGTGGCCATTGATCTTCAAGCTGCTGCGGAAACTGCTGCCGGCCAAGGCGGAATCGGCCATTGAAGACATCGCCCACGAGGTCGAGGCGCAGGTCCATGATCCCGAATTGCATACTCGTAAGGAGCTGCTGTGACCATCGTTGTCGGCTACACCCCCACCCCAGCCGGTCGGGCCGCTCTCATGGCGGCTGCAGGTGCCGCCGGTGAGCGTAACCAGCCGCTCATCGTCGTCAACTCCTCCCGCGGCGATGCGCTGGCCGACCCCGGTTTCGCGCAGCCGGCCGACATCGCTTGGGCCAGTGCTACGTTGGAGGAAGCCGGCGTCGACTTCAGCATCCGCCAATCCGTCCGGGGCCGCGAAGCCTCGGAGGAGGTGTTGACCGTGCTGGAGGAAGTAGCAGCGGAGCTCTGTGTGATCGGGATCCGGCGTCGCACGGCGGTCGGCAAGATGCTGATGGGCAGCAACGCCCACCGCATCCTGATGGACGCCCCCTGCCCAGTCCTCGCCGTGAAGGCACCGCATCATGACTGAGCAGCTATCTGACGGCGATCTAAGCACCGCCGACCTGGTCGACCGATACGGCGATGCCCTGGCCTGTATCCCGGTTCAGTTCCGTAGTTTCGGCCGCGCGTCTCGGTTTGCGGGTCCGGCGGTGACTGTGACCTGCTTCGAGGACAACGCGCTGCTGAAGTCGACACTGGCTGAGTATCCGGATCCCGGCGGGAAGGTTCTGGTGGTTGCCGGCGGCGGCTCGTTGCGTTCTGCACTCGTGGGTGACCTCATCGCCGGGATCGCCGTGCGGCGCGGCTGGGCGGGCCTTGTCATCAATGGCGCCGTACGCGACAGCGTCGCTCTCAACTTGCTGGACCTAGGGATCAAGGCGTTGGGCACCAATCCGGCGAAGAGCAGCAAAACCGGTGCCGGCACCGTTAATGACCCGGTCGAGATTGGCGGCGTCCGCATCGAACCCGGACAGGCCGTGCACTCCGACGAGGACGGGATCGTAGTCCTGACTGAGCCTGGTCACCGCTGAGATGCCGGCCGATACCGCAGCAGATGGCGGCGGCATACCGCCGGTCCCGGTGTTCTTCTTGTCGGACAGCACGGGGATCAGCGCGGAGACGATGGGCAACGCGTTGTTGATCCAGTTTCCCGAGCTGCGGTTCGAGCGGCACGTGATTCCGTTCATTACGACGGTGCAGGAGGCCCGGCGGGTGGTGGCGGTGTTGGATGCGGCAATGGCCGGGCCGGTGACGCCGTTGGCGTTCTCTACGACGGCGGTGACCGAGATCCGCGATGTGTTGCATCGGTCGAGCTGTCCGTTGATTGACTTCTTCGATCTGCACATGTCGCGGGTGGAGTCGATTCTTGGGGTGCAGGGTCAGCGGGTGGCCGCTCGGCTGCATGGGGTGGGTGATATCCAGCGGTACAACGCCCGGATGGCGGCGGTGGAGTATGCCATCGAGCACGATGATGGGCAGAGTCTGCGGGCGTTGGACAGGGCGGATGTGATCTTGGTGGCGCCGTCGCGGTGCGGCAAGACCCCGACCACGATGTATCTGGCGTTGCAGCATGGGGTGTTCGTGGCGAACTATCCGCTGGTTCCCGAGGATTTCGGCTCCGCCGAGCTGCCGCGGCCGGTGCGGGCGTTACGTGACCGCTGTTTCGGTATCACCACGACCCCGGCGCGGCTCAGTCAGGTTCGTCAGGAGCGGCGGCCGAACTCTGGGTACGCGTCGTTGGAGCAGTGCAGCTATGAGCTCCGGTGTGCGGACGCGCTGTATCGACGTCATCGCATTCCGGTGATCAACTCCTCGGCCAAGTCGGTGGAGGAGATGTCCACCGTCATCTTGCAGTTCCTCAAGCACGGCTAGGTAGAAGGAGCCCGTCATGTCTAGGAATGTCCGTTGGTTCTCTGATCTTGGTTTGGCCGACCTGGAGCAGGTCGGCGGGAAGAACTCCTCGCTGGGGGAGATGGTCTCCAACCTGGCCAGCCTGGGGGTCCGGGTGCCGGACGGGTTCGCCACCACTGCGGAGGCGTATCACCGGTTCATTGGCAGTACGGGGCTGGCGGAGAAGATCAGTGGCCGGTTGGCCGGGCTGGATACCGACGATGTGCAGCAGCTGGCCCGAGCCGGTGCGGAGATCCGGGAGGCCGTCGTGGCGCAGCCGTTCCCGACCGATCTGGAGGCCGACATCCGTACCGCCTACGACAGGCTCGCCGGGCCGGGTGCTGAGGCGTCGTTCGCTGTCCGGTCCTCGGCGACCGCGGAGGACCTGCCGGACGCCTCATTCGCCGGGCAGCAGGAGACGTTCTTGAACGTACGCGGGGTGGATGCGGTCCTGGCGGCGGTCCGGGAGGTGTTCGCCTCGTTGTACAACGACCGGGCGATCGCCTACCGGGTGCACCACGGGTTCGACCATGGCGCGGTCGCGCTGTCGGCGGGGGTGCAGCAGATGGTCCGATCCGATGTCGGGGCGTCGGGGGTGATGTTCACCATGGACACCGAGTCCGGGTTTACCGATGCGGTGTTCATCACCTCCTCCTACGGCCTCGGGGAGGCGGTCGTGCAGGGAGCGGTGAACCCGGACGAGTTCTACGTCTACAAGCCCGCCCTGCGGGCCGGACGGCCGGCGGTCCTCAAGCGCGGCATCGGTGGGAAGGCGACCAAGATGGTCTACACCGCCGACCGCACGGTGGGAAGGACAACCGAGTTCGTCGACGTGGCCGACGCCGACCGCCGGCTACTCAGCCTGACTGACGGCGAGGTGGAGGAGCTGGCCCGGCAGGCGTTGGTGATCGAGGACCACTACGGCCGGCCGATGGACATCGAGTGGGGTCGTGACGGCGTCGACGGCCAGCTGTACATCCTGCAGGCCCGGCCGGAGACGGTGCAGTCCCGTACCGCGGTCGGGTCGACGCAGCGGTACCGGCTCGCCGACCGCGGCCCGGTGCTGGTCGAGGGCCGGGCGATCGGGCAGCGCATCGGCGCCGGTCCGGTGCGGGTGCTGGCGTCGGTGGAGGACATGCACCAGTTCGTGCCCGGGGAGGTGCTGGTGGCCGACATGACCGACCCCGACTGGGAGCCGATCATGAAACGCGCCTCCGCGATCGTGACGAACCGGGGTGGGCGGACCTGCCACGCGGCGATCATCGCCCGCGAGCTCGGCATCCCCGCCGTGGTTGGCACCGGCCGGGCGACCCGGGAGCTGGCCGACGGCCGGCCGGTCACCGTGTCCTGCGCCGAGGGCGACACCGGGTTCGTCTACGCGGGGCTGGCCGACTTCACCATCGAGTCGACCGAGCTGGCGAGGATGCCGGAGATTCCGGTGAAGATCATGATGAACGTCGGCACCCCCGACCAGGCGTTCGCGTTCTCCCGCATTCCGAACGCCGGCATCGGGCTGGCCCGGCTGGAGTTCATCATCAACCGGCAGATCGGCATCCACCCCAAAGCCCTCCTCGACCTGCCCACCCTGGACGAACCGCTGCGGTCGCAGATCGCCGAGCAGGTCGCCGCCTACCGCAGCCCACGGGAATACTTCGTTACCCGCGTCGCCGAAGGGGTTTCCATGTTGGCGGCGGCGTTCGCGCCGGAGCCGGTGATCGTGCGGATGTCGGACTTTAAGTCCAACGAGTACGCCAACCTGGTGGGTGGGGAGCTGTACGAGCCGCACGAGGAGAACCCGATGATCGGCTACCGCGGCGCATCGCGCTACCTGTCGCCGGACTTCGCGGACTGCTTCGCGATGGAATGCGAAGCTCTCAAGTACGTCCGCGACACCATGGGCCTGACCAACGTCAAGATCATGATTCCCTTCGTCCGGACCCTGACCGAGGCGGAAGGCGTCATCCGCCTGCTCGCTGAGCATGGCCTGACCCGCGGCGAGAACGGCCTGCAGGTGATCATGATGTGCGAGGTACCCTCCAACGCGGTCCTCGCCGATCAGTTCCTCGACCACTTCGACGGCTTCTCCATCGGCTCCAACGACATGACCCAGCTCACCCTCGGGCTCGACCGGGACTCCGCCCTGGTCGCCGCCGGCTTCGACGAACGTGACCCCGCCGTCAAGTACATGCTCAGCGCCGCCATCCACGCCTGCAAGAGCCGCGGCAAATACATCGGCATCTGCGGCCAAGGCCCCTCCGACCACCCCGACCTCGCCCAATGGCTACTAGAACAAGGAATCGAGTCCATGTCACTCAACCCCGACACCGTCGTCGACACGTGGCTACGGCTGAGCCAGCAGGCGAACCTTGGACCCACCGATGCGTCCACGACGTCTGAAGGGGCGCTGCGATGAGTGCCGCTCCGTCCGTCTCGTACTCGATCACCGTCCGGCTCGAAGTTCCTGCCGGCGGGCAGACCGTCAGCCAGCTGACAAACGCCGTCGAGGCCGCGGGTGGGACGGTGACCGCGCTCGACGTCACCGATCCGGACACGAACGCCTGCAGATCGATGTGACCTGCGCGGCCCGGGACACCGACCACGCCGAGGACCTCGTTGCCGCCATCGTTCCGTGCCCGGAGTCACGATCGGCAAGGTCAGCGACCGAACCTTCCTGATGCATCTCGGCGGCAAGATCGAGATGCGCGCCAAGCACCCCATCGTCAACAGGGACGACCTCTCCATGATCTACACCCCGGGCGTCGCCCGGGTCTGTCTAGCGATAGCAAGGAATCCCGAGGACGCGCGCCGGCTCACCAGCAAGCGCAACAGCATCGCCGTGGTCACCGACGGATCCGCCGTGCTGGGCCTGGGCAACATCGGCCCCGCGGCCGCGCTGCCGGTAATGGAAGGCAAGGCAGCCCTGTTCAAACGCTTCGGCGACATCGACGCCTGGCCGCTGTGCCTGGACACCCAGAACGTCGAGGAGATCATCGCCGTCGTGAAAGCCGTCGCTCCCGGTTTCGCCGGGATCAACCTGGAAGACATCTCAGCCCCCCGCTGCTTTACGGCACCGCCATCGTCGTAGTCGCCGCCCTGTACAACGCCCTACGGGTGGTGGACAAGAAGATCGCCGACGTGAGGATCGTCATGGCCGGGGCGGGTGCGGCCGGCACCGCCATCATCAAACTGCTGCTCGCCGCCGGCGCGCAGGACATCGTGGTCGCCGACATCGATGGTGTGGTGCACAAGGCCGGCCAGGGTTGTCCGGCGAGCTGGCCTGGCTCGCGCAGCACACGAACGAGGCGAACCACACCGGCACGCTGAAGGAAGCCGTTGTGGGAGCCGACGTTTTTATCGGCGTCTCCGCCCCGGGCGTACTGAACGGTGACGACGTCGCGAACATGGCGGAGCGGGCGATCGTGTTCGCCATGGCAAACCCGGAACCTGAAGTGGATCCGGTGGAGGCGGCCAAGTATGCCGCCGTCGTCGCCACTGGCCGTTCGGACTTCTCCAACCAGATCAACAACGTGCTGGCGTTCCCCGGCGTCTTCCGAGGACTTCTGGACGCTCGATCCGCAGACATCACCGCACCCATGCTGCTCGCAGCGGCGCAAGCCCTGGCCGGCGTGGTGACCGACGCCGAGCTGAATGCCGCGTACATCATGCCGAGCGTCTTCCATGCCGATGTGCACCGCGCCGTAGCCGCCGCAGTCCGAACCTCCGCAGGCGACCAGAACGACAGCACCCCCAAGAACCCCTGACACGTCGAATCCTCCGCGCTCTGGGCGGCGTGTCGGGGCACAGGTGGCTAGTCGGCGAACGGCGGGCGGGGCCGGGTCCACGACCTGAAGCGCCGACCACGTCATTGTGCGGACGCGGCAAGTCCATTTTTCGGCCACTCATGGTGGCTGGCACGGCCGTTGGACGGCGTGTCGCCTTCGGCGCGGCGATGAGCGTTCACTCTTGGGAATCCGTGCCGCCCAGGACCAACGCTGTCACCCGTGACAGCCGGAGCGCAGCGAAGTGCCGACGGCAACTGCTACACGTTCGCAGTCGCATTCACCCGCCACAGTTTCCTGCCCCGGCGAGTAGTCAGGGCCGCAGCGACACGCCAGCCAGGGAGCGGAGGAGTTGACTAGTGAGCGGAGTGGTTTAGGCGGACGCGCCTCGGGGACATGCGAGCGTGATCCCACGGGCGTCGCGGCAGGCGGCCAAGCGGGGGCGACTAGGGCCGAGTCTGCTGGGCGGCGAGGTCCTCCCCGTAGCCTTGGCGTTCAGCGGACAGAACGTTGCGAGGAGTTCCCGGAGGCAGCAGATGCTGCGTGCGTGGAGTTCCGACGATGTGGGCGAAGGCCGCATCTTCGATCGACTGGTCCTCCGCGGTGAGGCGTCCGTCGTGCTGGCGCTGATGTTCCCGCCAGGTCGGCACCTGGAACTGCTCGCAGAAGAGATCCGGGCTCTCCCCCACCCGGTACAGGTCCCAGCGTGAGGCACCGCTACGCAGGCGCGAGCGGCGCATCGACTCCATCGCCAGGAGGAAGTCAGCCTCCTGATCGACTGAGACCTCGTACTCGATGGAAACCACGATCGGCCCGGCGTCGGGATCCGGCTCCAGGGCAAGGGGCGCCGCATCCCAGTAAGCCAACGGAGAGCGGTCCAGATGCTGGCTTTCGGGCACCTTCAGCACCAGGCCGCCCAATGCGCTGACACCTACCAGCGAGGCGGCCGCCAGGATGGCGACCCGAAGTCCCAGGTGCTGGGTCACCAGCCCCCAGATCGGGGAGGCGACCGCCTGTGAGCCCAAGAAGACCATCAGGTAGATCCCGATGGCACGGGCGCGTACCCAGCCGGGTAGGAACAGCTGCAGCTCCGAAATGATGGTGGACACGGTGGCCGTCCAGCCGAAGCCACACACCACCAGCAGCGGGAGCGCGACCCACAGGTTCGGCGCCAGTACGAGGGCCCCGAAGGCCAGCGCGAAGGAGATCGCCGCCAGCCCCAGCACCCCGTTGGAGGACAGGTGCTGCTTGACCCGCCCCAGGCACAGCGCCCCGATCACGGCACCGATCCCAAGGGCGGCGAAGAGCAGTCCGTACCCGTCCGCGCCCAGCCCGAGCTGCCGGCTGGCGATCAACGGCAACAGCGCCCACACCGCGCAGGCGGGCGCCATGAAGCTCGCGAGACGAAGCAGGATCCGTCGGACGACCGGCTCATGGCGCACATAGCGCCCGCCCGCCACCAGAGCCGGGAGGAACGGCTCTCGTTCACCGCTCGTGATACGCGGACGTCGCCACGCCAGTAGCACCGCGGCAAGGAAACTGCCGGCCACAGCCGTGATCGCGAAAACCGGGGCGACACCCCAGCGGACGATCACGACACCTGCCAGGGCCGGGCCGGCGGCGCGCGCAACGTTGACACTGACCATGTCGAGCCGAGTGGCAGCCGCCAGCTCATTTCGGGGCACGATCTCGGTGATGAGTGACTGCCAGGCGGGGTTCAGCATGGCCGCGCCGGCGCCGACGGCGAATGTGAAGGTCAGCAACAGGGCTGGCTGCATCATTCCGGCGGCGGTGAGCACGGCAAGTAGGACAGCCACCACGATGAAGTAGATCTGCACGCCGAACATCAGCCAGCGACGGTCGAATGCATCGGCCAGGACTCCGGCAGGAAGCGCCAGCAGCATCATCGGCAAGGCGCTGGCGGTCTGCACCAGCGTGACGATGGTGGCCGCGTTGGGGTCGTTCACGAACAGCCACTGCGCCCCGACAGTCTGCGCCCACATTCCGACGCTGCTCACCACCACACCGAGCCAGAGCCAGAAGAACGCGCGATGCCGGAAGGGCGCCCACGGTGACACCGGGGCTGACCGGTCAGTCTGCGTCATATTTTCCTTTCGAACGCCAAGCTCCAATGGTTACCCCCGAAGAGGGCCGCCTCCGGTTGAGGTCGCCCGTCATCACGAGGGCGTAAGACTTGGCGTCCCACCGTGAGAACCCGCCTCACCCTGCGTCGATCACCAGGGGGCGTGAGTCAGGTGATCGCCGACGACGACGGTGGTGCGCTGGATCCCTGCGGTTCCGTTGCCGTCATCAGCTCGATGATTGCTGCGCGATCTGCCACCGACGGTAGCCCCCAGCCTGGGCGATAGTGGTAGACGTCGCGCAGAGAGGTAGATGCGGTGCGGCCGTCGAGGATCTCGACTGAGTCTGCATCAATGAGCCCGGGATGCTCGACGCCGCAGGCCTCCGCGACCTTCATCAGGTCCCGACGCAAGGTCTTGACGTAGTTGGCCAGCCGTACCGACTTCAGCTGCGGGTCCAAGCCGTGGGAGAGCCACGCATTCTGGGTGGCTACTCCGGTGGGACATGTGTCGGTGTGACACTTCTGTGCCTGGATGCAGCCTATCGACAGCATCGCCTCGCGGGCGATGTTGACCATGTCGCAGCCGAGCGCGAACGCGACGATGGCGTTATCCGGCAGCCCAAGCTTGCCGGCCCCGATGAAGACGACTTGTTCGTGCAGGTCCCGCTCGGCGAACTTGGTATAGACACGGCTGAAGCCCAGCTGGAAAGGCAGCGAGACAGAGTCGGTGAAGATCAGCGGAGCGGCGCCGGTACCTCCTTCGCCGCCGTCGATGGTGACAAAGTCAACGCCTCGGTCGGTCTGGCTCATCAACGTGGTCAGCTCATCCCAGAAGGCCATGTCACCGACCGCCGACTTGATGCCCACAGGTAGCCCCGTCTCTGAAGCGAGCAGCTCGACCCAGTCCAGCAGGCTGTCAGTATCAGAGAACTCTGCGTGTCGTGACGGGCTGATGCAGTCCTTCCCCTCCGCAACCCCCCGGGTGGCCGCGATCTCCGCGGAAACCTTGGCGGCCGGAAGTACGCCGCCCAAGCCGGGTTTGGCGCCCTGACTGAGCTTGATCTCAATTGCCCGGACCGGGGCTTGAGCGACCAGATCTTTAAGCCTAGCGAGGCTGAACCGGCCATCCTCGTCCCGGCAGCCGAAGTACGCCGTGCCGATCTGAAAGACCAACTGGCCGCCCTTGCGGTGGTACGGGGATATGCCGCCCTCGCCCGTGTTGTGCAAGCAGCCGGCGAGTGCCGCACCGGAGTTCAAGGCGGCGATCGCATTGCCCGAAAGCGAGCCGAAGCTCATCGCCGATATGTTGACCACCGACTCGGGGCGAAACGCTGCCTTACGTCCGCGGGCCGCTCCAAGTACCTTGGCGGAGGGAAGCTCTACCTCATGCCCGGCGGACGGGGACGACGGCGGGACAGCGCGGCCAAACGTTCGATGCTTAATGATCGGATAGCCAGCCGTGTACTCAATATCGTTGTCGGTGCCGAACCCGAAGTAGTTGTTCTCCTTCTTGGCCGACGCGTACACCCACCGCCGCTGGTCACGGGTGAAGGGACGCTCTTCGTTGTTGCCGGCCACGAGATATTGACGCAACTCAGGTCCAATGGACTCCAGTGCATAACGCGCGTGCCCCAGCAACGGAAAGTTCCGCTGAAGTGCGTGGTCGCGCTGCCATAGATCGCGCGCGGCAACCGCCGCGGCCGCAGCAGCCGCGATCGCCGGCAGAGCCTTCGATATCCAGGTCATGGGGGTCAGTCTGCTCCACGCCTGAGGGGCACCGCAGCCGGCGTGGACACGGAATATGAGATCGAGAGAGTTACGGGCTAACGGTCGTCCGTGGCCAGCGTGCTGACAGTTCCGTGCGCCGTCAGTCTGGATATCCCCGACGGCAGCAACTTACGCCTACGAGGATAGGCAGCAGGAGGACCCGGCTACTCGGGCAACTGGAACCGGACTCATGGAACACGGACGCGTGGGTCGGACCCGCTCATACATGACACATGTCTTGATGCGTACAGGCGTCGAGGTCGGCGCGGACTTTACGTCACGGCGGCTGCCACCGCCTCGCGCTCCTACCGGGTTAGCCGTGGCCGAGACCGGTCAGGCTGGTGGTCACCGATCCGTTTGTCGCGGATTCCTGCGCTGTGGCCGCCCGGTGTTCTGGGTACGTGCCGTCGATGTCGTCCTGGCCCTCCCGCACCCAGCGCACCGGGGTCAGCACAGCGTGACAAACCTGGCGGAGCACGGAAAGAAGTCTGGACACGTCGGCCTCCTGAGGCGCATCAGCTGGGCCGCGGTGGACCCGCTGGTGACTTCGATGGTCCTCAGCCATGCCTGGGGCGTCAAGGAAATAAGGGCCACCGGTCCTGTCGACATCCCTGCCGATGTGCTTCACAGGCGCGCCGAGAAGGCTTAGATGCTCAAACACCCGGGGGCGATGGCCGCCGCGGCGGCGAGGACGGGGACCTGGGCGTCGGTGTCGTGGTCGTCGTCGTTCTGGGTGGCGGCGGCGTTGGTCATGGCGCGACTGCGGCGGGGAGGTTGTTGTCGCCGGGTGTGTTGGTGTTGGGGGGTGTGATGGTGGTGGGGGGTTCGATGGTGGCGCGGCGGGGGTGGGTGTCGTGGCGGGGCCGTGGGCCGGGGTCGTCGATGTTGGCGCGGCGGGGTAGGTGTTGCACGGTGGCCCGGCCGAGGCCGCTGACCCGCCACAGGTCGGCGTAGTGCCCGCCGAGGCTGAGCAGCTCCTGGTGGGTGCCGCGTTCCACGATCCGGCCCCGGTCCAGCACCACGATCTGGCTGGCCTGGCGGACGGTGGTCAGGTTGTGGGAGATGATGATGGTGGCCCGGCCGGCCATCAGCCGGCGCAGCGGCTCGATCACCCGGTCGGTGGAGCTGACGTCCAGCCCGGTGGTCGGCTCGTCCAGCAGCAGCACCGGCGCGTCCCGCAGCATCGCCCGCGCGATCGCCAGCCGCTGCCCCTGCCCACCGGAGAGCCGGCGGCCGCGTTCGCCGATCTCGGTGTCGTAGCCCTGGGGCAGGGCGGTGATGAAGTCGTGGGCGTCCGCGGCGACCGCGGCGGCGATGATCTCGTCCTCGGTCGCGTCGCCGCGGCCGTAGGTGATGTTGTCCCGCACCGTCCCGTCCAGCAGCAGCGTCTCCTGCAGCAGCACCGCCACGTTGCGCCGCAACGACTCCAAGGTGAGGCTCTTCACATCCACACCGTCGAGCAGCACCCGGCCCGAGTCGGGGTCGTAGAACCGGACCAAGATCTTGGCCAGGGTCGACTTCCCCGCCCCGCTGGCCCCGACCACCGCCACCGTCTCCCCCGGCGCCACCGAGAACGAGATCCCGTCCAACGCGGTCCCGGCCGCGTCCGGATAGCCGAACCGCACCTCTTGGACCTCCAGCCGGCCCCCGGAACGGCCGGCGTCGACCGCGTCGGCGGCGTCGTCGACCGCGGGCCGCTCGTCGAGGACCTGGATCACCCGCTCCGCACCGGCCGAGGCCGCGTAGGCCGAGTTCGCCAGGCTCCCCAGGCTCCGGACCGGGCCGTACAGACCACTCAGATACGTCACGAACGCCAACAACCCACCCACCGACAGCTCACCTCGGGTCAACAGCCAGGCACCGGTCCCGATCACCGTCAACACCCCGAACAGCTCGATCAGGTCCACCAACGGGGTGTACAGCGACTTCAACCGGGCCGACGCCATCTCGGTGCGGTACTTGCTCTCCGCCTCGGTCTGGAACCGGCCGACCTGGCGCTCCTCCTGCCCGTACGCCTGGACCAGCGACACATTGCTCAACGTCTGCTCGACCACACTCCCGATCGCCCCCGACAACCGCTGCCGCTCCCGCGACAAGCTCTTGATCCGCCCCGAGAACCGGCGCGCCGTGTACCAGAACAACGGCGTCACCACCAACGCCACCAACGCCAGCTTCCACTGCAGCAAGAACAACGCCCCGACAAAGAACACCACCTGCAAAAACGACGACAGAAACGACGTCATCGCCGACAACACAAAACTCTCAATCGCCGCCACATCACCCGACATCCGCGTCAGCAGATCCCCCAGCCGGCTCCGCTGATAAAAGCTCGGCGACAACCGCTGCAGATGCCGCAACAGATACGTCCGCAGCTCAATCAAAAACCGCTGACTCAACCACGTCGACAACATCCGATCCCCCGCCGACACCAACCCATCCACCAACGTCAAACCGATATAAATCCCAGCCACCACCGGAAACAGCCCGAAGTCCCGCGGAATCAACACATCATCAACCAAAACCTTGAACATCCAGATCTCCGCGGTCTCAATCGCCGGCGGCACCAACGCCACCACCAACGACACCACCAACCACCCACGCCGCGGCGCCGCAAACGGCCAGAACCGCCGAAAAATATCCCGGAACGCCACCTCCCGCGGAAACACAAACACGATCAAGAAACCCTCTCCGCTACCACAACG
>JAOPXN010000118.1 GCA_025965155.1 Propionibacteriaceae bacterium
ATTGCGAACGAGACGCGCTACCAACTGCGCCATAGCCCCTCACCGACCAACGGCTACGCCGTCGATCAACGCGGAAACTTTACCACTGTCTACGCACTAACCGCTGCCGGCAGGTCGCCCTCGGTACCCTCGACCGGCCGCGTGCCCGATACCCGTTCCGGGGCGTCGGCGGTCACCGGGGTGTCCAGCCGAGCGGCCGAGGCGATCTCCGGGGAGGACAGGTCGATGGTGCGTACGGTCCGGGGGGCCAGCGGCTTGGAGACGTACGTGGGCATGGTGATCGGGACCGGGTCCCAGAGCCGCCCTGGCTTGACCGGCGGCTCGCTTGGCTTCATCTCGGTCGCACTGGGCTTGGCGACGGTGGCCTTGGCCAGGTCCGCGCGGCTGAGGAACACGGTCACCTCGTCACTGCCCTGACGGATCGCGTCGTAGCGCGCACCGAGGTGGGCCCGCATGCCCTTGACGCTGATCCGGGCGACCACGAGGAACCCGAGCAGCAACCCACCGGGGATGGCGACGGTCCACCAGGGGGTCACGCCAAAGCCGGACAGCGATGCCACGGCGGTCAGCGCGAACATCAAGGCGACCAGGGTCCGACGGCGACGCTGTGCAGCCACCTCCTGGAGCCGCCGCAGGTCCGCGATCGCGGCCCGCCGGGTCAGCGGGGTCGATACCTCGATCGAGCCGATCGGCTCCAGATCTTGGTCAAGAAGAGGGGCGGTGCCGTACCGGACGATCCGCATCGACTCGGAGAATCGATGTGAGAGGTCCAGCTCGTCGGGCTCCTCGGCGCGCTTGCGCACCGAGAGCGGCACTAAATAGGCCAGCCACGCAATAGCAATGGCAGCAAAGATCAGCCCGGTCGTTCCCACACGCAGACGTTATGCGGAGCAGCGGCCGCCGGCCCTGACCTGCCACGGTGTGTCGCACAAAACCTTGGCTGTACAGCAGATTTACAGCCCAAGCGGCCGGTCGGGACGCAGCGTACGCCAGCGGTTCATCAGGCCACCGGATACCTCCTCGGCGTTCAGAGCGAAGACCAGATGATCGCGCCAGTCCCCATCGATGTGCAGATACCGAGGTCGCAGGCCCTCCGGTCGGAAGCCGAGCTTGGCCACCACCCGTAGGCTCTTCTCGTTCTCGGGCCGGATGGCGATCTCGATCCGGTGCAGTCTGAGCACGTCGAAGCAGTAGTCGGTGGCCAGCGCCACCGCCGTGGGGATGATCCCCCGGCCCGCGAAGCGTTCGTCAACCCAGTAACCGATCTGACCCCAGGATGCCGACCCGCCAACGATGCCGCTGACGGTCAGCTGGCCGGCGAGATGCTGCGTGGGCCGTCGCTGAGAATGCTGCGCCGGCTCCTCCACGAACACCAGCCAGGGCAGCATCCGTCCCTCACGTGCCTGCCGACGCAGCGTTCGCACCAGACCTGCGTACGAGCTGGGGCCGGGTTGCGACCCGGGTGGCAGCGTCGCCTCCCACGGCTTCAGCCAGCGGGCGTTGGCCCGTCTGACCCGCTCCCACTCGGCCTGGTCCCGTCGTCTCATCGGCTGCAGGACCACCGGGCCGCTGTGGAGCGTGACCGGCCATCGCGCGACGCCCGTCACCGCCTGCAGCCGCGAGCCGCTCCGTTGCGACCGCTCCGCGTCGAACCTCACCTCAGTGGTCCCCTCCCTGGATCTGGCTGACGGCGTGCCGCAGGATGGGCGACACGACGGCCATCCCGTCGCGGGCGCCACCACTTGATCCGGGCAGGTTGATGATCAACGTGCGGCCGGCGGTTCCCGCGGCCCCCCGGCTAAGCAGTGCGGTCGGTACGCCCTGGTCCGCGCCGTAGCGGGCGATCGCCGCAGCCAGTTGCGGGATCTCGCGTTCCAGCACGGATCTGGTCTGCTCGGGGGTGTGGTCATCCGGGCTGAGGCCGGTGCCCCCAGTCGTGATCACCACCGCGACCTGCTGCCGTACCGCTTCCCGTAGCGCCTCCGACACCTGGTCACCGTCCGGCACCACGATGGGTGCGTCCACAGCAAAACCTTGATCCCGTAGGGATTGGACGATGATCGGTCCGGACTTGTCGGCATACACGCCGGCCGCGGCCCGGCTGGACACGGTGATCACCTGCGCCGTTGGGCTCGTCATGCGGGGTCCTCCCGAACCCAGTCACCGCGCCGCCCGCCCGACTTCGCCAGCACCCGGATGTCGGTGATCACGGCTGCCCGGTCGATGGCTTTGACCATGTCGATGACCGCCAGCGCCGCGACGCTAACCGCCGTCAGGGCTTCCATCTCTACGCCGGTCCGCTCGGTGGTCCGTACGGTCGCGGTGATCTCCACACCCGAGTCGACGACCTCGGCCGTCACGTCGACCCCACTGAGGAACAAGGGGTGGCAGAGTGGGATCAGGTCCGGCGTTTTCTTCGCCCCTTGGATTCCGGCGATCCGCGCCACCGCCAACGCATCGCCCTTGGGCACCGCACCGTCGCGCAGCGCGGTCACGCACGCGGAGCTGAGCCGGACCGAGCCCGCCGCCGTTGCTGACCGGGCGGTGACCGCTTTGTCCGACACATCGACCATCCGCGCCTCACCAGAGTCGGACAGGTGCGGGAAAACCTCGGTCACGTTACTGCTCTTCACCGAGCAGCCAGACGTCAACCTCGTCGCCGGCGGCGACCGACTCCACCTCGGTATCGAGGATCACCAGCGCATTGGCGCGGGACAGGTCCCCCAGCAGGTGCGAACCGTGACCTCCCACGAGCTCCACCTGCCGCGCCCCGGTTTCATCGAGGCTGACAATGCCACGAGCGAGCTGTTTACGCCCGACAACTGAGGTCATCGGGTGCGCGGCCCGGCACCGGACCGGGGTTCGGCTGTACGGCGTGGCGCCCCTCAGCTTGCGGATCGCCGGCCGGACGAACGCCTCGAACGACACGAACGCGCTGACCGGGTTGCCAGGCAGCATGATCATTGGCGTCTGGTCCTCCCCGATCAGCCCGAAGCCCTGCGGCTTACCCGGCTGCATCGCCACCTGGGCGAAGTCGGTCAGACCCAGCTCCGGCATCACCGCCTTGACCACGTCGTAGTCGCCCTGGCTCACTCCGCCGGTGGTCAAGATCAGGTCCGCCCGGACCAGCTGGTCGGAGATTACCTGCCTGATCTGTTCCGGGTCGTCGCTGACCAGGCCGATCCGAAAGACCTGGGCGCCGGCCGAACGCGCCGCGGCGGCCAGCATGTAGGAGTTCGAGTCGTAGATCTGCTCGGAGCTGTTGAGCTGCAGACCCGGCTCGACCAGCTCCGACCCGGTGGAGATCACCACCACCCTGGGGCGCGGCCGGACCAGGACCTTGTCCTGCCCGATCGCGGCCAGCAGACCGATGCTGCGGGGTCCGAGCCGGTCGCCGGCCCGGAACAGCAGCTCGCCTTCCTCCACGTCCTCGCCGCGGCGGCGTACATGCTGTCCGGAGTTCACCGGCGCGAAGACCAGCACGTCGGAGGGCCCTCGGTCGGTGAGCTCGTACGGCACCACGGAGTCGGCTCCGTCGGGCAGCGGCGCCCCCGTCATGATCTTCATCGCGGTACCGGGTGACAGCCGATGAGTGGCCGACTGGCCGGCTGCGACCTCCCCCACCACCGGGAGGCTGACCGGCTCATCGTCGGTCGCCTCCGCTACGTCCTGCCAGTGCACGGCGTACCCGTCCATCGCCGAGTTGTCGAAACCAGGCAGGCTGATACCGGCGACGATGTCCTCGCACAGGCTCAGATCGAGCGAGTCGAGGATCTGCTGCCCGAACGGTGGCAGCTCGTCGATGCAGCTCAGCAGGTAGTCGCGGTGATCCTCCATCGACCGAAGACCGTCCGGCCCGACCGCTGGCGGCTCGGGCAGTTCATGCGCGTCGAAGTGGAGGATGTCGGGCTCAGGGGCTTTCTTGCGGCCGAACAGAGGCATAGCCAACACCCTAGATGAGCCGGACGGCCAAATCGTCGGCCTGGTGCCCCCCGACACCAGACCGACGACTCGAAGCTTTGGTCAGACCGAAGGCCAGTCGGTCAGCCAGACAGTCGTCTCTGCGGGGATGGTGGCGCCCTGCAGCGGTGCACTGCTCAGCCGCACCACACCCTCTGGGAGGGCAACCGGCTCGCTACCGAAGTTGGTCACGCAGTGCCAGCCGCCAGGGCGGACGAAGTGCACGACCTCCGGGCTCTCCCCTCCGACCCAGGTCAGCTCCTCGGCGCTCTGCAGCTGGCGCCGCAGCCGCAGCGCCTCACGGTAGAGCTCCAGGGTCGACCCGGCCTTGCCGTCCTGGGCCAGCACCGAGCTGGCCGCGAACTGCTCAGGCTGCGGCAGCCAGGCAGATCCCTCGCCGAAGCCGAAGGACTCGCCGGTGTGCGACCAGGGCAGCGGTACGCGGCAGCCGTCACGGCCCTTGCGCTCGTTGCCGGTCCGCTCCCAGATCGGGTCCTGCAGAGCCTCACCGGGAAGGTCGGCGACCTCGAGCAGGCCGAGCTCCTCGCCCTGGTAGAGGTACGCCGAACCCGGCAGGGCCAGCATCAACAAGCTGGCGGCACGGGCCCGACGCAGCCCGGCCTCCGCATCCACCTTCGGCGACGTCCCGTGCGTCATCAGCCAGTCCTGGAGATCCGTACCCTTGGGCAGACCGAAGCGGGTGGTGTGCCGGACGATGTCGTGGTTGGACAGCACCCAGGTGGACGACGCCCCGGTCAGCTCCGCCTCAGCCAAGCAGGTGGTGATCACGGCACGGAACTCGTCGGCGTCGAAGTCCACCTTGACCAGGTCGAAGTTGAAGGCCTGCCCGAGCTCGGTCGGACGGGCGTACAGCGCACGCCGCTCGGTCGGCGCCCAGGCCTCGGCAACTGCGGTCCGCGGCGGGTCGTAGGAGTTGAAGACCTGGCGCCACTCGGCGAAGATCTCGTGCACCTCGTCCCGGTCGTACAGCGGGTCGCTGCCGTCCAGCGGCAGGTTGGCGTCCAGGGAGGTCGAGCTACGCAGCGGCTCGGACAGGTCCTTGGCCAGCGCGTGGGCCACGTCGACCCGGAAGCCGTCGACCCCGCGGTCGGACCAGAACCTGAGCGTGTAGAGGAAGTCGTCTCGGACCTCGCGGTTGTCCCAGTTGAGGTCGGGCTGCGCCCGGGCGAACAGGTGCAGGTACCACTGGCCGTCCGGAACACGGGTCCAGGCGCTGCCGCCGAAGTGGGACACCCAGTCCGACGGGGGCTCGGCGCCGTCGGGGCCCGTCCCGTCACGGAAGATGTAGCGGTTGCGGGCAGCAGAGCCGGGCTCCGAGGCGAGCGCCTCGACGAACCACTCGTGCAGGTCGGAGGTGTGGTTGGGCACGATGTCGACGATCACCTTGATGCCGGCCCCATGAGCCGCCTCCACCATGACGTCGAAGTCGTCCAGGGTGCCCAGCTGCGGGTGCACGTTGCGGTAGTCGGCAACGTCGTAGCCGCCGTCGGCCAGAGCTGACGGGTAGAACGGGCTCAGCCAGATGGCGTCCACGCCCAGCTTGGCGAGATAGTCGATCCGGGAGGTGACACCGGCGATGTCGCCGAGTCCGTCGGAGTTGCTGTCGGCGAAGCTGCGCGGGTAGATCTGGTAGACGCAGGCTTGCCGCCACCAGGTGGCGTCGAGGGAGGCGTCGGCAGCGGCAACGAGCTGATCGGTCACTGGGGTCCTTGGAAGATAGAGTGGTTGACAGCGCTTGCAATAAGCGTACGGGCGCTCCTTGCGGCAGTCAAAGTCACATCAAGCCTCCTGCCTGTTAGGCTGGTCACACCTGAAATGACCACGCTTGCACAACTGCACTGCGGAGCCGGTAAGGAGGCACCAGCCGAGATGGCGTCAAGCATGGAGGACGTGGCCGCCCGTGCCGGGGTCTCGGTGTCGACGGTCTCCCGGGCGCTGCGTGACTCCCCGCTGGTCTCCGAGGCGACCCGGCTACGAGTCCATGCCGCCGCGGAGGAGCTGTCCTTCGCCGTCTCGCGGGCCGCGTCCAGTCTGGCCACCGGACGGCTGGGGCGGGTGGCGGTCCTGGTCGGCGGCCATCTCGGACCCTGGTTCAACGGCACCATGTTGGACGGCATGTACGAGCAGCTCCGCGCAGCGAACCTGGACCTGCTGGTCTATCGGATCACCGACCTGGCCGAGCGGCAGGCCTTTTTCGAGCGGCTACCGGCTCGGCGCAACGCCGACGCCCTGATCGTCGCATCCTTCGCGCTGACCGCCGCCGAGCACGAGCGGCTGGAGGCGCTGGGGATGCCGGTGGTGTACCTGAACCAGGAGCGGCCCGGAGCCCCGAGCGTCTCCATCGACGACATCGCCGGGGCACGGGCCGGCACCCGCTATCTGCTGAATCTGGGCCATCGGCGGTTTGCGTTCGTTCATGGCCGGCATGAAGAGGGGTTCGCCTGGAGTGCGACCCGACGGGTCCACGGGTTCACCGCCGAGGTCGCCGCCGCCGGGTTGACCGCTGCTGATTACCAGACACTTGCGTTCCATGGCGAAACCGACGCCGACGCAGTCGTCGCCCAGCTGCTCTCCGGCCAAGAGCTGCCGACCGCCGTCTTCGCCGAGTCAGACGAGATCGCCCTGGCGCTGCTGCCAGCTCTGCGCCGGGTGGGCCTCGGAATGCCCGAGGACCTGTCCCTGCTCGGGTTCGATGACCATGAGATGGCCGCCCGGTTTGGCCTGAGCACGATCGCGCAGCCCGTGTTCCAGATGGCGCGCAAGACAGCCGGCCTGGCCATCGCGCTGGCCGACGGTGGCAGTCCCGAACAGACACGGATCCAGGTCGAGGCACGGCTGGTCCCTCGGCTGACCACAGGACCGCCACGATCCCCACTCCCCTCGGCGCTCTAGGCTGGCTCGATGGCCGACTCTCCTCGCTCAGATGTAGATGCCGCCGCGATCCAGTCCGCCAAGCAGCTGCTCCGGCACGCCGTCCTGCTGTCTCGGGAGAGTCGAAGCCCGCAGGCTAAGGCCGATGATGATCATGCTCGGTTTGCGCAGCTGCGAACTGCACTCGAGCAGCGGTCCGGGCTGCGGACCGTCGCGGCGTACCTCTCGACCGCAACCGAGCCGGGCACCCTGGAGCTGATCGGCTGGCTCGCCTCGCGGGATGTCCAGGTGCTGCTGCCGGCCCTGAGCTCGGCCAGCCGGTCTGCCGGGATCCGTCCGGACTGGGCGCCGTACGCCGGACCGGAGAAGCTCCAGGTCGGTCCGTTCTCGATCTTGGAGCCGACCACGCCACGGCTCGGGTCTGCCGACCCGGCCGGCGCCGAGCTGGTCATCTGCTCCGCACTGGCGGCCAATGTTGCCGGTGATCGACTTGGTCGCGGTGGCGGCTGGTACGACCGGGCACTGTCCGGGGTGCCGGACGGGGTGCCGGTGTGGGCACTGCTCAACGACGAGGAAGTGCTTGAGACCATTCCGACCGACCCCTGGGACATCGGAGTGGACGCCATAGTGACGCCGACCCGGCTGGTCACCATCCAGCCGGGTCCCGCGATGCCACGACCATGATCGCCGCGGCACGTCCTAGATCACAAGGCTCAGGCCCTGCTGACTGACAACGCCACTGTCTGGTTTTCGCCAACAGTCACCAGTCGCCCGTCTCCCGTTGCCTCGCTGAGCTCCAGCTGCTCGGTGAGAGTCTCGGTCTTGATCAGCTCGGCGTGAGCCCGGACCGCCGCCAAGGTCTCCGCCGACCCGGCCACGGTGAGGTTGATCCGGTCACTGACCTGCAGGTCGGCGGTACGCCGCTCCTGCTGCACAGCACGGACCAGGTCGCGGGCCAGCCCCTCGGCGGCAAGCTCAGCGGTGACCTCGGTGTCCAAGATCACGAAACCAGAACCGGCCAGCATGGCGACCGCCCGATGATCATCATCGTCGGTGTCGGAAACCACCGTCTGCAAGGAGAACTCACCGTCGACCAGCGTGATCCCGCCGGAGACGACCGTGCCGTCCTCGGCCACCGACCAGTCCCCGGTCTTGCTGCCCTTGATTGCTTGCTGCACGTCGCGACCCAGGCGGGGCCCGGCTGCCCGGGCATTCACCTGCAGCGACTGCTTGACCCCGAAGTCACCTTCACTGGCCGTCGCCAGGTCGACCAGCTCCACCTCTCGTACGTTCAGCTCGTCGGTGATCAACGGGACGAACGGTTCGAGCTCAGCCGCCGCGGGCGCGACCACGGTCAGCTTCGCCAACGGCAGCCGTACCCGCAGCCCCTCGGCCTTGCGTAGTCCGGAGCCGACGGAGCACAGCTCGCGGGCTCGGTCCATGGCAGCCACCAGGGCGTCGTCGGCGGGGAGGTCGGCAGCGTCGGGCCAGTCGGTCAGATGCACCGACCGGCCGCCGGTCAGGCCGCGCCAGATCTCCTCGGTCGTCAGCGGCAACAGCGGTGCGACCACCCGGGAGGTCGTCTCCAACACCGTGTACAGCGTGTCGAAGGCGGCGTGCGACTCTGCGGACTCGCCGTCCCAGAAGCGATCCCGCGAGCGCCGGATGTACCAGTTCGACAGCACCTCCAAGAAGGTGCGGGTCGCGTCGCAGGCGGCCGCCACGTTGAGCCGGTCCAGCTCACGGGTCACCGTCTCGTTGAACTGTCGCAGCTTCGCCAGGATGTACCGGTCCAGCACATCGGTGGAGCCGGTGTTGATCTTGGCGTCGTATCCGGCGCCGCCGCTGGCCACGTTGGCGTACAGCGAGAAGAAGTACCAGGCGTTCCAGAGCGGGATCATCACCTGCCGGACCCCGTCCCGGATCCCCTGCTCGGTGACGATCAGGTTTCCGCCCCGCAGGATCGGTGAGGACATCAGGAACCAGCGCATGGCGTCCGCGCCGTCGCGGTCAAACACTTCGCTGACGGCCGGATAGTTCTGTAGCGACTTGCTCATCTTCTGCCCGTCGCTGCCGAGCACGATGCCGTGGCTGATGCAGCTGGAGAAGGCGGGCCGGTCGAACAGCGCCGTGGCCAGGATGTGCATGGTGTAGAACCAGCCGCGGGTCTGCCCGATGTACTCGACGATGAAGTCACCCGGGTAGTGGTTGTCGAACCACTCGGCATTCTCGAACGGGTAGTGCACCTGCGCGTACGGCATCGACCCGGAGTCGAACCACACGTCCAGCACGTCCTCGATCCGACGCATGGTGGACTTCCCGGTCGGGTCGTCGGGGTTCGGCCGGGTCAGCTCGTCGATGAACGGCCGGTGCAGGTCCGGCACGGAGACGCCGAAGTCGGCTTCCAGCTCAGCGATGGAGCCGTACACGTCGACCCGCGGGTAGGCGGGGTCATCGGACTTCCAGACCGGGATCGGGCTGCCCCAGAAACGGTTCCGGCTGATCGACCAGTCGCGGGCGTTCGCCAGCCACTTGCCGAACTGGCCGTCCTTGACGTGCTCGGGCACCCAGGTGATCTCCTGGTTGAGCTCGCCCATCCGGTCCCGGAACTTGGTCACCTCAACGAACCAGCTGGAGACAGCCTTGTAGATCAACGGGTTCCGGCAGCGCCAGCAGTGCGGGTAGGAGTGGTCGTACGTCTCCTGCCGGAACAGAACGGTGCCGGCCGTGGTGGCGCCGGCCTCCTCGCCCCTGGTGCGGGCCTTCAGGTCGTCGATGATCTCGGCGTTGGCATCGAACACCTGCAGACCCTGGTAGTCCGGGACCTCGGCCGTGAACTTGCCGGCCGCGTCGACCGGGACCGCTGCGATGATGCCGGCGCTGTCGGCGACCTCCTTGTCCACCTCACCGAATGCAGGTGACATGTGCACCAACCCGGTGCCGTCCTCGGTGGTGACGTACTCGTCGCCGGCCAGGATCTGGTGGGAGTTCTCGTTGCCGATGAAGTAGGAGAAGGGCGGCTGGTAGGCCAGACCGACCAGCTCCGAACCCTTGAGGCGCCGGACGATCCGGTCCGCCACGTCATCTCCCAGCTCACGGGCATACGCAGCGAGGCGCGCCTCGGCCAGGATGTAGCGCTCCCCCTCGTGCTCCACCACCACGTAGTCGATGTCGGACCCGACCGAGACGGCCTGGTTGCTCGGCAGTGTCCAAGGGGTGGTGGTCCAAATCAGCGCCAGCTCGCCGGTCTCGAGCCGGAAGCCAACGGTCACCGCTGGGTCCTGCCGCCGCTGGTAGACCTCCTCGTCCATCCGCAGCTCGTGGTTGGACAGCGGGGTCTCGTCGTTCCAGCAGTACGGCAGCACCCGAAGACCCTCGTACACGTATCCCTTGTCGTACAGGGTCTTGAAGGCCCACAGCACGCTCTCCATGTAGTCGGGGTTGAGCGTCTTGTAGTCATGATCAAAGTCGACCCAGCGGGCCTGCCGGGTGACGTAGTCCTGCCACTCGTCGGTGTACCTCAACACCGAGGACCGGCAGGCGGCGTTGAACTTCTCGATCCCGAGCTCGAGGATGTCGTCCTTGGTCTTCAGACCCAGCTGCGACATGGCCTCCAGCTCGGCCGGCAGCCCGTGGCAGTCCCAGCCGAAGCGGCGCTCCACATGCCGGCCGCGCATCGTCTGGTAGCGCGGGACGATGTCCTTGACGTAGCCGGTGAGCAGGTGTCCGTAGTGGGGCAGGCCGTTGGCGAACGGCGGGCCGTCGTAGAAGACGAACTCGTTCTCGCCGTTCTCCCCGGCGGGGTTGCGATCCACTGACGCCTGGAAAGTGTTGTCGGCCTTCCAGTACGCCAGCACGCGCTCCTCCAGCTCGGCGAACTTCGGGCTGGAGGGGATGCGGAAGGCTGCCTCGCCGGTCGAGGACAGCGCGGTGGTGGCCTTGGGATACGTCATGTCGGGTCCGTCTCGTCTCACTCGTGTCGTCACTGCGATCACGAGGACGATGTCTCCACCGCGGTACCACCTCGCTTGCCGAGCACTCGGTCACCGACCGACGCTCGACCTCTCTGGCCGAAGGCTGTCACGGGCCCACCCGTCCGGTTCTACTGCAGACGCCTCAGCGATCTGGTTCTTCCGGAGGCTCACCGGTGATGGCCGGATCACTGCCTGTGTCTCAATCGTAGCCCCTAGCCGGCGGGCACGAGCTCCAGCCGGGCGACGGTCGCCGCGTCCACGGCCGCCCGGGACGACGCGAAGCTCCACATCCGGTTACCGGCCCACAGCGGGAGCTGGTCGTCATAGGTGGGAGCGAATGCGTGTCCGGACGCCCCGCTCTGGTTGACCCAGCGGGAGCGATCCAGGTCGGAGAAGTCGACCAGCATCCGCATGGCCGGCCCGCTGGTGACCCGGTAGCCCTCCCTGTCGTCATAGGACATCGCGTTCACCACCGCGGGTCCCCCACCGACGGCAAGGTCGCCCCGGTTGAACAGCCGCTCCACCAGCCCGACACCGCTGTTGCCGATGGTCTGGTTGCGCAGCGTCACCCGGTGCAGCCTGCCCCACTGCCAGTGCTCGGTGTCCCGCGACATCAACGAGGTGGCCTCCTTGCGGGCGCCCGTCATCGCCGCCCGCAGGATGTCGTCCCGCGTCTCCACCCGGTCCGGGGTGTTGACGTCATCCCACCACGGGCTGTTCGGCTGTTTCAGCAACGCCGCCACCACCGCGAACCACCGGTCGCCGCCGCTCGGCCACAGCTCGGGCGGCATCTGGTCCCGGAAGGTCAGCTTCATGATGTTGTGGAAGACGACATGGAAGTACGCGGCCGCCGCCGAGTCGGCTGAGGAGGAGTAGTCCCAACCGACGAGTGTCCGCTGCCCCTCCGCTACCCAGGAGTCGGCTACCCGGATCTTCAGCAGGCTCGGCACCAGGTCCGCGGCGAAGCGGATCGTGTCGTCGTAGAACAGCTCCTCGGCCGCGTCCAGGGTGAGCGGCTTCGTAGCCTCCAACCGGTCGATGATCTCCTGACTGCGCCAGCCGTAGGAGTAGTCAGACCCGAGCTGGTAGGGGTACTGCAATCCAATTACCGGCTGGTTGGCTGTCACGATGTAGCCGCTCGGCGGGTTGTAGAGGTACGGCAGCTCCTCGAAGGCGATCCTGCCCTTCCAGTCGTACGCCGGGTCCCAACCGGGAGCGGGGCTGAGTCCATCGCCGGCCCCTCGGATCGGGATGGACCCGGGCAGCTGGTAACCGATGTTGCCGTCGGTGTCGGCGTAGATCAGGTTCTGCGACGGCGCGTCCAGCAGCTTCGCGGCCGCCCGGAACTCGGCGAAAGTCTGTGCGGTGTTCATGCCGAACAAGGCGTCCATGGCGCGGCCCGGGGTGAGCGCGGTCCAGCTGAGCGCGACCGCGTACGTGCTGCCGGCGGGTGGAGTTGGCGCAGCGCTCACCCGACCCAGCTGCTGATCCACGTCCGAGAGCAGGGGTCCGTGCCTGGACGAACGGATGGTGATGGTCCGCGGCTGGTCCTCGCCGAAGACGCTGATCTGCTCCGTCCGGGTCGCCAGCGGGACGTACCTCTTGGCTACCCGGACGGTGTTCTGCCGTACCTCTTCCAGGTACAGGTCCGCTACGTCGACATGGCTGGTGGTCAGCCCCCAGGCAATCGAGGCGTTCTTGCCGATGACGACACCAGGCAAGCCTGAGAAGCTGAACCCGGAGACGTCGAACGGGCAGGCCTGCGTGACGGTCCGGCAGTGCAGCCCCACCTGCGTGAACACCGATGGGATGGAGGTGGCTAGGTGCGGATCGTTCGACAGCAGCGGCTTTCCGGTGTCCGTACGGTCCCCGGACACCACCCAGGAGTTGGAGCCGATCTCCGACCCGAGCTGGGTGGAGCCGACCAGAGGCGGGATAGCGTTATGTACCTTTCCGGCCGATGCCAGTGCGTCTCGGGCGTCCTTCAGCTGGGTCGCTCCGAGCCCTGCCAGGCCCACCGGAGCCGTCCTGGAGGAGCCGCGCCCGGAGTCGGCGTCGAACCGCCCGGCCACGACCGAACCCTGGGCCACGATGGGGTCGATCTGGTCGAGTCGGTGATCGGGGAACAGGTCGGCGGTCAGCTCCTCACCGACCAGCCCGGTCATCAGGGCCCGTTCGGTCTCCTCGCTGGAGTTGGCGCTCAGGTCCCACGCCATGGCCTTCAACCACGCCACCGAGTCGGCCGCGGTCCATGGCTCCGGTGCGTAGTTCAGCCCTTGTACGGCAAGCAGGCTGTACTCCAGCGACAGGTCGCCGGCTGAGCGGTCGTGTATGTAGCCGTTGACGCCGGACGCGTACGCATCGAGGTAGCGCCGGGTGCTCGGGGACAGCAGCGTGAGCTCCTGCTCCGCAATACGTCGCCAGCCCATCGTCTTGATGTAGCTGTCGGTGGCGACCTGCGAGGCCCCGAAGAACTCAGACAACCGGCCCGAGGTGACGTGGCGGCGGATGTCCATCTCGAAGAACCGGTCCTGAGCATGAACGTAGCCCTGCGCTGCGAACAGGTCCTCCGGGTTGTCGGCATAGATCTGTGGGACGCCGTGGGCGTCTCGAAGCACCTCCACCGGGCCGGACAGCATGGCCAGATCCAGCCGTCCCTCGGTCTGCGGCAGCGCACGTCGCGCGGTCCCCACCGCGAGGCTGGAGAGGCCGGCCAGGGCCAGCACGACCACGATCGCAGTGAAGATCAGCCAACGAGGAAGACGACGCACCGTGCAAGCGTAAGCGCCGCCGGTGGTGGTCACCCGCAACCCACTCCCCCGCCAGCGCCTGCGCCGAGTGGCCACAATTCTCAATAGGCATTAGCAGTCGGTATGCTTGAGTGCCAGATCACCCCTGCTACGGGATTTCCCCCTGGAGCGAAAAGAGCCCCGATGCCCACCTATCAGTATCGCTGCACCGAGTGCGGCCGCGAACTTGAGGCCGTCCAGAAGTTCAGCGACCCCTCCTTGACCGAGTGCCCGTACTGCTCGGGCCCGCTGCGCAAGGTTTTCAACGCGGTTGGCGTCGTCTTCAAGGGGTCCGGCTTCTACCGCACCGACAGCCGCGCCAAGACCGACAGCGCGGCCGGCCCGTCGAAGGATCTGACCAAGGCAACCTCCAAGGACTTGACGAAGACCAAGACCGATTCGGCGGCTTCGTCCTCCGACAAGGGCAGCAGCAAGTCCGGCGGCGACACCTCCGGCGCGGCCAAGAGCACCACCACAGCGTCGTCCACAGGATCGAAAGCAAGCTCCGACTAGGCCTGTGGATACCCCGCACGATTGCTGAGCGGGTACCTAGAGTCCGGGCATGGTGTTCTGGTCCAAGGCTCCCTTACGCCGGCCGAACGTCCGGGTCCGGGACCGGCGCAGCCGGCTACGAATGCTTGACCTGGCGCGGGTGGTCTCGTGGCATCGGCGCAAGCTCGCCGTAGTCGCCGCGGTGGCCGCCGTGCTCACCGCCATCACGGCTGCCGCGCCGCCGGACCCGCCGACGGTGACCGTTGTTCGCGCAGTACGCCCGTTGGCGCCAGGCAGCAGGATCGGTCCGGACCAGGTTCGGCTGGATCAGCTGCCAGAATCGGCGGTGCCCAGGTCGTACATCGACCAGGTTGCCCTGGTGGTCGGACGGATCGTCGTCGCCGAGGTCCCGGTGGGCCAGGTGCTGACCGAGCACAGCACGCTGTCTGCGGAGCCAGCGCTCCCCGGCCGGGTCGTCGCGCCCGTCCGGCTTGCCGATCCCGACGTTGTCACCCTGCTGAACGCCGGAGATCGGGTCGATGTGCTGAGCGCCGACGGACACGGCAGCAGCGCCGAACTGCTGGTGCAGCGAGCCCGCATCGTCGCCATCCCAGACCTCCGCAACTCCGGCTCTGAGATCGGGGCCGCGCCCGACTCAGCGGGCGGCCTGATCCTCCTTGACGTCGATCCCCAGGCTGCGGCGGAGCTCGCTCAAGCGGCAGTCGCGGCACGGCTTTCGGTCGTGCTCCGCTCCTAAGGGCTCTGCTAGCCTCCATCACGCTCGCGCCGCGGCGGGCGTTCCGTGGCAGGCAAGCGATCCCTTGGAGGGACCATGAAGGGCTTCAAAGAGTTTTTGATGCGGGGGAATCTGGTGGAGCTGGCCACCGCCGTCATCATCGGCACCGCCTTCGCCGCGGTGGTCAAGGCGTTCACCGACATTCTGCTCGACATCGTCGGGAAGGTCGGCGGCCAACCCGACTTCAGCAGCGTTTCCATTGCCGGTATCAGCCTCGGCCCCTTCCTGTCGGCGGTGTTCGCGTTCTTGCTGACAGGTTTCGTCCTCTACTTCTTCGTCGTAGTGCCGTTCAACAAGCTGAGCAACTTCCGGAAGAGGGACGAGCCCGAGGTCGCCGCCTCGACCGAGGACCTGCTGGCTGAGATCCGCGACCTGCTACGGGACCGGTCGGTCTCCTGACCGCTACCGGCCGTGATGCGGCGGAACGTCGCGGAGGAGCCGATGCTCATCCCCGGAGAGTGGTCGAGCGCTAGTGACCGGCTGAGTTGCCGGCCGGTCGGCGGCCACCACAGCAGCCACTGCCTGGTGCAGCAGCGCCTGAAACTGCGCCGGACCAACGCCGCCGCGCAACGCCTGGGGCACCGGATGGGGCCAGACGCCGCCGGCCAGCTCCCGTTGCTGCCGCCGGTGCCGGGCGACGGCGTCCACCCCGCCGAGCGCCTCCAACAAGGCGTTGGTGTCGCGGGGCTCCGGGTCTAGCTCCTTCCGCAGTTCGCCAACGAGAGCGTAGGCAAGCGCCTGATACCAGGGGCTCACTCGTCGCCGCTCAGCGCCGATAGGTCCCAGCCCTCTGCCAGAGCCATCAGGCTCAGCGCGTCGTACCCGTCAATGGACTCCCGGATGATGTCGGCGTGGCCGGCATGGCGCGCTGTCTCCTCGTTCACGTGGTGCAACACCCACCGCACCGACCAAGCGTCGACGTCCGATGGAAACCAGGGCACATGCTTGGGCACCGGCACCGGAGCCCCGAGGTCGTCCATGGCGTCGACAAGCTCCTCCGTCCTAGCTGCCACCCTGGCGTACTCCGTCAGAACGCCCTCGAGTGACTCCTCGGGGGTCAGCTCGTACTCGTTACCGTCGTACATCGCCCAATGCTCCTCGGCTGTGGTCCCGAAGGCAGGCACTCCGGAAGCTAGGTCGATCCAGACCCGTTCGGTGTGCGCGACGTGCTTCACCAGCCCGCCAATGGTGAGCTTGCTCACCGTGGGTGTCATCCGAGCCTGCTCATCGGACAGGCCATGAGCCGCAAACCGTATCGCGGCTCGTTGGTGCGCCAGAAAGGCGAGGAGGGCGGAGCGCTCGTCGGCGACCGGGGGCACGTTTCCAGGCATCTCAGTTCCTCCAGCTTGAGTATGGGTGGTCCAGGCTCGCCGAACAACCCCGGGTGCTCAGAGCCGGCAGCTGGTCAGCACCCGCAGCAGCTCAGAACATTGCATGCGTTGGCTGTTCCGCGTCGGGCAAGTGGCGGTGGTCGAGGATGTGCTGGGCAACCTCGCGGAGCTTGATGTTGTGGTCCTGGGAGTACCGCTGCAAGACGGTGAAGGCGCGGTTGGCGTCAATGTCGTAGCGCTCCATCAGGACTCCTTGAGCCTGGCCGATGAGGTGCCGGGCATCGATCGCTCGGTGCAGGCCCTCCTGTTCCACGCTGCTGGCCAGCGCGATGGAGGCGTACTGGGCGAAGACTTCAGCAATCCGGACGGCATCATCGTCGAAGGCCTGGTACCTGCCCGAGTACAGCGTGACGCTGCCCAGGGCTCGAGTGCGACTGGAGAGCCGGACACTGAGTACGGAGTGCCAGCCAAGCTCCGCGGCGGCGGCTCCCCACCTGGGCCAGCGCGGGTCGGTACGCGTGTCATCGACCCGGAGGCTGATGCTGGACTTAATCAGGTCGATGCCTGGTCCCGCCTTGCCAGCCAGCTGGAGCTCCTCAACACTGCGAACCGCGTCACTGTTGGCCAGTGCCAGCGTCAGCGCACCTCCTGCTCGGGTGCGCAAAATTCCCGCGTCGTCGGCCGCGGTGAACCGGCAGGCATGGTCGCGGATCCGCTGCAGGGTGTGCTCCGGGTCCGGCTGGTGGGCCATGTCGGTCGCGGCCCTGGCAAGATCTTCGAGCCAGTTGCTGTCCATCGTGCCTCTCGTGCAGGAACGCGGCAATCCGCGGCACGCAGAGTTTACACCGTAAACCTAACTGTGTTCGGGAGTTTCGCGGCTCTTGGCACATTGCGAGATGACGGGCGACGCCTCAGATCTCCTGGTAGCGGGCGTAATGAGTGGGAAGCAGCTCACCAAGGTTCTCGTTGATGGTGTCAACCACAAGATTGCGGTCCGTAACCGATAGGCTCTCCACTCCCTCGAGGTAGCCCAGCAGGTGGTACTGGTCCGAGCGGCCTCCCCGCAGGGTGAATCCCACCCACAGCTGGTCCAGGCTCAATCGGGACGCTCTGAACGCGTCAAGCAGAGGGTTCGGCGTGACCAAGCCGTCCTCACGGCTGCCGTGCATCTGGCCACCTCCGGGATGTGGGAACCGCTACAGGTCTTTGATGCCCACTCCCGAGTCCCTGAAACGGGTTAGCCGGATGGACTTTCGCACTCAGACAGTCCGAGGAAGGTCCGCAGAGCCTCGGCACCGCAGACTGTGATGGGGTCACCTCGGACGAAGCTGTCCGGCGTCAGCACCAGTCTCTGGTTCAGCGCCACCTCGCCCTCCCGCCGTTTCATCCGCTGCACCCCGTTCGGTCGGTAACCCACCTTGCGACTGACGGCCAGTGACGCCGGGTTGTCGAGAAAGGCGCCGGAGGTGATCTCGGCCGCACCCAGCTCATCGAGCACGAAGGCACAGATGGCACGGCGCATTCGAGTGCCGATGCCCTGACCGTGGAACGGCAACCCGAGCCACGACCCGGTCTCACCGGTCCGAGCGAGGGCGAAGTTCTCGGCCGAGAAGCCTTGCACGCCGACCAGCTCATCGCCTAGGCGTACGGCAAAGAGCAGGTCGAACTTTTCGGGGGTGAAGCCGGCCCGGACACTGGAGTAGTAACGGACGTTGTTGGCTGGCAGCGTTTGGGGGTCGTCGTCAGTCCACGGCGTCGCGAAGGGCATCTCACCAGGTGCGTGGATTCCCGCCAGGGCAAGCTCCACCAGGCCGGGAATGTCGTCGTCGGTCACCACGCTCAGCGTCAGGTCACCCTCTTCGATCCGGACTCGGTACGGCGGCCAGATCGCCGCTAAGTTCGCCATGGGCATACCCTCCTCCATTGAAACGTTTCGGGCTGTCCCCGACATCTACTAGAGTGAGCCCGGGCCCAGCCCATCCACTTCAACGCCGAATCGAGGTCGAGTGAAGGTCTCTCTGTTCATCACCTGCCTGGCCGACACCTTGTTCCCCGACGTGGGCCGCGCCACGATCACTGTCTTGGAGCGCCTCGGCTGCGAGGTGGACTTCCCCACGGCCCAGACGTGCTGCGGTCAGATGCACATGAACACCGGGTACCCAGAGCTGGCCGGCGATCTGGTCAACAGCTTTGCCCATACGTTCGCAGGCGCGGAGGCGGTCGTGCTGCCCTCGGGCTCGTGCGCTGCGATGCTGCGTAAGCACGCTCAGCACGTCGCACCCGGCGTGGTGATGCC
>JAOPXN010000122.1 GCA_025965155.1 Propionibacteriaceae bacterium
ATTGCCTCGACGTTCGACCGCCCGGCGTCCGACCACACCATGGTTGCCGAGCTGGCCATCGAGCGGGCCAAGCGGCTCGTCGAGCTCGGTCACGACGTGGTCGTGCTGCTGGACTCGATCACCCGCCTCGGCCGCGCCTACAACATCGCCGCCCCGGCCAGTGGTCGCATCCTCTCCGGTGGTGTCGACTCCGCGGCGCTGTACCCGCCGAAGAAGTTCTTCGGTGCCGCCCGCAACATCGAGCACGGCGGCTCACTCACCATCCTGGCCACTGCCCTGATCGAGACCGGCTCCAAGATGGACGAGGTCATCTTCGAGGAGTTCAAGGGCACCGGCAACATGGAGCTGCGGCTCCGCCGCGAGTACGCCGATCGGCGGATTTTCCCCGCCATCGACGTGAACGCGTCCGGTACCCGTCGTGAGGAGCTGCTGATGGGCAAGGAGGAGCTCCAGATCATCTGGAAGCTCCGCCGGGTGCTCGCCGGCCTCGAGGGCCAGCAAGGCCTGGAGATGCTGCTCGACCGCCTGCGCAAGACCCAGAACAACGGCGAGTTCATGCAGGCGATCACCAAGACGATGCCAGCCCGCGGCGACGAAGACTAGCCGGTGGGTTGACCCGCTGATCGGCCCGATGCCGTCTGGTCAGAGTCCAGGAACCAGCCCCTCGTCGCCGGCGCCCGATGCGACACGCGGACATGACGCCGTGGAGCAACGATGAGGGGCCGATAAATGGAATGGGGTCCGGCGATGTTGCCAGCGGAGCGAGCGGACGACGCGGACTAAATCGGCGGGGGACTGCGTTGTGCATTTTGTGCCGCGGGTAGTTTGCGGCAAAATAATCGGTTGGCACCGGTTCACGTCGGATCAGCAGGTCACGACGACCCGGTGCACAGATACTGAGGAGAATCATGAAGCCCGACATTCACCCGACTTACGTCGAGACCCAGGTGTCTTGCACCTGTGGCAACACCTTCACCACGAAGAGCACCGCGGCCAACGGCGTGCTGCGCGCTGACGTGTGCTCGGCGTGCCACCCGTTCTACACGGGCAAGCAGAAGATCCTCGACACCGGTGGCCGCGTGGCCCGCTTCGAGAAGCGCTACGCCAAGAAGGCCAGCAAGTAGCTCTGCTGATACGCCGGGAGGCAGGGGATCCGCCCCTGGCTCCCGGCGTTTCGCATGTCCCCAGCAGGTCTGCCGCCAGGAGCTTCCGCCATCCTGGGGCAGGTACCACCTCGAGCGAGTCCAGCTCGAGTACCTTTTGAGTCGGAGGCACTGTCCATGTTCGAGTCCGCCCACCATCTCCGCGACGAGTTCGCCGAGCTGGAGGCTGCTCTCTCCGATCCAGCCATCCACGCCGATGTCGCCCGGGCCCGCCGAGTTGGCCGCCGGTACGCCGAGCTGACGCCGATCGTCCGCGGCATGGACGAGTATGAGCGGTTGGCCGATGACATCGCCGCAGCGAAGGAGCTCGCTGCGGAGGACCCGACCTTCGCTGTGGAGGCGGAACAGCTGGAAGCTCAGCTGAGCGTGGTCACCGAGCGACTCACCAAGCTGCTGGCACCACGGGACCCCAACGACTCCGGCGACGCGCTGATCGAGATCAAGTCCGGCGAGGGCGGCGAAGAGTCGGCTCTGTTTGCCGGTGACCTGCTCAAGATGTACAGCCGCTATGCCGAGACCCGCGGTTGGAAGGTAGAGATCCTCGACTCCCAAGAAACCGACCTCGGCGGCTACAAGTCCGTGACTGCTGCGGTCAAGGCGTCCGGGGTCGGCGAGCCGGACAAGATGCCGTACGGGGTTCTCAAGTTCGAGGGAGGCGTCCACCGGGTCCAGCGGGTGCCGGTGACGGAGTCCCAGGGCAGGGTGCACACCTCCGCGGCCGGTGTTCTGGTGATGCCGGAGGTCGAGGAGACCGAGGTCGAGATCGACGACAACGACCTTCGGATCGACGTCTTCCGCTCGTCCGGTCCGGGTGGGCAGGGCGTCAACACGACCGACTCCGCGGTACGCATCACTCACCTGCCGAGCGGCATCGTGGTCTCCTGCCAGAACGAGCGGTCACAGCTGCAGAACCGGGAGCAGGCGATGCGGATGCTGCGCGCCCGGCTGATCACCGCCGCCGAGGAACAGGCTGCTTCTGCCGCCTCCGCCGCCCGCCGTAGCCAGGTCCGTACGGTCGACCGGTCGGAGCGGATCAGGACCTACAACTACGCGGAGAACCGGATCGCCGACCACCGGATCGGCTTCAAGGCCTACAACCTCGACCAGGTTCTCAACGGCGACATGGCCGCCCTGATCACGGCCCTGCAGGAGGCGGACACCGCCGAGCGCCTCTCCCAGATGGGCGAGGCGTGACTCGGAGCACGTGGTGACCGCTGCCGGTGCCCACACCATGAAGTTGCTCAAATCGGCGGCCGCACAGCTGGCCACCGCCGGGGTGGCGAGCCCCGAGGCCGATGCGCGCCAGCTGTTGGCTCATGTGCTGCAGATCGAGCCGAGCCGGCTGCTCCTGGTCGACCAGGTCGGTCCGGAACGCGGCGCAGCCTTCCAGACCCTGGTGGACCGCCGCGCCGCGCGGGTCCCGCTCCAGCATCTGACTGGCACCGCCTACTTCCGGTACGTGCAGCTCCAGGTCGGGCCGGGTGTGTTCGTACCCCGTCCCGAGACCGAGGTGATGACCGGCTGGGCGATCGACCGACTGCGTGAGCTGCAGGACCGCGGGCGACAACCGCAGGTAGTGGAGCTGTGCGCGGGCTCCGGTGCCATCTCCAAGGCAATCGCAGCGGAGGTGCCGGGCGTACGAATCCGGGCGCTGGAGATCTCCGAGGAGGCAACCGCGTGGGCGGAGCGAAACCTGGCCGGTACCGGGGTCGAGCTGCACACCTTGGATCTGGCAATGGCTCCGGCGGACTGGGATGCAACGGTGGATCTGGTGATCGCCAACCCGCCCTACATCCCGTTGGATGCCTACGAGTCGGTGGCCCCGGAGGCACGCGACCACGATCCGATGGTGGCGCTCTTCTCCGGAGCCGACGGACTGGACGCCATGCGCGAGCTGGCTGCGGTGTCGGCTCGGTTGCTGACCGACGGTGGCCTGGTCTGCGCCGAGCATGCCGAGGTGCAGGAGCACTCGGCACCCGACGTGTTCGTCAAGCACGGCAGCTTCACGGCGGTCCGGGACCAGCGCGACCTCAGCGGCCGGCCGCGCTTCGTGACAGCAAGCCGCGTGTCCCGCGCTCCGGCTCGTGTCCCGCACGGTGCCGCTCGGTGAGCTTTCACGGGTCTGGCAGGATTGGCGCCGTGAGTGACACGGGTGAGCATGACCAGCGAAGCGCCGAGGCTGGAGACGACACCCAACCTCGGATCGCTGAGCCGCTTGCGCCTGAACTGGTGCCCGGATCCGACAGCGGGCAGCCGGTAGCCGCCGAGATTGAGCAGGCGCAGGCGGCGATCGAGACAGCCGAGGAGACGGTCCCGGAGCCCGCGGCGCCGGAGGCCGATGGGCCCGACGAGCTGCCAGCGTCGGAACTACAGGCCGACGAGCCCACCGACCTCTCGGCATCCGCACCCGAGGTGGTCGCGCTGCCGTACCAGCGGTTCGACTGCACCAGGCCCGACGACGGCGGGGCCGCTGAGGCGGCTCGGCTCGCGGTGGAGCGCGGCGAACTGGTGGTGCTACCTACCGACACCGTCTATGGCATCGGCGCCGACGCATTCAGCCCTGAGGCGGTCCAGCGTCTGCTGGACGCCAAGGTACGGGGTCGCGATATGCCTCCGCCGGTCCTGATCGCCGACTCCAGCCTGATCCGCGCCCTGGCGGTCGACATCCCGCCGTCCGCCGAGGCACTGGTGGAGAAGCACTGGCCCGGCCCGCTGACGGTGATCTGCAAGGCTCGCAGCACGTTGCAGATGGACCTGGGCGAGACGGAGGGGACGGTAGCGCTCCGGGTCCCCGACCATGACCTGGCGCGTGACCTGCTGCGGCGCACCGGTCCGTTGGCCGTCAGCAGCGCCAATATCAGCGGTATGCCGGCGGCGTTGAGCTGTGACGAGGCAATCGACCAGCTGGGCGGCAGCGTCGCGGTCTATCTGGACGGTGGCGTGCTGGGCGGACCCGGCGCCGCACCATCCACCATCGTCGACTTCACCAATGACGACCGCGGGGAGGTGCTGCGCCATGGTGCCCTGAGCTTGGCTGACCTGCGCGAGACGCTCCCCGAGATGGTGGACCTGGTCGAGCCTGAGCCGGAGCAGGAGACGATCCCGTCACAGGCAGTCGCCGAGGAAGATTCCGGATCGGATTCATCCGACGGCCCCGTTACGACCGAGCGCCCGCCCGCGGAGCACTAGGTGCGCGAGTACCTGCTGGTGCTTCTCGTCGCAGCCGCCACCACCTACCTGGTCAGCGGCCTGTGTCGCCGCCTTGCGCTGAAGACGGGGGCGCTGGCGAAGGTCCGCGATCGCGACGTGCACACCGTGGCGATGCCGTACTTCGGCGGCGTCGCGATGCTGGCCGGAGTTGCCGCGGCCTTTCTGCTGGCCTGGCAGCTGCCGTTTCTTGGTCGCCAGCCGCTGGTGCACCAGGACTCCCGGGCCGTCCTGATTGCAGCATCGGTGATCTGTCTGGTCGGCGTGTTGGATGACCTCTTCGACCTGAGCGCGCTGGCGAAGTTCGCAGGCCAGGTGCTGGCTGCCGGGATTGTGGTGGCGATGGGTGTTCGGATGTTCTGGATACCGCTGCCCAACCAGACGATCTCACTGGACAGCGCCGCCTCGATCGCCATCACCGTCTTTTTCATCGTGCTGTGCTCCAACGCCGTCAACTTCGTCGACGGCCTTGACGGCCTGGCCACCGGGGTGGTCGGCATCGGGGCACTGGCGTACTTCACCTACTCCTATCTGCTGACGGTAACGCAGGACCTGACCCGTGCCACCACCGCCAGCCTGATCACGGTGGCTATTGCCGGAGTCTGTCTGGGCTTCCTGCCACACAACTTCTTTCCGGCCCGGATGTTCATGGGTGACTCCGGAGCGCTGCTGCTTGGCTTCCTGCTGGCCACCTCCACCATCAGCCTGACCGGCCAGATCGACACCTCGCAGCTGGAGACCAGCGGCGGCCTGATTCCCACGGTGCTGCCGCTGGTGCTGCCCCTGGCGATCTTGGCGTTGCCCTTCCTGGACGTGATGCTTGCCTATATCCGCCGAACCTATGCGGGCCGTTGGTGGTTCGTGCCGGACAAGCAGCACCTGCACCACCGGCTGCTGGAGCGCGGGCACAGCCAGCGCGGCGCGGTGATCTTGATGTACGTCTGGTCTGCGCTGGTCTCTTTCGGGGTAATCGCCCTCGGCGGGCTGCGGAGCTGGGCCTCGGTGCTGGTCATCGGCGTACTCGCGCTGATCCTACTTCTGGTCACTCTCGGCCGCCCGCTGACGGAACGGCCAGGTGGTCGGAAAGGAGCTGCTTTGCGCTGACCGGTGCCCTCGGCGGGTCGATTTCGGACCCTCCGAGACTTTGTGCTAGTTTTCACAAGCACTTGTTCCACCCCCAAGTCGGCCCTTGGCCGCACCAGTGAAACGGCCTCCCCATGGCCGGACAGGACAGCCGCCACCCATGACGACTGAAGGCCAGACCCCACAGCCTGCGGGGCCGATTCGACCGACTCCTCCGGGGTCGGGTCCGACCCGCGAGGCGGCGACCGAGGCTGCTCATCCGAGCGTCCATGTCGTTCGCGCACGCAAGCTGCTGTACGGCGGCCTGGTCGGTGGTGTCTCGGCGGCCTTGGTGTGCTTGCTCGGCTTCGGGCTGGCGTACGGCTCCCAGGGGGTTGCTTCGGCTGCGTTCGCCGCTGGGCTGGTGCTCGTCTTCTACGCCGTCGGCCAGTTCGTCATGGTTCTCTTCGCCGACGCCGGGGCCCGCACCTTGATGATGGTCTCGCTGGGCAGCTACACGATGCGAGTGGTCCTGCTCGGACTGGTTCTGCTCGCCTACAACAACAACCGGGCTGACTGGCCACAGTTCGTGCCGGTCGCTGTATTCGTGACCACGATCGCCGTCGTGGTCGGTTGGCTGGCGGTGGAGGTTTTTGTCTTCTCCCGGCTCCGGATCGGCGTCTACGACACCGAGTACAGTTCCCCGTCCGAACGCGGTGATGCGGAGTGACCTACACAACATGCGACTGCTACCGTGTGACTCGCCATGACGCAGCAGAGGGGTCCGGACTTGCCCATCAAGCCCAAGTCGGACGCGGCCGCAAAGTCGGACGGGATGAACGAGGGCATCACCGTGCTCGCGTATCTGATCTCCGGGGTCGCGGTGTATGGCCTGCTCGGCTGGTTGGGGGACCGCTTCTTGCACACGTCCTTCCTGCTACCGATCGGGATCGTGCTCGGTGCCGCAGCCGGCATCTATGTGATCATCCGGCGGTTCGGCCAGCTCGGGGTAAACCCGAGCGAGGCGGCACCGAAGAAACCGATCGACGAATGACTGAAACGAAGGAGGAGGAACGTTGGGCGGCTTAATACCGGGCCTGGTTCCGATGGAGGCGCCGAGCGAGGGGTTCGAGGCCCCGGGCGTCCACAGTTTTGATCTCCCGCCGATTTTCGACTCGGTCCCGTGGCTCGACAAGCCCATGCTCCAGGCGGCCCTGTCGATCATCTTGATCTTGGCTTTCTGGATCCCGATGTCGCGGAAGACGGCGCTGGTGCCGAGCAAGAGCCAGTTCCTGGGAGAGTCGGCGTACTTCTTCCTGCGCAACAGCATCGGTCGCGACATCATCGGTCATGACTACCGCAAGTACCTGCCGTACCTGATCGCTGTCTTCTCCTTTGTGCTGGTCAACAACCTGTGGGGTGTGTTCCCGCTGTCGTTGTTTCCGACCGCTTCGCACATCGGATGGGCCTACGGGCTAGCGCTGGTGACGTGGGTCTTGTACAACGGCGCCGGCATCGCAAAGCATGGGTTCGGCGGCTATGTGAAGCGCACAGTGCTGCCGCCTGGCGTGCCGTGGTTCATGTGGCCGCTGGTCATCCCGATCGAGTTCGTCTCCAACATCTTGGTGCGGCCGATCACGTTGTCGCTGCGACTCTTCGCCAACATGTTCGCCGGGCACCTGCTGGTGCTGGTGTTCGTGTTGGGTGGGGAGTACCTGCTGCTGCACAGCGACTCCCTCTTCAACAAGGTGGCCGGTGCCGCCTCGTTGATCTTCAGCCTCGCGATCTTCGGCCTCGAGATCGTCGTGCAGTCGCTGCAGGCCTACATCTTCACCGTCCTGAGTGCCCAGTACGTCTCTTCCTCCATCGCAGAAGAGCACTGAACCTCCCCCAAAATAGATTTCGCTGACCACCAGCGGAAGCTCCTTGAAAGGAACAAGAATGATCGGATTGGAACTCACCGGGTCGCTCGGTGTCATCGGCTACGGTCTGGGCGCCATCGGTCCAGGTATCGGCGTGGGCCTGATCTTCGCCTCCGTCATCCAGGGCACCGCCCGCCAGCCTGAGGCACGCGGCGCGATGATGGGTACCGCCTGGATCGGCTTCGCGCTGACCGAGGCGCTGGCGATCATTGGTATCGCTCTCGCCTTCGTCTTCTCCGGCTAAGCGTCGTCGTCATGAACACGTTTCTGGTTCCGATGGCCGAGAATCCGCTTATCCCCGCCTGGGGAGAGCTGATTGTCTCCATCGTCTTTATCCTGATCTTGACGTACGCGATCGCTAAGTTCGTCGTACCGATGTTCGAGAAGACGTACAGCGAGCGCACTGCAGCGATCCAGGGCGGTCTGGAGAAGGCGGAGAAGGCACAGGCGGAAGCCGACGCCGCCTTGACCGAGTATCGGGCCCAGCTGGCCGAGGCTCGGGGCGAGGCAGCCAAGATCCGTGAGGACGCCAAGACCCAGGGCGCGCAGATCATTGCCGAGATGCGTGAGCATGCGCAGGCAGAGGCGGCCCGGATCGCAGCCAGCGCTCGTGCGCAGCTGGAGGCGGAGCGTTCGCAGGTTGTGCACCAGCTGCGTACTGAGATCGGAAGCCTGGCAACCACCCTGGCCGGGCGGATCGTCGGCGAGTCGCTGGAAGATGACGAGCGGGCCCGCCGCACGGTAGACCGGTTCCTTGCCGACCTCGAGGACAGTGACGACGCCACTTCGGTTGGCCGATCATGAGTCTCGGTGCCGAAGCACGGCTGAGTGCGCTGGATTCCGTGCTGGACGAGGAGGTACGCAAGTCGACCGGGCTGGTGGATCGTCTGCTGGGCCACACCGGTCCGGACGCCACGCTGGCCAGTGAGCTGTTTGGGGTGGTCGACCTGCTCGACTCCACGCCGGCGCTGCGGCGCGCACTGACCGACCCGGGCAGGCCCGAGTCGGCCCGCAAGGAGATGGTCCACTCGCTGCTGGACGGAAAGATCTCCACGGCGGCCGTGAACGTGGTCGCCGAGGCCGTTGCCATGAGATGGCCGGGACCAAACACGTTGGTTGCGGCGATCGAGCGGCAGGCGGTCCGTGCGGAGCTGCTCCGGGCGGACACGCGCGACCAGCTGGAGAACACCGAGGACGAGCTGTTCCGCTTTGCCCGGCTGGTCAAGTCCACGTCGGCTCTGCGCGACGCGCTCGCGGATCGGTCCGTGGAGCTCGACAAGCGCCAGCAGGTGATTGAGGAGCTCTTGGCCGGCAAGGCGACGGACACCACGATCACGTTGGCCAAGCGTGCAGTGGTGGCTCGGGACCGCACCGTCGACCACACCCTCGAGGGGTACGTGACGATCGCCGCGGATCTGAAGAACCGGGTGATCGCAACGGTTCGGGTGGCCAGGCCGCTTACCGAGGGCCAGGTCGAACGGTTGCAGACGGCGCTCAGCCGCCAGGCCGAACGATCGGTCTTTGTTCAGGTCATCGTCGACGAGCAGGTGCTCGGCGGTGGCCGAGTCGAACTGGGCGACGAAGTGATCGAAGGCACTGTGGCTGCCAGGCTCGAGAATGCGCGACGGCTCTTTTCCTGAAGTGTCCTCGCTGCCGTGACTAAACGTCGTCGCTACGACGACTGAAACTGACGTTCTACCCACTGATTGAGATACGAGAGCAGGGAGCAAGGCGATGGCAGAACTCACTATTCGCCCGGAGGAGATCCGGGACGTCCTAAACCGGTTCGTCCAGAACTACACCCCGGCGACGGCCTCACGTGAAGAGGTCGGCACCGTGGTGTCGTCCGGCGACGGAATTGCCCGGATCGAGGGCTTGCCCTCAGCTATGGCCAACGAGATGCTCGAGTTCGAGAACGGCACCCTGGGCATCGCCTTGAACCTCGACGTCCGCGAGGTCGGCGTGGTCGTGATGGGTAACTCCGCCGGTATCGAGGAAGGCTCCACTGTTCGGGGGACCGGCGACATCTTGTCGGTGCCGGTCGGTGATGGCTACCTCGGCCGCACGGTCGACGCGCTGGGTAACCCGATCGACGGGCTCGGCGACATCGAAGGCCTCGACGAGCGACGTGCGCTCGAGCTCCAGGCTCCCGGTGTGATGGCTCGTCAGGAGGTCCGCCAGCCCCTGCAGACGGGAATCAAGGCCATCGACGCCATGATCCCGATCGGCCGTGGTCAGCGGCAGCTGATCATCGGTGACCGCAAGACCGGTAAGACGGCAATCGCCATCGACACCATCATCAACCAGAAGGACGCCTGGGAGTCCGGCGATCCGGAGCAGCAGGTGCGCTGCATCTACGTTGCGATCGGTCAGAAGGGCTCGACCGTGGCGGGTATCCGCGGCGCCCTGGAAGAGGCCGGCGCGTTGGCGTACACCACCATCGTGCACGCCCCGGCGTCCGACCCGGCCGGCTTCAAGTACGTGGCCCCCTACACCGGCTCTGCCATCGGTCAGCACTGGATGTACCAGGGCAAGCATGTCCTGATCGTGTTCGACGACCTGACCAAGCACGCGGAGGCCTACCGGGCCATGTCGCTGCTGCTGCGTCGCCCGCCCGGCCGCGAGGCCTACCCCGGTGACGTCTTCTACCTGCACAGCCGGCTGCTCGAGCGCTGCGCCAAGCTCTCCAACGAGCTCGGTGCCGGTTCGATGACGGGCCTGCCGATGGTGGAGACCAAGGCCAACGACGTGTCTGCCTTCATCCCGACCAACGTCATCTCCATCACCGACGGTCAGATCTTCTTGCAGTCGGACCTGTTCAACGCCAACCAGCGTCCCGCGATCGACGTCGGTGTCTCGGTGTCCCGCGTCGGCGGCGCCGCCCAGATCAAGGCGATGAAGAAGGTATCCGGCTCGTTGAAGCTGGAGCTCGCGCAGTACCGCGACATGCAGGCGTTCGCCATGTTCGCCTCCGACCTGGACGCGACGTCGCGTCGCCAGCTGGAGCGCGGTGCCCGGCTGGTCGAGCTGCTCCGCCAGCCGCAGTACACCCCGTACCCGGTCGAAGAGCAGGTCGTGTCGATCTGGGCCGGCATCAACGGCAAGTTCGACGAGGTACCGGTGAACGACGTGCTGCGCTTCGAGCAGGAGCTGCTGGAGTACCTTCGGCATAACAGCAACGTGCTCACCAACATCCGCGAGACCAAGGACTTCGACGACTCAACGGCAGCCACACTGACGGAGGCGATCGACGAGTTCAAGAAGGGGTTCCAGACCTCCGACGGGAAGCTGCTTGCGGGCCGCGAGGAGCATGTCGCGACCGATGCCGATGAGGTTGAGCAAGAGCGAATCGTGAAGCAGAAGCGATGATCTGTCCATGCCAGCTAGCAGGAGCGGAGTGAGTTAAATGCCCGCAAGTTTGCGCGAACTCCGGCAGCGGAAAACGACGGTCTCTACGACCAAAAAGATCACCCGCGCCATGGAGCTCATCGCTGCGTCCCGGATCATCAAGGCGCAGCACCGAGCCCAGTCAGCGGCGCCCTATGCACGGGAGCTGACTCGCGCGGTGTCCGCAGTGGCGACGTTCTCCAACGTCGATCACCCGCTGACCACGGAGAAGCCCAACCCGAGCCGGGCGGCGGTGCTTCTGATCACCTCCGACCGCGGTCTCGCCGGTGCCTACTCCTCGTCGGTGATCAAGGAAGGGGAGCAGCTGACCCAGCTGCTGCACAGCGAGGGCAAGGAGGTTCGCCCGTACCTGGCCGGACGGAAGGCGGCTGCCTTCTACGGCTTCCGACGCCGCGACGTGGCTGCGGCCTGGGACGGTTTCTCCGACTCGCCCAGCTACGCCAACGCTCGGGAGATTGCCGACGCCCTGATCGAAGCCTTCCTGACCCCGACCGAAGAGGGCGGCGTGGACGAGATTCACGTCGTCTACACCCGCTTCGTCTCGATGCTGACCCAGAAGCCGGAGATCATCCGGCTGCTGCCGCTCGAGGTGGTCGAGGGTGAGGAGGCGCCGGACGACGAGGAGCTGCTGCCGCTGTATGAGTTCGAGCCGGACGCGGAGACGGTGCTGGACGAGCTGCTGCCGCTGTACGTGGCCAGCCGGATCCAGTACTGCCTGCTGCAGTCCGCGGCCTCAGAGCTCGCCAGCCGGCAGAAGGCGATGAAGTCGGCAACTGACAACGCCCAAACACTGATCGAACGACTGACCCGGGAGGCCAACCAGGCCCGGCAGGCGGAGATCACACAGGAAATCAGCGAAATCGTCGGTGGCGCCAGCGCGCTGGCCGAGGCAACCGCCCAGAACGACTAGGCGCCGAGAGTGAGTGAGAGAGAATGAGTGTCACCATGGAGAACAAGGCCACCGAGGCACAGGCCACGGGGGTGGGGCGAGTAGCCCGCGTTATCGGTCCGGTGGTCGACGTGGAGTTTCCGCCGGACCAGATGCCCGACCTGTTGAACGCCGTACAGGTGGACACCACCGTCAACGGCCAGACCACGACGATGACCATGGAGGTCGCTCTGCACGTGGGCGACAACATGGTCCGGGCCATTGCGCTCAAGCCAACCGACGGCATGGTGCGCGGAGCCGAGGTCCGCGACACGGGCGGCCCGATCACGGTGCCGGTGGGTGACGTGACCAAGGGCCGGGTCTGGAACGTCACCGGTGACTGCCTGAACGAGGACAGCTCCACGATCGAGATCAAGGAGCGCTGGCCGATCCACCGGGACGCGCCGAAGTTCGACCAGCTTGAGTCCAAGACGGAGATGCTGGAGACCGGCATCAAGGTGCTGGACCTGCTGACCCCGTACGTCCAGGGCGGCAAGATCGGGCTGTTCGGCGGCGCCGGCGTCGGCAAGACCGTCATGATCCAGGAGATGATCTACCGGATCGCTCACAACTTCGGTGGCACCTCGGTGTTCGCCGGTGTCGGTGAGCGGACCCGTGAGGGCAACGACCTGATCCACGAGATGGACGAGGCCGGTGTGTTCAAGGACACCGCCTTGGTGTTCGGCCAGATGGACGAGCCTCCCGGCACCCGGCTGCGGGTCGCGCTGAGTGCGCTGACCATGGCCGAGTACTTCCGCGATGTCCAGGGCCAGGACGTTCTGCTGTTCATCGACAATATCTTCCGGTTCACCCAGGCGGGTTCGGAAGTCTCCACACTGCTCGGTCGGATGCCGTCGGCGGTGGGCTACCAGCCCAACCTGGCCGACGAGATGGGTCAGCTGCAGGAGCGCATCACCTCTACGCGTGGACACTCGATCACGTCCATGCAGGCGATCTACGTCCCTGCTGACGACTACACCGACCCGGCGCCGGCGACCACGTTCGCACACCTGGACGCCACGACCGAGCTCAGCCGCGAGATCGCCTCTCGTGGTCTGTACCCGGCCGTGGACCCGCTGACGTCGACGTCGCGGATCCTGGATCCGCAGTACATCGGACAGACGCACTACGACACAGCGGTGCAGGTTAAGCAGATTCTGCAGCGGAACAAGGAGCTTCAGGACATCATCGCCATCCTCGGTGTGGACGAGCTTTCCGAAGAGGACAAGATCGTCGTCAACCGGGCCCGGCGGATCCAGCAGTTCCTCAGCCAGAACACCTACATGGCCGAGAAGTTCACCAACATCCCCGGCTCCACCGTCCCGCTGTCGGAGACCATCGAGTCGTTCCAGATGATCTGCAACGGCGATGTTGACCACATCGCCGAGCAGGCCTTCTTCAACGTCGGCGGTATGGAAGACGTAGAGCGTCGCTGGGCCGAACTGCAGAAGGAACAGCAGTGATGGCTCAGCCACGCATGGAAGGGAGCAGCAATGGCTGAGCCCATGCAGGTCGAGGTGGTCTCGGCCGACCAGGTTGTCTGGTCGGGAGAGTCCACCAACATCATCGCCAAGACGGTGGAGGGCGACATCGGCATCTTGGCCGGTCACTCGCCGGTCCTGGCCGTGCTGGTTCCCAGCGCTGTCGAGATCGTGACACCAGATGGTGTTCGCGAGATCGTCGCGGTCGATGGTGGGTTCATGTCGGTGGCGCAGGGAAGAGTGTCCATCCTCAGTGAGTACGCTCGGATGGCGGGCGAGATCAGCCTGTCGGCAGCAGAGCGGGAGCTGGCGGAGGCTCAGGCGCGGTTGGATGCAGGCGAGGACGACGACGAGACTCGCCAGCATTTTGTCCGGGCCAGTGCGCAGGTGAAGGCGGCTCAGAAGGCGGGCTAGTACCCGGCCTCAGCCATCCGAAGACACAAGGGGACGCGCATTACATGGAGGGCTGGGAGGGCGTCGCGGGGATCGTCGTGCTCTGCGCCGTTGTGCTGGTCCTGCCGTTCGTACTGCTGGCCACTCGTCGTCGGTGGCTGGCCCGGCAGGGCGGGACGTTCGAGTGCAGCCTGCGGCTGCGCTCCACCACCCCAGGCGCGGGGTGGGTGCTGGGTGTCGGACGATACAACGAGGAGAATCTGGAGTGGTTCAGATTCTTCTCGTTCTCGTTAAAGCCCCGCCGCTCCTTCGTGCGGACCGCGGTGTCGGTGTCGGAGATCCGCGAACCGGACCCGGTCGAGGCTGTCTCGCTCTACGCCGGTCAGGTGATCGTGCGACTCCATGGCACGACCAGCACAGGGGAGTGGCAGCTAGCCATGGAACCCGACTCGCTGACAGGCATGCTCAGCTGGCTTGAGGCGGCGCCGCCGGGCGCCAAATACTGAGCCCAAAGGTCAGGTACTGAACCAGGCATGCTGCGGGCGCCGGTCCGCCGCGGCCGAGCCGGCGCCGGCTTCGCCGACCCCGACGCCAGCTGGGGTCAGAGCTTATGGAGCTTGAGATAGGGAGCCTTCACCCGCATCACGCCGGCCGAGGTACGAAAGTCCACGGTCACGGCGCTATCGCCTTCCAGACCCACAATCCGGCCCAAGCCGTAGCGGTCGTGACTGACGAGATCGTCGACGGCGAATTCTTTTCGCGGAGCCGCAGCGGCTGGCTTGAAGGGGCTGTTGGCAAGGGGGCGCCGGGATCCGGCAGGAGGAGTCACGCTTCCGATCATCCTCTTCAAGCTGCCCGGAGCCAAGTTCAAGGCTCCGGGCGGGGGGAGCGGCCTCGTCGAGGTGCCGATCCGGACTCGATGGAGACCGGCTGCTCGCCGCCTGGGGAGGACTCCTGTCCGGAGCCGGGTAGACTGGGCGGCAGCTGGCACACCTTCGTGCACCTCGCGATCGTGGCTCGGTCGAAACCGGATCGAAAGTTGCGCCTATGCCGACCACAACGCTGGCTCCTCCCGCCGCACCGCACAGTCAGCGGCCGACGAGTGACTTCTCCACCCTGCTGAACGAGGTCCGTGACGCCGGGCTGATGGGCCGGCGCAGGTCGTACTACCTGGTGAAGATGGCGGTGACCCTGGTTGTGGTCGGGCTCGCCTGGGCCTGCGTGGTGGTCTTCGGGCACGGCTGGTACCAGCTGGGTGCGGCTGCCGTACTGGGCATTGCGGTGACCCAGCTCGCCTTCATCGGCCATGAGGCGGCACATCGCCAGATCTTCGCCTCCGGCCGCGCGAACGACTGGCTGGGCATGGTGATCTCCAACCTCGCCGTTGGCCTGAGCTTCTCCTGGTGGCTCAACAAGCACAACCGTCATCATGGCAACCCGAACACCATCGGCAAGGACCCGGACCTGCTCGACCCGGTGATCGCCTTCACGGCGGACCAGGCCGCCGAGCGTTCTGGCGTGATCGGCTGGATCAACCGGCGCCAGGGATATCTGTTCTTCCCGCTGCTGACGCTGGAAGGCATCAACCTCTACCGGGACGCCATCAAGACCGTGCTGGGCCGGCGACCGGTGAAGAGACGTGGGCTGGAGATTGCGATGCTCTCGGTCCGTCTCCTCGGCGGCACCGCTGTGCCGTTTCTGCTGCTGCCGCCCGGCATGGCGGCCGCTTTCCTCGGTGTGTTCCTGGCCGTCTTCGGCGTCTACATGGGCTCGTCGTTCGCGCCGAACCACAAGGGAATGCCGTTGATCGAGGAACAGTCCTCGATCAACTTCCTGAACCGCCAGATCCTCACCTCCCGAAACATCCGCAGCAACCCGGTGATCGACTGGATGATGGGCGGCCTGAACTTCCAGATCGAACACCATCTCTTTCCCAGCATGCCTCGTCCGCACCTGAAGGCGGCACAGCGGCTGGTTCGGGACTACTGCGTGAACCGCGGCATTCCCTACACCGAGGTCGGGCTGTTCCGCTCGTACGGCATCGTCGTGCAGTACCTCAACCGGGTCGGCCTAGGGCAGCGCGACCCCTTCGACTGCCCGCTGGCCGCCAGTATCCGGCCTCGCTGAGAACCGCTCCTGCGCGCCGCTCAGCTGTGCAGTGCCTGAATGGCCTTCATCTGGACCAGCAGGGACTGGGTGAGCTGCTGAGAGGCAGTGGGGTCGTAGGCGCCGCGGGCGTAGTCGTAGCGGTACTGCCAGGTCACCGTGTTGTTGAGCTGGAACACCTGGGTGGCGAACCGGCCACGGTCGCGTGGGTTCTGGCTGACATAGGCCAGCTGGGGTGGCGAACCCCGGTCGGCTGCGGTCGCAAGCTGTCGAAGCCGCACCGGCTGCCGGTTGACCATGACCGAGCCCGCTGAGATGCAGCCGGGCAGGGCGTCGCTGAGGCTGCGGTACTCCCGCTCGGCAGTCTTGGTATCGGCATACCGGTAGGTGAAGAGCGAGATGCTGACCGGGCCTTCGTTGAGCCAGTAGGTGGACACTCCGTCGATCGCCGCGGCCGGGAACGCGTTGCCCTCCGTCTGGGCGAACAGGACGGTGCAGCTGGCCGGGGACACGGTAAGCCTGGACGGGTGGGTGTTGGTCCGGTCCAGGGTCGATACCTCGTTCTGCCCGTCGGAGCGGACCATGCCCGCGTACACGCCGCTGAGATCCTCGGCGGTGAAGTCCGCGGGGCGCGCCGGGAGCAGTCGCCATACCCCCAGGCCCGCCAGGACCACCCCCAGCACCACCCCGACCAAGGCCGACGTCCGCCGTCGGTTCGGCGTAGGCGCCTTCGGTCCGAAGGACAGTACCTCCGGTTCGACCGGCGGCTCAGGCCGGATCTGCGCACCGGTGGAGGGCATGGGTGAGTCTAACCTTGGTGCCGCCTCTGGTGGTGTCTTCGGCAGAGCCCCGCCCGGGACTTCTGGTAGCTCACCAGCCGCGCGCCACCGACCGCATCCGGGACAGCAGGGCATCCGCGGCGGCATCGGCGTCCTGACCGGTGACCGCCGTGCCGCGTTCAGCGTTGCGGGTCTGCCAGGAGACCGTGTTGCCGAACCGGAGTCCGGTCAGCGTGGAAATCTGGTCGTAGCCCACTGACGCGGTGCTGATCAGGTAGTGCACGCGGTCGCCGCCGAGCCTGCTTGTCTGAGGTGCTGCGCCGCTGATCGTGATCACTACGGTGCCGTACTGCAGCGGCAGGGTGACCTGCTGACAACCGTCCAGGTTGGCGACACTGGCGTCGAACGCGGCACGGGCCGCATCCTGGGTGCGGAACCGGGCGGTGGAGGACACGCCCCAGCGCTCGTCCGAGGCTGATCCGAACTGGGCGAGATATCCGTCGCTAGCCCCGGCTGGCAGGTAGTTGAACAGCGCCGACGCCGAGTTCTGACAGCTGGTCGACCGGAGCTGTGCGACCGTACCGGAGGTCTGGGCCGGCCGCACCGACATCGGTACCGGCGGATCCCAGGCCACGCCGATCTCCGGCGGTGGGTCGTACAGCATCCGCACCTGGCCGTTGCTGAACGTCGGCGAGACCGCCTGTCGCAGCAACCACCCGGCCACGGCGCAGAGCAGCAGGGCTCCCACCACTGCACCTAAACGGCCGAGCCTACGATGGCTGCGACGCGACGGTGGCGGGCCGAAGGACAGCTCGTCCAGCAGCGGGTCCGCTGGTCGACCCGGCTCAGCCATGATCGGAGCGTACCAAGGGACCCCCCGGTCCGACCCCCGCGCAGGCCGGCGTCCACCGCCCGCGAAGGCCCGTCAGTCTTTGGTGGCGAACGCTGCGTCGAAGGCGGCCGTCGGGGGAGTGATGCCGTTCAGCTTCCGGACGAACTCCAGCGCCTCCGGTGCACCATCCAGGCGGTCCATGCCGGCGTCCTCCCACTCGATCGAGATGGCCCCGTCGTAGCCGATGGAGTTGAGCATCCGGAAGATGTCCTCCCACTCGGTGTCGCCGCGGCCGGTGGAGATGAAGTCCCAACCGCGCCGGGGGTCGGCCCACGGGAGGTGCGAGGACAGCCGGCCGTTACGGCCGTTGACCATGCGCACTTTGGTGTCCTTGCAGTCCACGTGCAGGATCTTGTCCTTGAAGTCCCACAGGAAGCCTACGTAGTCGAGGCCCTGCCAGACCATGTGGGACGGGTCGAAGTTGAGCCCGAAGGCGTCCCGGTGCCCGATGGCGTCCAAGGTGGCGACCGTGGTCCAGTAGTCGTACGCGATCTCAGACGGGTGCACCTCGTGGGCGAACTTGACCCCGACCTCGTCGAAGACGTCCAATATCGGGTTCCAGCGGTCGGCGAAGTCGGCGTAGCCGGCCTGGATGACGTCGTCGGAGACCGGTGGGAACATCGCCACGTAGTGCCAGATGGAGGACCCGGTGAAACCGACCACGGTGTCGACACCGAAGGCGCGGGCGGCCCGCGCGGTGGTCTTCATCTCCTCAGCCGCCCGCTGTCGTACTCCTTCGGGATTGCCGTCGCCCCAGACCCGCGGGTTCACCATGTTCTTGTGCCGATCGTCGATCAGGTCGCAGACCGCCTGACCGTTCAGGTGGTTCGAGATGGCCCAGCACCCCAGCCCGTACTTAGCCAGGGTGTCTCTCTTGGCCTGCACGTAGGACTCGTCCTCGGCAGCCTTCGCTACGTCGAAATGGTCGCCCCAGCAGGCAATCTCCAACCCGTCGTAGCCCCATCCTGAGGCAAGCTTGCACACCTCCTCGAAACCTAGATCGGCCCATTGGCCGGTGAAGAGCGTCACCGGCCGATCCTGCTTCGGCTGAGCGCTGCCAGTGGCCTCTGCGAGGGTACGAGCTCCGTCGGTCATGCCTTCTCCTGATCTTCGTCTGGTACGGGTCCTTGGTGGACCGACCTGGGATTGCGCTCCCCACCCGGCACCCACAACACCTCGCTGGAGGTGCCGTTGACCACCCGGGTGAGGATGAACAGCAGGTCGGACAAGCGGTTCAGATACTTCACGGCTAGCAGGTTGACCCCACCTGGATGGTCCTCGGCTGCGACCTCGGTGCCGTACTCGGCCACCGCGGCCCAGGCCGAACGCTCCGCCCGGCGGGTGACGGTGCGGGCGATGTGCAGGTACGCCGCGGCGGGCGTGCCGCCGGGCAGGATGAACGACCGCAGGGCGGGCAGCGGGCCGCCGAAGTCGTCGCACCACTGCTCGAGCCGGTCGATGTAGTCCTGCGTGACGCGGAGCGGATCGTACGGCGGGTCGGCGGCCATCGGGTTGCTCAGGTCCGCGCCGAGGTCAAACATCTCGTTCTGGATCCGACCGAGCACGCTGGCCACCTCGGCCGACATCTCGCCGGTGGCTAGGGCGACTCCGATGGCCGAGTTCGCCTCATCGACGTCGCCGTACGCGAGGACCCGCGGGTCGGTCTTGCCGGTCACCGACATGTCGGACAACCTGGTCTGACCGCCATCTCCCGTACGGGTGTAGATGCGGGTCAAGTTCACCATGATCAAACCCTACGGGGGCGCGGCCGTGGCGCGCGGTCGGGTCCGCGGGATCGCGCAGACCTGTGGCACGCTGGCCGGGTGAAGATCACCGTCCCTCAGCTACGTGTCCTGCTGTGTCTGCTGCTGGTGGGCTTACCCGCGGCCTGTGGCACGGTGCCGTCTGAGGACTCTTCCGGACAGCGCGAGGACTGTGAGTACGTGGCCACCGGGCAAGCCGCCAAGCCGGTCACCCTGCCGAAGTCGACCGGAGTGCCCGTGACCGGCACCGTCACCTTCGTGCTGAAGACCACCGAGGGCGATGTCGCCATCACCATGGACCGGGTGAAGGCCCCGTGTACGGTGAACTCCTTCGAGTCGCTGGCGGCTCAGGGCTACTTCGACAAGACCAGCTGTCATCGACTGGCCGACTCGGGCATCTTCGTCCTCCAGTGCGGTGATCCCACCGGGACGGGCACGGGCGGCCCCGGGTACTCGTTCGCGGACGAGACGGACGGCAGCGAGTCCTACACAGCCGGTGTGGTGGCGATGGCGAACGCGGGCCCGAACACCAACGGCTCCCAGTTCTTCCTGGTCTGGGACGACTCGACTCAGCTGGACGCCATGCCGAACTACACCATCTTCGGCCGGATGGACGAGACCTCGCGTGGCATCGTGGCCACCATCGCGCGCGAGGGCCAGGACGGCAGCAACCCCGACGGAACCGGCAAGCCGAACAACCCGGCTGAGATCTTCGGTGTGACGAAGATCGCTGAGCGCGACGGAAATGGCTGAACGGCGTCAACGGCGCCGCTTCGGGTTCCTGTTCAGCAAGATCATCAACCCGATGATGAGTCCCAGCGCCACAATGCCGGCGACCAGCCCGGCCGCGAAACCGTTGCCCTGATCCGGGTACACCCAGCCGTCGGCCCGTCCGGGCAGACCTCCCTCGAGGGCAGCGGTCACCAGAACACCGATCGTCACCGAGCGCAGATACATTGATCCTCCTTCGAGTGCGGCGCCGTTGAAGGGCTCCGGTGATCTTCGTCGGTTCATCCGGCATTGGATGCATGCGGGCGCGGAGGTCAGCCGTCAGCGGCCGGGTCCCGGGGCCGCGGCCAGGAACCGGCGCAGTGCGCTCAGGAAGACCTCGGGCTGTTCGGAGTGCACCCAATGGCCGGCGTTCTTCACCGTCACGGTGATCAGCCGTGGGAAGTACCGCCGCATGAGCGGCGCGTACTCCGCGGTGATGTAGTTCGACTCCGCGCCCGCGATCCACAGCACAGGGCCCGGGTACGGCTCGGCGTCCGGCTCCGACCAGTCGCCCAGGTCGTCCAGGTGGTCCCCCAGCAGGTCAAGGTTCATCTGCCAGCGCCAGCCACCGTCGACGCGGCGCAGGTTCTGCAGCAAGAAGCTGCGGACCACCGGGTCCGACACTCGAGGTTTCAGCCGCTCGTCAGCCTCCGCACGCGTCGTCAGTCCGGCAAGGTCGAGCGACCGCATGCCGCGCACGTACTCGGTGAAGCTGCTGGGGCCCGGGTATCGGACGGGCGCGATGTCGACCACGCAGAGTCGCTCCACCAGGTGCGGCCGCTGCAGGGCCAGAGTCATCGACACCTTGCCGCCCATCGAGTGGCCGACCAGAGCGAACGGCGCGCCACCGGTACGCTCCGCCACCACGTCCCCGACGGCCCGGGCCATCTCCTGATAGCTGACTCGATCGGTCCAGGCGGACCGGCCGTGGTTCGGCAGGTCGATCAGCAGGCAGGTGTAGTCATTGCTGAGGCTTTTCGCAACCGAGGTCCAGTTCTTGCCCTGACCGAACAGCCCGTGGCAGAAGACCACCACCGGACCCCCCGCGCCGATCTCGGTGACGTGCAGGGCCCGGCTGTCGGACTCCGCCTCGACCCCCGTCATGGCCGCCGCTGCCAGCAGCTCGTGTGCCAGTGCCGGCGCTCATCCAGCCCGCTGCCGGAGGTCAGCATCGGCACGTCGGGCCAGACGACCACGTGCGGTGTTCCAGGGGTGACGGTCTGGTTGCAACCGGGGCACCGGTACGCCTTGGTCGCGGCCGCACCGGCGATACTGCGCACGATCCACCGACCGTCCCGCTTGGTGGCACCGGTGGAGTGCCCGAATCCCAGGGGACGTGCCGGGCGGGTGTGCTTGCTAGGTCGACGGGCCATCTGCGTCAGTTCTCTACTGTCATCCGGGTCTGTGCCGCCGCGTCGGTTTCCACGCCCACCACCGGCTGACCGCTCCGCGCGAACACCTCGGCGATCCCGGCACCCATGGCGCGGAGACCGACGACGGCGACGGTGGCGTCGCAGGAGAGGGGCACGGGGTCGATTCTGACAGACGGATCCGCTCCTCACCGAGGGCGGCTTGGCAGATTAGACGGCGAGCCAGCCCTGCTGAGGACGGCCGCTGACGCTGACCACCGTCGCTGGCAAGGGGGGCTGGGCGGCAGAAGTTGGGTACGGTAGGGCGGTGCGTTTGGTGATTGCCCGTTGTCAGGTTGACTACGCCGGTCGGTTGACCGCTCATCTGCCGATGGCCAAGCGCCTGATCCTGGTGAAGTCGGACGGGTCCGTATCGGTCCACGCCGACGACCGGGCGTACAAGCCGCTGAACTGGATGAGCCCGCCGTGCTCGATGACCGAGCTGCCAGCGCCGTCGCCCGACGCCGATGCCGTCCCTGGTCTGGAACCGCTGACGGCCGTCTGGGAGGTCAAAGGCAAGGACGGCGACACCCTGCAGATCTCGCTGGCCGAGGTGTTCCACGACTCGAGTCACGAGCTGGGGATCGATCCGGGCCTGCAGAAGGACGGGGTGGAGGCGCACCTGCAGGCCCTGCTGGCCGAGCACCCGGAGACCTTCGGGGCGGGCTGGTCCCTGGTTCGACGTGAGTACATGACCGCAATCGGCCCGGTGGACCTGCTCTGCCGGGATGAGACGGGCCGCTACATCGCGGTCGAGGTGAAGCGACGCGGCGACATCGACGGCGTCGAGCAGTTGACCCGCTATCTCGAGCTGATGCGTCGGGACCCGCTGCTCGGAAAGGTGCACGGCGTTTTTGCCGCGCAGCAGATCAAACCTCAGGCAAGAGTCCTGGCCGCCGACCGAGGAATCACCTGCGTCACGGTGGACTACGACGCATTGCGTGGCATGGACGATCCCACCGAGCGGCTGTTCTAGTCCGCCTTTTGTTCCGGTCACCTTAGGTGGCCGGCGCAGCGCATTGGTGACCTCTGCCCAATAGCGGGGCGCGACCTGAGGTGGCGTCCGTTATCTACGGGCATTCCTGGCCACGCCGATCGACCTGCACATAGCGTCGTGCGACGTATCCACCACAACTCGGCAGGAATTCTTGCGGGCCAGATATCGCCGAGCAGCGACGCGATCGGTGGCATCGGATACGGCGGGTCGATTGAGGCGTGTTCCAGCCAGACCTGAGGGAGACATCACTAAGCCGTCGTGCCGCCTTTCGAAAAACGGCGCAGCAGCGCCTCATCGCCTAGCATCGTGATCTTGGCCAGAACAATCCTAAGAATGCATCAAGAAGCCGCGCCACTACTTTGTTAAAACCATACCGCGGATACTCTTGGGTCGAAGTACTCACCGATTCTCGCCGAATAGGACCCACAATGCAAAGAGTAGTAACTGAACTGGTTGACGACCTCGACGGCACCGATGCCGACGAGACCGTGACCTTCTCAATCGATGGGGTCTCATACGAGATCGACCTGGCGTCTCATAATGCCGAGTCGCTACGTAAGGGCCTCGAGGACTATGTCACCAACGGACGGCGTATTGGCGGCCGTGCCAAGCGCTCTGTCATTAGCGCGGCTCATCGCGATGTCTCAGACACCCGCACGGTCCGAGAGTGGGCCGAGCAGAACGGCTACGCCGTGTCGGCCCGCGGCCGCATACCGTCAGCCATTCTTGAGGCATACGAGGCCGCTCACTGAGCGGTTGTTAACGGGGCAGGGGAGTCGGGGTCGGGCCCGGCTCCCCTTTCTTCTGCCCGGTACTGCTCGAGCACACCGAATCTGGTGCTGGCTCAGCTTCGGTCGGAGCTCGGGCGGGTCACCGTGGGGTGGTCGTACTCATCATCGCCGCCCGGTTCGGCGGAAGGCCCGCCTAGATGGATGTTTCCCGCTGGGGGCAGATCCGTGACGGGCACTCGTACGGTGGCGTCGGGGTCATAGTCCTCACGACTGGCTGCCGGTCCGCGGCCGGTACCCCTGGCACTGTGAACGACTGTGTCCTCGTGGTTGCGGTCGGGCTCCTCGGTCGCGTTCGCGTCGGCCGGACCGGCTGAGCTGTCCGGCCCCTCCGTGTTGTCGGGCACCTTGGAGTTCTCTGACGGGTCGAGGCCCTCGGACCGGTGGCCGTGGCCGGTCGGGAAATCGTCCAGGTCCTCAAGCTCGGGGAAGTTCTGCGCCGTCTGCTCCGCCAGCGCCGAGAGGCTGGCGAGCTGGTTCAGCACCGCCTGCTTGCGCTGGCTGAGCAGGTCGGTGTCGCGACGCAGCTGCTGCTTGCGCCAGGCGAACTCTTGCTGGGTTCGCTCGTTGATTGCCGCAGCCTGCTTGGTGGCCAGCGCGATCCGCTCCTCTGTTTCCTGCATTGCCGCAAGTCTGGCCTGCTCGGCCTCCGCGAGGGCATCTGCACGGATCCTGGCGGCCTCGGCCACCTCGGCCTCCAACCGCTCCCGTGACTGCGTGGCCTGTTGGGTCGCCTCGCTCAGCATCGCCGCCGTGGCGGCGACCGCATCCTCGTGGACCCGACGTAGCTGGGCAATCGCCTGCTCACGTTCCACGGCGACTTGCTGCCTCACTGCCGCAGCCTCGGTCTCGGCGTGACGCCGCAGCGTCTCCGTGTCCAGGTAGGTCGTCTCCCGTAGCGTCTGCGCGTGCTGGTCCGCCTCCCGGCGCAGCGACTCGGCTTCCCGACGCGCCGCGGCGAGGACGGTCGCGGCCTCCGCGGCCGCCTTCTCGAGCTGGTTCTTGGCGTCCTGCTGGCCGCGCGCCCGCAGCTGCTGGATCTCGGCAAGCCCGCTGGTCTTGATCTCGCGCGCCTTGCGTTCCGCGGACAACCGGGTGTTGTCGGCCTCGCGGCGGGCAGACTCCTTGATCTTCTCGGCGTCGACGTTGGCCCGGTCGATGACCTCGCGCGCCTGCTCCTCGGCTAGCCGGAGGATGTCGGTGGCACGACCGCCAAGGTTGGCGTAGTTGAGCTCCTCTGCCGCCGCTTTCGCGTGAGCCTCGTCGAGCTGCTCCTGCAAACCGGCCAGCTGTTCATCAAGGCCGTAGATCTGGCGGCGGGCCGCGACCACCGTCGACTCCAGTGAGCGGACGTAGTCATCAACGGCCGACCGGTCGTAGCCACGCAGAGCGTAAGGAAAGTTCCCGGCCGCGCTGGCGGTCTCGTCGAACAGGTTCAGCCCGGTCTCTTCGTTTGCCACAATCAAGTCCTCTCGTACTTACACCAACCGTAGCGTCTCCGAGTCGGACCGGCCGGGCCCAGCGGGCGGCGCGTCCCGTGTCGGACCGGCGACTCCCTAGCGGGGGTGTCGGGGTAGTTCCACTAGCTCGATCAGTACCCCGCCAGCGTCCTTGGGATGCACAAAGTTGATCCGAGATCCTCGGGTGCCATGTTTGGCCGACTCGTAGAGCAGCCGCAGTCCCCGCTTCCGTAGTGCGGCCGACGCCTCATCCACATCACTCACCCGGTACGCGAGCTGCTGCAGGCCGGGACCGGAACGCTGCAGGAACCGGGCTATCGCCGACTCCGGTGTCAGCGGCGCCAGCAGCTGGAGCTGAGTGCTGCCCGGGGACGCACCCCGTGGCCCCAGCATCGCCTCAACGACCCCTTGCTCGGCGTTCTCCTCCCGATGCAGCAGCTCCAGCCCGAACGTCTCTACCTGAAAGGAGACCGCTGCGTCGAGATCGGCCACCGCCAGTCCGACATGGTCAATGGCCTCGACGAATGGCCCGAGGATGTCACCGGGCGTGGGGGTGCTCACGGCTTCCAGCGTGCCAGACTGGCGCTGTCGACGCGGATCGCGGCAGTCTGGTTCGGGTCGTCGGTGGCATCAGTCGGAGAGGAAGGGTCGTCATGGGATCGGTGATCGTCGGTGGGGCGCGTACCCCGATCGGGAGGCTGCTCGGCGGTCTGAAGGACCTGTCGGCCACCGATCTCGGCGGCATTGCTATTGCCGCAGCCTTGGAGCGGTCCGGGGTCAGCGGGGACCGGGTCGACTACGTCGTGATGGGCCAGGTGCTGCAGGCGGGTGCCGGTCAGCTTCCCGCCCGCCAGGCGGCGTTCAAGGGTGGGGTGCCGCTGAGCGTGCCGGCGCTCACCATCAACAAGGTGTGCCTGTCAGGACTGAACGCCGTCGCGCTCGCCGACCAGCTGATCCGGGCCGGCGAATGCGACATCGTCGTCGCCGGCGGGATGGAGTCGATGACGCAGGCTCCTCATCTCCTGCCCAAATCGCGGGCCGGTTTCAAGTACGGCGACGTGACCATGGTGGACTCGATGGCGTACGACGGACTGTGGGACATCTTTACTGACCAGGCGATGGGATCACTCACCGAGAGCTGTAACCGGGGCAGCGGCCAGGTCAGCCGGGAGGACCAGGACGCTTTCGCTGCACGGTCCCATCAGCGAGCTCATGCAGCTACCAAGACCGGACTCCTGGCGCAGGAGATCGTCGAGGTACGTGTGCCACAACGGGGCGGCGGCGACATTGTCGTCAGCACCGACGAGGGGGTCCGGTCCGGGGTGACGGCGGACTCGCTGAGCGGGCTGCGGCCCGCCTTCAATCCACAGGGCTCCATCACGGCAGGATCCTCCAGTCCGATATCTGACGGCGCCGCCGCGCTCGTGGTTGCCAGCCGGACGGCCGCCGACCGGCTGGGCCTGAATGTGCTGGCCGAGATCGGCGCGTACGGGCAGGTGGCGGGACCGGACTCCTCGCTTCAGCTGCAACCGGCGAATGCCATCCTCCGCGCCTGCACCAAGCAGGGGCTGTCGGTGGCCGACCTGTCGTTGATCGAGATCAACGAGGCGTTCGCGGCTGTCGGTGTGGCCAGTGCCCGCGCCCTCGGACTGACAAAGGCCCAGACCGACGAGCGGGTCAATGTCAACGGCGGTGCGATCGCCATGGGCCATCCGATCGGCGCCTCGGGCGCGCGGCTGGTGCTCCACCTGGCCCTCGAGCTGGGTCGCCGCGGCGGCGGTACGGGAGTCGCCGCGCTCTGTGGCGGCGGCGGCCAGGGTGATGCACTGATCCTGACGGCTCCGGCGCGGGCGAGCTGAGCCGGCGCGGTGGCGTACGAGAACCTGGAGGACCTGGTGGAGGCGGTCCGGGCCGGTCGGCCGCGGGCGGTCGGTCGGATGATCTCCCTGGTCGAGAACGAGTCTCCGGCGCTGCGGGAGGCGATGCGTGCGCTGGCGCCGAGCACCGGGCGGGCCCAGGTGATCGGGCTGACCGGCTCGCCGGGGGTCGGCAAGTCCACCACCACCACGGCTCTGGTGGCAGCGTTGCGTGCCCGCGGGCAGCGGGTCGGCGTGCTCGCCGTCGACCCGTCCTCGCCGTACTCCGGAGGTGCCCTGCTGGGTGACCGGGTACGGATGCAGGCGCACGCGCTTGACGGCGAGGTCTTCATCCGCTCAATGGCCACCCGCGGCCACCTTGGCGGGCTGTCGGTGGCGGCACCGCAGGCGCTCCGTGTCTTCGACGCCGCCGGATGTGACACCGTTGTAGTGGAGACGGTGGGCGTGGGCCAGTCGGAGGTCGAGATCGTCGATGCCGCCGACACCACGGTGGTGCTGCTGGCGCCCGGCATGGGCGACGGGATCCAGGCCGCCAAGGCCGGCATCCTGGAGATCGGCGACGTGTTCGTGGTGAACAAGAGCGACCGGGACGGCGCTCAGGCGTTGATCCGGGAGCTGCGGAACATGATCGCGCTCGGCGACTACTCCGGGCACCGATGGAAACCGCCGATCGTACCCACCGTCGCATCCCAGGGGCAGGGCATCGACGACCTGCTCGCCGCCCTTGATCGACATCGGGCGGCCGGGGAGCAGACGGGGGAGTGGCAGCGACGACGACTGCGCCGGGCCCGTGCCGAGGTGGAGGCGCTGGCGCTGGCGATGGTACGGGCCACCTTCACTCTGGGCGGTGCGGACGGTGTCGAGGCTCTGGCTGAGGCGGTACGCGACGGACAGCTCGACCCGTACACCGCCGCTGACCGGGTGGTGGCCGACCGGTGAACCGCGGCCGGTCCGGCGTGCCTAGCGGCGCGGCTGCTTAAATGAGGTAGAAATGACGAGTTCTGTGTCTGCAGAGGTCGTTCGAGGGAGGTACAGCATGAAGTGGGTCAAGAAGATCCTTCTGATCATGGTTGTGACCTTTGCTGTCTTCTACCTGGTGACTCAGCCCACGGCTGCGGCCGGGGCCGTGCGTGGGGTCTTCGACGCCATTGCGACCGCGTTCGCCTCCATCATCACGTTCTTCACCACGCTCGCGGGGTAGTCGTGTTCGGCAGCCTCAGCCGGGTCATCGACCCTCATGTCGAGCAGTACCTGCTGGCGGCTGAGGGCGAGCGGATCGTGGACGAGGTACGCCGCCACTGGGCCGCCGTCGCACTTCCGGTGCTCCGCATCGTCGGGGCCGTCGTGATCTTCTTCGCCTCATTGTTCCTGGACGTGCGCATCGCCTGGCTGCCGATGGTGTTGGCCCTGGGGATTGTGCTGCAAGGGGCGTGGCGGATCGTCGAGCAGCACATGGACCGATTCGTCATCACCAATATGCGGGTCTTCCGGGTACACGGGATCTTGGCGCAGCACCGGGCCACTATGCCGATGTCCCGCATTCTTGACATCACGGTGGAGAAGCCGTTCCTCGGACGAGTGTGCGGGTACGGGCACTTCGTCTTCGAGTCGGCGGCCCAGGACCAGGGGCTGCGTGACATCCGGTACGTCGGTCGCCCCGACGAGCGGGACGCCACGATTCAGACTGTCATCCAGCGGGCGGGTCTGCGTGCAAGCATCCGCAGCTTTGTGGATGATGGTCAGTCGTGAGCAACAACGCAGTGCGGTCCGAGAGGGACGAGACCGGAGGCAGCCAGCCCGCTCGTGCGGCGAACGAGCGACACCGGCTGCCGTTCGACCCGATTGAGGAGGCGGCCCGGCAGTGGTCGCTGCGTTGGGGCGAGACACCGCGGATGCGGGCGGTGACGTCGCTGATGCGGGTGCACCAGCTGGTACTGACCGAGCTGGACGAGCTGCTCCGTCCCCTCGGGCTGACCTTCGCCAGGTATGAGGTGCTGGTGCTGCTGTCGTTCTCCCGTCGCGGTGCCCTGCCGCTGGGGAAGATCGGTGAACGGCTCCAGGTCCACGCCACCTCGGTGACCCCGCTGGTGAAGCGGCTGGAGCAGGCCGACCTGATCAGGCGTACCCCGCACCCGGAGGACGGACGTGCCGTGCTGGCCTCCATCACCCCGCAGGGCCGGGCCGTGATGGAGCAGGCAACTGAGGCGATCGTGTCTGCCCAGTTCGCCCTGTCGGCATTGAGCGAGGAAGAGTGCGAGACCCTGACCGGTCTGCTGACTTCGCCGCGGGCGGCCGCCGGAGACTTCTGAGTGCGGGCGCTGGCGGTCGCCGACTCGGATTCCTACCTGAAGTGGAGTGCCGCGACGCTTGCCGCACTGCCCACCGGCTGGCAGACCGAGCAGGTCGTGATCAAGAACCCGATCGCCCCGTCCCAGGCTCAGATGCACGCCGCCGTCGGTCGCCCCATCGCGACGTTGAGCCTGCCAAAGTTGATCATGAAGGTCCTCCGCGAACGGCCGGACGTGCTGGTTCTCGGGTGTACCGGCCCGGTCGTGCGCGCGCTGGTCGAGCTGCCATTGTTCCGGCTGCGCCGTCGTCCGATCCTGCTCACCGGACTACCTGGCATCAGCATCCCGGCCACTGAGCGCGCGGTCGCGCTGCGCTCCGGCTGCGATCTGCTGGTGGTACACAGCCATCGAGAGCGGGCCGAGTTCGCCGAGCTCGCCGCCGAGCTGGCTCCCCAGCTGCAGATCGGGCTGGCTCGACTGCCCTTCCTCGACCATGATCCTCAGCTGGATGCAGCCGCCGGGCCGACGCCTCGAACACCCGCGGAGCCTCCGGCGGACGTGGTTTTCGCCGCCCAGGCGAAGGTGCCGGCTTCGTGGGGGCATCGTCGACTCGTTCTGAGCACCCTGGCGCGCCTGCCGTCGGGAATGCACCCGGTGGTCAAGCTGCGCGCCGATGCCGGTGAGGAACAGACCCACCGCGAGCAGTTCCCGTACCCGGAGGTCTACGCGGCCCTGCTGGCCCGCGGAGAGCTGCCGGAAGACCGAACACAACCCGTCCGGTTCAGCTCCGGAGCCATGTCAGTGGCACTGGCCTCCGCAGCCGGGTTCGTCACCGTGTCGTCCACGTCCGCCCTGGAGGCGATCAGCCATGGTGTCGACGTCGTGATCTTGTCCGACTTCGGTGTGTCAGCCGAGACGATCAATGTCGTGTTTGAGGGCTCGGATTGCCTCGGCACGTTGGACGACGTCGCGAACGGCCGGTTCTTCCGCCCCGATCAGATCTGGATGCGACAGAACTACTTCCATCCCGAGGCCGACTCCGACTGGCTGGAGAAGCTCTGGGAGCTGGCCGAGCAGCGCCGGGCCGGTGGGCTCCCGGTGAGCCGGGTCAGACCGTCCGGCTCGGCTGCGAGCCGGTGGCGCCGGCTGCTTCGGCTGCTGCTACCGGAGGCTGCCTGGTCGGTGCTGCGAAGGGTGCGGAGCTCGCTGCCTCGGCATCGTTGAGCCGTCGGGTGTTCATCACCAGGTCGCACAGCTCGCGGACCGCCCCTTCGCCGCCGCGCCGGGACAGCACCAGCCGGGCCGCAGCTAGCGCCGCCGGGTGGGCGTCGGCCACGGCGACGGCCCAGCCGACGGCCGCCATCGCACCGAGATCGTTGACGTCGTTACCGAGGTAGGCGGCTCGGGCCGGCTCAACCGCCTGCCGGTGCAGCCACTCGCGGACGGCCGGCTCCTTGTCGTCGATCCCTTGCAGTACGTCGATCCCGAGCTTCTGCGCCCGCGCCGTGACCACCGGGTTCCGTTCCTTCGACACGATCAGCATCGGTACGCCGGCTGCCCGCAGCGCCGCGATGCCCAGTCCGTCGCTACGGCTGACCCGGACCGACTCCTGCCCGGTCTGGTCCAGGTACGCGGTGTCCGGGGTGTGCACGCCGTCGAAGTCGGTGATGACCGCGTCCACGTCGACCCGGGCCGCTTCAGGTTCCTCCACCAGCGTCGCGACCGCCTGAGCCAGGGCCAGCTCGTCGACGGTGTCGATCTCCATCGCCGTCAGCTCGGCCACCTCGATCACCGTGGTGCGTCCGAAGAACCGGTGTCGATGGCTGCGGAAGCCGGCAACGCTCATGGCATAGAAAGCGCCGGTCTCGCGAAAGTCGGGCCGACGGTCCTGCCGGCGCGGGCGGTACGCGGCGTCGTGGTTCTGTCCGACCACCGACCGACTGCCTGGCGCACTCAGCGGGTGGACGTCGCGCCAGAGGAACTGGTAGCTGGCGACGCCGGCGAAGGCAGAGTCGGCCCGCTGCTCCAGGATCGCTGCGACCGCCGCATCGAGGTCGCAGGCGTCGATGAACGGGCTGGTGCACTGAACGAAGACGAGTACCTGCGGGTCGGCCTGGTTCGTGCGGCTGGCCAGGGTGTCCAGACCGTGCAGCAGCGCCGACTCGGAGGTGGCCAAGTCACCGGCCAGCTCCGCCGGCCGGCGGATCACCCCGGCGCCGGCCGTGCGGGCCTCGGCGGCGATGGCCTCGTCGTCGGTGGAGACGAAGACGGCGTCGATCAGGTCCGCGCTCAGGCAGGACCGCACCGCCCGGGCAACGAGGCTGACACCGCCGACCGTACGGAGGTTCTTGCCCGGCACCCCCTTGGATCCGCCCCGGGCCGGAATGATGGCGACGGTGCGCGGAGCTCGCTGAGAGTAGGCCATGGGCCAGAACCTAGGGCGCTCAGCTGTCCTACGGATGAACGGTGGATGACGGCCGCCTTGCCGCCAGGCATGGGCTGGCCGAACCCGCACGCCCCACAGCTGCGCGTGCTATCCGCCTGCTTATCCGCCTGCGCGCTGCCGCGCGTGCTTATCCGCCTGCGCGCTGCCGCGCGTGCTTATCCGCCTGCGCGCTGCCGCGCGTGCTTATCCGCCTGCGCGCTGCCGCGCGTGCTTATCCGCCTGTGCGCTGCCGCGCGTGCTTATCCGCCTGTGCGCTGCCGCGCGGTGACCACGCTGACCGGAAGGTGGGTCTTGCGTTCCAGCTTGTGCGGCAGGTCCTGCCCCAGCCAGCGGGAGACACCACTGGGCAGGGTCGACAAGATGATCTCGTCGAACTGCTGCCGAGCGAGAATCTCCTGGACGGCCTTCAGTGGGTCCGGGTCACCGACGGAGCCGTTGACGGTGGCGCCCAAGCGGCGCAGGGCGCTGAGTCCCTGCTCCAGTCGATTCCGAGCCTCGGCATAGTCGCCGTCCTCGGTGTCAAACGGCGCGTTGATGCCGGGAACCGGTGCGTCCGGATTGCGGTGGGCGCGCGGAGTGGCAGGGACCAGCAGCGTGAGCTCGCACGGGTCTTTGGCCATTCGCGCGGTGACGAACTCCAGCAGATCGTCGCCTCCGACAGTCTGGTTGGCGACCACGAGCACACGGGACATCGCGTTACCTCCACGTTGAGTTGGCTTTTTCACACTATCGACCAGGCGTCCCCTTGTCACTGGCCGCGTACCGGCGCCGGTTTCCCGGCTGCGGGTCGTCTGAAGGGCACGGGCTCGAACCGACGTCCTAGGATCGAGCCAGGAGGTAGCGATGATGCCCACTGAGAGCACCGGTCGGCAGCGCTGGGAGGCTGCGTTCGCGGCTGCCCGCGAGCGGGGCCAGGTCCGAGACGCTGACTTCAGCACGCTGTCGGGGATGGAGGTCGACCCGGTCTACGGACCGGCCGATGAGGCCGCGGATGCCAGGATGGAGCGGATCGGCTGGCCGGGGGAGTTCCCGTACACGCGTGGCCTGTACCCCACGGGCTATCGCGGCCGACCATGGACCATCCGTCAGTTCGCGGGCTTCGGCAACGCGCGGCAGACCAACGAGCGCTACAAGATGATCTTGGCCGCGGGTGGGGGCGGCCTCAGCGTCGCCTTCGACATGCCCACTTTGATGGGCCACGACTCCGATGACGCGGTCAGCCTGGGAGAGGTCGGGCACTGCGGAGTGGCGATCGACTCGGCCGCCGACATGGAAGAGCTGTTCGCCGGCATCGACCTTGGTGCGGTGACTACCTCGATGACCATCTCGGGGCCGGCGGTGCCGGTGTTCTGCATGTACGTGGTCGCCGCCGAGCGCCAGGGTGTCGACGTGGCCGGCTTGAACGGGACCCTGCAGACCGACATCTTCAAGGAGTACATCGCACAGAAGGAGTGGCTGTTCGGGCCGGAGCCACACCTGCGGCTGATCGGTGACCTGATGGAGTACTGCAGCGCCACGATTCCGAACTACAAACCGCTCAGCGTCTCCGGCTACCACATCCGTGAGGCCGGATCGACCGCGGTACAAGAGCTGGCCTTCACGCTCGCCGACGGCTTCGGCTACGTCGAGCTCGGGTTGTCCCGCGGCCTCGACATCGACGCGTTCGCACCCGGGCTCAGCTTCTTCTTCGACGCGCATATCGACTTGTTCGAGGAGATCGCCAAGTTCCGGGCGGCCCGCCGGATCTGGGCCCGCTGGCTCCGGGACCGTTACGGTGCTACCACCGCTCGGTCCCAGTGGCTGCGCTTCCACACCCAGACCGCGGGGGTGTCGTTGACCGCGCAGCAGCCCTACAACAACGTCGTACGGACGGCCATCGAAGCGATGTCGGCCGTACTGGGCGGCACCAACTCGCTCCACACCAACGCACTGGACGAAACCCTGGCGCTGCCGACCGAGGAGTCCGCCGAGATTGCCCTGCGAACGCAGCAGGTGATCGCCGAGGAGACCGGCGTGACCAACGTCGCCGACCCGCTCGGCGGCTCCTGGTACGTCGAGGCGCTGACCGACCGGATGGAGGCCGAGGCGGAGGCCATCTTCACCAAGATCATCGAGATGGGCGGCGGCGAGAATGTCGAGCACCCGATCGGCCCGGTGACCTCGGGCCTGCTGCGCGGCATCGAGGACGGCTGGTTCACCGGTGAGATCGCCGAGGCAGCATTTGCGTACCAGACCCAGCTGGAGAAGGGCGACAAGCGCGTGGTCGGGGTCAACTGCCATACCGCCTCCGTCACCGGTGAGCTGGAGATCCTCCGGGTGAGCCACGAGGTGGAGGTCGAGCAGCGGCGTGCGCTGACCGAGCGTCGAGGGAGGCGGGACGACGCCGCTGTGCAGCGGTCCCTGACAGCCCTGGTTCAGGCGGCACGATCGGCGGACAACATGATCGAACCGATGCTCGCCGCCGTACGGGTGGAGGCGACGCTCGGTGAGATCTGCGACGTGCTCCGCGCCGAGTGGGGGACATACACCGAGGTCGCCCAGTTCTAGCCTCAGCTGGTGAAGCGGCTTCCGGACAGGCTTGTTGGCAGCGTCTGAGCCGGCTGCAGCCGACCGGCGCCCGCACCCGCGTAGAGCACGAGCTGGTCGCTGGAGTCCCGTGCGAGCAGGTCCGCGACGCCGTCACCGCTGAAGTCGCCCACCGAGGCAAGATCCGCCGATGCTGCGAGGCTGTCGTCCAGGCGGACGGGACTGCCGAACGAGTTCGCCGCGCCCGGGTGGAGGTAGACCGCTGACCCCTGGCGAGTCACAAGATCGGGTCGTCCGTCACCGGTCATGTCGCCCGGGCTGCGGAACCCGTGCCGGTCCGACCATCCCGCGGCCAGCTGGGCGAAGCCGGTGTAGCCAAGGGCGCCGTTGCCGTGGACGACGTACAGGTTGCCGGCGACGCTGAGCACCACCAGGTCCGGACGGCCATCGCCGTTGAGGTCGCCGATGCCGGTGACCTCGGTGTGGTTGCTTCGCAGTCCCAGGTCCACCCCGGCCAGCAGAGCGGTCGAGGCGGTTCCCCGGAACAACAGCAACCGTTCCCCGGGAGTGCGGGCGATCACGTCCTGGAAACCGTCACCATCCCAGTCACCGACGTTGACCACGTGGGTGAACGGAGCGAACCCGGTCCGCAGCGTCCGTGGCAGCGACACCATACCGGTCGATGAGACCGGGTACCGCACCAGCGTGTCGGCCCGCACCGCCAGCAGGTCCGCGGCCGAGCTGGAGTACCGGCGCGGGAACGCACCGTACGCGGGGTTCGGTGAGCCGGACACCGTGAACAGGGCGGACCGCAGCCCGAAGGCGAACCGGAACGCCGGCCCGGTGACCGTGCTGGCACCGGTACTTCCGATGATCTTGATCGAGGTGACCCGGCCACCGAACCGGCCGAATCCGTCGCGGCTGAGAACCTGGAGCTGGCGGATGGTGCCGAGAGTGGGGTAGGCCTGCTTGACCATGGCGGTGGTCAGCGCGACGGACCACGACTGGGATTTCGCGACCCCGTCCCACGGGTCCGGCTGCGCCGTCAGATACGGCAGCGACCCCGGTGCGGAATGGCCGCCGTTGGAGGAGGAGAACTGGGTCAGCGCGATCTGGCCGGCGTGGCTGAGAATCTTGCCGCTGGTGGCTTGGACCGCGGCCGAGCCGGCAGCCGTCTCGTGCACCGTCCGGATGCCGGCGGTGGTGGTGGCGAAGCCGCGGTACACCTGACAGGCCACGGTGTCGCAGACATCGAAGAAGGCACCGGCGCCGGTCTGGGACTGGAGACGGGCGGCGAAGGTCCGAGCGGCCACCGCCTGAGCCTGCACTGCCTGGGCCGGCCACGACGTCGGCATCTCGGACGGAACCACCGACCGGAGGTAGTCCTCCATAGTCAGCCGGTTGGTGGTGATGGCGCCGCCACCGGACCTGATCAAGGACACCTGGGACCGGAGCTCCTGACGGACCCCACCGGGCAGCCGGATCTTGATCATCTTGGCGGTGTTCTCGTACGTCCAGATCGCGGTCGGGCTCAGCGGTGGGGTGATCGCGACCCAGGTCCCGGACGGGTTGAGGTAGCGGAGCCCGTACCCGGTGCTGGTCCGGACCGTCCGCCACCGGGTGTACTTGGCACCGACGGGGAGCGGATAGGTCCTACCGCTGGCGCGGTCGTTGAGCCGTAGGCCGGCGGAGGGATAGACCTGGAGGTCGTTGTCGTTGTCGGCGGTGATCTGGACCCGGATGGTCCGTCCTGGATCCCGGCTGGTCACCGTGGTGCCGGGGTAGTAGAAGCCCATCATCTGCTGCCAGGTCTTACCCAGCGTGGCTGCCCCGTACGCCCCGTACTGCGACATGCCGATCCCGTGCCCGTAGCCGGCCCCGGAGACGGTGAAGACGCCCCGCGTTGGCCACACCGGCTGGGCTGCCCCGGCCGGTGACCAGCCCGGCGGGCCGGTCAGCAGGAAAGCGGCGACGAAGGTGCCGAGCACCGCCGCTGGAAGGAGCCGACTCCGGTGCGAAGCCCGGTCTGCGTTGGTGACCATGACACGCCATCTCCCTTGATGCGATGTCTGAAGTGTGACACCAGCGCGGAGCTCCGGTGAGCGGATCGAATCTCAGATCGGTATCGATAACCGTTTCCAGCAAGCCATCCCCACTTCCGCCGACGCGTCACCTCCGCGCCCTCCTCGGCGGCGTGTCGCAGCAGAGCTGACGCGTCGGCGGAAGGCAGGAATCCCGGCCGTCCATGCCGTCGCGGCGGCTACCGTGGCGGGGTCGCAGGAGGTCAGAAATGCGGGTCGGCCAGCGGCCAGCCGGCCAGCGCAAGGCGGGACCTGACCCGCCGCACATCCTCTTCCCGAGGAAGCTCGTTCGTGATCGTGGTGATCAGGACCGCGATATCGACGTTGCCGATCGGAAGCCTGCCGTCCCCGGCGAGGCGATCGGCTACCGCGGTGACCTCCTCACTGCTCAACCGACGGCTCAGCACGGCGACCAGCGGGATGTAGTCCTGCTCGGGAACGCCGTCTGGATAGCCAGCCCGCAGCCAGCCCACAATCTTGTCGATCAGCGGCGAGAAGATCATCGCCGCTTCCTTTGCGCTGCCGCCATCCGCTAGCCGAACAACTGCTTGCCGAAGATGATCACGATGATCCCGAAGGCCACCGCCAACCCCAGGATGGCGAAGCACACGACGGCACCGGTGAGTCCCAGCGCACTGGCCTTGCTCTGTGGTGCCGGCCCCTCGGTCACCACGACCCGGCCGCTGCTCAACGACCGCAACCCGAGCGCGAACAGGGCCGGCAGGCCCGCTCCGAGCAGCAGACCGACCGCGAGCACCTGCCACAGAGCAACGAACGACTTGGTCAGAATCTCCATTATCAGTGTCTCCTCAGACCAGGACCTTGGCCGGTTCGGTCGTCGCCGGCGCGAGACCGTCCTGCCATTCGTCATTGACATTGGCGGCGTCGATCGGCGCCTTGCGGGAGTGCTGGAAAATGGCGACGGCGGCGGCCAGCAGGATCACGAAGACCACAGCGACGCCGAGTGCGCCGCTGATCGTGTCAGCCAGGAACCAGCAGAGCGCTCCGACCAGGGCCGCGGCCGGGAGAGTGATGACCCAGGCCACCACCATCCGCCCCGCGACGGCCCACCGTACGGCTGCACCCTTCCGGCCGACGCCGCTGCCGAGGATGGATCCGGTGGCCACGTGAGTGGTGGACAGGGCCATCCCCAGATGGCTGGAGGACAAGATGATGGCGGCCGAGGACGCCTCAGCCGCCATGCCTTGCGGGGAGGCGATCTCGACCAGACCCTTGCCGAGGGTGCGGATGACACGCCAGCCACCGACATAGGTTCCGGCGGCAATTGCCACGGCGCAGGCGCCCTTCACCCAGAAGGGGACCGCGTGGAGGTCGGTCCAGCTGCCGTACGCGATCAATGCCAGCGTGATCACGCCCATCGTCTTCTGTGCGTCATTGGTGCCGTGCGCCAATGACACCAGCGAGGCGGAGCCGATCTGGCCCCAACGGAAGCCCTGCTCCCGCCTCTGGTCCGGGACGGTGGCGGCAATCCGGTAGATCAGCCAGGTGCCGACTGCAGCCACCAGTCCGGCGACGATAGGTGCCGCGACCGCGGGGATGACGATGGAGGAGATGACTCCGTCCCACTTCACACCATCGGTGCCGAGGGCGGCGATCGCCGCTCCGATCAGCCCGCCGAACAGAGCGTGGGATGAGGAGGAGGGTAGCCCGAGCAGCCAGGTGGCAAGGTTCCACAGGATGCCACCGACCAGTCCGGCGAACACGATGGTCAAGATGGGGACGCCCATCAACGCGGTCACCGGGCTGCCGTCAGCCCCTTGGATGTTGACTACCTTGTTGCTCACGGTGAGCGCTACCTCGATCGAGAGGAAGGCGCCGACCAGGTTCAACACTGCGGAGAGCGCAACGGCCACCTTCGGCCTCAGCGCACCGGTGGCGATCGAGGTCGCCATGGCGTTCCCGGTGTCGTGGAAGCCATTGGTGAAGTCGAAGGCGAGTGCAGTCACGATGACAACCGCCAGGATGAAGAACGCTTCGGTCACATTACAAGCGTGAGGCAGCGTGGGCTGCGCCGTTGACCAACGGAAGGTTCGCCCGGCTAAGTTCATCCAGAGTTCATCTGTCGCTATCCAGGTGTACATCTGGATAGCGCCGCGATGTGGGCTCAGCTACCTCGGAAGGCCTTGCTCGGCGGGTATCCAGGCCTCTGCTGCGTCGAGATCGTGGACGAAACCGACTGCTTCGGCGGTTGCTGTGAGGGATGCGGTGGCCGATCCTGGCACCGGCCCGGTACGGCGGCCGTTGTCGCTTCGCCAGTACGCCGAGACACAGACAGGTCGCGCCTGCACCTCAAAGCACAAGGTAGGGAGGTCGGGATCCTTGGACAGCACGGCAGTCCGTCCGCCGACCGTGACCCGCTCCGGGTCGACGACGCGGCGTTGTCGGAGGTCGGCCGGGACGGAGAGCCACACCGATACATCGGAGGTTGCCAAATCAGAGGTGGTCGCCTGGTGGACCGCCAGGACCAGCGATGTGGGTCCGTCGGTCTGCACGGTAACGGACTGGACCCGATAGCCCTGAGGTAGTCGGCCGACCGTGAAGGGCAGTTGGACCACGGACCGTCGGAAGCGCACGCCGTCGGCCAGCGCGACCAGCTCGGCCCGGGACGGGTCGGGGGTCCAGGTCGTTCCCAGCCAGTCACAGTGAACCCAGGCCCAACCGTCGTCGGAGTACCGCCAGGCCACGTACGGCCCGCCTTGCGGACGATCGGTCTTGCTCTCGCTGTAGAAGCCCGGGCGGCCGCGGACTTTGATCGCGTCGTCAGTGGGGGTGAAGCTGTCCGTCGAGGGAAGCGACACACTAACCACGCAGTCGCGGGCATCCCAGCCGGTTCCGTTCGTTAGCTCGGTGCTCTCCTCGAAGGCCGTCAGCGACCGGGCCACCACCCGCCACCCTTCCGGCGGGCTGACGGTATGCATGAAGGTCCACTGACCCGGCTGGCGGATGAACATCGGAAGCCGGGGGACCACCACGGTCGGGGTGACGGCGATCGCCGCTGCGACGGTGAGAGCCGCCACTGTGACGAGGGCGGCTCGTCGGCGACGCCGGACGATGGCCCGGGACCGCCGGTCAAGCTCGGCGTGGGCTACCTGGACAGTCGGCGCTTGACCGGCGAGGGAACGCAGCGCCGCCGCCAGCTCGGCCTGGTCCATCCCCGGGACGGCCCGGGCCAGCACCTGACCGGCCTCGGCGAAGTCGCGTACGACGGCCGTCCTGGGCCGATCCAGGACGGAGCCGATCTCCGCCTGTGTCAGCTGCGAGAGATGGCCGAGCACCACCACAGCGCGGAGGCGGCCCGGGAGCTGGTCCAGCGCCGCCAGCAGCGCGTCCAGGCGAGTAGGGCCAGCCCTGCTGGCGGTTGGATCTGCCGGCCGGACCGGGCCGGCGGCCGGATCCGTCGACCGCACCGTACCGGTGGGCGCAGCCGACGGGGACGTGCCGACCGCGGTCCGTGGTCTCCTCCTGAGGTATTCCAGGACGACCAGCCTCCGAAGCTCCTCTGCTGGCGAGGTCAGACTTCGGCGGCGAGCCCGGCTGCGACCGGCTCTGGCCAGCGCGGTCCCGACCAGGGCCGCCGCCTGGTCGGCAGCGCCGGTCAGCACCGTCGCGAGCGGCAGCAGCTGGTCGAGGTGGTCGTCGATCTCGTGGTCGAAGGCTGCTCGCGCTCCGGTCGACCACACCTCAGGTCAGCTCCCGAGAGTCGCCGAGACTACCGCCCGAGCCTCTTCCTGAACCCGGGCCAGGTGGTCCGGCCCCTGGAACGACTCGGCGTAGATCTTGTAGACGTCCTCGGTGCCCGACGGGCGAGCGGCGAACCAGGCCGACTCGGTGCAGACCTTCAGCCCGCCGATAGGCGCGTCGTTGCCCGGGGCTCTGGTCAGGATGGCTGTGATCTTCTCTCCGGCGAGCTCGGTCGCCTGTACGGCGGACGCGTCCAGCTTGGCGAGCTTTGCCTTCTGTTCGCGGTTCGCCGGCGCATCCACCCGCGCGTACGCCGGAGCACCGTGCCTGGCGGTCAGCTCGCCGTACAGCTGGCTGGGTGACTTTTCGGTGACGGCGCGGATCTCACTGGCCAGCAGCGCCAGCAGGATGCCGTCCTTGTCGGTGGTCCAGGTGCTTCCGTCCAGCGCCAGGAACGACGCCCCGGCCGACTCCTCGCCGCCGAAGCCGATGGTTCCCGACCGCAGCCCGTCGACGAACCATTTGAAACCGACGGGCACCTCGATCAGCGTCCGTCCCAGGTCGGCAGCGACCCGGTCGATCATGGAGGAGGACACCAGGGTCTTGCCGATGCCCGCGTCGGGGTTCCAGCCGGGCCGGTTGGCGTAGAGGTACTGGATCGCGACCGCGAGATAGGCGTTCGGGTTCATCAGGCCGGCGTCGGGGGTCACGATGCCGTGCCGGTCCGCGTCCGCGTCGTTGCCGGTGGAGATGTCGTACGCGTCCCGGTTGGCGATCAGGCTCGCCATCGCGTTCGGCGAGGAGCAGTCCATCCTGATCTTGCCGTCGGTGTCCAGGGTCATGAAGGACCAGCGGGGGTCGACCTCCTTGTTGATCACCGTGAGGTCCAGACCGAGGTTGTCGGCGATGTAGCCCCAGTAGTGGACGCTAGCACCGCCCAGCGGGTCGGCGCCGATGCGTACCCCGGCATCCCGGATGGCGTCCAGGTTGAGCGCGTTGACTAGGTCGTCGCAGTAGCGGCTCATGTAGTTGAAGCGGTTGAGCTCGGACTTGACCGCATCGAAGGACTTGCGTCGGATGGCCGAGCCGTCACCGAGCAGCTCGTTGGCGCGGGCTGCGATCACGCTGGTGGCATCGGAGTCGGCTGGGCCGCCGTGCGGCGGGTTGTACTTGAACCCGCCGTCGCGGGGCGGGTTGTGCGAGGGGGTGACCACGATGCCGTCGGCGATATCGGCTGGCGCGGCGGTGGCGTTGTGCACCACGATCGCCCGGGACACCGCCGGGGTGGGGGTGTACTCGTCGTCGTTCTCGGAGAACACCGTGACGCCGTTGGCCAGCAGCACCTCGATCGCGGTCCGCCAGGCGGGGCCGGACAGCGCGTGGGTGTCCTTGCCGATGAACAACGGACCGGTGATCCCCTGAGCCGCGCGGTACTCCACGATCGCCTGCGTGGTGGCGGCGATGTGCGCGTCGTTGAACGCGGTGTCGAGACTCGATCCACGGTGTCCGGACGTGCCGAAGACGACCTGTTGATCCGGGTTGGACGGGTCAGGAGTGAGGTCGTAGTAAGCACCGACGACAGCGTCGACGTCGATCAGATCTTCTGGAAGGGCCGGTTGTCCGGCGCGGGGGTGAGCCATAGCCCTCATTCTGCCCATATCCACGCCGGTCGGGCCAGGATGGACCGAGATGTCCCAAGTTCGCCGACCGGCCGCGGCTTTGACAGGATGGACGGCATGAGTGCCTCAAGTTTCAGCCGTCCAGGAGCCATGGATCTATCCCAGCTGGCTCAGCGCGCGCAGTCCGCCGCCGCACCCGCGGCGGGCGCCGCAGGCTCCTATGTGATTGAGGTGACCGAGCAGACCTTCGACACGGAGGTGATGCGCCGGTCGATGCAGCATCCGGTGGTAGTGGAGTTCTACTCCGACCGGGTCACCACCGGTCAACAGCTCTCCGACATCCTGGCCGCCGAGGCGGCTGAGGCCGGCGGCAAGTTCCTGGTCGCCCGGATCAATGTGGATACCTCCCCGCAGATCGTGCAAGCGCTCGGCCTCCAGGCCGTGCCTACGGTGATCGCCGTCATCGGAGGGCAGATCGCGCCACTGTTCCAGGGCGTACTGCCTCGGGAGCAGGTGAAGGCCTACCTGGATGAGCTGCTCAAGGCCGCCGTGGCCAACGGCATCGTCGGCCGGGCGGAGCCGGTCGGCGGACCTCCGGCCAGCGATGACGTCGAGCAGGGGCCCGACCCGCGGTTCGCCGAGGCAGATGCGGCGCTGGAACGGGGCGACTTCGCCGCGGCGCGGGACGAGTTCGACAAGCTGCTGCAGGCCAACCCCTCGGATGCGGAGGCATCGGCCGGGCGCGCCCAGGCGGGTCTGCTGGCCCGCACGGCGACGCTCAACCCCGAGGAGGTGCTGGCCAGGGCCGCGGAGCCAGGCGCCGACCTCCAGTCCCAGTTCGACGCTGCCGATGTCGAGCTGCTGACCGGTACGCCTGAGGCCGCGTTTGACCGGCTGATCAAGGCCATCCGCAACCAGTCCGGCGAGGACCGCAACCAGGCCCGGCTCCGGCTACTCGAGCTGTTCGAGACCCTGGGCAATGCCGACGAACGGGTCCTGAAGGCGCGCCGCGACCTGATGACCGCCCTCTTCTGAGGCAGGTCCTGAGCCCGTTGGCTGACGCTGAGCCTCCATCGCTTTGTTGAGCCCCCTGCTGCGGGCTCAGCGTGGGAGGAGAGGGCTCAGCGTGGGGCATAGGGCTCAGCGGTCAGCCGGGGACGGTGCCGTCTTCGGTGTACGCCATCGCGCCGGGCGGGAGGGCGGTGGCGATGGTGAGCCTGCGGTGTGACAGCGGGGTGACCAGGTCGGCGGCCCGTTCCAAGCCGACCAGCTCGACCTTCATGATCTCGCTTGGCTGCAGGGCGTACCGCTCTATCTCCGCCTGAGTGACGACGCCGCCGTCGAAGATCAGCTCGATCGCGTCCTCCCAGCCCAGGTACGGCGGGAGCCAGTCCACCAGCAGCAGTCGCCCCACCTCCAGGTCGATCCCGAGCTCCTCCCGCACTTCCCGGACCGCGCCATGCCGCGGCGTCTCACCCGGCTCGACGATGCCACCCGGCAGCTCCCAGTCAGGCTTGAACCGGGTCTGGCACAACAACACGTTGCCGTGCTGATCCCGCATCAACACGTGCGCGATCAGTCGCTTCTTGGGCAGGGCTGAGTTCATCACCGAGGAGAACCCGTGCGCGCCGCCGACCTGGTCGCTCGACAGCCGGGCGAAGATCATCTCGTCTGACCAGGACCCGTCCGGCAGCGGCAGCACACTGCGCCGCCGTCCCTCCAGCCTGAATCCCGACCGCAGCACAGCTCGCCGTGCCTCATGATCATGACTGGGTACCGACACCTCGAGCCGCCGTAGGCCGGCTGAGCCGAGCGCCTCCTCGGCAACCGTGGTGATCGCCCGGGTCAGCACCGTTGCGGCTCGGCTGCCACCGTCGGCTGCGGCGTCGCGGTCCCAGTCCAGGACCGCGACGCCGTCACCAGTCTCGGTGATGCTCAGGCCGAGCTCGGTCACTCGCCAACCCCGTCGTCAGCTGGTCGGCGTACCAGGTTCGCCCGGCTCAGCCGCCTTCTCCGCCGCAGTGCGCTTGGCCCCGGTGCGCTTGGCCGGAGCCTTCTTTGCCGCCTTCTTGGCCGGGGGCTGCTCGGCCGCCGGCTCGCCAGACTCTGCCACTGCCTCGGCGATCTTGCCGGCCGCCTTGGCCACCTTCGACGCCGCCGCCTTGGTTGCCTTGGCGGCGGCCTTCACCGGTACCGTCTCCGACGCCCTCTCTGCTGCCGACGAGGCTTTCTTGGCCGGCTTCGCGGCCGCCTTGGCTGTCTTGGCCACGGCCGCCTTGGCGGTCTCGGCCGTCTTGGCCGTCTCGGAGGCTGACTTCTTCGACGGGGCTTTCGCCGGCTTGGACCGGACCTGCGTCTCCGGCGGCACTTCCGCTGCCGACGGCACCTCGACGGCCGCCGCCCGGTTGGTGGCCGGCAGATCGTCGGCAGCGGTTGACCGGTGCGGCGAGACCTGCTTGGCGGCTGCCCGCATGCCAGCCGACGCCTTCTCCGGCTCGGGCTGCTCTTCGGTGAGCACCGGCTCGAACAGGAGCCAGACGGCACCCAGCGGCGGGATCGTCACGTTGGCCGATGCAGCGTAGCCGTGCCAGGGGACGGCGGTGGCCTCGACCTGCCCGAGGTTGCCGGTCCGGCCGGTGCCGTCGTACACCTCGGCATCGGTATTCAAGATCTCCTTCCAGACGCCTTCGGTCGGCAGGCCGATCCGGTAGTCCGGCCGCGGCTCGGCGGAGAAGTTCACGATGCTGGCGATCATCTGCCCGTCGCCGTCGTAGCGCAGGAAGGAGAAGATGTTGCCGCCCCGGTCATCGGCGTCGATCCAGGAGAACCCGGCCGGATCGGTGTCGAGCTTGTAGAGCGCGGGGTGCGACTTGTAGATCCCGTTCATGTCCTTGATCAACCGCTGCACGCCGCGGTGACCCCACTGGTTGGTCAGATCCCAGTCCAGGCTGCGGCTCTCGGCGAACTCCCTGCGCTGGCCGAACTCGGTGCCCATGAAGAGCAGCTGCTTGCCCGGATGGGACCACTGGAACGCGTAGAACGCCCGCAGCGTGGCGAACTTGCGCCACTCGTCCTCCGGCGCACGCTCGAACATCGAGCCCTTGCCGTGCACGACCTCGTCATGACTGATCGGCAGGATGAAGTTCTCCGAGTACGCGTACGCCATGGCGAACGTCATCTCGTGATGGTGGTACTGCCGGTAGATCGGCTCGCGACCGTAGTAACGCAGCGAGTCGTTCATCCAGCCCATGTTCCACTTGAAGCCGAACCCCAACCCGCCGTGCTCGACGGGGCGGGTGACGCCCGGCCAGGAGGTCGACTCCTCGGCCACCATGATGGTGCCTGGCAGCCGCCGGTAGTTGTGGGCGTTGGTCTCCTGCAGCAGCTTCACCGCCTCCAGGTTCTCGTTGCCGCCGTACTGGTTCGGGATCCACTGGCCCTCCTCGCGGGAGTAGTCCAGGTAGAGCATGGATGCGACGCCGTCCACCCGGAGGCCGTCGATGTGGTACTCCTTCAGCCAGTAGTAGGCGTTGGACATCAAGAAGCTCTTCACCTCGTTGCGACCGAAGTTGAAGATGTAGGAGCCCCAGTCCGGATGCCAGCCAAGACGCGGATCCTCGTGCTCGTACAGGGCGGTGCCGTCGAAGCGCTGCAGCGCCCACGGGTCGGTGGCGAAGTGGCCGGGCACCCAGTCCACGATCACGCCGATGCCGGCCTGGTGCAGCATGTCCACCAGGTGCCGGAACTCGTCCGGTGATCCGAACTTCGACATCGGGGCGAAGTACCCGGTGACGTGATAGCCCCACGAGCCCTCGAACGGGTGCTGCGCGACCGGCATGAACTCGACATGGGTGTAGCCCTGCCAGGAGCAGTACTCGACCAGCTCCTTGGCAAGATCGAGGTAGGTCAGCCCCTTGCGCCAGGACCCGATGTGCACCTCATAGACGCTCATCGGCTTGGCGTGCGCCTGGGCCTCTCCGCGGTACCACATCCACTGGTCGTCGCCCCACTCGTACTGGGTGTTGTACACGATCGAGGCGGTGTGGGGGGCGGCTTCGGCGAACTGGGCCATCGGGTCGGCCTTCAGCCGCCAGACATCGTCGGCGCCCAGCACCTCAAACTTGTACAGCGAGCCGGTGCCGACTCCCTCGACGAACAGAGCCCAGACCCCGGCGCCCGGAATCAGGTGCATGTAGGAGTTCTCACCGTTCCACCAGTTGAAGTCGCCGACCAGCCGTACGGCTTTCGCGTTCGGCGCCCAGACGGAGAAACGGGTACCGGAGACCTCGCCGCGCTCGTCGTCGTGGACCGTCATCTCGCGGGCGCCGAGCCGCTCCCAGACCTCCGTGTCGTGGCCCTCGTGGAAGCCCGTCAGATCCCAGCCGGTCAGTCCGCCTGTGGGGTCGTAACCCATTGTCACTCCTTGTTTCTCGACGCCAGAGAGGGCACATCGTCGCCCTCCGGCGTATGGCTCAGGTTCGCTACTGCGGCGAGTGGGATGCTTACCCAGTCCGGACGGTTCCGCACCTCGTAGACGACTTCGTAGACCGCTTTGTCTGCTTCGTACGCGCGCAGAACGGCGGCATCGGCGGCACTCAGACCGCCACCCGCGTAGCCCTCCAGGAATGCCGAGCGGCAGGCAGCCGACCAGGCGTCGCTGTGCGGGCCCGGGACGGTCGCGGCGGCGTAGTCGAAGGAGCGCAGCATGCCGGCGATGTCGCGCCAGACGTTGTCCGGCTCGGCCCGCTCCGCCAGAGCTTTGACCGGTTCTCCCTCGAAGTCGATGATCTTCCAGCCGTCGGGGGTCCGTAATGTCTGCCCCAGATGGAAGTCGCCGTGCAGCCGCTGGGTGGCCAGGTCAGTTCCGCCCAGGACGTCGAACGCCTGCTCCAGACCCTGCAGATGCGGCTGCAGCGCGGGAGCGATGGCCGCAGCGCGTTCCAGCCGCTGTTTCATGATCTCCGCAACCCGGTCCCCGGGCACAGTGGAGGTGGGGAAGTGCTCACGCAGGGCAGCGTGGATCTCGGCCAGGGCGCGACCCAGCTTCCAGGCATCGTCGGCGAAGGTGGACCCGGCCCGGTCGTCCGCGGTGGCTTCGTCTCGCCGTAGTGAGTCAAGTGCGAGGCCCCAGCCGTCCTCGGCCGCAGGAAGCTTCGCCACCACCATGGCCAGGTCGGAGGTGACGATCTGCGTGCCGGCCTGGCCGGCGAGGCGCTGCGGCCACGACGCCTCGACCCAGCCGAACAGCTGGGCCACGTCCGCCACACCGGCACGGCTGAGCGCGTCGTGCACCTCGATGTCCAGGTTGTGACCGATCTCGAGCCGCCGGAACAGCTTCATCATGGCCACATCGCCGAACATCACCGAGGTGTTGCTCTGCTGCCCGGTGAAGATCTGGGGAACCAGGTCGGCGTCCAGTCCACCGGCGCTGCTGAGCCGGAACCGAACCGACGTGTCGTCGGCGGCGGCGCGGCGCTCCTCGAGCAGCATGCCAACCAGGTGCTGGCACGCCTCAGGGTCCTGCATCGCGTCGTACACCACCACCGGCCCAAGGTCTGGATCGGTGAACCGGCCAATCTCGGCGTGTTGAAGGCCCGGCTGCGGCGCCGGCCGATAGGACAGGGCCAGCTGGTAGAGCTCGTGCTCCTCAGTGCTCGGCTGTTCCGATGGGTCGTCTGGATCTTGGTCCACGGCGTAGCCAATCTCGGCAACTTCGAACCGGACAGCCGGCCAGGTGGCGACCTCGGTCAGCCAGGGCAGCGGAGTGACCTCGATCAGCTCCGCCAACCGGCCCTTGCCCGCAAACCAGCGCGCACTGGTGATGTAGCTGACCAGCTGCTGTGCGGCCTCTCGGTCGGTCGTCGGGCTCATCCGGCGACCTCCCGCAGTCGAGTCAGCTGCTGCGGCTGATCAGGAACGTGTACGGCAGCAGTCAAGGTGCAGAGCTCCTCAGTCATCGGCTGGTACCTGTGGTTCACCCGGTCCCGGCGCAGCCAGCGACAGGGCAGGGAAGTCCTGTGCTCCCGGCCGGCTGGGCCGCCTGCAACCGATCTATCCACGCGGCGCGAGCCGCTGCGAGCGGGGCTGCGAAGGACTGCCCGGCTGGACGATGGTCAAGATGTGCGCGGGGTCGTCGTGGGTCAGACGCACGAAGGCGCGCTGGCCCCAGCGCCAGGTCTGGCCGGTCAGCTCGTCATGCACTAGGAAGACGTCGTGCGGGTTGAGCCCCAGCGCCTCCATGTCCAGCATCACCTCAGACTCCACGATGTTGTGCGGGTTCAGGCTGCAGACAACGATCACCGTGTCGTCGCCTGACTGCTTGGAGTAGACGATTACGTCGTCGTGCGGGGCTTGGTGGAAGTGCAGGCTGCGTAGCTGCTGCAGGGCGGGGTGCTCGCGCCGGATCTGGTTCAGCCGGCCGAGAAGCAGGTTGAGGTTCTCTCCGCTGGCCTCTGCAGCCGCCCAGTCGCGAGGACGGTACTGGAACTTCTCGGAGTCCAGGTACTCCTCGGCGCCCGGGCGAATCGGCTGGTTCTCAAACAGCTCGAAGCCGGCGTAGACACCCCAGATCGGCGACAGGGTGGAGCCCAGCACGGCGCGGGTGGTGAAGGCGGTGTTGCCGCCCCACTGCAGGAAGCTGGGCAGGATGTCCGGAGTGTTGACGAAGAAGTTCGGCCGGAAGTACGCATCGGTCTGCTTGGACAGCTCGGTCAGGTACTCCTCCAGCTCCCACTTCTCGTTACGCCAGGTGAAGTAGGTGTACGACTGCTGGTAGCCCACCTTGCCGAGCATGTGCATCATGGCCGGACGGGTGAACGCCTCCGCCAAGAAGATCACGTCCGGATCGGTCTTGCGTACCTCGCCGAGGATCCAGGCCCAGAAGTCGACCGGCTTGGTGTGCGGGTTGTCGACCCGGAAGATCCGGACTCCGTGGGACATCCACAGTCTCAGGATGCGCAGCGACTCGGCGTAGATCCCTTCCTTGTCGTTGTCGAAGTTGATCGGGTAGATGTCCTGGTACTTCTTCGGCGGGTTCTCGGCGTAGGCGATGGAGCCGTCGGCGCGCTTGGAGAACCACTCCGGGTGGTCAGTGACCCAGGGATGGTCGGGGGAGGCCTGCAGAGCGAAGTCCAGCGCGATCTCGATGCCGAGCGAATGAGCCTTGGTGACGAAACGGTCGAAGGCGTCGAAGTCACCCAGATCCGGGTGGATGGTGTCGTGGCCGCCCTCTTCGGCGCCGATGGCCCACGGTGACCCGGGATCGCTTGGGCCCGGCTCCAACGTGTTGTTCGGTCCCTTGCGGTAGCTGCGGCCGATGGGATGGATGGGCGGCAGGTACACAACGTCGAACCCCATGTCCGCCGCAGCCTCCAGCCGCTCGTGCGAGGAGTCGAAGGTGCCCGAGATCCACCGCTGGTTCTCCTCGTCCCACCGGGCGCCTTCCGAGCGCGGGAAGAACTCGTACCAGGAGGCAAAGAGCGCGGCCGTCCGGTCGCAGAAGATCGGGTAGTCGGGTGTGGGCGAGACGAGCTCCCGCGGGCCGAACTCGGCCATCGCGGTACGCACCTCAGCTCCAAGGACGAGCCCCAGCCGATCCTCCACCTGGGTACCGGAGGACAGCGTCTGCTCGGCGGTGCGCAGCAGCTCCGCCTGGGCGTCCGCACCGGCCTCGGCCGCCTTCTCTGCAGCAACGCTGAACAGGGCCGCCCCTTCGGTGCAGACCAGGCTGACGTCGATTCCGGCCGGGATCTTGATCTCCGCGGCATGTACCCAGGTGGCCCACGGGTCACTCCACCCCTCTACCCGGAAGGTCCACGGGCCCTCGACGTCCAGTGCGACAGTGGCCGCCCACCAGTCGAATCCGAGCGGGGTGGTGGGTGCCATCGGCACTGTCCGCTCCGCGCCGGTGGGGTCGGTCAGTACCACCGAGGCGTTGACCGCATCATGACCCTCCCGGAACACGGTCGCGCGGATGGGGATCTCTTCACCGACGGACGCTTTTGCTGCGTACGCGCCGCCTTCGATCACCGGAGACACGTTGGTCACCGGGATACGTCCGATGGGTCTGCCCAAGCCGGAGGGTGAGAAGCTCGGCGCTTCAACCGGTGGCGCCGTTGGGCCGGGCTGGGCGGAGGGTGCCTGGGAGGCTTCTGTCGGGGGTGTCGTCGCCGTCACATTCACAACCTAGCGGGACGGGCACCTACCGTGCACGTGATCCCCCCAAGCAACGGACAACCGCTGTTGCGGTGGCGGCAGAGCTGCGCGATGCGCTGCCACGACACAAGGTGGACATTGGCGGCTGCGTCTTACGACCGCCGGATTGGGGCGCTAGGTTGTGCGCGTGCGCGCTATCCGTAGATTTACCGTGCGTCCGGTCCTCCCGGACGCCCTCAAGCCCCTGGCCGACCTGGCCCTCAACCTCCGCTGGGCCTGGCACCACGACACTCAAGAACTGTTCGCCGCGGTTGACCCCGAGCTGTGGGCCTCCACCGGAGGGGACCCGGTCAAGCTGCTGGCGGAGGTTTCGGTCGAGCGGCTGCAGAAGCTCGCCAAGGACCGCAAGTTCGTGCGGCGGCTGGAGATGGCCCGGGCGGACCTCGCCGAGTACATCAACGGCGACCTCTGGTACCAGGGCTACGCGGCCGAGACCAAGGACGCACCGAAGGCGATCGGCTACTTCTCGCCCGAGTTCGGCATTACTGAGGTGCTGCCGCAGTACTCCGGGGGCCTCGGGATTCTGGCCGGTGACCACCTGAAGGCGGCCAGCGACCTCGGCGTACCGATCATCGGCGTCGGGCTGCTGTACCGGCAGGGCTACTTCAAGCAGTCGCTGAACTCGGCCGGCTGGCAGCAGGAACGGTATCCGCTGCTGGATCCCAACGACCTCCCGCTGAGCCTGCTGCAGGACGAGAACGGCCCGGTACGGATCGAGCTGCCGCTCGCCGGCCGCACGCTGTACGCCCAGGTCTGGGTGGCGCAGGTCGGCCGGGTGCCGTTGCTGCTGATGGACTCCGATCTGGAGCAGAACTCCGGGGCGGAGCGGGAGACCACTGACCGGCTGTACGGCGGCGGCATCGACCATCGGCTGGCGCAGGAGGTGCTGCTCGGCATCGGCGGGGTCCGGGCCATCCGCGAGTACTGCCGGATCACCGGCGCTGCCGCGCCCGAGGTGTTCCACACCAACGAGGGACACGCCGGATTCCTTGGCCTGGAACGGATCCGTGAGTTCATAGACGCCGGTCTGGACTTCGACACCGCTTTGGAGCGGAGCCGGGCCGGAACTGTCTTCACCACCCATACACCGGTGCCCGCCGGCATCGACCGGTTCCCGCGCGAGCTGATCATCGACCAGTTCGCCTCCTTCGGCGCGCTGCCGGTGGATCGGGTCCTGGCGCTCGGCGCCGAGGACTATGAGGGCGGCGACAACAGCAAGTTCAACATGGCGGTGATGGGGTTCCGGCTGGGCCAGCGGGCCAACGGGGTCTCGTTGCTGCATGGCGAGGTGTCGCGGGAGATGTTCCACGGCCTGTGGAGCTCCTTCGACACCAGTGAGGTGCCGATCGGCTCAATCACCAACGGCGTGCACCACCAGACCTGGGTCCACCATGAGCTGTTGGACCTGCTGGAGAGCTCGTCCAACAAGGACACGGTGATCGACGGCTACGACTGGGCCGGGCTGTCCTCGGTCGACTCCAAGACCATCTGGTCGCTGAAGCGCCGAATGCGTGCCGACCTGATCGCGATGACCCGGACCAGGCTGGCCGAGAGCAGCGCCAACCGGGGCATCTCCTCGGACTGGGTCGGTGGCGCGCTGGACCCGGACGTGGTCACCTTCGGGTTCGCCCGCCGGGTGCCGTCCTACAAGCGGCTGACCCTGATGCTGCGCGACCCCGAACGGCTCAAGGCACTGTTGACCGACCCGGAGCGACCGATCCAGATCGTGATCGCCGGCAAGGCGCACCCTGCCGACGAGGGTGGCAAGGCGCTGATCCAGCAGCTGGTTCAGTTTGCCGACTCAGCGGAGGTCCGCGAGCGCATTGTCTTCCTGCCGGACTACGACATCGGGATGGCTAAGCCGCTCTACCCGGGCTGCGACGTCTGGATGAACAACCCGCTGCGCCCGTACGAGGCCTGCGGAACCTCGGGCATGAAGGCCGCGCTTAACGGCGCGGCGAACCTGTCGATCCGGGACGGCTGGTGGGACGAGTGGTTCGACCCGGCGTTCGGCTGGGAGATCCCGTCGGCGGAGGGGGTCGACGATCCCGACCAGCGCGATGATCTCGAGGCGCGCGCCCTGTACGACATCATCGAGAACGAGATCGTGCCCCGCTTCTACGACGTGGACAGTAACGGCCTGCCGCAGCGGTGGATCCAGATGATCAGGGACACCGTGGCCGGTCTCGGCCCCAAGGTGCTGGCTTCGCGAATGGTGCGCGACTACGTCACCAAGCTCTACACCCCGGCGGCTGAGTCCTCGCATGCGATCGACGGCACCCCCGCGGCCGCGGCGGCGCTGGCGGAATGGAAGCACAAGGTGCGGTCCAGCTGGCACGCTGTCGGCGTCGACCACGTGGAGAGTCTCACCGGTGATGCTGTCGAGGTCGGTACGAAGATCCACGTCAGCGCTCTGGTCCGGCTCGGCAACCTCAGCCCCGAAGACGTCCAGGTCCAGCTCATCACCGGCCGGGTGGACAGCGAGGACGGGCTGAGCGACACCATTGTCAGCCCGTTCCCGACCGGCGTTGACCAGGCCGGCGGTCTGCGCCGGTACGAGGGCTGGGTGGAGGCGAATCGCTCCGGCACCATCGGGTACACGGTCCGGGTCGTGCCGCACCACGCCGAGCTGGCGAACGTGGCCGAGATGGGACTCTCCGCGGTGCCCTCGGAAGTTCCGGCCCCGCCGTCCGCGTCGCAGAACTGACCGGCGTCGCCGCCGGCTTCTCCCGCCCGCCCGCGGGGACGTCAGCGCGGCCGGGAGCTGCCGAGCGTGCCGACGATCTCGGCCACCGCGCGCTCGGCCTCGGGCGCGAGCCGGGGCATCGAGATGAAGCCGTGGACGGCGTCTGGATAGCTGATCACCCGGTTGGGCACTGCGGCACGGTCCAGCGCCACGCCGTACCGGGTGGCGTCGTCGCGGAGCGGGTCCCGCCCAGCAGCGATGATCAACGCCGGCGCGCAGTCGGTCAGGTCGTGGTGGAACAGCGGGCTGATCCGGGGATCGTCGAAGGCAAAGCTGTCCGGCAGGCCCTGCGGCAGGTACTGCCGCCCGTACCAGTCCATGATCGGCCGGGTCAGGATCGGTGCCCGCCCGAGTTCGGCTACCGAGGGTGAGGACAGGCTGAGGTCGGTGGCGGGGTAGATCAGGATCTGGTGCCTCAGCGGTGCCAGGCCGGGGTCGTCGCGGCACCGGTCCCGGTGGGTGATGGCGACCAGCGCGGCGAGGTTGCCGCCGGCGCTGGCTCCCATCACCGACACCGCAGCGGCGTCCACGCCGAGGTCGTCGCCGTGCCGGAGCAGCCACTGGGTCGCCGACCAGCAGTCCTGGTAGGGGACCGGCGCCGGATGCTCCGGGGCCAGCCGGTAGGAGACCGACACCACCACGACGCCGGCCTGCTCGGCCACCCGGGCGCAGAGCCAGTCAGTCTGGGAGAGGTTCCCGAAGACGAAGCCGCCGCCGTGGAAGTTGACCACCATCGGCAGCCGCTCGGTCGGGCCAGCTGAGCGTGGCCGGTAGCTGCGTACCCGGGCCGGACCGTGGTCGCACTCGATCACTCGATCATCGATCCGGACCGCTCCGGAGACGCCGCCGGTGACGAGTCGTACCAGCCGGGCAGGCCGCGGCTCCGACCGCAGCAGCGCCAGGTACCGCGACGTTGGCGGGTCGGGGTGCGGCAGCCGTCGGGCCACCGCAACCAGCAAGCGCAACCGGCGGTTCACGGCAATGCCTCAGCAGACCTCGAGAACGACGACCGTACGGCCCGGCAGCCGGAGCGTCTGTCCGGCCGGAATCGGCTGGTCCGGCAGCTCGCCGGCCGTTCCGGTGTGTGCGACCACCCGGTAGCTGGCGGCCCAGGCGCCGGCGGGGAGCATCACCTCGACCGGGTCGGCGCCGCCGTGGAACCAGACCAGGAAGGCCTCGTCAATATCGCGGTCGGGGCGGTCGTCCGCCAGGTACATGCCGAGAGTGCGGCGGCCCGCGTCGTGCCAGTCATGCGCTGTCATCTCGTGCTCGGCACCGCCGAACCAGGCCAGGTTCTTGCGGCCGCTCGGCCGGCCGTCCAAACCGCGGAACCGCTCGCCGTGCCTGAAGGTGCTGCTACGGAACAGCGGGTGCGCGGCCCGCAGCGCGAGCATCCGCCGGGTCAGCGCGGTGAGGCTGCCCCAGCGTTCCTGGGTGTCCCAGTGCACCCACGAGATGTGGGAGTCCTGGCAGTACGCGTTGTTGTTTCCCTGCTGGGTGCGGCCCAGCTCGTCGCCCGCGGTGACCATGGGGACGCCGGTGGAGAGCAGCAGGGTGGCCATCATGTTCTCGGTCTGCCGGCGCCGGAGCGCGTTGATGCACTCGTCGTCGGTCTCACCCTCGTAGCCGCAGTTCCAGGACCGGTTGTCGTCGGCGCCGTCCCGGTTCGACTCGCCGTTGGCCCCGTTGTGCTTCACGTCGTAGGTGACCAGGTCACGGAGCGTGAATCCGTCGTGAGCGGTGATGAAGTTGACGCTGGAGGACGGGGGCCGCCGGTCGTGGTCGAAGAGGTCGGGCGAGCCGGACAGCCGGGCGGCCAGCTCGGAGACCCCGCCTCCGTTGCCGCGCCAGAAGTCCCGGATGTAGTTGCGGAACCGGTCGTTCCACTCCGACCAGCCGTTGCCGAACGCGCCGACCTGGTAGCCGTACGGACCCAGGTCCCATGGTTCGGCGATCATTTTGACCTTGCTCAACACGGGGTCCTCGCGCAGCGCCGCCTTGAACGCGTGGTCGTGGACAACGTGGTGCGTCTCGTTGCGGATCATGGTGGTGACGAGGTCGAAGCGGAACCCGTCGACCCCCATCTCGGTCACCCAGTACCGCAGCGAGTCCACCACCATGCTCAGCACTCCCGGCTGGGACGTGTCCACCGAGTTGCCGCAGCCGGTGACGTCGTAGTCGGTCCGGTGGTCGTCGGTCAATCGGTAGTACCCGCGGTGGTCGATGCCGCGGAACGACAACGTCGGGCCCTCGTGGCCACCCTCGCCGGTGTGGTTGTAGACCACATCCAAGATCACCTCGATGCCCGCCTCGTGCAGCGCCGAGACCATCTCCTTGAACTCGCGGACCTGCTCGCCCATGGTGCCGACCGAGCAGTACGCGGCGTGCGGGGCGAAGAAGCCCAGTGTGTTGTAGCCCCAGTAGTTGGACAGCCCGCGCCGGACGATGAACGGTTCGGAGACGAAGTGCTGCACCGGCAGCAGCTCCACCGAGGTGACGCCCAGGTCGACCAGGTGCCGGACGACCGCTGGGTAGGCAAGGCCGGCGTAGGTTCCGCGGAGGTGCTCCGGCACGGCGGGATGCAGCCGGGTGTAACCCTTCACGTGCATCTCGTAGAGCACCGTGTCGGCCATCGGAACAGGTTTCGTGATCGGTGTCGGCGGCGGGGAGTCAGCGACCACCACGCTCAGCGGCACCGCCCGGAACGAGTCGCGGGAGTCGGCCACGTAGTTCGACTCGTCGATGTGGTCCAGGATCGGTCCGCTGTAGTCGACTCCGCCGGTGATGGCCCGTGCATACGGGTCCAGCAGCAGCTTGGCGGGGTTGAAGCGTGAACCGGACTGCGGCGCCCACTCGCCGTGGACCCGGTAGCCGTACCGCTGCTCGGCACCGATTCCTGGTACGTGCACGGTCCAGACACCGTCCTGACCGCGGTACATGTCGTAGTTGAGCTGGCTGCGGTCCTCCGCCACCAACGCGAGCTCCACCCGGGTGGCCCGCGGTGCCCAGAGCCCGAAGAAGGTGCCGCCGTCTCGGACATGCGCGCCCAGCACCGACGAGTCGATCGGCGCCGGGAGCAGGTCGGTTGTCGTCGGGTTCTCGGCGGCGAGATTCGCCGGCTCCGTGAGGGCGATGCCTGAGGTAGTCATGTCGAGCTTTCGGTCGGTCTCACTATGCGGTGCAGGACTAGTGGTGAGGAGCGGTCGGTCGGGCGGTTTGGTACTGGTCTGCTGCGGTTCCTACTACGTCATTACATGGGCACAGCCAGATCATTGTGCCGCCTTCGGCCGAATTCGCGTCATCGAGTGCCAACACTGTGACCCCGTTGGGTCGGAATGAAACCCGGCGGTGACCCGGTTGGTGCCTCGACCGCTACCCGCTCGTACTCACATCAACCCAATCCGCACGCCGCACCCTGGCCGCCGATGAGCCGGCACAGGGGTGGCTAGAGTGGCTGGACATGAGCCAAGCAGGTGAGGTCGTCAGACTTGAGGTTGCCGGCGGCGTAGGCACCATCCGGATCGACCGACCTCGGATGAACGCCCTGAACGCTGATATGCAGCGCCGGATCCAAGTCGCGGCCCAGGAGTGTGGCAGCCGCAGCGACATCGCCGCCGTCGTCATTACCGGCGGGGACCAGGTGTTCGCAGCCGGTGCGGACATCAAGGAGATGGCCGGGCTGTCCTACCCGGAAATGGTAGCCCACTCGACGGTCCTGCAGGCGGCATTCAGCGCGGTGGCCCGGATCCCCAAGCCGGTGGTCGCGGCCGTCAACGGCTACGCGCTGGGTGGCGGCTGCGAGCTCGCGTTGTGCGCCGACATCCGGATCGCCGCGGACGACGCCACCTTCGGTCAGCCCGAGATCAAGCTCGGGGTGATCCCCGGAGCCGGCGGCACCCAGCGGCTGGTCAGGCTCGTCGGCCCAAGCCGGGCCAAGGAGATCATCTTCACCGGCCGGTTCGTACCGGCCGGTGAAGCGCTGGCGATCGGCCTGGTCGACCGGGTCGTCCCTGCTGCCGACGTACTGCCGACCGCGACCGCCTGGGCCCGGCAGTTCGTCGGCGGGCCGTCACTTGCGCTGCGCGCGGCCAAGGAATGTATCGACAGCGGATCCGAGGTTGACCTCGAGACGGGCCTGAAGATGGAGCGGCAACAGTTCGCCGCCCTGTTTGCCACCGAGGACCGCACCATCGGCATGACGTCCTTCGTCGAGCAAGGCCCCGGCAAGGCGGAGTTCCGTGGCCGATAGTCACAGCGCCGCCGACTAGGGTGTGGGCGCGGACTAGGGTGTGATCGGGACGCGCCAAGGTCGGGTTACTCACCAGTAATATAGGGGTAGCACAGGCCGGAACGGCGTCCCAGCGACGAGCGATGGATGCCACGAAAAGATTGCGAGACAGATGAGAATCGTCGTCCTGGTCAAGTACGTTCCGGACGCCACCGGGGAGCGGAGCTTCGCCGCAGACGGCACCGTTGACCGGGCGGCAGCCGATGGCTTGCTGTCCGAGCTGGACGAGTACGCCATTGAGCAGGCACTGCAGATCGCCGACGAGGGCGACGATGTCGAGGTGGTCGCCATGACGCTCGGCCCCGACGACGCCGCCGACGCGATCAAGCGGTCGCTGCAGATGGGCGCCTCCGCCGGGATCCACATCAACGATGAGGCTGTGCACGGCTCCGACTCGCTGGCCACCAGCACGGTGCTGGCCGCGGCGATCGCCAAGGCTGAGCCCGACCTGGTTGTCTGCGGCATGGCCTCCACCGATGGCGCGATGGGCGTGGTCCCGGCGATGATCGCCGAACGGCTCGGCTGGCCCGGCCTTACGTTCGGCGCGACGTTGTCCGTGTCGGGTGACACGGTGTCGATCCGGAGGGACGGCGATGTCGCCAGCCAGACCATCGAGGCCAGCCTGCCGGCCGTGGTCAGCGTTACCGACCAGTCGGGAGAGGCCCGCTACCCCTCGATGAAGGGCATCCTGGCCGCGAAGAAGAAGCCGGTCCAGCACTGGGCGCTGGCTGATCTGGGCGTTGAGCCGGCGATCGTCGGCCTGGCCGCCGCGTCCAGCACAGTGCTGGAGACCACCCCGAGGCCGCCGAAGGAAGCGGGCCGGATCGTGCCCGACTCCGACGGAGCCGGGAGCGCGGCACTGGTCGACTTCCTGTCCGCCGGCAAGTACATCTGAGAGGGGACACTGACATGGCTGAGGTTCTGGTTGTGGTCGAGCAGCTTGACGGCGTCGTCGCCAAGCCCACCTTCGAGCTGCTCACGCTGGCGCGGCGGCTCGGCGACCCGGTCGCCGTGGTTCTGGGAGCAGGTGCCGACGAAGCCGCCTCGGCGCTCGGGCAGTACGGCGCCGGTACCGTCATCTCCGTCCAGGATCCCGCCTTCGAGGAGTTCCTGGTCGCTCCCAAGGCGGAGGCACTGGCCCAGGTAGTGCAGTCGGTCCAGCCGGCCGCGGTCCTGCTCACCTCGACCCTGGAGAGCAAGGAGATTGCCGCCAGGTTGGCGGTCAGGGTCGGTTCCGGTCTGATCACCGACGCGACCGACGTACGCAGCGACGGCAGCACCACCCAAACGGTCTTCGCCGGGAACTGGAGCGTCACGGCGCAGGTGAGGACCGGCGTGCCGGTGATCACCGTCAAGGCCAACTCCACGGCCGCAGAAGCCGCGCCGGTGGACGCGGCCGTACGAGAGCTGCCGGTGACCATCTCGGAGGCGTCCCGGACGGCGCGGATCATCAAGTCGGAGCCGAAGAAGGCGAGTGGCCGGCCGGAGCTGACCGAGGCGGCGATCGTGGTGTCCGGCGGACGCGGCACCGGCGGCGACTTCGGACCGGTGGAGGCGCTGGCCGACGCATTGGGTGCGGCTGTTGGCGCGTCCCGGGCCGCGGTGGACTCGGGCTGGTACCCACACAGCTATCAGGTGGGCCAGACCGGCAAGACGGTGTCTCCGCAGCTCTACATCGCGGCCGGGATCTCGGGAGCCATCCAGCACCGGGCCGGCATGCAGACGTCGAAGGCGATTGTGGCGATCAACAAGGATCCCGAGGCGCCGATCTTCGCGCTCGCGGACCTCGGCGTGGTGGGGGACCTGCACACCGTGCTGCCGGCGGTCACCGCTGAGATCACTGCCCGGAAGAGCTGAGGAGCCTCCGATGTCTCGTATCTATCTCGACCACGCCGCCACCACCCCGATGGTGCCGGCGGCGATTGAGGCGATGGCACGGGAGCTGGCCCGCGTCGGAAACGCATCCTCTCAGCACGGGTCCGGTCGGGCTGCGCGGCGGGTGGTTGAGGAGTCCAGGGAGGCCATCGCTGCCTGCGTCGGCGCTCGCCCGGCCGAGCTCATCTTCACCTCCGGCGGTACCGAGTCCGACAACCTCGCCGTCAAGGGCTCCTACTGGTCGGCCCGGAAGGCCGATCCCGGCCGTTCCCGGATTGTCGCCTCCACCATCGAGCACCACGCCGTACTGGACTCGGTCGGCTGGCTGGCGGAGTCGCAGGGGGCCGTCGTGCAGCTGCTGGAGGTGAACCAGCAGGGTCTGGTCGACCTCGACGACCTCGCGCAGATCGACGGCAGCGACGTCGCAACAGTGTCGGTGATGTGGGCCAACAACGAGGTCGGCGCCGTTCAGCCGGTGCCTGCCATTGCCGCCTGGGCCGCCTCGGTCGGTGCCCGCTCGCACTCCGACGCGGTGCAGGCCGTCGGCCGCCTGCCCGTGGACTTCGGCGCCTCCGGGCTGGACCTGCTCACCTTCACCGCGCACAAGCTCGGCGGTCCGTACGGGGTGGGCGCTCTGCTGGCCAGGCGCGAGGTGTCGCTCACCTCGGTCGCCCACGGCGGAGGTCAGGAGCGGGACGTGAGGTCCGGGACCTTCGACGTGGCTGCGATCGCCGGGTTCGCCGCCGCGGTGCAGCACGCAACCGGTCGCCTCGCCGCGGAGTCGGAGCGGCTCCGGGTGCTGCGTCGCCGGCTGCTGGACGGGGTGCGCGCGGTCGTGCCGGACGCGCTGCCGAACGGCCCGGACGACGACGCCCACACACTGCCCGGCGTGGCCAACGTGACCCTGCCCGGCTGCGACGCCGATGCGATGCTGATGCTGCTCGACGCTGCCGGAATCGACAGCTCCGCCGGGTCCGCCTGCAGCGCGGGTGTGGCGCAACCGAGCCATGTCCTGGTCGCGATGGGTCGGTCGGCGGCGGCCGCGCGCTCGACGCTGCGGTTCTCCCTGGGTCACACCTCGACCGCCGCGGACGTCGAAGCGCTGCTGGCCGCCCTGCCCGAAGCTGTCCGACGCGCCCGGCTGGCCGGCAGCCTGGCAGGCTGAGCTCCGGGCCAGGTCGCAGCCCTCGAGCCGCGCCGGCCCGGCACGCATCGGTTTCGTCCGGCCGACTCCGGGCGTTACCGTTGGATGCTGTGGCTAGGCGTGGCCGGCCACTTCGGGCGAGGAACAAGTGAGGAAACGATGAAGGTTCTGGCCGCGATGTCCGGCGGGGTCGACTCGGCGGTCGCTGCCGCGCGCGCCGTCGATGCCGGTCATGACGTGACGGGCGTCCATCTGGCGCTGTCCAAGAATCCGCAGTCGTTCCGCAGCGGTGCACGTGGCTGCTGCTCCAAGGAGGACTCCGCCGACGCCCGCCGGGCTGCCGACGTGCTTGGTATCCCGTTCTACATCTGGGACCTGTCCGACCGGTTCGCCGATGACGTGGTCGACGACTTCGTGGCCGAGTACGCCGCGGGCCGCACCCCCAACCCTTGCCTTCGGTGCAACGAGAAGATCAAGTTCGCCGCCGTCCTGGAGCGCGGCATCGCGCTCGGTTTCGACGCTGTCTGCACCGGTCACTACGCCCGGCTGGTGCGCTCAGACACCGGCGTAGAGATGTACCGCGCGGTCGATCCGGACAAGGACCAGTCGTACGTGCTCGGGGTGCTGAACTCCCACCAGCTGAGCCGTTCCTTTTTTCCGCTGGGCGGCTCGCTGAAGTCACAGGTGCGGGCCGAGGCCGAGCGGCGCGGCCTGTCGGTCGCAGACAAGCCCGACAGCCACGACATCTGCTTCATCCCCGATGGTGACACCGCAGGCTTCCTGTCCCGACGACTCGGGTCCATCCCAGGCGACATCGTGGACACCAACGGCGACACGGTTGGCGCGCACTCCGGCTTCCATCAGTTCACCGTCGGCCAGCGACGTGGCCTCCGGCTCGGAGTCCCCGCCGACGACGGCAAGCCACGCTACGTACTCGACATCTCCCCGGTCACCAACACCGTCACCGTCGGGCCGCAGGAGGCGCTGCAGGTCCGCACCATCGAGGCCGGCGTACCCACCTGGACCGGTGCGGCGGTCGTCGGCGCCTGGCGCGGGCTGGTGCAGGTCAGGGCGCACGGCAAACCGATGCCGGCCGAAGTGACCGCGGCTGCTGACCAGCTCGAGGTGACCCTGGACGCGGCTGCCGTGGGCATCGCCGCTGGGCAGGCCGTGGTGCTCTACGACGACGACCGGGTGGTCGGCAGCGCCACCATCACCGGGACCAGGCCGTGAGCACGTCCTCGGAGGTCCGCAGTACCGGAATCGGGTCCTGGCCGGGCCAGGACATGGCGCAGGCGCTCAAGATCACCTTCGCCGAAAGCCCCGATCTGCCGTACCTGCCGGAGCTTCCGGCGCGCGGCGAGCACGCCGGGATGACCGGACGCGCCACCGCGCTGCTGTCCGGGCTGGCGGTGGACCTGCAGCCGGCCGGCTGGCGGCTGACCGATGCGTCCGGCCGTGACCATCGGATGGCCAAGTCCACGTTGCGGGAGGATCTCGACCTGCTGGAGGAGATGGCGCAGGGGTACGTCGGGCCGATCAAGTACTCGGTGGCGGGGCCCTGGACGCTGGCGGCCATGATGGAGCGACCACGGGGAGACCGGGTGGTTGCCGACCCGGGGGCGCGCCGTGATCTGAGCCAGTCGTTGGCCGAGGGGTTGCTGCAGCTCGTCGGTGAGATGAGCCGCCGGCTCCCCGACAGCACCGCCGTGGTGCAGCTCGACGAGCCGATGATGCCGGCCGTGTACGCCGGCTCGGTGCACACGGCGAGCGGGCTGTCCACGCACCGACCAGTCGACCGTGCCGAGCTCAGTGGTGCGGTGGGCTACATCGTCGATCAGCTTGGGCCCGAGGTCCCGGTGCTGGTGCACTGCTGTGCACGGGGACTCCCGATCGGGCTGATGCAGGCTGCCGGGGTGCAAGGGATCTTTGTGGACGTCGACCAGCTGTCGACCAGCGACTGGGACCTTATCGGGGAAGGCTTTGAGAAGGGTCAGTGGTTCGGCGCCGGCGCCGCACCGACCGGAGCAAACCTCTCCGCGGATCAGGTGGCCGAGCGGGTGCTCAGACCGGTCCGGGTGCTGGATGTCGACCCGGCCGTCGCCGGGCAGCTGATCATCACCCCGGCCTGCGGCCTCGCCGGCCTGGACCCGGCGGCCGCGCTGCAGGTGCTGCGTACGGTACGGACCGCCGCCGGCATCGTCACCGAGGAGCTCGCCGAGTAGAACTGGGTCACACCCTTCGGGTGCGGGATCGTCCGTGCCGCGTGCGACTATCGGGTCATGAGCGCCGCCGAGTATGTTCCGACCGGGGCCGACATCGCCACGCTGCGCGAGGCGGCCAGTCGGTGTCGTGGCTGCGAGCTGTGGGAGCCGGCGACCCAGGTGGTGTTCGGCGCCGGGAACCCACGGGCTCCGCTGATGCTGGTCGGTGAGCAGCCCGGTGATGTGGAGGACCAGCGTGGGCTGCCGTTCGTCGGTCCCGCCGGCCAGCTGCTCCAACGGGCGCTCGCCGAGGCAGCGATCGCCACCGAGGACGTGTACGTCACGAACGCGGTCAAGCACTTCCGTTTCACCCTGAAGGGCAAGCGCCGGATCCACGCCACCCCGCTGGTGTCCCACATCAAGGCCTGCGGGCCGTGGTTGGACGCCGAGCTCAGCGAGGTTGACCCCGAGCTGGTGGTGTTGCTCGGTGCCACCGCCGCCAAAGCACTGCTCGGCAATGACTTTCGGATCACCCGCGACCGAGGCCGGCTGATCGAAGCCGACGTCGCGGGAGCCACCAGGCGGCTCCTCGCCACTGCCCATCCGTCGGCGGTGCTGCGGGCCACCGACGGTCCCGACCGGGCCAAGGCGTACGCCGAGCTGGTGACCGACCTTCGGACCGCGGCGTCGCTGGCTGCTGGCTGAACGGCTACCGAACGGCGCCGACACCAGGCGTGCCGGACCGTCGGTGGCCGACGCTAGTGTGCATCTGTGGCTGAGAACACCGCAGATGTCCCGGTGGAGTCGACGGTCGAGCTGGCCGAGCCTCCAACCCAGGCCAGAGACGAGCATGCCGAGCTGTCGGAGCGGCTGAACGAGGCCCGCTGGCGCTACCACGTGCTGGATGCGCCGACCATCTCCGACGGCGAGTTCGACGCGCTGATGCGGGCGCTGAACGAGCTGGAGAGCGAGTTCCCGTCGCTGCGTACGCCGGACTCGCCGACCCAGCAGGTCGGAGGGCCGCCGTCGACCACCTTTGCTCCGGTGGAGCACCTGCAGCGGCTGCTGAGCCTGGACAACGCGTTCTCCTACGAGGAGCTGGATCGGTGGGCTGCTCGGGCGATCCGCGAGCTGGGGGAGGACCGGATCCAGCGGTCCGGCTACCTGTGTGAGCTCAAGGTGGACGGGCTCGCCCTGGACCTGGTCTACCTGGACGGCCGGCTGAGCCGCGCCGCCACCCGCGGTGACGGACGGATCGGTGAGGACGTGACGGTCAACGTACGTACTATCGCAGCCATCCCCGAACGGCTGGTCGGCGACAAAGTGCCCGCCTTGCTCGAAGTCCGGGGTGAGGTGTTCTTCCCGGTGGAGGAGTTCGCCAAGCTGAACGAGTCGCTGGTGGCCGATGGCAAGGCGCCGTTCGCGAACCCGCGCAACGCCGCCGCCGGCTCACTGCGGCAGAAGGACCCCAAGGTGACCGCCAGCCGGAGGCTCGGTTTCGTGGTGCACGGTCTCGGTGCTGTGGAGGGGTTCCGGCCGGACCGGCTGTCGGAGGCGTACCAGGTCATCGCCGACTGGGGCCTGCCGACCAGCCGGCACTTCACTGTGTGCCCGACCATGGCCCAGGTGCGGGACTTCATCGAGTACATCGAGGACCACCGGCACTCGGTCGAACATGAGATCGACGGTGTCGTGATCAAGCTCGACGAGCGGGAGGTGCAGGACCAGCTGGGCTCCACCACCCGCGCGCCGCGGTGGGCGATCGCGTACAAGTACCCGCCCGAGGAGGTCACCACCAAACTGCTGGATATCCGGGTGAACGTGGGGAGGACCGGGCGGGTCACCCCGTACGGGGTGATGGAGCCGGTCCTGGTGTCCGGCTCGACTGTCGGGATGGCGACCCTGCACAACGCCAGCGAGGTCAAACGGAAGGGCGTGTTGATCGGCGACACCGTGGTGCTGCGGAAGGCGGGCGACGTGATCCCCGAGATCGTCGGACCGGTCGTGGACCTGCGCAACGAGGCCGAGGTCCGCGAGTTCGTGATGCCCACCACCTGCCCGGAGTGCGGTACCGAGCTGCGGCCGGAGAAGGAGGGCGACGCCGACCTGCGCTGCCCGAACACCCGATCCTGCCCGGCCCAGCTGCGCGAGCGGCTGTTCCACCTGGCCAGCCGCCAGGCACTCGACATCGAGGTGCTGGGGTACCAGGGCGCGCAGGCGTTGCTGGACGCGGGCCTGCTGACCGACGAGGGCGACCTGTTCGACCTCACTGAGGAGAAGCTGTCCGGGGTTGACTTCTTCACCACCAAGAACGGGCGGCTATCGGCCAACGGAGCAAAGCTGATCGCCAACCTGGAACAGGCCAAGACTCGGCCGCTGGACAAGTTTCTGGTCGCGCTCTCCATCCGGCATATCGGCAAGGGAGTTGCACCCGACGTGGCCGCCGCCTTCAAAGACATCGATGCGCTCGCCGCCGCCACTCCAGAGGAGCTCGCCGCGGTCGACGGCATCGGCCCGACCCTGGTCACCGCGATCACCGACTGGTTCGCCGAGCCGTGGCACCGCGAGATCGTCGCCAAGTGGAAGGCCGCCGGCGCCGTGATGCGCGACGAGCCTGCCGAGCAGGTCGACCAGAGTCTGGTCGGACTCAGCCTGGTGGTGACCGGGTCGCTGGACGGGTACACCCGGGACAGCGCGGCCGAGGCGATCACCAGCCGTGGTGGCAAGGTCGCCGGCTCGGTGTCGAAGAAGACGTCCTTCGTCGTGGTCGGCGACTCGCCCGGCTCCAAGTACGACAAGGCCGTTGCCCTGAAGGTCCCGATTCTGGACAGCGCGGGTTTCGACCTGCTCCTACAGTCCGGCCCCCAGGCCGCCGCCGCCGTCGCCCGAGTCGGCGAGCCCTAACCGGCCCACCCACACACCCCGTCCTCAGGGCCGCCCCAAACTCTCCGCGACTAGTCAGATCCTCCGCCCCCACGTCGGCGTGTCGCGGCGTAGGCGACCAGTCGGCAAAGGAGCCCGGCTGGCGGAGACTTCGCGACAAGTCGGCTCCGCCGCCCCACGTCGGCGTGTCGCGGCGCAGGCGACCAGTCGGCAAAAGGAATACCGACAGCCAGCAGATTGCCTCCCCATCCGCCTCAAAGGGAGCACGGCTGGCGGAGACCTCGCGACAAGTCGGCTCCGCCGGCGATACACCGGCCAGAGCGCGGCATTCGCGCCTAGCCGCCGGGGGCGCCGGCCTGTCGCGGGCTCTCCGCGACTGGTCAGCGCCGCCGCGACACACCGGCCAGAGTCCGGCATTACCGACTTGTCGGCGAAAGGGAGCGCGGCGCTCGCGCCTAGCTGCCGAGGGCGCGGGTCCGTCGCGGGCTCTCCCGACTGGTCAGCTCCGCCGCGACACACCGGCCAGAGTGCGGCATTAGCGACTTGTCGGCGAGATGGGTTGGCGTTGGCGGCCTGTCGGGGCGGGGGTGGGGCGCGGCTAAGGTTGGGGCGTGGTGAAGATCTTCAGCAACCTCAACCTCAACGGGCCGACACCGCCCCGAGTGCAGCCTCGGGTGGGGGACTGGGGGCCGGAGAAGGTGCCGACCACCAAGTCGAAGAAGCGGATGCGGATCTGGGTCGGTCTGGCGCTGCTCGCGGCGATGATCGCCATCTTCCTGCTCGGCTGGTTCGTGTACCACGCCATGACCGGGAGCTGGGGCTTCGGCATCGGCGAGTGAGGCCGCCGGAGCGAGCTCCCGATGTCGGTCAGCTGAGGTACAACCCCGTCACTCCGAGGGCCACCAGGACGAACCGGGTGATGCGCCCCACCAGGACGACGACACCGAACCTGACGATGCTCATCCTGGTGGCGCCGGCCAGCAGGGCCACCGCGTACAGCGGGGGGAAGCCGACCACCGCGGCCAAGAAGACGATCGGTAGACCCCAGCGGGCGGTCCCGACCAGCCGAAGGAGAGTCCCGATTACGCTCCGGAACTGCTGTCGGACCGGGCCGACAGTGGCGACCCTGATCTTCTCCCGCTGGTGCCGGACAAACCTGAACTGCTTCCCACGCCGTACGCTGAGGAAGAGCAGCAGCTTGCCGATGGTCTGGCCAACTCCGACGCCGGCCGCGATCGGCAGCACCCCGCCGACCGACGACATCTGGGAGGCGATCACATACGCCTCAGCGTTGGCCACCGGCATGACCGCCGAGACCGCGCCGAAGCCGATCGACGTCAGTAACGCCGCGATCGCCGGCCAGATCATAGGTTGAAACGTACCGGACCCCCGCGGGGAGTCTCTAGGGGACCAGCGCCGCCAGATGATGGAGCCGGGCAATCTCTGAGTCCATGAACGGTGGCCCGCCGAGCCGCCCGATGGCGATGGCCCGGTCCATCTTCAACGGCGTCACCACCACCGTCGACTCTCCCCAGCCCGGGATCCAGCCCGTCTCCAGGTCCACGCGGTGTGCAGTGTCGAACGGGGCGAACCGCTTGATCAGGTCCGCATTGAGGTCGGGGGCCTGCGCAGTGCCGTAAGTCAGCGCCCCCTGCTCGCCCGAGATGTCCAGCAGAGTGGCCCAGTGAGACCGGAAGACCACCGGACAGAGCGACACCAACGTCTCTGCGGCGTGGTCCGGATCGGCTGTCATCCGTTCCAGAGCCTCCAGGTCCGACTGCAGCCCGCCACCCTCGGGGTAACGGGAGATCCATTCCACCCGGACGCCCTCCAACCGGTGGCAGGCGGTCACGATGGTCTCCGGCAGCTTGCCGGGCGGGAGGTCGACGATGAAGTCGTCAACGACCACGCCGTCGCCCTTCTGTACGATCTCGACCGCGTTGATGTCGCCCCCCACGCCACCGAGAGCGGTCGCCACGGCACCCAGCGATCCTGGGCGGTCGGGCAGGGTGATACGCATCAAGAACACAGGATCCATCTTCGCGCATTGGAATTACCTTCGTGTTTCGGCCTGGTGTCTGTTCCAATCCAGTCCGCGTTCGACCTCCCTTTGATGCGGCTGAGACCGGGCCATGCCAACCTTGGCGGGTGCCCCGATTCACACCTTTTCGCGCACTCCGCTACGCCGCCGACGACCTCGACCGGCTGATCGCCCCGCCGTACGACGTGCTGTCCGAAGCCGACGTGGACGCCCTCCAGGCGCTGTCGCCGACGAACATCGTGCATGTCGACGTGCCACGCGGCGGCGAGGACCGCTACCGGCAGGCGGCTGAGCTGCTGCGGCAGTGGCGGGCGGACGGGGTGATGACGCTGGACGAGTCGGACTCGTACACGATCTACCGGATGCGCTTCACCGACACCGGCGGGGAGGAGCGCGACATCGCCGGCGTGTTGGGCGGTCTGGAGGTAGCCGACGAGGGCGCGGCCGGCGTTCTGCCGCACGAACGCACCACCCCCAAGGCATCCACCGACCGGCTGGACCTGACCCGTGCCACCGAGGCGAACCTGTCACCCGTCTGGGGACTGTCTCTGGCCCAGGGCCTGACCGCGCTGCTCGCCGAGCCCGCCGAGCCGATCGCCCGGGTGGTCGACGCAGGCGTCGAGCACATCGTGGAACGGGTGACCGACCCCAACCGGATCGCAGCCATTACCGCGGTCCTGGCCACCGACGATGTGTTGATAGCAGACGGCCACCACCGGTACGGGGTCAGCCGGACCTACCGGGACGAGGTACGCCGGGCGACCGGACGGACCGACACACCGGCCGAGCAGACGCTGGCCTTCGTCAACGAGCTGGTCGCCGACCAGCTCAGCGTGGCAGCCATCCACCGGCTGTACACCGATATCGGACTGCCGTCGCTGCGGGCCGCGCTGGCCGAACGGTTCGAGCTGACCGAGACGGCCGGCCCGACACCGGACACCCTGGCTCAGATGGAGGCCCAGTGCTTCCTGGTACTGGTCGAGCCCGACCGGTCGTGGCGGCTGACTCCGAAACCGGGCGCCTTCGAGCAGGTCCGGTCCTTGGACGGTGCCTGGCTGGAAGCCACGCTGGAGGGGACAAAGGCCTCGGTGAGCTACCAGCACGGCCTGGCCGAGGTGCTCGCGGCGGTCGCGTCGGGGCAGGCGGCCGCCGCGGTGCTGATCCGGCCGGTCAGCGTGGCAGAGATTGAGCGCACCGCCCGGGAGGGCCTGCTGATGCCACCCAAGTCCACCTTCTTCACCCCCAAGCTCAAGACCGGTTTCGTGCTCCGGCCACTGAGCTGAGCCGGGCGGAGGAGCCGATCACGGCCTGGGCACTGCCGCTGGTCCGCAGCGGGCACGTGCGGGGCCGGAGCTGGGCGGAGCCCTAGGATGGGCTGGTCCCAAAACAACTGAGGAGAACGCAACCGTGGCACTGAGCCCCGAAGACGTAGCCGATCTCGCGCGCCTGGCGCGGATCGCGCTGACCCGCGAGGAGCTGGAGCATTTGGCGCCGCAGCTGGATGTGATCTTGGAGTCGGTCGCCCACGTGGCCGATGTGGCCGCTGACGACATCCCGCCCACCTCGCACGCACTGCCGCTGACCAACGTGTTCCGGGACGACGTCGTCGTACCGTCGCTGCCGCGTGAGGAGGCGCTGGCGGGTGCGCCAGCCGCAGAGCTGGACCGGTTCCGGGTACCTCGGATTCTGGGTGACGCCTGATGAGCGACATCCTCACCTCCAGAGCCGTCGACCTGGCCGCGGGTATCGCCTCCGGCACCACCTCCTCGGTCGAGGTCACCCAGGCCCACCTGGACCGGATCGCCGCCGTCGACGGTGAGATCCACGCCTTCTTGCACGTGGATGGCGAGCGGGCCCTGGCGGCCGCCGCCGCCGTGGACGCGAGGATCAAGGCGGGGGAGCAGGTCGGCCCGCTGGCCGGCGTACCGCTGGCGCTCAAGGACGTGCTCACCTACACCGGCGCCCCGACCACCTGCGGCTCCAAGATCTTGGAGGGCTGGCACCCGCCGTACAACGCGACCGTGACCCAGCGGCTGCTGGACGCCGACATCGTCATCCTCGGCAAGACCAACCTGGACGAGTTCGCCATGGGGTCCTCGACGGAGAACTCCGCCTACGGTCCGACCCGCAACCCCTGGGCCACCGACCGGATCCCCGGTGGATCCGGCGGCGGATCCGCCGCAGCGCTGGCCGCGTTCGAGGCACCGCTGGCCATCGGTACCGACACCGGCGGCTCAATCCGGCAGCCGGCAGCAGTCACCGGGACCGTCGGGGTGAAGCCAACCTACGGCGGCACCTCCCGGTACGGCCTGGTGGCCCTGGCCTCCAGCCTGGACCAGCCCGGACCCTGTGCCCGCAACGTCCTCGACGCCGCCCTCTTGCATGAGGTGATCGCCGGTCACGACCCACGCGACTCCACCTCCATCGACGCGTCGGTTCCCCGTGTTGTCGAGGCGGCCCGGTCCGGCGACATCCGTGGGATGAAGATCGGCGTCGTCACCGAGCTCGGCGGCGAGGGCTACGCCCCCGGCGTCCAGCAGCGCTTTGACGAGTCGGTGGAGCTACTGGCCTCTCTCGGCGCCGAGATCGTCGAGGTCTCCTGCCCGCACTTCAAGTACGCGCTGCCGGCGTACTACCTCATCTTGCCGAGCGAGGCGTCCTCCAACCTGGCCAAGTTCGACGGGATGCGGTTTGGTCTGCGGGTCGGCGACGACGGCGCTCACAGTGCGGAGCAGGTCATGGCCCTGACCCGGGAGGCGGGCTTCGGCGCCGAGGTCAAGCGCCGGATCATCATCGGCACCTACGCCTTGTCCAGCGGCTACTACGACGCCTACTACGGCCAGGCACAGAAGGTGCGCACCCTGATCACCCGTGACTTCGACGCAGCGTTCGCCCAGGTGGACGTGCTGGTGTCGCCGACCACACCGACTACAGCGTTCAAGCTCGGTGAGCGGGTCGACGACCCGCTGGCCATGTACATGAACGACCTGTGCACCATCCCGTCCAACCTGGCCGGCAACGCCAGCGCCTCCTTCCCGGTCGGGCTCGACGACGGGCTGCCGGTCGGGCTGCAGGTGATGGCGCCACCACTGTCCGACGACCGGTTGTACCGCGTCGGCGCCGCGCTGGAGCGCTCGTTGGAGGCCACCTGGGGTGGCCCGTTGCTGAACTCAATCCCGCAGTTGGAGGTGGCCCGATGAGCCAGGCGTACAAGGAGCATCTCAGCGAGGACGTCGTCCCCTACGAGGAGGCTGTCGCAGCGTTCGACCCGGTGCTCGGGCTTGAGGTGCACGTTGAGCTCAGCACCGCCTCGAAGATGTTCTGCGGCTGCTCCACCGTCTTCGGTGCCGAGCCCAACACGCAGATCTGTCCGGTCTGCCTCGGTCTGCCCGGGTCGCTGCCGGTGGCGAACCGCAAGGCCATCGAGTCGGCCATCCGGATCGGGCTGGCGCTGAACTGCTCGATCGCACAGTGGTGTCGGTTCGCCCGCAAGAACTACTTCTATCCGGACATGCCGAAGAACTACCAGATCTCCCAGTACGACGAGCCGATCGCCTTCGACGGCTGGACCGAGGTCGAGGTCGAGGGGAAGACGTACCGGATCGAGATCGAGCGGGCGCACATGGAGGAAGACACCGGCAAATCGCTGCACGTCGGCGGTGCCACCGGCCGGATCCACGGCGCCGACTACTCGCTGCTCGACTACAACCGCTCCGGCGTACCGCTGATCGAGATCGTCACCAAGCCGATCACCGGCACCGGTGACAAGGCACCGCAGGTCGCGCGGGCGTACGTGCAGATGCTCCGGGACCTGCTCCGGGCGCTCGACGTGTCCGACGTACGGATGGAGCAGGGGTCGCTGCGCTGCGACGCCAACATCTCACTGCGGCCCGATCCGGGTGCGCCGCTGGGCACCCGCACCGAGACCAAGAACGTCAACTCGCTGCGCAGCGTCGAGCGGGCGATCCGGTACGAGATGACCCGGCAGGCCGCGGTGCTGATGTCCGGCGGCCGGGTCAAGCAGGAGACCCGGCACTGGCAGGAGGATCTGGGGATCACCACGTCGGGGCGCAGCAAGGAACAGGCGGAGGAGTACCGGTACTTCCCCGACCCTGACCTGGTGCCGGTGGCGCCGAGCCGGGAAT
>JAOPXN010000008.1 GCA_025965155.1 Propionibacteriaceae bacterium
AGCAACCTCGAGGACAAGTCATTAGCAAGACACGCCCTGTGAGAGACGGTCGGGATCAGTGAGAGTCACTCGCAGTCACCAGCACCAGCCTGACAGCCCCGCCAGACGGCACTCCAAGACTCACAGGATCAGTGCTCACGGCACGACATCCCACCAGTACTACCGGCCTCCTCACCACCTGCCGGGGCATGATCTAGTCATAGACCTCAACGGGCCTGGGCATTTGAAGTGCTCACCGACAGCCGGCTCGGACAACAGCATGCGCTCGATTCGCGCACTGTTGCAGTCCCATTAGGTGATTCGCACAGTAAACAGAGCGCGCGTAACTAGCACGACGCACGAACACCTAGGGATTCGACTTACAGCCGGTCAGGTGACCTAGGTCGTCTGACCGCGCGAGGCCTGCCGGGCCGAGTCTTGATGCGGATCCGAATGCCCTGGGGATGCTGCTCGGTGACTGGCAGGTCCACCTCCGCGCCAGGAACATCAGCCCGGCGACCATCGACTCCTACGCCAGGGTTGGTTGCGCTTTCTTCAGTTTCCTCGTCACCAATAGGATGCCTCAGCGCGCCCGCGACCTGACGCGCGACCGCGTGGAGACCTACCTGGCCGCGATGTTTGAGCGGCAGCCCCATAACCGCGAGGGCACCGTCCGTCCGGCCACGGTCGCCAGGCACTGCCGGTCGCTGCAGCAGTTGCTCCGCTGGCTGGTCGACGATGGTGAGATCGAGCGGTCCGGCGATGGAGAGGATACGCCCGCCTGCCGTTCCAGAGCGGCCCGTCCTGATCGTCACCGACGCTTATCTGGACGCACTGCTTGCGACCTCCAGGGGCAGCACCTTCGAGAACCGTCGCGATCTGGCCATCGTTCGCCTTTTCCTGGATACGGGCATGCGAGCCGGGGAGCTGGCCGGGTTGCGAGTAGCTGATCTTGATCAGGAGGATGCGACCGCGTACGTGTTGGGCAAGGGAGGACGACATCGGGCCTGTCCGTACGGCGCCAAAACCGCTGATGCGTTGCGTCGCTACGTTCGAGCGCGTCGAGCTCACCGGTACGCCTCCGCTCCCGCCCTGTGGCCGGGACTGGGGCCGATGACCGACAACGCGATCCGGCAGATGATCGACCGGCGCACCGGTGATGCCGGCATTCCGCACATCAACCCGCACCGCTTCCGCCGCACTTTCGCCCACAAGTGGCTCGCCGACGGCGGGCAGGAGACGGACCTGATGCGTCTGGCCGGCTGGCGGTCGCGAGAGATGGTGGGTCGGTACGGGGCGAGTGCCGCCGACGAGCGAGCACGAGCAGAACACCGACGTCGAGCCATCGGTGATCGCCTGTAGCTCGGCGCTGCCTTCAGGAGGGCATGACTACTGACCGCGTTGGCTCTGAACTGACCCCTGCGCAGCGCGCCATGCGCGCGCGGCTCGCCGCGCACGCGAGCTGGGCGAAGACGGCTGACCGGGCCGCGCACCCGACCGGCCGCGGACGCCTTCACGGCCCGCTTCGAGCGTGAGGTGGATCCAGACAATCGGCTGGACCCGGCTGAGCGGGTTCAGCGTGCCGCATCAGCTAAGAAGGCGTACTTCCAGCGCCTCGCACTGGCTTCCTCGCGTGCCACCTCCAGCGGATCGAAGGTAAGGCGTTCGGGCGCGAACTCATCCTGACGGGGGCGAAGGAGAGCGTGGCGCCGATTCTGATGACGGCGCTGGCTACCGGCCTGGCGCTGCTGCCACTGGTCGTGGCCGGGAGTATCCCTGGTCATGACATCGAACATCCGATGGCGATCGTGATCCTGGGCGGGTTGGTGACCGCCACCCTGGTCAACCTGTTCGTCGTGCCGTTCCTCTACCTGAGGTTCGGCCGGGAGCCAGGCCGCAGCGAGCCGGAGGTGTCGGCCCAGCCGCAGCCCGCGGCCGCTGACCAAGGCTGACAAATTTCACGAATTGAACTTTGAATCTTATGTGTGTGGTTTAGTGACCCAAGATAGTCCAATTAAATTGGCCTGCGGCCTAGTAATAATGAGCAGCGGCGGTTAGGGTGGAATTAACCCACAAACCACAGGAGGAAAGCATGAGGGCACTCAAGATGGCGACAGCCAGCGTAGCGCTTGCAGGATCCCTGTTCGTGTCCGGGCTCGCGGCGGCACCTGCAGATGCGGTGGTCAACCAGGCTGGCCTTATTAACGTAGCCTTGAACGATGTGAATATCGCCAATGATGTGAATGTCGGCGTTGCGGCCGAGATCGCCGCCCAGTTGTGCAACGTGAAGGTTGGACCGGTTGCCATTCTTGGCCAGGCTGTTGACACCACCGGAACAACGAAGACCGTCTGCCAGACCTCGCAGGGTGCCATCAAACTGACCCAGGCGTAACGTTAGCCCCAAAGGCCACACGCCGCACCCTCGAGGAGCTGCTTCACCGCTTCGGAGCCAACATTCCCCCTCAGGTCATCTTGAGGGGGAATGGCTCTGTTTGGGTCCGGAATGGTGGCTGCCCTGTCTAGCTGTATCCGCCCCGCGGGTTCGGTCGGTAAAAATGTGACGATCGATTCGCCTGTGAGGATCGGTAGCTGGGAGGATATTGTTTCGGCTTTTGCTATTGCGAATTGCGTGGCAAAAGAAATCCCGAATTATCCGCCCAATCCGTAGATAAATAAAGCGCTCCACGATAGTGTTGCATTAACAACGAAACCACAGGAGGAAAGCATGAGGGCACTCAAGATGGCGACAGCCAGCGTAGCGCTTGCAGGATCCCTGTTCGTGTCCGGGCTCGCCGCGGCACCCGCGGAAGCCGTGGTCAACCAGGTTGGCCTCGTTAATGTCGGCCTTAATGATGTGAACATTCTGAATGACGTGAATGTCGGCGTCGCGGCTGAGGTTGCCGCCGAGCTGTGCAACGTGAAGGTCGGACCGGTAGCCGTTCTGGCGCAGGCCGTTGACACCACCGGTACCACCGAGACCGTATGCCAGACCGCCCAGGGTCCCGTCACCTTGGTCCAGTCGTAGCAGGCCACGCCGGGTCCCGCAGGACCTGCCAGCCAGCACCAGCGATTCCCTCTCAGATCAACTGAGGGGGAATGGCTGTGTCTGCAGCCTTTGCCTGGCGGTCAGCGGCGTACGTACTGGGTGAAAAGCGTCTGATCGTCGGCGTGCAAGGCCATGTCCAGCTCAAAGCTCGGCGCCGGGACAAGCCGCGCCCCCGCAGTTGTTCTGCTGCCCCCGCCGCCCACCGCAACCGGTGCCAGAGTCAGCGACAGGCTGTCCACCAAGCCGTCAGCCAGCAGATCCCGATGCAGCCGAGGACCCCCTTCGCACAACAATCGGCCGAACCCGCGGTTGGCAAGCTGTGCCACCGCCCGCTGAAGGTCGACCTCGGCGACGCCGACGCGGAGCACCTCGATGCCGACATTGACGAACCGCGCCACCTGTTCGTCGGTAGCACGCTCGCTGGTCACGATCATGACTGGCCCGTGCTCGGGGTCCCGGGCCGTCGCGATCGCCGGATCCAAGTTCAGCGAAGAGCTGACGATGGCCAGCAGCGGGAATTCTGTCAGCCCCTCCGCCGCTCGGATCTCGCGCTGCCACGGTGCCAGGTCGACTGCGCGGTAGCCCTCAGCCCGCGCCGTGCCCGCCCCTACCAAGATGGCGTCACAGTGCGCCCGGTGCAGCGCGAAGACCTGGTTATCGCTGGGGGTGTTGATGCTCCCGGAGCGACCGTCGGGTCCTTGGATGGAGCCGTCCAGGGAGGTCACAAAGTTGCTGCGGAGCCACAGCCCCGACGCGGGCAGCCGATGCCGGTAAAGGGCCGTCAGTTGGGGATCGCTCAGCTCACCGTGGGCCGCGGGATCCTCCCGACAAAAGATCAACCTCATGCAGGCATCCTCGCAGTCCCGAGTCGACCTGCCGGTACCCCGTTGCCGCGGGATGCCTCCCGAGCCCAAGGCATACGGCACAATCAGGCCATGGCGCACAGCAGTAAGAAGAAGTCGGACACCACGAAGACCGCTGGGGCTCAGACGGAGATTGACGTACCGATGAGTGAGCTACTGCGGCTGCCGACGGGTCCGGTCACGTTGAGCGACTATGACACCCGGTCGACCCGCGGCTTTCCTGGCACCAAGGACGACGCGCCCATGATCACCAGCGCCCTTGGTCCGGAGCTGAGCGACCTACAGGAGCGACTGTTCGCGGCCGGCCGGGTCGATGCCCCCGATGCCAAGCGGGTTCTCGTGATCCTGCAAGGGATGGACACCGCCGGCAAAGGCGGCGTGATCCGGCATGCGATCGGAATGGTGGACCCGCAGGGCGTCAAGATCAAGGCATTCAAGGCTCCGACCGAGGAGGAGCGCCGACATCACTTCCTGTGGCGGATCGAGCGTGAACTGCCGCCGGAGGGAATCATTGGCATCTTCGACCGCTCGCAGTACGAGGATGTGCTGACGGTCCGGGTCAACCATCTGGTGGAGGAGTCGGTTTTCTCCCAGCGATACGACGAGATCAACGAGTGGGAGGCCGCTCTGGTCGCTTCCGGGATCACTGTGATCAAGTGCTTCCTGCACATCTCCAAGGAGAAGCAGAAGGAGCGGCTGGCCGAACGCCTCTCCGACCCGACCAAGTTCTGGAAGTACAACCCGGGGGATGTCGATGAGCGAGCCAAGTGGCCCGCCTACACCGAGGCGTACCAGATAGCCCTGGAGCGGTGCAACACCTCACCCGCTCCCTGGTATCTCGTCCCCTCAGATCGCAAGTGGTACCGCAACTGGGCTGTGGCGCGGCTCCTCACCGAGCAGCTGCGAGCGCTCGACCTGAAGTGGCCGCCGCCCAACTTCGACGTCGAGGAGGAGAAGAGACGGCTGGCGGCTACCTAGTCCGTCCCTTCTCACCGCAGCCCGAGCTCAGGCCCCGACAACGCTGAGGTGACGTACCGGCGTCGGCTCGTCGATGCCCAGCGACGGCTCCAGGTCGACCAGTTCCATGGCGGCGACCACGTACCGGGTCAGTGCGGCCTCGGCGACCTCCGGTTCGGCGCCGAGCGGCGCGGAGACGGCGACTGCGCCGGCCTCGAGAGCGAGCTCGGCCTGCTTGGAGTACCGGACGCCGGGAGCCAGGAACCAGCTGCCGACGGCGATGTGTCGCCGACCTTGAGCCCGCAGGGTACGGACCGCCTCGCCAGTCGATGGACCTGCGGCGGTCGCGAAGGCAGTGACGCAGGGAAGCTTGTGGTGGTTGGCCCACTGTCGCGCGCGCCGCGCCACGATGGCGTTGCTGCGAACGTCGGAACTGCCGGCGGCGGCGAAGACTAGCCCGTCCAGCTCATTGACCCTCTTGGTACGCAGCACGTCACGCAGCCGCCGGTCGATCACAGCAAGCAGCTGCGCCTCGGGGCCGATCGGTCGGGAGGCGATCACCTGCAAGGTGGGGTGGGCTGCCTGGATCTGGGCGATGACCGCCGGCACCTCGACCTGGGCATGGAAGGCGTCGGACAGCAGCAGCGGCACGAGGACCACCTCGGACACGCCGCGCTTGACCAGCTTGTTGACCACCTGGAGCGCCGACGGCGAGCAGTAGTCGAGGAATGCGACGTGGATGTCCAGTTCCGGACGGATCTCGAGCAGCTGGTCACGGATCTCGTGGCTGATCTGGGCGACGCCCGGGTCGGTGCTGCCGTAGCCGAGCAGGATGAGTGAAGGAGCGGTCATCATTCTCCCTTTCCGGAGTGACCAGCGGCGTGCGACGAGGCGGCGGTGAACGGGGTGTTGCCCGCCATGCCGGCACCCAGCGTCCAGCCGTCGGATTCGTCCACGATGATGAAGGCGCCGGTCCGGCGGTTCTCGCGGTAGTTGTCGATCGGAAGGGGCGTGGCCAGCGTCAGCCGGACACGTCCGATGTCGTTCAGCTCCAGCAGTTCGGCCGACGTCCACGTCGGTAGGCCGCCAGGAGCGATGTCGAGGTCGAGTGCGCCATCGATGGACTTCACGATGGCCTTGGTGATGGCGGTGCCGTGCTGAACGAGGACGCGGCTGCCCACCTTCAGCTGACGCTCCGCCAGCCAGCACACGGTCGCGGTCAGCTCACGTAACGGTGCCGGCGGGGCATCGGTGGCGGCGAAGATGTCGCCACGGGAGATGTCGATCTCGCGGTCCAGCCGCAGCACCACCGACTGGCCGGTGACGGCCACGTCGAGCGGGCCATCGGGGGTGTCGATGGCCTCGACGACAGCGTGCGTACTGCGCGGCAACACCACGATCTCGTCACCGACCCGGATCCGACCGGACTCGATCTTGCCCGCGTAGCCCCGGTAGTCACCGGTGACCGCGGGAGACTTCGCCGCCCACGGCGCGAGGACTGCGTTCTGCGGTCGGACCACCTGCTGCACCGGGAACCGGAAGTCAGCCCCCACGGCGCTGGGAGTGTCGTCGACCTCCTCCAGGAAGCCGAGCACCGTCGGGCCCTCGTACCAGGGCGTGCGTGGTGAACGGGTCACTACGTTGTCGCCCTCGGTGGCCGAGACCGGGATGCAGTGGCTGTCGCCGACCCCGAGACTGCGGGCCAGCATGGCGAAGTCGGTGGCGATCTTGTTGAAGACCGCCTCGGAGTAGTCCACCAGGTCGAACTTGTTCACCACCAGGACCACGTGCGGAACCCGAAGCAGTGCTGCGACAGCCAGGTGCCGACGGGTCTGCTCCACGACGCCGTTACGGGCGTCGACGAGCAGCACGATCACATCCGCGGTCGACGATCCGGTTACGGTGTTGCGGGTGTACTGCACATGGCCGGGGCAGTCGGCCAGGATGAACTTCCGAGCCGGCGTGGCGAAGTAGCGGTATGCCACGTCGATAGTGATGCCCTGCTCGCGCTCGGCACGCAGACCGTCGGTCAGTAGCGCCAGGTCGGCTGTCGCCAGACCCTTGCGCTTGCTCACCTTCTCCACGTGGTCCAAGGTGTCGCTGAGCACGGAGTTGGTGTCGAAGAGGAGCCGACCCACCAGGGTCGACTTGCCGTCGTCCACCGACCCGGCGGTGGCCAGCCGAAGCAGCGTGCGACCGCCGTTGACCGGGGCACCGTTGATATGGGTGCGTGCCATCAGAAGTAGCCCTCTCGCTTGCGGTCTTCCATTGCGGCCTCGGTGAGACGGTCATCGGCGCGGGTGGCGCCGCGCTCAGTGAGCTGGCTCAGCCCGACCTCGGTGATCACGTCGGCAACGGTGGTGGCGTTCGACAGCACTGCGGCAGTGCAGGACATGTCACCGACCGTGCGATAGCGCACCGAGCGCAGCTCCACCTTGTCGCCGTCGCTAGCCGGCGTGACCTCTGTGACAGCCATCCACATGCCGTCCCGCTGGACCACTTCGCGCTCGTGGGCGTAGTAGATGCCGGGCAGCGCTATCTTCTCTGCCTCGATGTAGTCCCAGATGTCCAGCTCGGTCCAGTTGGACAGCGGGAAGACCCGGACGTGCTCACCGGGCAGGTGACGACCGTTGTAGAGCGACCACAGCTCGGGGCGCTGGTTGCGTGGCTCCCACTGCCCGAACTCGTCGCGCATGCTGAACACCCGTTCCTTGGCCCGGGCCCGCTCCTCGTCGCGGCGCCCGCCACCGAAGACAGCGTCATGCTTGCCGTTGGTGATGGCGTCCAGCAGCGGAACGGTCTGCAGCGGGTTACGGGTGCCGTCCGGACGCTCCCGGAGCCGGCCGTCGTCGATGTAGTCCTGCACCGAGGTGACCGTCAGGCCGGCGCCATAGAACTCCACCGCCTCGTCACGGAACCGCAGCACCTCAGGGAAGTTGTGTCCGGTGTCGACGTGCAGCAGCCCGAAGGGGATCGGGGCCGGCCAGAACGCCTTGGCAGCCAGATGCAACATCACCACCGAGTCCTTGCCACCGGAGAACAACATCACCGGCGAGGCAAAGGTGGCCGCCACCTCACGAAAGATGTGGATCGACTCCGACTCGAGCGCCTGCAGCTCAGTCAGCGGGCGAAGCGCCGGCTCGGGGCGGACGGTACGGGTGGGGCTCATGGCAGTTCCCTTTCGCAGATCGCCGACAGCAGCGTTCTGGCCAGCTCGACCGAGGTGTCCAGATCGAGCTCGGCGGTGTCGAGCACCAGCTCGGCGGTCTCCGGCTGCTCGTACGGGTCGTCGACCCCGGTCATCCCGGTGATCTCGCCGCGGCGGGCCTTGGCGTACAGGCCCTTCACGTCTCGTTGCTCAGCGATCTCCAACGAGGTAGAGACATACACCTCGCCGAAGCCGACGCTGGCGGCCTCATGATCATGACGGACCGCGGCACGCGCGGCGGCGTACGGCGCGATGACGGGGACCAGCACGATCACCCCGTGCGATGCGAGCAGCCGGGCTACCCATCCGATCCGGGTCACGTTGATGTCGCGGGCCTGCTTGTCGTACCCCAGGCCCTTGGACAGGTGCGGTCGGACCTCGTCGCCGTCGAGCACCTGGACCCGGCGTCCCGCCTCGGTCAGCTCATCTGCCAGCGCATGAGCGATGGTGGACTTGCCCGCCGAAGGCAGCCCGGTGAACCACAGGGTCGCGCCGGCCTTCGGCCGATGCAAATCATGGGTGTTGGTCGCATCGGTGCTAAGTTTCGTGCTCATAGGTGGATACCGCACTCGGTCTTGGCCAGCCCGGCCCAGCGTCCCGCGCGGGGGTCGTTGAGGTCGGCCTTCAGGGTGCACGGCGCGCACCCGATAGAGGGGTAGCCCTCCTCGAGCAGCGGGTTGACCATCAACGAGTTGGCCTCGATGTAGTCGGCCACGTCGTCGTCGCTCCAGCGGGCGATCGGAGCAATCTTGATCAACCGGCGACGCGCGTCCCAGGCGACGATCGGCGTCTTGGCGCGGGCGGCGGAGTCGGCCCGGCGGACGCCGGTAGCCCAGGCGGAGTAGGGCTCGAGTGCCCGGTTCAGCGGCGCCACCTTGCGTAGTGCGCAGCACTGGTCGGGGGCGCGCGCGAACAGGTCCTTGCCCCAGGTGGCGTCCTGCTCGGGCACCGTCTGCTCCGGCGTGACGGTGATCAGGTTGACGTTGTGCACGGCCTGGACGGCGTCCCGGGTGCCGATGGTCTCCACGAAGTGGTAGCCGGTGTCCAGAAAGATCACGTCGATGCCGGGGGCTGCCTGCTCGGCCAGGTGGATCATCACGGTGTCGGCCAGCGAGGACGTGACCACCAGACCGCTACCGAACTCGTCGGCGGCCCAGCGGAAGATCTCCTGAGCGGTTGCGTCCTCGAGCTCGGCGTTGGCTTCCGCAGCGACCTGGCTCAGGTCGACCAGAGTGCTCATCACTGCTCCCCTCGGTGGCGTCCGGGATCAGTCAATCCCAGGAACTTCACTGAGAACGCTCGGCGGCAGCTTCTGCATTCCCAACCGCCGCCCTCGATGGGAAAGAGGGTCTCCTCGGCGCAGTACGGGCAGTGCATCACAGCCTGCCTGTTCTGGTCGATCCCTCCGCCGGTGGCGGTCTGCCCGGCCTCCGTCATGCCAGCACTGATTCGTCGGCGCGCGCCACCCACTGGGCGAAGCGCTCCTCGCCTTCACGGCCGTCGACATAGGCGCGGGCCAGCCGCTCGACGTAGTCAGGCAGCTCCTCGGCCGTCACCTTGTGGCCCCGCAGCTTGCGGCCGAAGCCTGCATCGAGTCCGAGACCGCCGCCGAGGTGAACCTGGAAGCCCTCGACCTGGTCACCGTTCGGGCCGGGGACGAGCTGGCCCTTCAGGCCGATGTCGGCCACCTGGATCCGAGCGCAGGAGTTCGGGCAGCCGTTCAGGTTCACCGTGATCGGTGAGTCCAGGTTTCCGAGGCGGGTCTCCAGCTCCTCCACCAGCAGCGCGGCGCGCGCCTTGGTCTCCACGATGGCGAGCTTGCAGAACTCGATCCCGGTGCAGGCCAGCACCGACCGGCGCCAGGCGTTCGGGTTGGCGGACAGCCCGAGCTGCTCACCTGCGGCCGTCAGCGACTCCACCTGGTCACCGGCGACGTCCAACACCAGCAGCTTCTGCATCGGCGTGGTGCGGATCCGGCGTGACCCGTGGGCCTCGGCAACATCGGCGAACTTGACCAGTGTCTCGCCGTTGACCCGGCCGGCGATAGCGGAGAAGCCGACGAAGTAGTTGCCGTCCTTCTGTTTCGACACGCCGACGTGGTCACCCAGCCGGTCGGGCGCGGCCGGTGCCGGGCCATCGATCAGCGGGCGGTGCAGGTACTCGTTCTCCAGCACCGAACGGAACTTCTCCGGACCCCAGTCGGCCATCAGGAACTTCAGCCGGGCGCGGGTCCGCAGCCGGCGGTAGCCGTAGTCGCGGAAAACGCTGGTGACGCCGGCCCAGACATCTGGCACGTCGTCGATCGGGATCCAGGCGCCGAGCCGCTCGGCGAACATCGGGTTGGTGGACAGGCCGCCGCCGACCCAGAGGTCGAATCCGGGACCGTGCTCGGGGTGCTCCACGCCGACGAACGCGATGTCGTTGATCTCCGGCACCACATCGTGCAGCGGGTGCCCGGTCAGCGCTGTCTTGAACTTCCGCGGCAGGTTGGAGAACTCAGGGTTGCCGATGTAGCGGGCGGAAATCTCTTTAATCGCCGGCGTCGGGTCGATGATCTCGTCCGCCGAGATGCCGGCCACGGGTGAGCCGAGGATGACACGGGGGCAGTCGCCACAGGCCTCGGCCGTGGACAGGCCAACATCCTCCAGCCGGCGCCAGATCTCGGGTACGTCCTCAACGCGGATCCAGTGCAGCTGGACGTTCTGCCGGTCGGTGACATCGGCGGTACCGCGGGCGAAGTCGACCGAGATCTGGCCGATGACCCGGAGCTGCTCGGTGGTCAGGGCGCCGCCGTCGATCCGGATCCGCAGCATGAAGTAGGAGTCGTCCAGTTCGTGCGGGTCCAAGGTGGCGGTCTTGCCGCCGTCGATCCCAGGCCGACGCTGGGTGTAGAGACCCCACCAGCGGAACCTGCCGCGCAGGTCGCCCGGGTCGATCGAGTCGAAGCCGCGGTGCGCGTAGATGTTCTCGATCCGAGCGCGCACGTTCAGTGCGTCGTCGTCCTTCTTGAACTGCTCGTTGGGGTTCAGCGGCTCGCGGTACCCCAGGGCCCACTGTCCTTCGCCACGCGGCTTGCGGGCGCGCGCGGCGGGCTTGGCCGCCTTTGCGACGGGGCGTACGGTGCCGTTCGAGGGTGCGGATCCGGTGGTCTCAGCAGGAGTCTGGGTGGTCATTCATGTCCTCGGTTGGTGGAGGCACTCCTTCGCGAGCGGCGCAACGCCGTACTCACGTCGGGGCGTACCAGGGGGGTCAGTACGCGTGCGGATGACAGATCATCGACTCCGTGCGACCAAGGTCGACGAAGCGGCGCGCAGTCAACCCAGACGGCTCGCACTTGGCCACCCGCGCGGGCCGAAGCCAGACGCCGGGCCGAGCGGAGTAGATGCGCATGGGTCAACCCTGTGCCAGCCGAGGGTGTGAATCAAGTCGAAATTCCAAATGTCGAGATGCGCATCCAGATACTGAGACGCTGAGCGGAGGCTCCGGTTCAACTTTGCACGATCACGCTTGTAACGAGACCGTCACAGCGGCCGCTCGGGCGCGCCCTCAAGCACCTTGTCGTGGTCGATGCCGGTCGACCCCGACAGAGCAGGGAAGTACTTGTCGAGGGCGGCGTTGAAGGCTGCACCGATCAGGACGGCGATCGAGATCAGGTACAGCCAGATCAACAAGGCGATCGGCGCCGCCAGTGGTCCGTAGATGGAGGTGGACCCTGTGGAGGCGTCCAGCACCGCCCGCAACGCCGCGCTGCCGCCGATCCACATGGCCAGGGTGAGCGCAGCTCCGGGAAGGTCGGCACGCCAGCGGGTGCGCACCGGGACGGACAGATGGTAGAGGCTGGCGAGGAAGCAGACCGAGCCGAGCAGCACGGTCGGCCAGTACAGCTTGCCGATCGCGTCGAGCCGGTGCGGCAGGACGCTGTCCACGAAGCCGGGGCCGGCGAGCACGAGGGGGAGGACGACCACCCCCACCAGCAGGAACACTATGTACAGGGTGAACGACAGCGCCCTAGTGCGGACGATGCCCCGCCGGCCGGCTAGCCCGTACATGATGGTGATGGTGTCGACGAAGACGTTCAGGGCGCGCGACCCTGACCACAGTGCAATCACGAAACCGATGGAGATCACTTCGAACCGGCCGCCGGACAGCACCTCGTCCAGGGTCGGCTTGATCACCGCGTCGACTGCGTCCGGGGTGAGCGCCCGGGATGCCAGAGCGAGGACCTGGTCGCGGAAGCCCGCAATCGTCTGGACGTCGAAGCGCTGGGCGACAAACCCGATGGCGCCGGCCAGGCCGAAGATCAGCGGCGGCAGCGACAAGATTGCAAAGAATGCGGCCTCCGCGGCTAGTCCGGTCACCCGGTACCGCAGGCACGCGCCGACCACCTGAGCGATGATCCGCCACAGCAGGTGCAGGATCCGGCGCAGCCGGTTCTGCAGCGAGCGAGTCCGCGGCGCGGGCTCGGTACTGCTGCGGGCCGTCATGTCGACAAGGGTAGGCCCGTCCCGGGGCGGATGCCCGAACCTCGCCGCAGCGGACCGGCGGCGGTCGGGGTCGGGTTTTTGGAAAGTTTCGAGAATCAACGGATTTCGGGAATGAAGCGCGGCGGGGTACTGTTCCAGCCATCAGAAGTTGAAATTTCAACGAGGCCAAGAGCCGCACACCTCCTAAGGACCACCATGAGCATCTTTTCCCGTAAGTCACCCCGCGCCGCCGAGACCCCGGCCGCCCCGGCTGCTGCCACCACCGCCGTGCTGGACTTCGAGCCCGCCACCGCAGCCACGGCTGACGTCACCGGCGACTACACCGTCGACCCGACCCACACCCGCATCGGTTTCTCCACCCGCCACGCCATGGTGACCACGGTCCGCGGCGCCTTCACCGACTTCGAGGGCACCGCCCACCTCGATGTCGCCAACCCCGCACAGTCCTCCGCCCAGCTGCGGATCAAGGTCGCCAGCATCGACACCGCCCAGGAGCAGCGCGACGCGCACCTGCGGACCGGCGACTTCTTCGACGCGGAGCAGTACCCGGAGATCGTCTTCGCCTCCACCGCCGTGGAGCAGCTGGACGCCGACCTCTACGCGGTGACCGGTGACCTCACCATCAAGGACGTGACCAAGCCTGTCACCGTCGAGTTCACCGTGGTCGGCTCGGCCAAGGACCCCTTCGGCAACCTGCGCGTCGGGTTCGAAGGTTCTGCCACCATCAACCGCAAGGACTGGGGCCTGACATACAACGCAGCCCTGGAGACCGGTGGCGTGCTGATCAGCGACCGCATCAAGCTCGAGTTCGACGTCTCCGCCATCGCCGCTTCGGCCAACTGAGGCTCCAGCCTTAACAAACACACCTTGGGTGGGCTCACGACTGTCGTGGGCCCACCCTTTTGTCTGGGCCCGATTCAGAAGTCGGCAAGATCAATCGCCGTCGGCGAACCCGTTGCCAATGAATCTCACACACAGAGGTTCGACGGATCGTAGGATTGTTAGATTCGTCCGACAATCGGAGGTCGTGATGTTGAGCCCGGGGCGGCGCGGGGCGGCCGGTGTTACGGTGCTGGCCTTGGTATCGACTGGACTCGCGGGATGGGGCTTGCCCGCTGTGGCAGCGAGCGGTGTCACGCCTGCTGTCGCAGCACGCTGCGCCTCCTCAGTGCCAGGCGACGTGAACGGGGACGGGCAGGCCGAGGCAGTGATCGGTGAGCCGCTGGACGCCAACGCAGCGGGAGCGGTGCACGTTCTCTACGGGCAGCCGGACGGCTTGGTCGCCGATGCCGCCGGAACCGCACGGAACGACCAGCTGTTCACCCAGGACACCGGCGGCGTGCCCGGTGCCGCGGAACCTGGGGACGGCTTCGGCTTCAGCAATGTGCTGGCCGACTTCAACGGTGACGGATGCGCAGACTTGGCGGCCGCCGCTCCCTGGGAGAACAACTTCACAGGTCTGGTCATCGTCTTGTACGGGTCGGCGGCGGGACTGACCACTGCGGGCGCCCAGTCCTTCACCGAGAACAGCCTGTTCGGCGCCGGCTCCGGCGTCTCGGCCGAGCTGTTCGGTGCAAAGCTGAGCCACGGTGACCTCAACGATGACGGTGTGACCGACCTTGTGGTCGGTGCGCCGGGCGAGTTCGTGAATGGTGCCGGTGCCGGTGGGGCTGTGGCCGTAATCTACGGCGCGGCCGGCGGGCTCGGCCAAGGAAGCACCAGCCCGGACCTGGTAAGCCAGGCCAGCCGCGGCGTCCCCGGCCGGCCGGAGAACGCCGACGCCTTCGGCTCCGCCCTCGCAATCGGCGACTTCGACGGCCATGGGCTCGACGATCTCGCGGTCGGCGTACCCGGCGAGAACGGCTCACGCGGCATCGTGCAGGTGCTTCCGGGGCAGCGTGGTACCGGAGTCGGTGCTCTGCCTGCCGTGACGTACAGCCAGGACACCGCCGGGGTTCCGGGCAAGGCGGAGCCGCGGGACGCCTTTGGTACCGCAGTGGCGGCAGGGGACGTGACCGCCGATGGGTTTGCCGACCTGGCTGTCGGCGCACCGGGGGAGAATGGTTCGACCTCAGAGCCGGGGTTCGGCGAGGGCGCCGTGTCCTTCCTACGAGGCTCCAGCTCCGGACTGACCGGACAGGACAGTCAGATCTGGTCCCAGGCGTCGGCGGGCGTGGGTGGTGTGCCCGGCTCCGCTGACCGGTTCGGCGCGGCCTTGGCGATGGCTCGGCTGGACAACGGACCGCCTCTCGATCTGGCGATCGGTGCTCCGGGGGACTCCGTCGGCTCGATCTCGGACGCGGGCTCGGTGACCATCCTGCTCGGTCGCAACTTTGGACTGAGCACCGACGAGGCGGGAGGTCAGCGCTTCCACCAGGACACTGCGGGTATCGACGGGCGGCCGGAGGAGGATGACCGGTTCGGGGCCTCGGTTGCCGCACCCGCGATCCAGACAACGGGCGAGGGCAGCCTGCTGATCGGTGTCCCGGGTGAAACCGTGAACGGAGTGCTGGAGACCGGGCTGTTTCACCAGCTGGTGACCAACGAGTTCGGCCCGAGCACGGAGGGAAGCCGGACGTTCCACCTCGACAGCGCTGGCGTACAAGGAACACCTGGAGTGGGTGATCAGTTCGGGTTTGACGTCAGCTGAGCGAGCAGTAGTCATCGCTTTACGCGGCGTGCCTACTGGAGTTGACTGTTTCTGGTGGGGACAGCGTGCTGAGCGGCTCTGACCAGTCCCGGGCCAACAGCGGGATCTGCCTGGGTCTGATCGCAACCCCGGGTCTGCCGGCCGACCTGGTGCCCGTCCTGATGGATGACCTGCAGGTCGAGCTGGAGCGGCGATTTCCCTCCATCTCGTGGTACATGGTCGACGTGGTGGACGCGTTGGTCACCTCACCAGCAGATGACGTAGAGATTGTCGAAGCCGCGCGCGAGCGGCTGCTGGCCGAAGACTGGGACCTGGCGATCTGCCTGACTGACCTTCCCCTTCAGATATCCCGACGTCCGGTGGTGGCTCACGCCAGCGCCCTTCATGGTGTCGGCGTCGTCAGTGTGCCGGCACTCGGTGCGGTCGCCATTCGCCGGCGAGCAATGCAGGCCGTCGTTGAGCTGGTCGAAGGGCTCCTCGGCGCGCCCGTGCAGGCATTTGACACTCCGGGTGACCAGACGGGACGGTCTCGGGGGCTCCGACGCCGGGCACGACAGCTTGGCCGGGAGGCGCAGGCTGGGTCGGACCAGACGGAGTTCCGGTTCACCGCTCGGGTTCTGACCGGCAACATCCGTCTCCTTCTTGGCATGGTCCGCGCCAACCGGCCGTGGCGGCTGGCGGTGGGACTTTCGCGGGCGCTCACCGCTGCCGTCGCTGCGGGCGTGTTTGCTCTGGTCACCTCCGACATCTGGATGCTGGCGGACGGGTTCGGACGGATACGCTTCGTGGCGGTCGGTCTTGTCGCGGTGACGGCGACGGTCGCAACCTTGATCGTGGGCGCTCATCTGTGGGAACGGGCACCGAAGCCACAGGTGCGTAAGCAGGTTGCACTCTTCAACATCGCCACCACCGCTACCGTCGTTATCGGCGTTCTCTCGCTGTACGCCGCCCTGTTCCTCCTGGCTGCCGCGGCTGCTGTGATCCTTGTGGTCCCGAGCATCCTCGCCGCTGACCTAGGACATCCGGTCGGTACCCGGACGTACCTGGCGCTCGCCTGGCTGACGAGCTCGCTGGCTACCGTCGGCGGGGCGCTCGGCGCCGGGCTCGAGAGCGACGACGCAGTCAGGCAAGCCGCCTACTCGTACCGGCCCACTCCCAATACCGACTAAGGACTCAGAGCGGACCCCCATGCCTGGCGGCCCAAGCACGCGTCGCTATATGCAGATTCAACCGAACGTCAGGGTCGGACAGGTCGCGCACGCTCAGCTCCCGGATCCGGGCAAGTCTGTAACGCAGGGTGCTGCGGTGGATCGTCAGAGCCGCTGCCGTGTCGTCGTAGTTTCCGCCAGAGTCCAGATGGATGCTCAACGTGTGAACGAGTTCGGAGTGGTGGAGGCGGTCATGTTGCAACAGAGGTCCAAGCCATTCCTCCACATATCTCTCCACCTCAGCACCCCCGTCGCTACTGTCCAGGATCCGGAAGAGGCCAAGGTTGTCGTGGTTGGTCGTGCCGTAGGGCTGACGGGACTCAACCCGGATCCGCAGTGCAGCACGAGCCTCGGCGAAAGAGGTCGGTAGATCCTCTGCAGCGCATCGGCCGCCGATTCCTACCGTGCCGTTCGGACTACCGACTGCCGCCGACAGCTGGTCATAAAGACCCGTCCAGTCATGGTTGTCGGCAACGACTGCCACGGCAGAGTTCGGACGCTGAGAAACGAGTGCTGAGGCATGCATCGTGGCGAGCTCGTGCCTGAGCGCGGCATCGAGGTGGACGCATTCCGTCGTGGGGAGTGCCCACGACACAACCAGTACGCGTTGCGGCTGACTCAGGTCGTAGTGCAGAGATTCGGCACGATTCCGTGCCCCAACCGGATCCGCTCCGGTGAGAAGGTCGTCGGCGAGGTCCCGGCCCGGCCCCAGCTGGATCTCAGCGAGGCGTCGGCGATGCATCAGCTCGACGCTGAGCAGCTTGCTCGCATAGTCGATGGCAATCCGCTCGTCGCCGCTCAGGGTGTTCTCGGCGTCGAAGACTCCGACCAGACCGAGCAGTTCCCCGTTGCTATGGATGCTTGACGTCCGCCACTGCATGGTGGCCTGTGCGGCTTCTGCCACCGAGTCGTCGGGGACGAGCTTGTGCGAAGGCGTGGTCTCATGGCGAAGCCCGGCCGAGGCACGCTCCTTGCCGAACGAGTCTTGAAGAAGCACTGGGCAGTCCGTCAACAGGTGTAACGCCTGGACGATCGCAGTTTCACCGTCAGCCGCCGCGCTCGCTAGGGAATCCCGGAGCCGCTGCAGAGTGCTGAGATGTCGGATGGTCTCGGCCATTGCCCGGTTGGTTGTGGACTGAGCCTCGGTGAGCCTGCGTAGCTCCCGGGCGCGACGACGGTCCCGCTGGATCGCCTCAGCGGTTGCAAGCGCGGCGGCCGTGGGCCGCGCGAGAGCGCGCAGGAACGATTGCTCGTCGCTCGACGGCTCGTCTTTGGCATGAAGGACCAGACAGCCCCTGAGGGTCGTCCCTTCCCTCAAAAACAGCGCGCAGAGCCAGTCGCCATCACTGCCGTCGACTGGCCCGTCCTGTGGGGTTGCGGCGTCCACCAACAGGTCGAGGCGGGGGTCCGCTTTGCCGGAGAACCTTCTCAGATGGCCACGGTGCGCGAGGTAGCAGGCCAAGACGGCGCATGGGGACACCCATTGAACGGCCGCACTCACGATCCGGAAGGTGTTTCGGGTCGTCGGACGGTCGAACATCATCGACCCCGCGACGACTACGCCGTACAGACCAGTGTTCTGCCGGGTGTTGCTGCCGCTGAAGGGGGCCGGTTCGGGGAGGTTCATCGTGCCCATGGTTGCCATGCTCGCTGTTCGCCATGAACGCTACCCGAGTTCGGTTGGTCCCACCAGAGCAAGGGTTCCTGGCCACTCTTGTGCTGCTAGGTCGATGCTTTCGGCGGTCCGCTGGAGAAGAGTCCGAGATACCGGCTATTCGCAAATCGACGAACCATTTGTCCTAGGAGGAAGAGTCATGACTTTGATGGGTTTTGACACATTTCGAGACGTCGACCGCGTCTTCGAGCAGGCGATGGGAGCCAACCGGCAGATCCGGCCTATGCCGATCGAGGCGTTTCGCCACGGGGACGAGTACATCGTGGCGATTGATCTGCCCGGGGTTGCCCGTGACGACATCGAGGTGAGAGTCGAACGCAACATGGTCACGGTACGAGCTCAGCGCAGGCCCATGCGTGGCCCCGACGACGAGGTACTCATCGACGAACGGCCACGGGGTGAGTTCATGCGGCAGCTGTACCTCGGCGACAGTCTGGACACCCAGCGAGTGAAGGCAGAGTTCACCGATGGCGTGCTGGTCCTGAAGGTGCCGGTGGATGAGTCAAGCAAGCCTCGAACGGTCTCCATCGAGCCGTCGTCGGTCGACACTTCGACGACCGAGTCGTCCGCCTCCGTCCCTGTGAGCCGCTGACGCCATGACGACAGTTGAAACATTTCCGGCGCCCGAAGTCGGGCACGCCAGCCAGGTCCTTGCGGTGACCGACGACTACGCCGAAGCCGAAGAGATCGTCAACATGCTGGGCAAGCATGACTTCCCAGTCGAACACGTGCGGATTGTGGGCGACGGGCTGCGGTTTGTCGAGCAGGTCAAGGGGCGGCTCACGCTATGGGGCTCAATCGGTCGCGGGGCTGCCGGCGGTGCGCTGACCGGCGTGCTGATTGGTTGGATCTTCGGGCTCTTCAACTGGGTCGCACCGGTGGTCACGTCCGTCCTTCTTGCCTTCTACGGTCTGGTGTTCGGCGCCATCGTCGGCGGCATAGCGGGGGCCATCAACTACCTCTTGATGAAAGGCCGGCGCAACTTCGTCTCGATGTCGTCGGTCAAGCCGAGCCACTTCGAGGTGCTGGTCGACAACGCCTGGGTCAGCACGGCACGACAGATCTTGCATGAAGGACACGGGTCAACGAGCGCTAGCAGAGGAACGGTCTAATGGCTAAAGCAGTCGGTATTGATCTGGGTACCACGAACTCGGTCATCGCAGTCTGGGAAGGGGGCGAGGCTAAGGTCATCCCGAACGCCGAAGGCGGGCGTACGACCCCGTCCGTTGTCGCGTTCACCGACAGCGGCGAGCGACTGGTCGGTCAGCTCGCCCGCAGGCAGGCGATCCTCAATCCGAAGGGCACGATCTCCTCGGCCAAACGCTTCATCGGACGCTCGTTCGACGAGGTCAAGGAGGAGGCCCATGCCGTCGGCTTCGACGTGGTTCCCGGGCCCAACGGCGAGGCGCGGTTCAACATTCGAGGCAAGCTGTACTCGCCAGAGGAAATCAGCGCCCTCATCCTGCGCAAACTTGCTGACGACGCCAGCAAGTTCCTCGGCGAGAAGGTCACTGAGGCAGTCATCACGGTTCCTGCCTACTTCAATGACGCACAGCGCACGGCCACCAGGGACGCCGGACGCATCGCCGGCCTGGAGGTGCTCCGCATCATCAACGAACCGACCGCAGCAGCGCTTGCGTACGGAATGGACAAGAAGGAGCACGAGACAGTTCTCGTGTTCGACCTCGGCGGCGGCACTTTCGATGTGAGCATCCTCGATGTGGGAGACGGTGTCGTCGAAGTTCGGTCCACAGCAGGGGACACCCATCTCGGCGGCGACGACTTCGACCGCCGCCTCGTCGACTACTTGGCCGATGAGTTCCAGAAGGAAACCGGCGTCGACCTGCGCAAAGACCCGCAGGCACTGCAACGCCTGTTTGAGGCGGCCGAGAAGGCCAAGATCGAGCTCAGCTCCGTGACCCAGACACAGGTGAGCCTTCCGTTCATCACCGCTGACGCCAACGGCCCCAAGCACCTGACGACGACGGTCAAGCGCTCCACCTTCGAAAACATCACGGCTGACCTGGTGGAGCGGTGCCTCGGGCCTGTCCGGCAGGCGATGCAGGACGCTAAAGTCACCGAGAACGACATCGACGAGGTCATCCTCGTCGGCGGCTCGACCCGTATCCCGGCCGTCCAGAACCTGGTCAAACGGCTCACGGGCGGCAAGGACCCGAACATGACCGTGAACCCCGACGAGGTGGTCGCGATTGGTGCGGCGATCCAGGCCGGCGTACTCAAGGGCGAGGTGTCCGACGTCCTCCTTCTCGACGTCACACCGCTCTCCTTGGGCGTCGAGACCCGTGGCGGCGTGATGACCAAGATCATTGACCGCAACACCACGATTCCGGCCAGACGCGGCGAGATCTTCTCGACGGCCGAGGACAACCAGCCGTCGGTCGAGGTCGTCGCCTTGCAGGGCGAACGTGAACGCGCGGCTGACAACCGCGTCCTCGGGCGGTTCCAGCTCACCGGCATCCGACCGGCACCGCGCGGTGAACCGCAGATCGACGTCACCTTCGATGTCGATGCCAACGGGATCCTGCACGTGACCGCGAAGGACAAGGACACCGGCGCCGAACAGGGCATCACCATCAGCGATACCGGGAACCTCGATCAGGGCGAGATCGAGCGGATGATCAAGGAGGCGGAGCAGCACCGAAGCGAGGACCAGCGACTGCGTGAGGACATCGACGCGCGCAACGAGCTAGACGCCGTGGCCTACCAGGTGGAGCGGACCCTCAAGGAGCTGGGCGACGCAGTGCCCGAACACGAACGAGCGCGGGCTGAAATGCTCATCGGACAGGCGCGCGAATCGGTGGCCAACGACGTCGGCGCACAGGAAGCCAGAGAGCTGACAAGTGAGCTGCAGCAGGTCGCACAGGCGCTGGCCAGCGCCCGAGCCTCACAAACTGTTCCACCCTCAGCCGAAGGTGCCGATGTCAGCGACGACGACGTCGTCGACGCCGAGTTCGATCGAAGCTGAGAGGCGTGCGCCGATGACCGAACAGAATGCGCCACCTGAAAGCGATGTCGCGGCTTCCCAGACCGAGGAGCGCGCCGACAAGCCTGGACCGGCCCAGACCGAAGACCTCGACGCCAAGTTGGCGGCATCGGACGACCGGTGGCGTCGAGCGGTCGCTGACCTGGACAACTACCGCAAGCGGGCCGGTCGGGAGATCGACAACGCGCGGCACTCCGAGCGCGAGCATGTCGCAGCCCTGTTTCTGCCCGTCGTCGACGGGCTCGAACAGGCCCTGCCCTACGTCAAACCCGAGGACGACGGACTTCGAACCGGCATCGAAGCAGTGCGGGCTCAAGCGATCGAGGGCCTGAAGCGGCTCGGTTTCCCGCGCATTGACCAAACCGGCGTGCCGTTCGACCCGCAGATCCATGAGGTCGTCACGGTGGTCGGAAACCCCGGTGTACCGCCGCAGACGGTGGTACAGGTCGTTCGCCCCGGTTACGGCATGCCTGGGCGAATACTTCGGCCTGCCGGGGTCGTCGTGACGCCATCCGGGGCGTGAACCGGTGGCCGACGATCTCTACCAAACGCTAGGCGTGTCCCGTTCGGCAGATCCGAAGGAGATCCACCGCGCCTACCGTGAGCTGGCGCGTAAGTACCACCCCGACGTCAACAAGGACCCGGGCGCCGAAGATCAGTTCAAGCGCATCAGCGAGGCGCACGAGGTGCTCTCCGACCCCGAAACCCGGGCGCAGTACGACCGGTTCGGGCCCAACTTCCGCCAGTACGCGGCAGCCGGCGCCGGGGCTGGGGGCGCGGGTCGACAGCCGCCGCGTTCAGCCGCCCGCTCCGGCGGCTCACCGCGATACTCCACCTGGAGCAGTGCGTCCGGCGCCGCTTCGGCGGACGGTGGGATCGACTGGGACGACATTTTCGGCGATGTCTTCGGGGCATCACGCGGGATGGACCATTCGGCTGAGCTTGAGCTGAGCGTGGAAGAAGCCTATCGGGGCGGGCGACGCACCATCCAGCTCGAGGACCCCAGCACTGGCGAGGTTTCGACCTACGAGGTCGAGATTCCCCCGGGCGCACTTGACGGTCAGCGCATCCGCATTCCCGGTGCGGGCGCCGGCGGGCGCCGCGACGGCGGACGAGGCGACCTCGTTATCACCCTGCGGGTACGTCCCAGCAGGAGATACCGCCTCAACGGTGCCGACATCGAGATGGACCTGTCGGTGTCCCCATGGGAGGCCGCGCTGGGGGCCGAAGTGAAGACGAACGCGCCCGGCGGGCCCGTCACGGTCCGCGTCCCACCCGGTTCGTCGTGCGGACGTCGGCTGCGCCTGCGCGGGCAGGGGATGCCCCAGCCCGGCGGGCGCAACGGTGACCTCTACGCACGGGTCAAGATCGCCGTTCCCTCCAAGCTCACCGACCGCGAACGCAGCCTGTTCGAACAGCTGAGCCGCGAGTCATCGTTCGACCCGAGGAGGTCATAGTGATCGTTTCGCTCCTACCGGTCCGCACGCCGCGGCTGGACCTCGATACTGCGGCGGCCGCATCCGGCATTCATCCCGACCTGCTGCAACGTTTTGTCGAACTCGGCCTTGTTCCAGCAACGACGGATGCGGCAGGCCGCCTCTCGTTCGCGCGGAGTACCCCCGCGCGTATCGGCACCATCGTTCGACTACACGCTGACCTCGCACTCAACTACTCCGCCGTCGCACTCGTGCTCGACCTGCTCGCCCGGATCGACAACCTCGAGGGCCAGCGGCGGCTCATCCAATCGGGAACGGACCAACCGTCATGGACATGAACAAGCTCACCCAGAAGTCGCAGGAGGCCCTCCAAGAGGCACAGAACATCGCCATCCGTGCCGGCCAGACCGAAACCGACGAAGAGCACCTGTTGCTCGCTCTGATAACCCAACAAGAAGGGCTGATTCCGCGGTTGCTCGCTGCCCTCGACGTAGACCTGGCCACCCTACGCAACGAAGTCGAGGGGCAGATCGCCCGCAAGCCGAGTGTGACCGGTCCCGGAGCATCGCCCGGCCAGGTCTTCTTGAGCCGGAGCCTCTCCACCACGCTGGACCGGGCCGAGCGGGAGGCAACGCGGCTGAAGGACTCCTACGTCTCAGTAGAACATCTCCTCCTGGCCCTCGCCGACGACAGCGTCGACCGCCCCGCAAGCCGCATCCTGCGTTCGCACGGGGTCAACCGCGAGTCGTTTCTCACTGTGCTGACCCGGGTACGGGGTAACCAGCATGTCAACTCGGCGACCCCTGAGCAGACGTATGAGGCGCTTGAGAAGTATGGTCACGACCTTGTCGCCGACGCCCGCAACGGGCGCCTTGAGCCTGTGATCGGGCGGGACGCGGAGATCCGGCGGGTCATCCAGATCCTGTCTCGCAAGACAAAGAACAATCCTGTGCTGATCGGCGAGCCCGGCGTCGGCAAGACGGCAATCGTGGAAGGTCTCGCGCAACGCATTCTCAGCACCGATGTGCCAGAAGGCCTCCGCGACAAGACGATCTTCTCACTCGACCTCGCCGCACTGATCGCAGGCGCCAAGTACCGGGGCGAGTTCGAGGAACGGATGAAGGCTGTACTTGCCGAGGTGATCGCATCGGAGGGCCGCATCCTGCTCTTCATCGACGAGCTGCACACGCTCGTCGGCGCCGGCGCGACCGAGGGGGCGATGGACGCCGGCAACATGCTCAAACCCATGCTGGCCCGCGGCGAGCTGCACCTCATCGGTGCAACCACGCTGGATGAGTATCGCAAGCACATCGAGAAAGATGCCGCCCTGGAACGCCGATTCCAGATGGTGCTCGTCGACGAACCGGACGTAGAAGACACCATCTCTATCCTCCGAGGCCTGCGCGAGCGGCTTGAGGTCTTCCACGGGGTGCGCATCCAGGACAACGCCATGGTCGCCGCGGCGACGCTGTCGCACCGCTACATCACCGACCGGTTCCTTCCTGACAAGGCCATCGACCTCGTCGACGAAGCCTGCGCGCGGCTGCGCACCGAGATCGACTCGATGCCGGCCGAACTTGACGAACTGACGCGGCGGGTCACCCGGCTCGAAATCGAGGAGGCGGCGCTCTCCAACGAGACTGATCCGGCGAGCCAGACCCGGCTGGCCGAACTGCGCAAGGAACTGGCGGATCTTCGGGCCGAAGCTGACGCCAAACGGGCGCAGTGGGAAGCCGAACGGAACGCGATCCGCAAAATCCAGGAGCTGCGCAGCGAACTGGAGCGACTGCGCCGAGAGGCTGAGGAAGCCGAACGCGCCTACGACCTCAACCGCGCGGCCGAGCTGCGCTACGGCAAGCTGGCCGAGACCGAACGACGGCTGAAAGCGGAGGAAGAACGGCTCGAATCCAAGCAGGGCCAGCACCGGCTGCTCCGAGAGGTTGTCACCGATGAGGAGATCGCCGAGATCGTCGCCGCGTGGACCGGCATTCCGGTCAACCGACTGAAGGAGGCCGAGCGCGAGAAGATCCTGAAGCTCGACCAGATCCTACGGGAACGGGTAATCGGGCAGGATGAGGCGATCTCACTTGTCACCGATGCGATCATCCGTGCCCGGTCCGGAATTCGTGACCCGCGAAGGCCGATCGGCTCGTTCATCTTCCTGGGCCCAACAGGTGTCGGCAAGACCGAGCTGGCCAAAGCACTCGCGGGTGCGCTGTTCGACAGCGAGTCGGCCATGATCAGGCTCGACATGAGTGAGTACCAGGAGCGCCACACTGTCAGCCGTCTCGTCGGTGCGCCACCGGGATATATCGGCTATGAGGAGGGTGGCCAGCTCACCGAGGCGGTACGGCGGCGCCCGTACTGTGTTCTGCTGTTCGACGAGATCGAGAAAGCTCATCCCGATGTCTTCAACACCTTGCTGCAGGTGCTCGACGACGGACGCATTACTGACAGTCAGGGACGCACAGTCGACTTCCGCAACACGATCGTGATCATGACCTCGAATATCGGTGCGCAGTACCTCCTTGGTGCTGCCGCGGGCGAGGGCGCGATTCCCGACGATGTTCGTGCACAGGTTCTCGCCGAGCTGCGTTCGCACTTCCGTCCTGAGTTCCTCAACCGGGTCGACGACATCGTCGTATTCGCACCGCTGCGGTTGGAGCAGATCCAGCAGATCGTCGAGCTGCAGTTCACCGATCTCCGGGCCCGCCTGGCCGAGCGGCAGATCACGCTGGAGCTGACTCCCGAGGCCAGGCACCTTATTGCCGAGCGAGGCTACGACCCGATGTACGGCGCACGGCCGCTGCGGCGCTACATCTCGCACGATATCGAAACCCAGCTCGGCCGCGCCCTGCTCTCCGGCCTGATCACCGACGGATCGCACGTGCGCATCCAGGTAGTCGGCGGGGAGCTCATGGTCGGCGTCGTCGATACCGAAGAGGCGAGGAGGCAGCCGGCATGAGAAGTACGATCATCACCTGCCCGTCCTGCGGGCACCGCAACCGAGTTCCGGTCGCTGCAGCAGGCCGTCCCCGTTGTGGCAACTGCCACAAGTATGTGCCCTGGATTGTGGATGCCACCGACGACGACTTTGCCGAGGTGGCGGAGAAGGCGACGATTCCAGTGGTGGTGGACATGTGGGCAACCTGGTGTGGTCCCTGCCGCACCGTGAGTCCGGTGCTGGAGCAGCTTGCGACTGAACGGGCTGGTGACCTGAAGCTGGTCAAGGTCGATGTCGACCGCTCACCGAAGCTGTCCGATCGCTTTGGGGTTCAAGCGGTGCCAACTCTGTTGATCATGGACCGGGGCAAGGTGATCGCAGAGCAGGCCGGAGCTGCGCCGATCGGCGTGTTGCGCCGCTGGGTTGATGACGCGCTGAAGGCGCACGGACGTCACCCGACTGAACAGGGCAGCGACGACGCGGCCCGGGAAAGGACCGCATCATGACTGTTGCCGCCGACCCACACCTGGTCTATGTTCGCGATGTGGTCCCGCGGACTCCGGGAGTGTGCGAGGACTGCGTCGCCCTCGGGACGCAATGGGTGCATCTCCGCCTCTGTCTGACCTGCGGCAAGGTCGGATGTTGCGACTCTTCGCCGATGCGCCACGCCCGCGCGCACGCGGCCCACACGGTGCACCCGATCGTTCGTTCGCAGGAGCCGGGCGAGGATTGGCGCTGGTGCTACATCGACGAGACGTTCGTATGACAACCAGCAGATCCGCCGACCCGGCGAGTGGTGACTCGCCTGTCGCGACGCAGGAGACTCCCGACACGGTCGGCGCCTACCCCCGCTTAACCGAGGCTCAGCTGGACGTCTTCAAGGCGGTCGGACAATCCACCTCCGCCGAACGGGGGGAAGTGCTGGCGAGAGCCGGCGAAAAGCTGGACGACTTCATCATCGTGCTCGGAGGCAGGATTCTTGTTGCAGATGACGAGCCGCAGGACCTCGGGATTGAAACGGGCAACTCGACGGAGCTGAATCCGGAAGGGCTCCACGTCGAGGTTCACGGACCCGGTCGGTTCCTGGGCGACATCGGGCTCCTGGAGGGTCAGCCCTCATTCTCCACCGTTGTCGCGCTCGAGCCGAGCAAGGTGCTGAAGGTGCCGAAGGAGGAGCTTCAACGCATCGTCCTCGGCGATCCGATTATCGGCGATCTCATCCTCCGTGCCTGGCTTATCCGGCGAGCGATGGCAATCGGCGCCGGCAGCGGGCTGCGGATCATCGGTTCGTGCTTCTCCCCGCGCACCCGTGAGCTGCTGGATTTCGCCGCCCGCAACCGCGTGCCCCATAAGTTGATGGACCCGGACAAGGATCCAAGTGCTGAGTCGATGATGCAGCGGTTCGGGCTCGGCGTCGACGAGCTCCCGCTGGTCATTGTCGGCGGGTCGCGGATGCTGCGCAATCCGTCGGTCGCCACTCTCGCGGCCGAGCTGGGGCTTCGGCCACATGACCTACCATCCACCAGCGATGTGCTGATCGTCGGTGCCGGCCCCGCCGGCCTTGCCGCTGCTGTCTACGCCGCATCCGACGGCCTTTCCGTTGTGCTGAACGACGCTGTCGCAACCGGCGGGCAGGCGGCGCGGTCGGCGAGAATCGAGAACTACCTAGGGTTTCCGGCCGGCATCTCCGGGTCAGAGCTCGCGGAACGGGCAGCGATCCAAGCGCGGAAGTTCGGTGCAACCCTGTACACCACGACAGCCGCCGACCGACTCGACGTCGACGGCCACGTCATGACCGTTCACTTCAGTGACGACACCAGCGTCAGCGCGCGGACAGTCGTCGTTGCCTCCGGCGTTCGGTACAACCGGATCCCCGCAGAGGGTCTGGAGCGTTTCGAGTACTCGTGTGTGTTCTATGCGGCCACGATCCACGAGGCCCGCGTCTGTGGCGATAACCCGGTGGTCGTCGTCGGAGGCGGCAACTCAGCGGGACAGGCCGCGGTCTTCCTCGCAAACACGGTGCAGCGAGTTCACCTCGTGGTGCGCGGGCCGTCATTGGACGAGAACATGTCCCGATATCTGGTGGCACAGATCGTCGCGCACCCACGTATCACCATTCATCTGGAGACTGAGCTGGTTGAGGCGCACGGCGACAAGAAGCTCGAAGAGGTCGTGGTCCGGGACCGTAAGACCGGAACCCAGACGCGGCTGGACGCTAAGTATGTCTTCGTCTTCATCGGCGCGGCGCCGGCAACGAGCTGGCTACCGCAGACCGTCGCACGAGACGAGAACGGCTACCTGCTGACCGGGCCCGACGCCGTGGCCCGTATCGATCACTCCGAGCCCCGTGCGGATCGGCGGAGGTTTCCGCTGGAGACGTCCATGTCCGGCGTCTTCGCTGTCGGAGATGTCCGTAGCGGGTCGGTGAAGCGTATGTCGGCAGCCGTCGGCGAGGGGGCGAGCGTCGTACGACTTGTGCACGAGTACCTGGACGCCGCTGAAGTCAGGTTCTGAGCTCGTGGCTGGACTGATCGAGAGACCCAAGTGGTGGAATTGGCCTGCGAAAGACGCCGAAATCGTGGACAGTTGGAGATGGAGGGTCTCGGCTCACGGGGGGTAGGCCGAGACCCTCCGCTGGCAACTGCAGCGACCTAAGCGCAGGGCGGCCCTCGGGCGGAGATAGTTCTCCGGACGAGGGCCTCCCTGCTCTTGCTGGCCCAACATGGGCCCGGCAAGTAGCGCAGAGGTGGCAGGGGGGAGTTGCCTAGCTCCGCACCTAACTAAGCATGCATCCACGATGCTATGGCTGCATACCTTTTCGACCCCCCTAAAGTGAGGGTTGGCTAACTATTTTCGAACAGGCTCCCGAAGAAAGCGCTTTTCGTTCGAGTTCGACGAGTTCCCGCGGTGTTGATGAACGGACAGCTCATCCCGAACCGAGCCTCGACCACCCGCCGCCGCGTAGATGTCCTCATGTAGTTCTAGGACGTGCGGCCAGCTGAAACTCGGTTCGTACTGGCGGTTGTGGCGTTGCATCCGGCGAAGCCGAAGCTGATCTGACAGCAGGTCGGCCGCGTGAGCCGCCATGGCGTTGTCGGAGTCGACCAGGAAGCCCTCGGTGCCGTGTTCGATGAAGTCAGTGATACCACCGCCGGCCATCCCGATTACTGGCAGACCAGCGCTCCGAGCCTCCAAGGCGGCGATGCCGAAGGACTCCAGGGTGGCTGGTGCGAGGTAGAGGTCACAGCGATGAAGCACGTCGCGGATCTCTGCCCGGCTGAGGCGGCCGGGCTGCGAGACCCACCGGTCCATTCCTGAGCTGGCGAGCCTTCGGCTGATCGCCCCGTCAAGCGGCCCGGTGCCTACCAGAACGGCTCGGAGCTCGATGCTCGGCGGAACCTCACGGCGGATGGCCGCAAGGATGTCTAGGTACTGAAGCGGGCGCTTGCGGCGCGCGGTACGCATGACCGACACGATGGTGAGCGGTCGAGCGCTGGTTCTGGTGCCGTCGCTCGCCCAGCCCTCGGGGTCGATTCCGTTTGGCAGCACTGACACCTGATGGTCGGGGAACACGCCCCGCAACGCGGTTGCGGCCACCGAGCTCACTGCGGTCCAGACAACCTCGCTCGTTACCTTCGGCAATACCTCCCGAAGCGCCCGGGCTGCCCTTCCGGTCGGCAGCATCGAGTGCATGGTGAGCACCGCCGGAGTACTCGACCGGCTAGCCGCGCGAGCAGCTGACCACGCCAGGGGTGAGAGGAGGGAGGAATGGACATGGACGACGTCGAACCCTCCCGAGCCGATGATGTGGCTGAGCTCAACCAGAGCGCGTGGGTGGGGGAGGCCGTTCAGACCGGCGAGACGGATAACAGCGCCGCCCCGCGCCTGTGGCCCCGGCGTCACCGTTGCCACGCTCACCGAATGGCCGTACACCCGCTGCCGGGCGGCGAGGTCATGAACATGAAGTTCGATGCCACCCACCTGGGGGAGGTAGCAGTCGGACACCTGCAGGATCCTCATCGGGAGCCGCTTTCTGTCGCTAGGGCAAGAGTGGACGGGGGGATTCGTGTTCGTCGCTGGAACAACGACCATGCAAGCGCCGTCAGCCCACCGACAGGGATCTCGGCAAGATAGGTGAAACCGCGGTAGAGCAGTACGCCTGCGACGACGGGTTCGGGCGAGGCGCCTAGCGCTGTCAACGCGGCAGCCATGCCACCCTCGACCAGGCCCACGCCGCCCGGCGTGAGCGGCAGCAGCGTCAGCAGGCGGTCGACCGCTAGCGCGCCGGCAAGGCTGATGACGTTGAGGTCAAGCCCGACGACATGCATGCAGACCCATAACAGAGCTGCCTGGAGGGCGGCGTACGCCAGCGTCCCCACCGTGAGCCGGCGCCAACGTTGCCTGATCAACGTGGTCGTCAGCTGCGACAGCCGGGGCAGACGGCTGGCCAGGTCGACGCGCAGCCGCAGGTGTAGGAACCTGCCCACAGCCGCTAGCCCGTGGTCGAGTACGCGCCCGAGCGCCGCGGCGCTGCGCCGGTGAAGCAGCAGGCTGGCCAGGACCGGTAGCAGAATCAACAGCTCAAGCGCCGTTGAGATCCCGTGATAAAGGAGCACGCCGCCGCCGCCGATCAGAAGTACGGCGCTGGCGACGGCGATGACCACCAACTTAGACGCCACGTCGAACACGTTCGTCGTCATGAGGTACGCGGCGACGCTCCTGCCGCTGAAGCCCCACCGCCGCGTCATGGCGTAGTTCAGCCCGACTCCGGCGGCTCCGCCGAGCGGCAGCACGTTGGCTACCGCACTTCCGGTCAAGCTGAGTGTCAGGGCTCGGCGGGTGGTCAGGCCGGGCAGGCTGGCCGCGAGTGCTATCGAGTTGCAGAACAACCCCGCCATCCATAAGGCCGCGAGCATTCCGACTGTAAGCACCGGAAGCACAGCGAAGCCGTGACCCACGTCGGTCCAGCTCGTACCGGCAGATGAGGGCACGTAATACACTAAGGCCGCGGCGGCGGCAGCAACGGCCGCTGCCAGGACTGGCCGACTGATCGCGCGTAGTTGCATCGTTTCCCAATTCGGTAAGGATCTTAGTTTCCTAAATGATGTCTGATCGATCCTGAGACGAAGTTGAGACGGCACATCTCGTAGCCGACTCTCGGGATCGCCGTATTCTTTGCGGGTGACCTTCACGCTCGTCTCGTTCCACGCCCATCCGGACGACGAGGTGCTGTTCACTGGGGGCACGCTGGCTCGGGCCGCTGCAGAAGGTCACCGGGTAGTGCTGGCCGTTGCCACCAACGGTGCCGCCGGGCTTGCCGCACCCGAGTTCAACCATGAGCTGTGGAAGCGGCGGTTAACTGAGCTTGAGGAGTCGGCCGCCATTCTTGGCTGTGCGGCGGTGGTGCCGTTCGGATTCACTGACTCGGGGTGGCGGACGAAGCCCCCGCCGGACGCGTTCAGCCAGCTGCGGGTAGAGGATGCAGCCGCCCCGTTGATGGCGCTACTTCGCCGCGAGAATGCCGACGCTCTGACCGTCTACGACGCGGTGGGTGGATACGGGCATCCGGACCATCGACAGGTCAACATCGCTGGCAGCTACGCCGCATCGGCCGCCGGCACGCCGCTGATCTTGGAGGCCACCATCGACCGGAACGTAATCCGCCCTCTGGTGCGCCTGGTCGCCGCAACTCCGTACCTGCTGCCCGAGGTCCGGTTGGCCGACTATGACACCGCCTACACGGCCTCGGCGGACATCACCCATCGGGTTGATGTTCGCGCATTCGCCGACCAGAAGCGTCGGGCGTTGCTGGCCCACCTCAGCCAGGCCAGCGCGGCCAAGGGAACCCGCACGCTGGCGCTGATGCGGAGGATCCCGCCCTGGCTCTTCCGGCGCGCACTGGGCCGGGAATGGTTCGTCGAGCAGGGTCGAACGCCCGGCCCGCCCCTGGACGACATCTTCGCCAGTCTCCGGCGATCAGTAGCCAGCAGTTAGGGCCGACCGTGGTGTCGTCTATGAGGACTTCCGCGGACAACGAAGGCCCGACTCGAATGAGTCGGGCCGGCCGACCGTCTCGAGCGCGCTACGCCGAGTGCGGGCAGTACCTATCCGGCTACGCCGTCACCGCGGTCGGGAAGGTCTGAAGTGTCGTCGTCGTCGTAGCCCGCCGCGATGTCGGCGTCGTGGGAAGTGCCGACATCAGGGTCTACCTGGTCGGCGGCGAAGCCGGCCGTGCCACCGGCCAGCTCGTCGTCGTCGTCATACGCCTCATCCACGTCGGCGTCGTAGGAGCTCTCACCACCAGCTGGGTCCTCAGGGCTCAAGGTCGAATCGGTCACGCATCCTCCTCGTAGGTACTGGAGCTCCAGCTCCGGTGTTCTGCGTCTTGGCTTAACTGTGACACGCACCACACGCTGTGTGAAGCCGGTGGAGGAATCCGAAGCTGCTACTGCATTGCCGGTGTGATCGCTCGGGCATAGGCTGCTCAGCAGAGGAGACCACCGCCCATGAGCAATCACGTGTACCGCGTCACGGAGATCGTCGGCACATCACCGGATGGCATCGACGCAGCGATTCGCTCGGGGATCCAGCGAGCCTCGACGACCATCCGCGGCCTTGACTGGTTTGAGGTCACCGAGGTTCGGGGCCACATTGTCGATGGCGAGATTGGCCACTATCAGGTCGGGCTCAAGGTGGGATTCCGGTTGGACGCTCCGGAGTAAATGCCGGTCAGCTGAGATCCGGTTCGTCTTCCTCAGGCTCAAACGTGCTGCCTTCGCCCTCGGACATGCCGATCCGGACGCCTAAGCCGCTGTCCGTGGCCGGCTTCGGCTCCTCCGTTGACTCCGCGTCGTACTGGCTGTTGTCGTTGTCTGTCATGGGTGACTCTGGTGTGGTCGCCATGGGTGCTCTCCTCTGAGTCGCTTCGGTGGTATCGCCTTACGTACCCACAAGCAGGCCGATGCCACATGACGTCGCAGGTGATCTCTCTCCGACGGCTGCGCGACCAGACTCCAGCCCAATACTGTGGCGGTCAACAAGACGCTGGCGCGGCAGAAGGCGGGGGCCTATGTTCACGATTCGCTATCTCACCGAGCTGTATCCGCCGAACCAGTCGGTCACACTTCGCAGCGACCGCGACGACTGGGTTCTGGACGAGCCGGGCGTCTACACCGGTGGTGCCTGGGTATTCACGATCGAGGCCGCTCCGGGCATCTTCACCTTCAAGCTGCGGCTTGACGGGATCTGGGCGAACGACCCGAACCTCGCAATCGACGCGATCGACGGTGGCACCTATGACGTCGGGGACGGCGATCTCACATTCCCGGCGTACCCGAGGGTGGTCACTGAGAACGGCCGAGTCCAACGCCAGTTCTTCACCCCCGTGCACGACGAGATCCACGAGTACGACGTGGTCATTGTGGGCTCGGGTATGGGCGGCGGGGTCTTGGCCAGCCGGCTGGCCGACACTGGCAAGGACGTGCTCGTTCTGGAGGCAGGGTCCTACCTTTTCCCGACCCACGTCGCCAACCTGCCTCGGCGGTTGAGGGTCGGGACTTTCGACAAACACATCTGGGGTCTGTTTGCTGACTTCTCATTCGCCAACTACGTCAACACCGACGGATCCCAGTTCGCTGGCGGCCAGGCCTTCAATTTGGGTGGCCGGTCGGTCTTCTGGGGTGGCCTGATCCCGCGCATGGGCGCCTGGGAACTGCAGGACTGGCCGGCTGAGATCCGTGACTACCTGCTCACGACCGGTTACCGGCTGGCCGAGGACGCGATGAACCGCAACGGACCGATCGGCTCGGAGTTCCAGCAGCGCACCAAGGACCGGCTGTCCGTGCTGCTCCCCGAGTTCGACCACCTCGACGCCCCGGTCGCCGTGCAGTACCAGGGCTACACGCCGCTTTCCATCCCGGGCGGGATGTTCTCGACCGCCGATCTACTGAGCGAGAGCCGGCTGATGGTGGACGAGGACGCGCCAAAGCTGACGGTCAACCTGAACCACGCGGTCCAGGAGGTGCTCACCGAGGGGGGCCGCGCCACTGGCGTCCGCTGCTTCGACCTGCGCGACCAGGTGGAGCGGACGTACCGCGGCAAGACGGTGGTGCTTGCGGCGGGAAGCATCGAGTCGCCCAAGATCGCACTGCTGTCCGAGCTGGACGATCCGTCGGGACTGCTCGGACAGGGCATCACCGACCATCCGATCTATTTCACTCACTTCTCACTTCCGGCTGGCTCCCCGTACGCCTCTCCGGACGCCTCCGCCAAGGTGTGGTCGAGGCATCGCAACACCTCGGCGACTGAGCACCCATACAACGTCGTCGTGGAGATCGGCGCGGACTTCAACCAGGGCCGGTACGTGAATTCAGAGCACCTGGCCGAGCACCGTCGTGACAAGAAGGACGCGACGCTGTGCGAGATCGTCTTCCTGTTCAACTCTCCTTTGGTGGCCGGCAATCAGGTGACAGTGACTGGTCCGCCGTACGTACCGGCGCAGGTGACCGTGTACGACGCTCCGCTGCCCGACGGCGCCTTTGCCGAGGTGGCCGGCGTTGCCGCCACGGTCCTTGCCGGCCTGGGAGCCGAAGCCATCGCGGGGGAGGACCTGAACCTGCAGAAGGCCAAACTGGGCGGCGTGGCGCACGAGGTGGGCTCGCTGCGGACGGGGGCACCCGGGCAGGGCGTGGTTGACACAGACCTCAAGTTCTACGCGTACGACAACCTGTACGCCTGCGACAACTCTGTCTTCGCGTCATCCCCGGCGGCTAATCCCAGTCTGACGCTGGTGGCGCTGGCCCTCCGACTGGCCCAGCACCTCGCAGCCTGAGCGGTTCACGTCACGGTGCAGCGTGCGGTTTTGCCAGCCCAGCGCTGAGGAAATTGGTCTTCTTCTTAGCCGGGGCGTTGCTCGCCTTCGATCCGAGGGACAATCCCGACGCCGAGATGACGCAGGTCCTGACACCATTCACGTCAGTTATCGTCCCACCACTTTTTAGGCACGCTTCCTCAGTGACATCGGATCCTTTCGCCACAGCGGGAGAAACCGCTGTCAGGACTGCCGCGGCCATTGCTGCTGTCGTCAACGCTGACAACCAGATTCGTCTCATCGGCTTGCTTTCTGTTTAGAGGGTGCCTTTCGGCGGTGGTGCCATATTTCTGCCCACCCGATGAGGGAAGCTACTTCGACGCATTAGTTGGCGGCGTATTTGAGGAGTAGCGGAACCTCTTGAGGAGCCGCCTGTGGACACTCCACGTCGCCGGCTTCAACCTTGTTGGCGCTCACACCTGTCCCAGAGTGCGAGTCTGGGAGAGGATGCTCGCGTCCGTCTGTGCACAGGAGGAGTGAGAATCGGTCGCCTCAGTGACTCAGCGGTCACTGTATTTACCTTAGACACGCGACATCAAACCCCCGGTCACGTGCTTTTGAGGGTAGTGATGTTGCGAGCTGTCGTCAAGACTTTGGGCCTGCTATGCACCAGGCGCTTTTATACGCTGAGACGTCAATCTAAGGCAGATTGGCACGCGACCGCGACGGTCCGGACAGTCCCGTTGTCGGACATGGCGGCGTTGTTTTGGCAACCCATGCATGGCCGGAGCAATTCGTCTTGCCGATAGGTGTCTGTTCGACCAGCCGATAATGCGGTCGATGAGACGGCCGTGTAGCGGTCAGCCGGCCAGGATCATCGGGGTGCTTGCTGAGGGTAAACGTCCGGGCTGTCGTCTTCGAGAAGAGACCGGTCGTTCGCTTCGGCATTGTCGGTAGGGAATTCGCAGAAGTCCCCGACACAGGCGGCCGCACCAGTGACTCCAAGACTCTGCAACTTGGCCGGTGGCTCGCTCAGAGGTGGGGTATTCGTCATCGGGATGCCGATCTCTCATCGCGCACCTGCTCCAGCACAGTGGTGAACGTCGCAGCGTCCTGGGCCCCCGACACTCCGTACTTCTGGTCGAAGACGAAGAACGGCACTCCCTGGATGCCGTACTCCCGGGCGAGAGCGACATCGGCTTTCACCGCGGGCAGGAAGTCACTGTCGGACAGAGCCCGGAGCGCCTCGGCGCGATCAAGGCCAACGTCGGCCGCCAGGTCAGCGAGGTCCTCGATGCGGCCGACGTGAGCGCCGTCCACGAAGTACGCCTTCAGCAGCCGTTCCTTCATCTCAAGCTGGCGGCCCTGCGTCTTGGCATGGTGCAGCAGCTCGTGAGCCTTGATCGTGTTGGTCTGGTGCACCAGGTCGAAGTGGTAGTCCAAGCCGACGCTCGCGGCAATGGTCGTCACTCGTTCAGTCATCTGCTCGAACTGCTCGCGGGGGATTCCTCTACGCTCGAGCATGTAGTCGGCGGGAGTGCCCGCGTAGTCCACCGGGGTGTCGGGAGCCAGCTCGAAACTGTGGTACTCCACCTTCACGTCACCATCGAACTCGGCCAGTCCCGATTCGAACTTGCGCTTGCCGATGTAGCACCAGGGGCATTGCACGTCTGACCAGATGTCGACCTTGATCGCGTTACTCACGCAGGACCTAACCTGCTCCGCCCCACCCCCATT
>JAOPXN010000079.1 GCA_025965155.1 Propionibacteriaceae bacterium
CAGCCCCTGCTATTTTCAAGTGGCCTGGCGGTCGGGGGACATAGCTGGGACGCGGACGTCGACCAGAGAGCCAAGCCATGACACTCCCACAACGCTCCGCGTCGCCCATGCGCGCTCTCTGCGGACGACCTCGCAGGATGCCGCGGGCTGTGCTGGCCGCCGCCGTGGTACTGGCAGCAGGCGTAGCCGCGCCCACCGCCTCAGCCGACTCCTTCATCATGGACCGCTCAGACGCTGTCCAGACATTCGACTCCGGCCTCACGGTGCGGTACAGCGTCTCGGAACCGGCCCGGCTGGTCGTTTCTCCGACGCAGCGGAGTTCGGAAGGCGCGCCGGCGGCGGTGCGGGTGGCCGCGGCCCGGTCGGACCCGGCGTCGCTCACTGTGACCTTCAGCCGCACGGTGGTCGACCCGGTACTGCATCTGAGCGGTCTCGGTGAGGCGGCCGGACCCGGCACAGCCGACTCCGGACCGATTCATGCCACCCTGACGGCACGGGACGGACACCGGCTCACGAAGTCAGCCGGTGCACTCGCTGTCTTAGACGGCCGGACGGTAAGCCCGGCCGAGACTGACGCCGACGGTTCGGTCGTGATCCAGGGCGCTATCCAGAGCATCACCTTGGATCTGGCAGTCGTAGGCGCGGGCGCAGAACCCGAGGCCCTACCCCCCGGGGCGGTCGACAGCTTCGCGGTCAGCGCTTCGGTCGGCGAGGGCGCCGGGACTGCGCCGCAGAGCTACGACGGCGACGACCCCGCCCGAGCCGTCGTCTCCGAACTCGGCCTTGGGTCCAGCCGGTCCGAAGACGGCGTGCAGGCGTTCGGCGGCCTCCGTAGCGGCACACCGGCCACCGTTACGAAGACGGTGGCCATTGCAGGCAGCACCGAACAGGTGCGGGTCTGCGGCTGGCTCGACTTCGACCTGAGCGGCAGCTTCGATCCGGCCGAACGATCCTGCACCACTGCTGCCGCCGGCGCCGGTGCGGCCACGCTGTCGTTCATCGGCGTACCGGAGGGCGCCGGAACCAGCTATGCCCGCTTCCGCATCGGCTACAACGCAGCGCAGGTGGAGTCGCCGACCGGGCCGTCTGACGCCGGGGAGGTCGAGGACTACACGGTTGCGGTGGTAGCGCCGAAGGCATCCTTGCGGCTGGAGGAGTCGATCATCCCGGACCACGTCAGCCGCGCCGGCCAGGTCGTCCGCTATACCTTCACCGCCACCAACGACGGCGACGTGCCGCTCAGCAACGTAGCCATCTCCAACGAGCTGGAGGGGCTGTCCGCGCTGACCTGCAACTCCACCGCAGGGATCCTGCTACCCCGAGGCGTGCTCAGCTGCGTCGGGACTCGGTCGACCACCCAGCAAGACCTCGACTTCGGCGGCATCTTCGACGCCGCAACGGTGTTCGGCGAGGCGCCCGGCGGTGATCCCAACGACCCGACCGACGACATCGGCGCGGTCTCCGATGGCGCGGTCCGCATCACCCAGCAGGGTGCGTTGTCGCTGTCGATGACCAGTGACGCTTCGCCGGTCCACCCGGGCGACACCGTGAACTTCAGGCTTCTGGCGAAGAACACCGGGAACGTCACCCTCAGCCACGTCCGCTTCGCCAACCCGATGAAGGGTCTGTCCAAGTGGAGCTGCTCCGCTGCCACCGTCGCCCCCGGGGCAGCGATCAGCTGCGAGGCCAGCTACAGGGTGACCGCCGGGGACGCTCGCGCCGGAACCATCCGCAGCCGGTCCAGCGCCCGCGCGGAAGCCCCGTACGGGGACCTGGCCGATCCAGCCGACGACGTCACCGCCGCTGACGCAGTGACGGTCGCGGTCAGGGCACGGGCTGAGTCCCCTAGCCCGTCGGAGTCACCGACCTCGCCCGGCTCGGCCAGTCCGTCCGCGCCGTCCACCCGACCGGGAACCGGGACACTGCCCGACACAGGTGGCCCGGCCATCGGACTGCTGGTCGGCGCCGTGGCTTTGCTCATCGGGGGAGCGGCGCTCACCCTGATCGGTCGGCGTCGGGGCCAGCACTCCTGACCGCGCCGGCTCGCCTACCGGGGCGGCGGGATCACGATCCTGTCCTGCGTCCCCGGCTGGGGTTGTCGGAGCCGTTGTCCTCCAGCAGCTCCAGCAGGTCCGGCTCGCCGCGGAGCAGCTCATCGGCCTCCGGAATGTCGCTGCCGGTACGCGGCCGCCGTCGACCACGTCCGACCAGCGGCTCCACCTTGACGGCGTCGTCGACCAGCTCGGGGGCCTGGATCTGACGAACTGACTCGTCGACGGGAGTCAGCGCGGCCAGCTCCTTCTCGCTCACCTTCAGGTCGCGGAACTTGCGAGCCCGGACCAGTACCGTCCCCTCGACGGTGGCAATGGTCTCGTTGTAGGCGTTCACGGAGGTACGTAGCGCCCGGCCGAGCTTGTCGAACCGGTTCCCCATCAGCCCTAGCTTGTCGTGCAGGTCGCGACCGAGCTTGAACACCTCGGCAGCACTCTCCGCCAGCGCGGCCTGCTTCCACCCGTAGGCCACCGCCCGGAGCATCCCGATCAAAGTGGTCGGGGTGGCCAGCACCACGTCGCGGCTAGCGGCGTACTCGTACAGGTCGGGGACCTGGTCCAGTGCGGCCGAGAAGAAGGTCTCGTTCGGCAGGAACAGCACCACGAACTCAGGGGTCTCGGCGGCCTTCCAGTACTGCTTGGACGACAGCTGGTCGACGTGGTTCTTGACGTTCTTGGCGTAGTTGGCCAGGTACTGGGTCTTGAGCCGCTCGTCCTCTGTCTCGGCCGCGTCGAGGAACGCGCTGAGCGGCACCTTGGAGTCGACGAAGATGTGCTTGCCCTCGGCCAGGTTGACCTTCATGTCCGGCCGGACCGTCACGCCATCGGCCTTGGTCGTGTACTGCAGGTCGAAATCGCAGCGCTCCACCATCCCGGAGATCTCAGCCACCCGCTTGAGCTGCGTCTCACCCCAGGAGCCGCGGATCTGAGGCTTCCGCAACGCGGTGACCAGCGCTGCGGTCTCGCGCCGCAGCGTCTCGCCGGTCTGCTGCACGGCGCGGACCTGGGCGCGAAGGTCGGTGGCCATCTCGACCCGTTCCTTCTCCACATCGGTCAGGCGCAGGTTGAACCGGTCCAGGCTCTCCCGTACCGGGGCCATCAGCTGCTCGGTGGCCCGCAGCCTCGCCTCGGCGTTGGCGTCGGCGAGCTGCCCCTGCTTCTCGATCGTCTCCGTGGATAGCACCTTGAACTGGTTCAGCATCGACGCGCGGTCGGCGGCCAGCTCCTTGGCGCGTGCGACGGCTGCGTCCCGCTCCGCCACTGCTGCGGCGACGGCGGCGCCGACCGTGGCTGCCTCGGCCTGGGCGTTGGCGGCCTCCGCCTTGGCCTCGGCCAGGTCGGCGCGGACCTGAGCGCCGTCGGTCCGCGCGTGCGCCACCTCGGCCCTTGCCTGCGACGCCTCCGCCCGGGCCTGCGCCACCAGCGTGTGAGCCTGGGCCAGCTCCGACCGGGCCTGCGCCAGATGGGTACCGGCCTCCGCAGTGCGGGTGTCGCGCCGCGCTGCCGCCAGCAGCCAGCTCAGTCCGGCTCCCAAGAGCAGGCCCATAACCAGCCCGGCGCACAACGCGATCAGCAGTGGTGAATCCATGCCCTGATCTTCACCCGTGCCACTGACAGTTCGGTGCTGACACTCCGCGTGTGCCCCGGGGTCGCGTGTGCGGAACTACGTCGAACGGCCGCGCCGCGCTGCGATCAGCAGCACCAGCGCGACCAGGGTTCCGCCGACAGCCATTGCCGCCCGCGGGTACGCCTTGAGCTGTTCGGTCACGACCTTTGCTTTCGCCCCGACCTGCTCCTTGGCGTCGTTGACCTTGGTCTTGGCTTGCTTCGGGACGTTGAGCTTGTCCTCCAGCGCCTCAATGTTCTCGCTCAGCCGCTCACGCGTCGCGGCCATGTCGTTCTCCAGCTCCTCCTTGGTGGGGTCCTTGGAGCCGTCGGGCGTGGCGTTCGTCATCGGTGCACCGTCCTTGATCTTGGTGAGGTCTTCGATGGTCGGCCGTCAGGAAGGTCAGTTACCGGGCCACGAGCCGGTCAACCGCTGGAACAGGCGAGCGCCGCTGCGGTCGATGAAGGCCTTGACGGCCGCGAAGATCAGTCCCTGGATGGCGGCGGCGAGCACCACCTGGCCCATGGAGTACTCCGACTCCAGCGCTGAGGGTGCTTCCTCCTCGTCGGCGACCCGCCGCCAGACCAGCTTGAACACGGCGCTGGCCACTGCACCCGCGGCGAGGCTGGCGCCCAGGCCGACGGGTCGGTACGCCAACTTCGAGAGATTCATCAGTTCCTCCACTTCTGGCCACGCAGCGCGCAGGTTTCGTCTTGGCCGACTTTGTCAGCATCCAGCACTGATCCCGTTTACGGGCTAAACACTAGTGGAGCAGCTGGGTGGTGGTACGGCAGCCCGCAGGCTCGCCAACGTCGGCGGATAGTTTGGGGCCCATGTCCTCTGCCGTTGACCACATCCGCGATCTGGCCGACTTCGTCCGGGATGCGCCGTCGTCCTTCCACGCCGCGGCCGAGGGTGCGCGCCGGCTGAGCGCTGCCGGCTTCGCCAGGCAGGACGAGAGTGAACCGTGGGATCGCAGCGCCGGCGGGCACTTCCTGATCCGCGATGGAGCCCTGATCGCCTGGTGGGTTCCGTCCGACGCAGCTCCGACGACCCCTTTCCGGATCGTCGGTGCCCACACGGACTCGCCAACGTTCAAGCTGAAACCACGTCCCGACATCGGTCGGCTGGGATGGCAGCAGCTGGGGATGGAGGTGTACGGCGGGCCGCTGCTCAACTCATGGTTGGACCGCGAGCTCGGGTTGGCCGGTCGGCTGGTCCTGGACGACGGCTCGGAGGCACTGGTGAAGACCGGGCCGATCATGCGGATCCCGCAGCTGGCCATCCATCTGGACCGTGCGGTGAACGAGGACGGTGTGAAGCTGGACAAGCAGCTGCATACGGCGCCGGTGTGGAGCGTGTCCCATCCCGAGCTGAACATCCTGGACCACCTGGCGGATCAGATCGATCGCCGGCGGGGCGACATCGTCGGCTACGACATAGTCGCCTTCGACACCGCCGCACCGGCTCTCTTCGGCCCCCGGCAGGAGTTCTTCGCCGCCGGGCGGCTGGACAACCTGAGCAGCGTGCACGCCGGCCTCACCGCGCTGATCGACGCGGACGGTGACGGGCGCGGTAACCACATCCCCGTACTAGCCGCATTCGACCACGAGGAGATTGGCAGCTCGTCCCGGTCAGGCGCGTCCGGCCCGGTCCTGGCCGACGTACTGACACGGATCATGACCTCGTTGGGTGCCACGGTGGACCAGCAGCATCGGGCTCTGGCCGGTTCGTACTGTCTCTCCGCCGACGCCGGGCACGCCGTGCATCCAAACTACGCGGGCCGGCATGACCCGGTGAACCAACCGCTGCTCAACGGTGGGCCGCTACTCAAGATCAACGCCAACCAGCGGTACGCCACCGACGCCCGTGGCGCAGCGTTGTGGCGGCGAGCCTGCCGCCAGGTCGGGGTGCCGACGCAGGAGTTCGTCTCCAACAACGCCATCCCATGCGGGTCAACCATCGGACCGCTGACCGCGACCCGAATCGGCATCACCACCATCGACGTCGGGATCCCGCTGCTGTCGATGCACTCGGCGCGGGAGCTGGCCGGGGTGGAGGACCCTCGATCACTCGCCCTCGCGATGGGCGCCTTCTTCACCCTCTGAGCCGGCGCCGGTCGCATTGTGCCGATCGGAGCACCAGCCTTTAGGCTTGTCCGTCGTGGCACTTACCATCGGCATCGTCGGACTTCCCAATGCGGGCAAGTCCACCCTCTTCAACGCCCTGACCCGCAACGACGTACTGGCGGCGAACTATCCGTTCGCGACGATCGAGCCGAACATCGGTGTCGTCGGTGTGCCCGACCACCGGCTCGACGTGCTGGCTGAGCTGTTCTCCTCGCAGCGGACCCTGCCCGCCACGGTGAGCTTCGTCGACATCGCCGGCATCGTCCGCGGCGCGAGCCAGGGCGAGGGGATGGGCAACGCGTTCCTTGCCCACATCCGGGAGGCCGACGCTATCTGCCAGGTCACCCGGGCGTTTGTCGACTCCGACGTCACCCACGTCGACGGAAAGGTCAACCCGGCGAGTGACATTGAGACGATCTCCACCGAGTTGATCTTGGCAGACCTGCAGACGATCGAGCGGGCGCTGCCCCGGCTGGAGAAGGAGGCCCGGATGAACAAGGACAAGCAGGCCACCCTGGCCGCTGTCCGCGAGGCGCAGGCAGTGCTCGACTCCGGCCGTGGCGTGTACGCGGCGGGTCTGGACCGCGAGCCGCTGCGTGAGCTTTTCCTGCTCACCGCAAAGCCATCTATCTACGTCTTCAACTGCGACTCCGACGAGTTGGCCGACGAGAGCCTCAAGGACGAGCTCAGGGCGCTGGTGGCCCCGTCCGAAGCGATCTTCCTTGACGCCAAGATCGAGTCCGAGCTGGTGGAGATGGAGCCCGACGATGCTCGCGAGTTCCTGGCGGAGATGGACGTCGCTGAGCCAGGCCTGGACGTGCTGGCCCGGGTAGGGTTCGCGACCCTGGGGCTGCAGACGTACCTGACCGCGGGGCCGAAAGAGTCGCGCGCTTGGACTATTCCGAAGGGTGCCACCGCGCCCGAGGCGGCCGGTGTGATCCACACCGACTTCCAGAAGGGCTTCATCAAGGCCGAGATCGTTTCGTTCGACGACCTGGTCGAGGCCGGCTCCATGCAGAACGCGAAAGCCAAAGGCAAGGTCCGGCTGGAGGGGAAGGACTACGTGATGGCCGACGGTGACGTGGTGGAGTTCCGCTTCAACGTGTGAATCCACGCGTTTGCGCAGGTCAGAGCGGGTGTAGGAGCTCCCAGTCCGCACAGAGTCCGCAAGAATTTCAGCGGGGATGGGCTCGATCAAGCTGTTACGGAGGGTCCGATCTCCAGGCTCGGTGCTACGAAAGTGGCACTCGGTAACGTGCCCTTTTGGCGGCTAAGACGCACCTTGCAGAGCATCAGGTGGCGGTGATGGCTTGCGATAGGTCCGCCATCACGTGGTTGACCGCCTCGGCATCTGCGAACGGCCCCGGCATGCGGAAAACGCGCGCTCCCCAGCTTGTCGTTCGTGCCTGGGACCCGGGTCTGCCGCTTGTCCCAAGGAGTGCCGTCACAGGGTGGCGAAACGCGCATATGCCGAGCGGGACGCCGTGGGCTTCCAAGTCCGCGTTTAGCGCTTCGCGGCCGAACGCGATCTCCTTTGGCTGACGTCCGTCTCACCACGCGTTGAGCGCTTGACCACGTCGGTAAAGCCGACTCCCGCTTCAAGCGCTGCGCACTCGAGATAGGTGCTACCGAACTCGGGCCTTCGAAACAGTCCGGCGGCGGCCAAGCGTAGGAGCTGCCGCTGGCCTGACCTTCCCTGCTAGTAGTAGTGGCCGGCCTCGACGCTGGCGGGTGCGGGGTTCAGCCGGACGATCATCCCGCGAGGCCGATTGGGCCAAACGTCTTCGAGTGTGAGAACCGACTCGCCCATCCATTCGATTCGGGTCTGAAAAGTCTCGGGTTGCTCGTCGTCGTGCACTTTGCCCCTTCGATGCGAGCGTGTGAATCTTTCCTTGACGACTCAAGTTCTCATGCGCCCGCCGAGTCTGCCGGATCGCGGCAAGTCACGATCCGTGCTTACGGCCGGAGGGGTAGAACTGGCAGGTCCCACTCTTCAAGGATCGCGTTTGCTGCGTCGAGCACCGCAATCCGACGCTTCTCAGCTTCGTTGAGACTGCGTTGATGTTGCGGATGGGCCGGGTCGGTCAGTACGGCGAGCTGCTGGCCGGTGAACGAGTCCAACTTCGCGACGCGATCCACGACCCGTGCGAGGGGCGTCCGCATATCTCTCGCTGTAGCGCCGGTAGGGCAAGCCGCTTACGAGTGCGTCGGTCCGCGTGTACAGCAGACCGGTACGCAGGAACGCCGATGTGTCCTTGAGGGCTTTGAGCTGCACAACAAAGTCGCGCGCCGCGTGGGCACCGTAAAGCAGGGCCGGACGATCCAGGGCCTCGCGCAGGTGGGTTGCATGTTGCAACTCACTAGCCTTCGCTGATCCCATAAGGACGCTCTGCACGTAGTCCAGTGCCACCCCAGGAAGACGGTTCAAGTGGTTGTTGATCTCGTCCCAGCTCCAGAGGGACAACTTGAAGGGCGCCTTGACCTTTCGCAGTTCCATCTGGAGCACCGCGTCGCTCGGCGAGGTAGTCGCAACGATGAAGTGGGTCAGTTGGGGAACGTACTTCTTGGCCTTCTCCACCTCGTCCTTGACCGTCCCAATTTCAAGCTCCCGGTGAGTTTGCACTGGATGCCCACCTCGCCAGCGTCAGTCGTCACGCTGACATCCACGCCGTGCTGGCCCTGGCCGCGGCGTCCATTCAAGTTGACCTGGTGGCTGCGAAGCACGGGACCCGCAATCTGCTCGACTATGCGCTCGAACTCCTCCGGATCCTTGGGCGGGGGGAATGCGAAGAAGGGCATCTCTCTCCTTGCGGCAGGTGCGTCGGACGTTAAGTGAGTTTGCCTGACAGGTAGGCACCCCGCCAGCGGCGCCCCTACGCGAATCGCAACGAGAGTAAGGGCGAAGCGATCGGCGAAAACCCTCGACCCCGAAAGCGTCGGGACGGTAGCGGCGTAAAGAACCATGCCCTCGGCCCGTAACGTCTGAACGACCGTAGCGGCAGGGTTAGCTACGGCGGGGCAGCCGATCACGCGTCGGGCCATGGGGTGAAGATGAGACCGCTCAGCGTCGACGGTGTCCCGAACGTCTGTTGATCTTGATCGCGAAGTGCGTCGTCGTCGCTCTCATGGAAGTCCCACGCGTCAGTGGCCAATCCGTCGAGGCGATCACGGAGCAGTCGTTCACGGAGGTTGTGTTTCAGGGTCCAATCCGCGTACGCAGGGAGCCGTTCGGCGGGTCGCCCTTCTGGAATGACTGCGCCTTGACCAAGCAGTTCGGCCCAGCGACGCAGCAAGACCTCTGCTGGCGAATGATCCCGAGTGGAGCCGCCCTGATTCACCCCAGAAGGAGGGGGCTCTGCGAGCGTTGCGGCCATCGTCTCGTGCCACGCCAAGAGTTGAGAGAGGCCACCGATGCCGGCCGGCCAACCAGTCGGGCCCGGCCCAGACGAAGTCCTCTTAGGCGGTGGTCCGAAGAGCCATGACCAAGGCACGCTGGTTGGTAGATAGGTCGCGACGCGCAATCGTTTCCTGCCACTGGATCGATGCAGGTCTCTGACTGTGGTCGCGGGCAGCAACGAGCAGCCCATGTCCGACATGTCGTGGTGTGCGCAGCGTGGGAAGGTCGTCCCGTTGGGACAGGCATTCCATGCAAACCCCCTCGGCCACCCGCTTGACCAACCGTTGAAGAAGACGTGAAACGGAAACGTGGGCACAGAAGCTGCAGCACTGTCACGAAGGAGAGTGTCGTACTGTCGCTCCCCGGGAAGTTGGCCGCCGTGATCCAGTTGGCGGTACCGCAGGCCATCCATGCGCTTCGCCTGTATCCGGAACGCAATCCAGCCGTGGCGTCGGGAGCCGACAAACCACTCCCAATCGCCTCCAGAGGACTTCTCGTCGGCCTGATTGAACTTCTGGAGGATCAGAAGCGGGAACCGCCGCGCAAGGTGCAGGAGCGCTCCCTCGGTCACAGTGTCCTCCCGCAGTCGGACCCCAAAGTCGTCTCCATCGGCCACCGCAGACCACGCGGCACGGGCTGTGGCGTTCATGGCCACACGAATATCTGAGGTCACGAGGCCAGTCTTGCGCTCCGCGGTCGCGCGGTTTGGTAGCGAATGCCTACTAGCGGCGAAGTGTCGCGGGCCTCGGCAGATGCAGGACCGAGGGATCTGCCCTTCCACGGCCCAGACTGATGATCTCTAGGCGTGCGCTAGGTGTGCGTTGCCCCACAATGACGGCATTGGCGACTGACTACCGTTGCGGATCGACATGCTTGCGCCGATACCGGGGGACGGGGATGAGAGGAGATGAACCACGGCTCGCCTACGAAATGGGCTCGTTCTGGGCGGTCGATCTTCACATCCGTACGCCAGCGTCGGGTGACGCGAGAGACGAGGACTTCGGAACCGCGTCGGACATAGTGCAGAGGGCGCTAGACGCCGGCCTAAGCGCCATCGCTGTGACGGACCACAACACGGTGGCTTGGTGCAGCCAGATGGCTGAGGCCGGCGAGGGGAACAGAGCTGATCGTCCTCCCGGCTTCGAACTCAGTACCCCACAGGGCCACCTTCTCGGCATCTGGGAGGAGGGACCGCCCCATCAACCATTGAGGACGTTCTCATTCGTCTTGGGGTAGGGCGCGATCAGCTCGGTGACTTGGACATCGTGCCCGCGAAGAGCATGGCGGAGTGCGCTGATGAGATCCACGCCAAGGGCGGAGTGGCTATCGCTGCTCACATCGACAAAGAGCGAGGCATCCTGACCCAGCCGGTGCAGACCCACGTCAACCAGCTCCTGGCCAACCCCGCGATAGCGGGATTCGAATACGTCCTGGCTGGCACTCCAGCCAAGGTCGCAGCCAAGCTCGGTTCCACGCGGCACCCAGCGCTGGTCCAGAGCTCCGATGCATACGACGCCGCATTGAGTCGCCATGCCACGACTGAAATTGGGGTACGTCGCACATGGATCAAGGCTGCACGGCCCGACCTTTGCGGGCTCGAGTGCGCCCACCGTGGGACGGCGTCGGTGAGCACACCCGCTTCCCGATCGCACGCTTGCGCTTCACGAGGTCGACCGGTATCTGGACGATCTACTGGCGCGACCGTCACCTCAAGTTCCACGAATGCAAGCGCAAGCGGCCGGGCAAGAACGACCAGGCGCTCCTCCACCACATCGAGACCGGCGGTGACCCGATCTCCTGGGGTTTTAGTTAGCGGGTTAACTGTCAATATAATTGAGGATAATCTCAGTTATATGAGAACTGAGGCGCCGCTCCTCGCTCCGATCTTCCGGTCAGACGGTCAGGCGCGCCTCCTATCCACGTTGTTGCTCACCGGCGATGAACTGAGCATCACAGATCTGGCCAGACGGGCCGGCCTGGCCTACCCGAGCGCGCACCGGGAGGTCGCGCGCCTGGTGGACGCTGGCATCCTGAGTGAGCGACAGGTGGGGCGCACGAGGCTGATCCGCGCCAACGACGAGAGCCCGCTGGTGGGCCCCTTGCGCCAGATCCTCACGGTCGCGACCGGCCCGGTGGTGATCCTGGCCGAGGAGCTTGCCCGCATCGACGGGATCGAGTCGGCGTTCCTTTACGGCTCTTTCGCCGCGCGGGTGCTCGGGGATGGCGGTCCGGCACCGCACGACATCGACGTCATGGTGCTCGGTGAGCCCGACGTGGACGCGGTCTACGAGGCGTGCGCCCGGATCGAGGCCGCGGTGCACCGTCCCGTGAACCCGACGATCCTCACTCCTAAGGAGTTCGCCGCGCCTTCCGCCTTTCTGGACAGCGTGCGCGGCGGCCCGGCGGTCGCCGTGATCGGGGAGCTGCCGTGGCGCTGACTCCGCTCACCCGCGTCCAGCAGGCGACGGTGCTCGTGCTGGTCGAGGCGCGACGTCTCGATGTCGTGCCAGCAGACGTCGCGCGTGGCCAGCGGATCTGCGGTACGCCCGCAAGTGACTGTCCGGGTGTCGCTGTTGCCGGGTAACCTGAGGCCATGGTGAATCCCGCTCTGCAGTCAGCCATCGAGGCCATGAGCCTCGATGAGCGGTTGGAGCTGGTCGAATACATCGAGAGCACGGTCGAGTCGGCGCCCATCGAGGTCACCGAGGAGCAGAAGGCGATGATCCGTTCGCGGGCGGGCGAGCTGCAGGCGGAGCCATCGATCGGCCTGACCTGGGACGAGGTGGACGCCCGGATGGGCTCTCGCTGGAAGTGACTCGCCGTCGACTGATCTTCCATCCCAAGGTTGAGGAAGATCTCGACGCGATCATCGCCCACTACGCTGCGCGCGATCCTGCGCTTCCGGGCCGGTTTCGAGCGCGGTTGATGGAACAGGTCGAGAGGATCGAACTGTTCCCCGAGTCCGGCGCCATTCTGTTCGAGTCCTACCGCCGCGCTCTGCTCAGACGATTCCCGCACATGGCCGTGTACCTCGTTGGCGACGACCGGCTTGAGCTGCTCGCCATCGTGGATGTTCGTCGCGATCCCGCCTGGATCGAAGCTAGGCTCGCCGAGCGCGCGGATGCCTAGCGGTCCGCAAGTAGTCCGCAAGAAGTCACGCCGAGACCGACGATCGCCGACAACGTCCAACGACCTCGAGAACGCGTTTCCGCAGGTCAGACCGTGTTTTCCCGCTTTGGCCGGCAGTGGCACCCCGTTGGGCACACATCGGCTGGGACTTGAATTTCTGCCCCTCTGGGTCACTGAAGCGCCGTCGCGGGTGCGGCACGGGCGCATCCAGCGCGCGTGTATGTCAGTTATAGGTCGAGGTAGGGATCGGCCCAGGCGCTGATGATGCGGGCCGCACGCCTGGCCTGGTTGCGACCGGTGAGCAGGTGGTCGGCGCCCTCCAGCGACACGAAGTTCCGCGGATGCCGCGCCGCACGGAAGATAGCGCTCGCATTGGCGATGCCAACCGTGTTGTCGGTCGGGGAGTGCATCACCAGCAACGCCCGGTGCAGGGTGCGGATCTGCTCGTGCAGGTCCGCCGCACGCACGTCCTCGATGAAGTGCCGCCGCAGGGTGAGCGCCTTGCCACCGATCAGGAAGGGCGCCTCCCCCTCGGCAAGGATCCGTTCCGCGAGCGCGTCGTAGTTGTGCTCCACGTGCGCGGGCTCGTACGGCGCGCCGATGCTCGCCACCGCACGCACCGACTCGAGCTGGTGGGCTGCCGCGATCACCGCCGCCCCGCCGAAGGAATGTCCCACCAGGAGCCGTACCTTGCGGCCGGCATCATTCATGAACCGCGCCGCCGCGGCGGTGTCAGCCACCTTGTGAGAGAACGAACCATCGCCCCAGTCGCCCTCGGAGTCGCCGAGCCCGAGGTTATCGAAGCGCAGCATCCCAACACCCTCGCTGGCCAGCTGCTTGCAGATCCGGCTCGCCGCGGGACTGTCCTTGCCCAGTGTGAAGCCGTGGGAGAACACGCCCCAGCCCCGGATTGGGACGTCCGGATGGTCGATCAGACCAGCCAGCCGGGGCCCGCTCGTGCTGGGGAACCACACTTGTTCGGCCACGTCGCTCATACTCCCAAATCCGTGAGGGCCATGCTGCCCAACGCGTGGCACCGAGAGCGGCCCAAGCCGCCTCAGGGCTGGTTAGGCGCGGGTCGCACCATCCCACCACTCAAGTACGCGGGTGCCGTAGAACGTGAGCCACTTGGACGGCTCGCCGGGCGGCACGTCGACCTCAAACCAGACCCGTCCGGGATGGCGGCGTTCCTGCAGCCAGGTGCCGTCCGGCTGGCGGGCGACCCGGATCACGTCGATTGCCTGCGCTAGCCGGGGATCGGGCGGGTCGCCCTCGTGTAGCGCCGCCGCCCGGAAATAGTCGGCCGCGTTCAGCGCGCTGTAGATCCAGCGGAACGGGTATGCGAATCGCGTCACCCACGGCGCGACCAGTTCGCCCGTGGACAGGGTGTGCAGCAGTCGACGCTCCAGCAGGTACTCCTCGCCGGCTCGACGGGCGGCGCGCAGCGCGTCGGAGCCTCCGGTTGCGGCCTCGTAGTACAACAGCCCCTTGAGGGCGTTGAGCGTGGAATGAAACGATGAGCGGGTCGAGCCCTCCACCCACTCGCAGTTCCAGCCGCCGTCGGCCAGGCGGTGGTCGACGAACCATTGGGCGATTCCCGAGACATCCGCTCCGAGCCACGCGCCGTTAGCGAGTGTGAAGGCGTTGATGCAGCAGTCCACCTCGCCGCCCCAGTACGGCAGGTCCTCGTACTCCCAGTGGCTGTTTGCGGCGAGCAGGTCGGCTGTGCCGGCGAGCGCGTCGGCGTCGAGGCCCCAGTCGCGGAGGGTGTTGAGCGTCCAGGTCGTCGCGGTCCACGGCTGCCCCTCGCCCTCGGCCGCCTCGGGGCCTTGGAAGTCGAAATCGCCCGGGAAGTACGCCCCGCCGGCCCACTGCCCGTCGGGGCCTTGCAGCGCGAGCAGCCGCGCCCCGAAACCCTCCGCGGCGGTTCGGGCCCTAGTCGCCGCCCACGTATCCTGCGGCGCACCCGCGAGGTCGCGTTCGACCTGCCACCGCAGCGCCGGGTCGGATTCAAGCAACCAGCCGAGCAGTGCAGGGTCGAGCGCCATGGTCGAGAGACTATCGGCCACCCGACGCCAAGCACCGCAGATCCACTGCCGTTTTCCGGCCCGACGTGGCACTGGGCTCCCACCTCGCAGTAGGGGGTGGTTCGTCCGCGGCCACTGGCAACACCCGGAACAGCGGTGCCTGCCGGGTGCAAGCAAGAGGTGCTTTGCTGAATCGTGCAGCCCGCAAACGGGACTGTCGCCCACCAACGCGGCTCCGCGGCCACACGATAGGAGGCCATCCACCATGCACGCGGTTCGGCCACGACATGAGCGTCGCAGTGTGAGGAGGGCAGTGCCGTGATCAGTCTTGAGCTCGTCGTCATCGTCGGTCTGGTGATCGTCGTGTGCGGCCTCCTCGGTCGCCGCCTCGGCGTCGCCACGCCCGTACTGCTGCTGCTCGCCGGCGTGCTGCTCGGGCTGGTGCCGAGCCTGCGAGGAGTGCACCTGCCGCCCGAGCTCATGCTCCTGGTCTTCCTGCCCGCACTGCTGTACTGGGAGAGCCTGACCACCTCGCTGCGGGAGATCCGCGCCAACCTGCGCGGCATCGTCCTCACCAGCACCCTGCTCGTCGTTCTCACCGCGGGTGCCGTCGCGGCAACGGCCCACGCGCTCGGACTGCCCTGGGGACCCGCCTGGGTGCTGGGCGCCGCCGTCGCGCCCACCGACGCGACCGCCGTCGGAGCCCTCGCGCGCCTGCTGCCTCGTCGCAACGTCAGCATCCTGCGAGCCGAGAGCCTCATCAACGACGGCACCGCCCTCGTCATCTACGGCGTGGCCGTCGGTGTCACCGTAGGGGAGGAGTCGCTCACCGCCCCCCACGTGGCGTGGTCCCTCATCCTGGCCTATGGCGGCGGGGTCGGCGTCGGCGCGTTCGTCGCCTCGCTCGGCGTCCAGGCGCGACGCCGGATTGTCGACCCGCTCCTGAGCAACGTCGTCATCCTGCTCATCCCGTTCACCGCATTCCTACTCGCCGAGCTCATCGAGGCCTCCGGTGTCCTCGCCGTGGTCGTCTGCGGACTTGCCATGAGCCAGATCGGGCCCCGCATCGGCCGGGCCAACATCCGTCAGCAGACAACGGCCTTCTGGTCGCTAGCCACCTACCTGCTGAACGCTGCACTGTTCGTGCTCGTCGGGCTCGAAGCGCAGGCCGCAGTCCGCAACCTGGTCAGCGCCGACCTGCTCACCGCGGTCTTGGCGGTCCTGGCGGTGTGCACAGTCATCCTCCTCGTCCGGCTCGCCTTCCTCGTGGTGGCCGCCTACACCATCCGGCTCGTCGATCGGCGGCCCCAGCAGCGGCTTCGGCGGGTGAGCAACAGATCCCGCGTCGTCAGCACGGTCGCCGGCTTCCGGGGCGCCGTCTCCCTCGCCGTCGCCCTGTCGGTGCCAACCACGCTGGCCTCCGGCCAACCGTTCCCGGACCGGGACTTGATCATTTTCATCACCGCCGGCGTTGTTGCTACCACGCTGGTCGTCCAAGGACTACTTCTGCCAGCCGCCGTGCGCTGGGCACGTCTGCCCGTCGACGAGGGTGTTCGCCAGGAGCGCCAGCTCGCTGAGCAGGTCGCTACCGAGGAGGCGCTTGCAGACCTCGGTCAGGTCGCCGCCGATCTCGGTACTGAGGCCGCCGCCGTTGAACGGGTCCGCAGCGAGTACGAGGAACGCCTGGGCCTGCTGCGCGCCCGGGACGCCGACACCGACGATCCGGACCCCGCCATCAGGCTCGATCAGCAGTACACGGAACTACGGCTCTCGATGCTGGCAAGGAAACGCGACACGGTCCTGCGCCTGCGCGACGAGCGCCGCATCGACGACACGGTGCTCCGGCAGATCCAAGCACGACTCGACATCGAGGAGCTTCGGCTGTCTCGCGGCGAGCTGACGGAGGACGGATGACGAGGCGCTGCGCAACTCACAACTGATCGCGCCGACCCTCGTCTTCCGGCTCGAAAGCCTGACCGTCCTTGCTTGCCACGACGACGGTGTACCCGTCGGGGTCGCGGATCCAGATCTCGCGGTGACTGGGTCCATTTCCCGCACCCTCGGGTGGGTTGCGATGTGGCAAGCGGACCACGGTGGCACCGAGCTGGCCTATCCGAGCGACGACCGCGTCGAAGTCCGCTACGTCGCCGAACCAGATCAAGACACCGTTGCCGACATCGGCTCCGGGAACACCGATCAGCCCGTGGTGGTGTGCGGTCTCCGCCTGGTGCAGCTGGAGCACCAGCTCCCCACCGGATAGCAGTCGTTCATACTCAGCGCCACCGTGATCGCTCTTCAAGCCCAGCAGCTGCTGGTACCAACGGCTGCTGGCTTCGACGTCCCGGACCGCGATCATCGGCTGCGGCCGCGGCGAGCCGGCTTCTACGACGATGCCGATCCGGTTGCCGGCCGGGTCGTCGATCTCGGCCAGCCAGCGTTCGCCTTGGTCCAGGTGCGGCGTGGTGGCGACAACGCCGCCGTAGTCGGCCACCCGCTGCAGTGTGGGCCACAAGTCATCAGCACAAACCCACAACATCGGACCGCTCCCGGGTGCCGGACCGCGGTCCGTCGTCCACTGGCCGATCATGCCGGGAGCCTCAAAGCTGCCGTACGTCAGCTCGGGCTTCCATCCGAAGACCGCCTCATAGAAGCTGGCCGATCGCGAGATGTCGAGAGCGGGCAGTTGCAGGTACCCGACCTGCCCATGTGCTGGGTGCTGCTGGTTACGGCTCACGAGGCTCTCCTCGAGGTTGTGTCCGGGTCTGTGAGAATTGCAGCGAGGGAGCGGGCGAACCAGCGTTCGTAGTGTTCCCGGGTCCAGTGCCGTTGGCGCGTTGCCCGGTCGAAGACGGCCGGGTCCATCAGCAGCCACACCGTGTCGATCGCTTCGGGTCGGCTGATCCCCGGCCGGAGCGGCGCTTTGGTCACGAGCGTGGCGACGAGCCACGCCGCCGTTTCGGCCCGCCGAGCGATCAGCGCAGACGACAGGTCGGCGAGTTCGGGATCTGCGCGAGACCCGTCGAAGACGGCCAACACCAAACCTGCAGAGCGGACCTGTGCCGGCCCGAGGACGCCAGCCGCGATGGTCAGGAGGTCGGCGACGGTTGCCGCTCCGAGTGCGTCGGATGCCCAGCCGCGATCAAGCAGTGGTATGGGCGCATCGTCGCCGGCGATCGCGACGTCGATCGCCGCCTTGAGTACCCCGGCCTTCGTGCCGAACGAGGTTTCGACCGTGGGCACCGAGACGCCAGCTACCGAAGCGATCGCCCGCATCGTTGCGCCCGCGTAGCCATGCTCCAAGAACACCGTGCTCGCCGCCTCCAGTACGCGTGCCCGCGTGGCGCGCGCTTGCTCCTGGCGCCGCCGGGATTCGTACGGTCGTGTCCCACTTGCCTGGGTGGAACTCACTGTCGACACTATTCGCTTTGGTGTGCCCATAGTCAATGTCTTGCGGCGGTGATCAATGGCGGGCCAGACCGCAAGGCGCTGGAAGGAGCGAAGATGGCAAGCGTGAGTTTCTTGACTTGAACCGTCAACCTCGCTGTAATCAAATAGCAGGCGCGGTGGAGGAACCGGGGGAAGCATGCCTAATGAAACCAACTCCCAACAGTTGCTGAGGCGGATAAAGAACCGAAGGCGGACCCTCGACGCTTATCTGAAGGCCGCGAAGCCGCGTGCGGAGCGGCTGACCTATGTTTGTGTCATCAGCAGTGCCCTGGCGGCATCGTTGATGGCCGGCCCGGCAATAGGCGGTCAGCGTTTCACAAACCGGGTCGCACTCTCCCTTGACCTCGGTCAACCCTCGCTCGTGTGGCAAATTCTGTGCTCACTGGCCATGGTGGCATCGGTCATCGCCGCGATCTCGGCGAATCTAAGCAAGTCAAAGGATGCGGAGGCCCGGATAGTGAGTGCCGAGGCGTGCAGTGCGGAGCTGGAAGGCCTGCAAGCGATGGTTGAGTTCCGTCAGGTGTCGTTGGAGGAAGCGGTCGCGCTGTACCAGCAGTACATAACGAGAGTCCCGTTTGTCCCGGAGCAACTACCGCGCAAAGAACAGCCTGCCCGCCGAAAGAACTGACGGTGTCAGGAACTTCAACTACCGCACGTGATTGCCGATCCGATCCGCAGATGTCGCTTCCGCTGCCACGCCGGGCCGACACCTCCGGTAGCGGCGAGGGGATACTGCAGTCGTGGCTTACGACGTGAACCTGGCCGACCGGCTTCGGGCACTCCTGGCAGGCCAGCCAGGATTGGTGGAGAAGAGGATGTTCGGCGGGCTGGCCTTCCTGCTGGCTGGGCACCTGGTGGTCAGCGCAAGTAGCCACGGTGGCCTCCTGCTGCGGGTCGATCCGACCCAGACGGAGGCACTGCTCGCCGAACCCCAGGCCCGCCCGTTCGTCATGCGCGGACGCGAAATGTCCGGTTGGCTGCATATTGACGTCGACCCGTCCGGGAACGACGACGAGCTGAAACGGTGGTTAGAGCACGGCCTCGGCTACGTCAGGTCGCTGCCGCCGAAGTGAGAGCGTAAGCGGTAAGCGAACGCTTTGGACTAGCCAATGGCGCTGTTGTCCGCTACTCTTTACCACGTGCTGGCGGGAATGAACCCCCGAGCATTCTCGCCAGCACCTTTATTACGAACCCTCCGGGCCGGACCTCATAGCCAGCGCACTGCCGCGGCAAGTCACGAGATCGCTGAGGCCGCCTTCACCGTTATCCCACTGAAGCAGTAGTTCCCCGCCCTTCCTCGAAAGCATCGCGTCTGCATTTGTTATGCAGGTATTTACCTGCCCGCCGTGCGCTCCTTACTTGGCGAAGACCTCGGGTCGGCCCGTGCTCGGCGGAAACTGCGGATTTCTTAAGCATTGGCCGTGCTGCACCAAAGCGACGCTGAAGGTGGGTCCCGCAGTCTTGTGGGTGTCGGTCGGGGCCGGCAGCGGGCGACAAAGCCCAGACTTATCGCCACGTCTCGGTCAGGTGACCTCGCGCGGCAGGACCTGAGGAGAGGTGACCATGACCGCTGTGGACCGGAAATACTGGGCCGCGTCAGCCAAGTGCAAGGGGACCGAGGACGCGTTGTTTGCCGAGGGCGTTGACCAGAGGCGTGCACGCCTTCTGTGCAACGGCTGCCCGGTGCGTTCCGAGTGTCTGGCCGAGGCGCTGGACAACCGGATCGAGTGGGGAGTATGGGGCGGCACGACCGAGCGCGAGCGTCGCGCGCTGCTTCGGCAGCGGCCCGATGTCAGCTCCTGGAGCGCGGTCCTCTGCGGACCGGTCGACGGCAGCGTCGAGCCGCGCAGCTTTGGCAGAGCTGTGTCGGCCTGACCGTGGTCAACCTGGAGTGCTTCAGCCGTCGAGGTGAGCGATGAGCACAGATCGTCGGCTGATCAGCCAAGGGTCGGTGTTCGAGTCCGCCATCAGCTACTCGCGTGCCGTTGTGCAGGACCGGTGGGTCTTCGTCTCCGGCACCACCGGCTACGACTATGCGACCATGATCATCTCCAACGACGTCGCCGAGCAGGCCGAGCAGGCACTGCAGAACATCTCGTGGGCTCTGCGGGAAGCCGGGGCATCACTGTCGGACATCGTCCGGGTGCGCTATCTGCTGCCGGCGCGGGCCGACTTCGAGCGATGCTGGCCGGTGCTGCGGCGTCACCTCGGCGAAGTCCGCCCGGCGGCAACCATGCTGGTCTGCGGGCTGGCTGACCCGGCGATGAAGATCGAGATCGAAGCGACGGCGTTCCGCAGCACGGACTGAGCCCCTCGCCTCGCGTCCCCCGTACTCTTGGCCTGCTTCAGAAATGGTTGCGAATGTGGAGCTGTCGGCCTCCGAACACGGCGTCCCAGAGTGCGTCTTGAGCCGGGTCGCCGCCACACAGATGACCCGCCATCCGCAGGTTCGCGCTGGACTGCGCGCCGGCGTACATCAGCGCCAGTCCCCGCGAGGTGAAAACCCGGCTGGTCGCGGTGTCCACGGCCGGCTCGGCGCGGCACTGGGTACGGCCGTCCGCCACCTCTAGCAGGTAGCCGCCATTGTTCTCCGCCATGAAGTCATCCACCACGGCGAAGTCGAGGTGGGCAGACAGACCTGGCGCGCAGGGCCGGTCAAGCGCGCCGCACACGTCCACGATCTTCAGCATGTACGGCAACGCGTCGACAACACTCCAGTGGATGCTGGGAATGAAGAACCGCGCGAGGTCGGGCCCCGAGGTCTTGATGGTGGTCAGGTGGGTGACGGTCGCGAAGGAACCCACCGTGCGCAGTAACGCGCGGTAGGCGTCGGCCGAGGTAGCCAGCAGATCGATGACCTGGAGGACCGCCTCTTCGCCGAAGCCCTGGCCCCGCTTCCACCGTACAAAGCCGGAGACGGTGCCGTCCGGATCGACCGCGACCGTGACGGCGTCGACCGCGTCCAAGAGCTGCGTCGCCGTGCTGTCGAAAGAGACGCCCCGACGCGACAAGGGCCCGTTCTGCTCCCGCGCCCAGGCGTCGTAGACGGCACGGATCGCCTCGATGTCGGCCGACTCCGCCCGTCGTACCAGCACGCCCGCCGGCGCGGCGACCTGAGCCAGGACCTGCGTGGGAACGCGCACAGTCAGGAAGTCGGCCACCAGGTCGTAGCCGAACCGACGGTATATGCGCGGGGCCGAGGGGAAGAGCGTGGAGATCGTGGCGCCCCGCTCCTTGGCGCCGGCCAGGACCGCATGGAACAACGGCGACAACAGCCCGCGGCTGCGGTGCTCGGCAGAGACCGTGACACCCGCGATTCCGCTGGTGGGAACCGCGACGCCGCCGTAGTAGGAGTCGAACTCCCGTTCGGTCATCACCGCCGCCAGAACGGGGCCGTCAAAGACGCCGTAGTGGTGCGAACCCGGAGACTCCAACGAGGCCGGCTCGGCCGACGGCATAGTCGGGAAGCCGAAGGCCTCCTGCCACAGTCGCACAGTCGCATCCACGTCGTCGGCGCCGAGAGCTCGCACAGTCATCGTCATGCAGCCATGGTGGCCCATCGGGTCCGGGCCGCGGTGTCCGGTCCAGCCACGCCACCTCGATAACCTTGAGCCATGCCGGCCGCCCCGAACCCCGACGTCCGGGTCGGCCTCGGTTACGACATTCATCGCCTGCACGCTGGCCACCCGCTGGTTCTGGGCGGAGTGGCAGTGCCCTCACCGGTGGGTTTCGACACCCACTCCGACGGCGATGTGCTGAGCCACGCCCTGGTTGACGCCATGGCGGGGGCCGTCGCCGATGGTGATCTTGGAACCCACTTCCCGGAGGACGACCCCGCGGCCGACGACGCGCGTAGCCTCGACTTCGTTGTCGCCTTCCGCCAGACGCTGGCCGACCACGGCTACCGGGTGACCTCGGTGGACAGCTTCGTGGTGCTGGGCACGGTCCGTCTGAGTCCGTACCTGCACGCGATGAAGGGCAACCTGGCTGGGGCGCTGGGACTCGATCCGGACCGCGTCTCGGTGAAAGCCAGGTCCAACGACGGGATCGGTCCGGAGGGCCAAGGGACCGCAGCCAGCGCCACCGCCGTCGTACTGCTGACCTCCGATCCGAGCGGGTAGGTTCGGACCCATGCCACGCCAGACCGACCAGATAAGCCTGCTACGCACCGAAGCCGACAACCGAGCCGTCCTGCTGACCATCCGGCAGACCCAGGTCGAGCTTGACCTGACCGGGGGCGGCGACACGTTCAGCTCGAAGACCACAATCGAGTTCGACTGCGCGGAGCAAGCGGAGACGTTCCTGGACTTCAAGGGTGCCGAGCTACGGTCCGCCACCGTGGATGGCGCGCCGGCGGATGTGCGGAGCTGGAGCCGTGGCCGGCTGCCGCTGAGTCTGGCCGCCGGCCCGCACACCGTCGTCATCGATGGAGTGATGAGCTACTCAAGCGATGGTGAGGGTCTGCATCGCCATGTCGACCCGGCCGATCAGCAGACCTACCTGTACGCCATGAGTTTTTTGGACGCCGGCCCACGCTGGTTCGCCTGCTTCGACCAGCCGGACCTGAAGTCGCCGTACCGTCTCGAGGTCCGCGCCCCCGAGCACTGGACTGTGGTCGGCAACGGGCCGAGTGAGGTCGTCGCACCGGGTCGCTGGCGGATCACGGCGGAGCGGCCGCTGTCCACCTACTACGTCACCTTGGTGGCCGGACCGTACGTTTCGCTGTTCGACTCCCACGACGGCATCCCGCTCGGCCTGCACGTACGCGCCTCGCTGGCCGGCCCGCTCGAAGCAGAGGCAGCGGACATCTTCGAGGTGACCAAGGCGTCCCTCGACTACTACCACTCGGTGTTCGGGGTGCGCTACCCGTTCGGGGAGTACCACCAGGCGTTCGTCCCGGACTTCAACGCGGGCGCCATGGAGAACCCCGGCTGCGTGACCTTCCGTGACCAGCTGATCTTCCGCGCCCGAGCGACGGCGTCGGAACGTGCCAGCCGTGCCGGGGTCATCGCGCACGAGATGGCCCACATGTGGTTCGGCGACCTGGTCACCATGCGCTGGTGGGACGACCTGTGGCTGAACGAGTCCTTCGCCGAGTACATGGCGGCCCGCTGCTGCGACGAGGTCACCCGGTACCCGGCGTGGACCGAGTTCGGCATCCTCCGCAAGGACTGGGGTGCGGTGGCCGACCAGTCTCCGTCCACCCATCCGGTGGCCGGCAACGGATCTGTCGACGCCCAGTCCGCCCTGCAGGACTTCGACGGCATCTCGTACGCCAAAGGTGCTGCGGTGCTGAAGCAGCTGGTGTCAGCGCTGGGGGACACCGTCTTTCTCGGTGGCTTGCGGGACTACTTCGAGCGGCACGCCTTCGGCAACGCCGAGTTTGCCGACCTGCTCGCCGCCTGGACCAGGGCGGGCGCCGTCGGCCTCGACCACTGGGCGCAGCAGTGGCTGCGTACCTCCGGGATGGACCGGATCGAGGTGGACCGGTCGGGCGGCAGCGCCCGGGTGACCAGGACTCCGCCGATGGAGGTCCCGGCCGACCGGACCCACGCCGTGACCGTGGCGAGCTACAACGCCTCGGGCGAACTGCTGTCCAGCAGCGGAGCCGCGGTCGGACGTCAGCCGGTACAGGTTGACCTCCCCAACGGTACGGCGCTGGTGGTGCCGGACGCAGCTGACTCCAGCTGGGCAAGGATCAGGTTCGGCGACTGGTCCTCCGCACTAGCCACTCTTCCGCTGCTGAGCGACTCCGCGTCTCGGGTCGTCGTCCTCAACGCAGTAAGGGATGCCGTCCGCAGCGCAGAGCTCAACCCGGCCGTTGCCCTCGACGCGCTCTGCACTGCCGCCAGGTCTGAAGATTCCGATGTGGTGCTCAGGTCGGTGCTGCAGTTCGCCCAAGATCAGCTGGCGGGCCCGTACGCTCCGCCCGCGGAGCGGGTCCGGCGGACACAGCTGGTGAACGCGGCAGCCGACGACATCGTCGCGGCATCCGAAAGCGGCTCCGACCGCCAGCTGGCAGCGTTCCGGATCGCCATCCGCAGCAGTGACGATGCCGACGAGCTGCACCGCTGGCTACGCTCGGAGCTGCCCACGGGCGTCTCGCTCGATCCCGAGCTGAGCTGGGCCATGGTCGAGCGGCTAGCCATCCTGACCGCCGACGCAGAGCTGATCGAGAAGGCGCTGCGCGATGACCCGTCCGCGTCCGCTGAGGCGCATGCGGCCCGGGCCCGCGCGGGGTTGCCCACGGCGGCGGCAAAGGACGCGGCCTGGGAGCTGCTGATGCGGCCATCCACGACCGGTGCCTACGAGCTGTACGCCACCGCGGAGGGCTTTTTCGTGCCCACCCAGGTCGAGCTGACCAGGCCGTTCGTCTCCGCCTACTTCGCCGAGATCGCCGACACGGCCCGGTTCAGGACCGGCTGGGCGCTCGGCCAGGTGGCCCTGCTGTCCTATCCCAGCTCGGCCTCGACCCGCTCCGCGCTCGAACTTGCCGACCGCACCCTGGCCGAGACTGACCTTGCTCCCGCAGTGCGGCGATCCCTGGTCGACGGGACCGACCGGCTACGGCGAGCAGTGAGCTCGTTGGAAAGCTTCGGCGGCTGAGGCACGGGGGCCGCCCGCGGGCGGTCGCCTGGATCGACCCGGGCCCCGCACGACCCGACCCCGAACGACCCAAGCAACCAGATGACGGATGAGTAAGTCCTCATCTGAGGCTCATGTGGGATTCACCTTGGGTGAACAGAGTGTTAACAGCGGGTCGGAGTACCGACCCTGACAACTCTGGAGGGTCGATGTCTCTGAGCGAGCAGATGCCACGTCGCGTGGCGTTCTATTCCCATGACACGGTCGGTCTGGGACACACCCGGCGCAACCTAGGCCTGGCCGCTGTGCTGGTGGAGGCGTGGCCCGATATTGACGTGCTGATCATTACCGGTAACCCGGAGGCGACAACCCTGGGGCTGCCGGCCCACACCGATGTCGTCACCCTGCCGACAATCAGTAAGGATGCCGCCGGTGAGTACCAAAGCCGTGCACTGAACAGCCCGCTGTCCCTCGTGATCGAAATGCGGCGCCGCGTGATCGACGGCGCCCTGACTGCGTTCGAGCCGGACCTGCTGATCGTGGACAAGGTCCCGCTCGGCGTAGGCGGCGAACTCCTCCCGGCCCTGCGGACGCTGTCCGCTGCCGGCGGGACGAAGATCGTGCTGGGTCTCAGGGAGATCCTTGACGACCCGGTCTCCACCGTGCGTGAGTGGGAGGCGATGGGTACCACCAGCGCCATCGCGCAGTTCTACGACCAGGTCTGGGTGTACGGGGACCAAGCTGTATACGACCCGGTGGTGGAGTACGGGCTGCCGCCGGTCGTCGCCAACAAGACCGTCTACACCGGCTATCTCAGTCACGGGCGCATCGCTGCGAAGGAGCAGGGTAGCCCGGCGGCCGCCAGCGGACCGGAATCGCCGTACATTCTCTGCCTCGTTGGGGGCGGCCAGGACGGCTACCAGCTGGCTGACTCGTTCGCCCGGACCCAGATGCCGGCGGGCCACCGCGGCATCATCCTGACCGGGCCGTTCATGAATGCCGACAGCCGTCTCCGGCTGCGGCAGGCGGCGACGGCCAACCCGGCGCTCACTGTGCACGACTTCCTGCCCGATGCGGCCGCGCTGGTCGACCGCGCTGCCGCTGTGGTCTCGATGGCCGGATACAACAGTGCCTGCGAGATCCTGGCCACCGCAACACCGGCTTTGTTCGTGCCACGGACCACACCGCGGACCGAGCAGCAGATCCGGGCCCGCCGGCTCACCGACCACGGCTTGGCCGACATGATCGACGTCGACCAGCTGACCAGCCCTTGGCTGGCCCGCTGGCTCGCCGCCGCGGTTCAGCACTGTGACCACGGCTCCACCCGAGCCAAGACAACCATCAACCTGGCCGGCCTGGACGCCGTGCCTGCACTGGCAGCGACGCTGGTGAGAGGACTTGATCATGTTGCGTAACGCACTCATTCCAGGTGGCGCCGAGGACGCCGCGCCCGCCAAGGTCGGTTATGTCGTGAAGATGTACCCCCGCTTCTCCGAGACCTTCATCGTCACCGAACTCCTGCAGATGCAGCAGATGGGCGTTGACCTGGAGGTGTTCTCGCTCCGGGCGCCGGTCGACGGCCGCTTCCATGCCAGCCTGGCCGAGCTTCGGGCACCGGTGAGCTACCTCCCGTACGCTGGGATGCGCGCCGCCGATGTGTGGCAGACCCTCCGGGATGCAGGCGACGAGCTGGGGGACCTCAGCACCCATCTGCCTGACCTGCTGCAGGTGGACGTGCGCGACGCAGTCCAGGCCATCCACACAGCACGCGCCTGCCGACAGCGTGGCATCACCCACCTGCACGCCCACTTTGCCTCCGTCGCATCCACGGTGGCCCGGCTGGCGGCGGCGATGGCGGGTATCGGCTACACGGTGACCGCCCACGCCAAGGACATCTTCCACGAGTCGGTGGACCGTGAGGACCTACGCCGGACAATCCGTGGCGCCACCAGCGTGATCACGGTCAGCGACTTCAACCTGCGTTACCTTCGCGAGCTGCTGGGCGCTGACGCGGACCGGGTGTGCCGCATCTACAACGGCATCGACGTCCGCGCGTTCAACTACACCGAGCCGACCGACCGGCCACCGGTGATCGCTGCAGTCGGCCGTCTGGTCGAGAAGAAGGGCTTCGGCGACCTGATCGACGCCGCCGCGCTGCTGCGGGACGCCGGGCGCGAGTTCCGCATCGACCTGGTCGGCGCCGGGGAGTGGGAAGCCCGGCTCGCCGAGCAGATTCGCGACCTCGACCTGGACCGCCACGTGCGGATGCTCGGCGCGCTGCCACAGTCGGAGGTGATCAAGGTCGTCGGCGGGGCCGCCGCTTTCGCGGCACCCTGCATCGTCGGCGAGGACGGGAACCGGGACGGTCTGCCCACTGTGCTGCTCGAGGCGATGGCGCTGGGTACGCCGTGCGTGGCTACACCGGTCACCGGGATCCCCGAGGTGATCGTCGATGACATCACCGGCCTGCTGGTCCCGCAGCGCGATCCGGCGGCGTTGGCCGCCGCGCTCGACCGGTTGCTGGATGACGTCACGCTGCGTTCGTCGCTGGCCAAGTCGGCCCGCGACCTGGTGGAGACCGAGTTCGACACCAGCCGGCAGGCACGCTCCGTTGCCGCTCAGTTCCCGGGCGTCCGGCCCCCCGCTACGGCCGCAGGAATCGCAACGACTGCAGGAAAGGACTGAGCTGATGCGTATCGCCTACATCTGTGCCGATCCCGGGATCCCCGTCTTCGGCAGCAAGGGAGCCTCCATCCATGCCCAGGCGGTGCTGACCGAGCTCACCGACCGCGGCCACGAGGTCCATCTGCTGACGCCGCGACCGGCTGGCACCTCACCGGTCATCACGGTGCACACCCTGCCGGCCGTGGGCCGGGGTGATACGGCGGAGCGGGAGAGAGCAGCCCAGGCGAGCGATGCGGCGGTCGCCGCCGTGCTCGACGCGATCGAGCCGGACCTGGTCTACGAGCGTTACTCGCTCTGGGGCGTGACAGCGACCCGGTGGGCCGACGAGCACCAGGTGCCCAGCATCCTGGAGGTCAACGCGCCCCTGGTCGAGGAGCAGACCACCTTTCGGGAGTTGGTCGACCGTACGACGGCCGAGCAGGTGGCGCGAAGCGCGCTGTCTCGGGCCGGTGCGGTGGTGTGCGTCAGCGATCCGGTGGCGGACTGGGCCCGAGCCCAGTCGACGCGTCCGGACCGGGTGCACACGCTGGCCAACGGAGTGGACATCACCCGGATCACACCGCCGCGCCGGCCGGTGGCTCCGGCGGCCGGCGCCGATTTCACCGTCGGTTTCGTCGGCACCCTGAAAGCCTGGCATGGGATTGAGGTGCTGGTTGCCGCCATGGCGCGGCTGCTGGCCGATGACCCCACCTGGCGGTTGCTGGTGGTCGGGGACGGTCCGCTGCGGGCAGAGATCGAGCGGTTGGCCCACCAGCTCGGGATCGGGAAGCAGACCGAGCTCACCGGCGCGGTCGCCGCTGACGGCGTCGCCGCCCAGCTGCACCGGATGGACATCGCCTGCGCTCCCTATCCCCAGCAGGACCAGTGCTACTTCTCACCCCTGAAGGTGTACGAGTACCTGGCTGCCGGACTTCCGGTCGTCGCCAGCGCCATCGGTCAGATTCCGGAGGCGCTCGACCTCGGCCGGCTCGGCCGGCTGGTCCGTCCCGGCGATCCGGCCGCGTTGGCGGACGCGCTCCGGGCGCTCCGGCTGGACGAGGCCGAGCGGCAGGCCCTCCGGCTGAGCACCCGGTTCGCCGCCGTCGAGCGGCACACCTGGAGTCGTGTGGTGGATCGGGCGCTGGCGCTGGTGGTGCCGGGGGTGCTGGTCCGATGAGCAGCAAGCCCTCCACCCTCGTCGGTGCCCTGCCGGGCCTGAAGCGCACGCTCAAACGGTTCTCCGGCCACATTCGCGACCAGCGCAAGCTGCTGCTGATCGGTTTCCTGGCGCTGTTCTGCGAAGTTGGCTTCCGGCTGGTCGAACCGTGGCCGCTGGCATACATCCTGGATGCCATCGTCAACGAGTCGGGAGCAGATCTGAGCACCCGTGAGACAGCCGTCGGGAGCCTGCAGACCCTGTTGATCATCTGCGCGCTCGCGCTGGTGGGCGCAACCATGCTGCGTGCGGGCGCGTCCTACGTGATGACCATCTGCTTCGCGCAGGCCGGAAACCTGGTCCTGTCCCGGGTGCGGACCGAGCTCTACGCCCACCTCAATGCGCTGTCGATGAGGTTTCACGACCGCTCGCGCACGGGTGACCTCGTCACCCGGGTGACTGGCGACGTGGGACGGTTGCAGGACGCCACCGTGACAGCGCTGATCCCGTTGGCCGGCAACGTGGTCACGGTGTTCGGCATGTTCGTCGTGATCGCGGTGCTGGACTGGCAGCTGGCACTCGTGGTGCTGGTGGTGTTCCCGCTGTTCGGCCTGATCAGCCGGAGACTCACCCGGAAGATCGTCGGTGTGTCCAGAGTGCAGCGCACGGCCGAAGGCGCACTCGCCTCGCTCGCCACGGAGTCGTTGAGCTCAATGACGGTGGTGCAGAGCTACTCGCTGGAGAGCCGGATGCAGCAGCGTTTCGGCGGCAGCAACCAGCGCAGCTTCAAGGATGGGGTCAAGGCGAAGAAGCTGTCCGCCGGACTGGAACGCAAGACCGACGTACTGGTGGGAGTTGCCACCGGCCTGGTGCTGTTCGTCGGCGCTCAGCGGGTCCTCAGCGGCGCTCTGACCCCAGGCGAGCTGACGGTGTTCCTGACCTACCTGAAGACCGCCTTCCGGCCGCTGCGCGACATCGCCAAGTACACCGCCCGGCTGGCAAAGGCGGCTGCCTCGGGGGAGCGGATCGTCGATGTGATGGACGAAGAGGTGGAGCTCACCGACGCCAGCTGGGCTCGTCCAGCCCGCCGGTTCCACGGCTATGTCCGGTTTGACGATGTGACCCTGTCTTACCGGGAAGGGCATCCGGTGCTGAAGGGCCTGAGCTTCTCGGTGCAGGCGGGGCAACGGGTGGCGGTGGTCGGGCCCTCGGGTGCCGGTAAGTCGACCCTCGTGGGGCTGCTGTCGCGG
>JAOPXN010000026.1 GCA_025965155.1 Propionibacteriaceae bacterium
GAACGACGCGAAAAGCACGATCCCGGGCGTGGTCTACGTGGGCCCGGACGCCCTGACCATCGGCGAGACCGCCGCTGACTACATTGCTAAGCAGCTCCCCGACGGCGGCAAGGTGGCGATGATCGAGGGCGACCCCGGGTCGTCGAACGCCCTCAACCGCGGTAAGGGGTTCAAGACCGGTCTGGCCAAGCACACCAACCTGGAGCTGGTGGCCGCACAGACCGCCAAGTGGGACACCAACCAGGCCAAAACCATCGCCAACGCCATGCTGACCGCCAACCCCGACATTAAGGCGTTCTACTCGCAGAACGACAGCATGGCCCTCGGGGTGCAGTCCGCCATCGACGCCAAGGGGCTCACCGGCAAGGTCCTCCTCGTCGGCACCGACGGCATCCCGCAGGCCAAGAAGGAGATCGGCGAGGGCAACATCACCGCCACCGTCTCCGAGCGGCCGGTCAGCGAAGGCGCAGCGGGTGTGCAAGCGGCGCTGTGGCTGGCCGACGGGCAGAAAGTCCCGGGCTGGGTCGACGTTCCCGCCTTCATCGTCGACAAGTCCAACGTGTCCCAGTACCAGACCGGCATGCCGTGATACGCGCTCCCCACGACCGAGAGATGAGGCGCGACAGATGACCACGACACTGCTGGAGATCAAGAACATCGCCAAGTCGTTCCCGGGCGTGCGAGCGCTCGAGGACGTCACCTTCACCCTGAACCGCGGCGAAGTTCTCACCCTCGCCGGCGAGAACGGAGCGGGTAAAAGCACCCTGCTGAACATTCTCGGCGGCTCGTTCGCCCCCGACCGGGGAAGCGTAACCGTCGACGGAGTCCAGCGCAGCGAGTACACCCCACGTCACGCCCTCGCCGAGGGCATCATGATCGCCAAGCAGGAACCCGCGATCGTACCCCAGCTGACGGTCGAGCAGAACGTGCTGCTCGGAAAGACCGCCAGCGAACGGCGGGAGGCCGGCCAGCACGTCCAGGTCGCGCTCAACGACGTGGCTGCGATGGGGTTCCCGCTGGACCCCAGGACGCGCCTGAGCCGACTCAGCCCGGCTCAACGTCACGCGCTGACCATTGCAAAAGCGTTCGCGTTCAACGCCAAGATCGTGGCGTTGGACGAACCCACCACCTCAATGTTGGAGCACAACGTGGCCGCGGTGTTGAAACGGCTACGCGAGCTGGCGGAAGAACGCGGCGTTGGTGTCATCTACGTGTCTCACCGGATGCCGGAGGTGATGGCGGTCTCGGACCGGGTAGTGGTGCTCCGAGACGGCCACGTCGCCTACGAGACGTCAATTGGTCAGACGTCCACTGAGGAGATCGTGCGCCGCATGGTGGGACGGGAGCTGCTGAACTTCCACCGCCTGCACCCAGTCAAACCGGACGCCCCTGTCCTGTTCACCGCCGAGGGGGTGAGCCGGCCGGAAAGCGCGGCGACCAACGACATCGCCGTCCGCGCCGGCGAGGTGGTGGGAATTGCTGGCCTCGTGGGTTCCGGTCGGACCGAGTTTCTCCGCGCCATTGTGCGGGCCGACCACGGTTGCGGCGGAACGCTCACCATTAACGGCAAGACCGCCAAGGTCGCCAACCCGAACAGCAGCCGAGACGCCGGTATCGCGTTCATCCCGGAAGACCGCAAACGGCAAGGGTTGGCGCTGCAGATGCCGGCCCACGCCAATGTCGCGCTGACCGGAGCACCCGACCTGGTCGGCCGCGGACCGTTGATCAACGTCCGCCGCCAAATCAGCGTCGCTACCGAGATCGCGTCGTCGCTGGCCCTGAAACCGGCGACGGTGCGACTACAAGCGCGGCAGTACTCCGGCGGCAATCAACAGAAGCTGGTGATCGCTAAGTGGCTGCGCATGAACGCCCACGTCTACCTCTTCGACGAGCCAACCAAGGGCGTTGACGTCGGCGGCAAAGCCGAAATCTACGGCCTGATCGACCAGCTCGCCGCCGACGGGAAGGCGATCATCGTCGTCTCCTCCGACCTACCCGAGGTCATCTCACTGAGCGACCGGGTGCTCGTGATGCGCAACGGTCAGTTCATCTCCGAGCATGTCGGCGATGACATCAACGAACACAGCCTTGTGGCCAGTGCCATGGGAATCGCGAAGGGAATACCAGCATGAGCAACGACACCGCCGTCAGCCAGGCGCCCCGCAAGGTCCACATCAACTATCAGGCCGTCGCAATCTTTGCCGCGGCAGCCGTCATCTTTATCATCTTCGGCATCCTGAACGAGAACTTCCTCACCGTGAACAACCTCCGTGACGTCGCCGTCTCTGCGTCCGTCAACGCTTTGATCGGCATCGGAATCACGTTCGTGATCATCACCGGCGGTATTGACCTGTCCGTCGGTTCGATCGCCAGCTTCGTGGGCATCGTGTCCGCCGCCCTGATGGTCAACAACGGGGTCCCTGCTATTCCCGGCCTGCTCATCGGACTGGTGATCGGCTTTCTCGCTGGCGCGGTGAACGGCTTCCTGATCACCCTCCTCAAGCTGCCGCCGTTCATCGCCACCCTGGGCACGATGAGCGTCTTCCAAGGCCTCGCCTATGTGGCCACCAACGGTCAGCCGGTCTACAACGTGCCCGAGCAGTTCGTGCTGCTGCTGAACAGCTACATCGGTGGCGTCCCGATCGTCGTCGTCGTCGTGATCATTGTCGCCGTCCTCGCTTGGTTACTGCTCCGGAAGACCGTGTTCGGGCAGAACGTCATCGCCACCGGCGGTAGTGAGGAAACCGCCTGGCTGTCCGGTGTCCGGGTCACCCGGGTCAAGGTCATCGTCTACGGCATCTCCGGGCTGCTGGCCGCCCTCGGCGGGCTTGTCATCGTGGCCCGGATCAGCGCCGCCCAGTCCGAAGCCGGCGCCCCTTACCTGCTCACCGCTATCGCCGCCGCCGTCATTGGCGGAGCGAACCTGATGGGCGGTGAGGGCCGCATCGCCGGCACCCTCGTCGGCGCCCTCATCCTCGGCGCACTCACCAACGGCCTGGTGCTGTTGAACGTGCCGAGTTTCTACGAGCAAATCGTCACCGGCCTAGTCGTCGTCATCGCCGTCGCCATCGACCAGGGCAGCAAAGGCTGGTCAGGGTTCCGTCGGAACCGGGGCGGCGCCAAGCCTGCCGCCCCCACAACCGACGGCCCGACGGCGCCCAGCGAGGAAGGTGCCACGGCCGGATCCACCCTCACCCGCTGAGCCCTCCGGACCGATCCGGGGCCGGGCTCAGCCCATCCGTGGCCCTGCCCCGGGTCTTCACCCAGCTCTTTCCAGAATCCGACGGTGACCGACGTCCAACCCACAATCCGGGTCCTTCGAGCAACTCATCAAACAGGTCGTCGCCGTCCCCACCAGACCAGAATGGCAACTCATGAACCTTTACTCCTTACTACAGCAGCGTGAACGCGACGGCCGACCGATCCGCGTCGGACTGATCGGTGCCGGCCGCTACGGCACCATGTACCTGTCGCAGGCGCGCAACATCCCCGGCGTGCACGTGGTCGCGATCGCCGACATCAACGTGGCCCGAGCCCGGGGTGCCTTCGACCTCGTCGAGTGGCCCAAGGACGCGATCGGCGCTGACGTCCACGACGCGATCGCCAACGGGACAACCGCGATCATCGCCGACGCCGCCCCGCTGTTCGACGCCGACATCGACGTAATCGTCGAGGCCACCGGAAACCCTATCGTGGGCGTCGACCATGCGCTGCGAGCCATCGCCGGCGGCAAGCACATCATCATGGTCACCGTCGAGGCCGACGCATTAGCGGGCCCCGCCCTGGCGCGGCGAGCTGAGCAGGCCGGGGTGGTCTACTCCATGGCCTACGGCGACCAGCCGGCGCTGATCATGGAGCTCGTCGACTGGGCCCGCACCTCAGGTTTCGACGTCGTGTGCGCCGGCAAAGGTGCAAAGTACCTGGAGCACTACCACGAGATGAACCCCGACAACGTCTGGGACAACTGGGAGTTCTCCAAAGAGCTCACCGACTCGGGCCAGCTCAACCCCAACATGCACACCTCGTTCCGGGACGGCACCAAGGCCTCCATCGAGATGGCCGCCGTGGCCAACGCGGCCGGCCTCACCCCCTCCGACGACGGCCTCACCTTCACCCCCGGCAACATCGAAGAGATCGCCACCGTCTGCCGACCGGCGGAGGTTGGGGGAGTGCTGGCCTCGGAAGGCTCAGTCGAGGTGATGTCCAGCGTCACGCGCGACGGTGAGTGGATCCCGTTCAACACCCAGGAAGGGGTGTTCGTGGTCGTGAAGGCCACCAACAAGTACGTCTCCGGATGTTTCACCGAGTACCCATGGCACCCGGACCCCAGCGGCCAGTACGCCGCCCTCTATCGCCCCTACCACTATGTCGGTCTCGAGCTGAACATCTCGATCGCCAACGCCGTCCTGCGTGGGGTCGCCACTGGGTCCCCGATCGGCTTCCACGGCGATGTCGTTGCCACCGCCAAGAAGGACCTGAAGGCTGGGGAGTTCCTCGACGGTGAGGGCGGTTACACAGTATGGGGCAAGCTCGTCTCCGCGAAGACCTCGGTCCGCCAGGGACTCCTCCCCGTCGCCCTGGCCCACCACGTCGAGCTGAAGAACGATGTGGACAAGGGTGCCAGCGTCCGCTGGGACGACGTGGTGATCGACGACTCCTTGGCCACCGCCCTAGAACTTCGCCGCGAAACAGAAGCTCTCGTCGACGCCTGAGCCCAAGCCCGGACTCCAAACAGATCCGCGCCGGCCCGACTACCGGGCCGGCGCGGACGGACCAGACTGCCCTGCCGTCGTCCAGACATGGGCGAACGCCCAACCTGAGAGGGGTGACCCAACCATGACCACACCCACCGTGTCGCTTCTCGGCCTCGGCCGAATGGGGGAACCTATCGCCCGCCGCCTTCTGACCAGCCTGAGAACTCTCACCGTCTGGAACCGCACCCCGAATAAGTGCGGTCCGCTCGGCCGTGCCGGGGCCCACGTCGCGCCCACCCCATCGGCCGCTGCCGCGCCGATCACGCTAACCGTCCTCACCGACCTAGCCGACGTCAAACAAATCCTTCGCGGACCCGACGGGCTCCTCTCAGGCTGGGCCACGGCAGGCATCGACCGGCCTGTCCTAGTCGTGCACGGCACTGTCTCACCCGTCGGCGTCGCCCAGCTCGCGAAACAACTCGCCCGGTCCAACATCGACCTGGTCGACGCCCCCCTCAGCGGTGGCGTCGACGGCGCCGAATCCGGCAACCTCAGCGTCATGGTCGGCGGCACCCAGGACGCGGTCGACCGAGCATGGCCCATCCTCACCCAGGTCGGCTCAACCGTTCGTCACCTGGGCCCCAGCGGCGCCGGACAAACCGGCAAAGCCTGCAACCAGGTCGTTGTCGCCGCAACGGTCACAGCGATCGCCGAAGCACTCGTCCTCGCCGATCAGACCGGCATCGACCGCAGCCAACTCCTGGAGCTGTTCAGCGGCGGACTGGCCGACTCGCAGGTCCTGCAACAAAAGAAGGACCGTTGGCTCGCTGGCGACTTCCACGGTGGTGGCAGCTCGGTCAACCAACTGAAGGACCTCCGCTTCGCCACCGAGGCGGCTGCGGCCCACGGGGCAGACCTGCCGTTGACCAGCACCCTCCGTCACGTATTCGAACAAGCCGTAGCCGACGGCGACGGAGACCTCGACCATGCCGGAGTCGAACTCTGCATCGCCCGTCACCTCGCCGACCACTACTGACTGTTCTAGGACCACTAGGTCGGCGGCATCCCCAAGACGAATCCTCAGGCACCACTCCAAGGACGGAGGAACAATGCTCGGCTTAGAGATCATCGACGCCCATCACCACCTCTGCCGGCTCAGCAGCGTCTCCTACCCCTGGCTGGAAGGACCACCCACCCTCCGCTACCACGGCATCGACCTCGGCCTGCGCCGCGACTACCTAATTCAGGATTACCTCAAGGACGCTGCCGGCCTCAGCCAGCTCGACGCCCGACTAGTCGGTTCTGTGCACGTCGAGAACGGCGCCGCGGATCCCCTCGCCGAAGGAGCCTGGATCGACCAGGTAATTGCCGACCACACCGTGCCCACCGTCCAGGTCGTGAAGGTCGACCTCACCGCACCGAACGCACGAGACCAGCTCGCCGAACACGCCACCCACCCTTCCGTCCGCGGCGTTCGCGACATCCTCAACTGGCACCCCAACCCCATCTACACCCACCGGGACCGGTCCGACCTGATGAACGACCCCGCCTGGCTCGACGGCTTCCAAGCAGTCGGGGAACTAGGACTTTCGTTCGACCTGCAAGTGTTCCCGCACCAGCTCCGCGCCGCCGCCGACCTCGCCGCCGCCCACAGCAACATCTCGATCGTGCTCGACCACGCCGGCATGCCGGTCGACCGGGATCCAAGCGCCCTGACCCATTGGCGACGAGACCTGACTCGATTCGCAGCCGCAACGAACACGACCGTCAAGATCTCTGCGCTCGGCACCAACGACCACCAATGGACCATCAACAGCATCCATCAAATCGTGATCGACACGATCGACACCTTCGGGCCCAACCGCTGCATGTTCGCCAGCAACTTCCCCGTCGACGGCCTGTACTCCAGCTACACCGAGCTGTATCGCGCCTTCGACCACATCACCAGCTATCTCGACCACGACGAGCGGACCGCACTCTTCGCGGGCACTGCGCGACGGGTGTACCGAATGTGAAAGAGGTCCGCTCGGTGAGATTGCAGGCGTCCTAGGCGGCAGTTTGTCAATGACCCAAAGCGAGCCGATGCGCAGCGCGTCGAGCACCTCCAACACAAGCTCGTGTAGCGACGAATGTGGTCAGGTCAGGTGGGGCGACGCAGATAGCGTCAGCCATGTCGAGGTCTTCAGGATGGGTGGTTCAGAACTTCTACCTCGGGAAGCCTCGATCCCTACGCGGACAACGACGCGCCGGCCTGCACACCTTCATCTGCAATGAGGCCACTGTTGGGTCGACCTATAGGCGGCTGGGAACGGCGATGAATTGCCAGCACCCGCACGGTCCTTTGACCAGCAGATCCTCTTGGGTTGAATGCCGCGATCTCGCCCGAGCGCAGCGAAGCGAATCGAGCGTGAGGACGGCGGTGTTCGGTGGTTAGCTCGCTCCGAGGACTCCAATTCGGCATGGATGGGTTGCGAGGAGTTCATATATCGCTGACGACCATGTTCAAAATTCTTCTAAGATGGCGACAGAACTTCATCCTCAGTGACGACCATGTTCAAAGTTCTTCTAAGGTTGCGATAGAAACTGGCGACCATGCCCACCATGACGTGGGGGGATGAAAAACCAGAAATTGTTCGCAGCAGAGGGTGGCCAAGGCAGGTAACCGTGTGAGAACCTACCCGGGTGGGCCGGCTTTTTTTGGCCGTTAACTAACTCGCGGGAACCGCGGCGTCATTGCTTTCCTCGGCGCGATCTTCGTGGCTGACCCGTCGAACAACTTCAATCAGAGAGTAGCAGAAATGGCACCAACGCAGCCGCATTTCGCGACTCGGCTTAACTCCTTCGCTTTGGGTGGTGGGGTGGCCCATCCCACCACCAAGACCCCCACGCTCGAACTCGTCGAAGTTGCGGGGAAAGTCGAAGGTTTGACGGCCCTGGAGGTGAACTACCCCGAGCATTTCGTTGACACCACTCCTGCTGAGCTGTCGACGGCGATCAAGGGCGCCCAACTGGTGAATACTGGTATCCAGGTGCGGTGGCCGGCTTCTCGATTCTCCGACGGAGCTTTCACACATCCGGCGGCGGAGGTCCGTGCCGACGCGGTTCGCGTCGCGAAGGAGGCCGTCGACGTCTGCCGTGAGATGGGTTCGGATCACGTCGTCCTGTGGCCCGCGCATGACGGGTATGAGTACCCGTTCCAAATGGACTACCGCTCGGGGTGGCAGCACCTCGTCGAATGCTATGGCGAGGTGGCCGACCACGCCCAGGACGTGACGGTGAGCATCGAGTTCAAGCCTGCGGAGCCGCGGGCCCGGACCTTGCTGTCCACCTCTGGCAGCGTGCTGGCCTTGATCGCGGCGACGGGCCGCGACAATCTCGCCGTCACACTAGATTTCGCGCACATGCTGATGGCACATGAAAATCCCGCGCAGTCCATCGCGGTGTGCTTGGCGGAGGGACGCCTGAAAGGCGTGCAGCTCAACGACGGGTGGGGCGCGGCGGACGACGGCCTCGCGCTGGGTTCAGTGACCCTAGTGCAGTCGCTGGAGGCGTTGTTCTACCTCGTGCGTGACGGTTACGCAGGCACCTACTACTTCGACACCGATCCCATTCGCGAGAACCCTGTCCGCGAATGCGAGATCAACATCGCACGCACTAAGGATCTCCTTGCGACCGCCCAGCGGCTGGTGGAGGGCGGACGGGTGCCCAACGCCGATGCTCTGGCCGGGGGTGATGCCTGGTGGGATGCCCTGGTGAGTCGATGAAGTCTTCCCCGATCACGACATCGGCCCGCACCAAGGCCTGGCCGTGTGTGTCGGTGGCAGCCTGAACGCCGACCAACTGCCGACGCGTCCGACACAGGAATCCCCCAAGTTCAGAACGGGAGAGATCGCTGCAGCCGGCCGGATCAAGACCTAACTGCAACGACGCACCACGTCCCAAAACGGGATAGTGCAAGACCGTACCTTTGAATCCTTCGGTCCGCACCCTAAAGCGGCTAAGAACAAGCGCTGACAAAAAGACCCGCAATGTGCTGGCGCCGAGCAAAGTAGTAAGGCTCTTTAAAGGTCAGCTTTCAGAAACGTATAGGCAGCGCACAACTGCTCAGATGTCCGAAGGAAAATGGTAGAAGCAAAATATCGAGAACATGAGGTGAAACGCAAATGGCGCGATCTCGAACGGTCTTCTCAACATCCCTGGTGGCAGCGATCGCGTTGGTGGCGCTGGTCGCCGGGGTCGTCGGTGGGCGAGCCACCACATCGGGTAAGGCAACAAGCAGCGGTGGCGGTGGCGGTGGTGGCGGGGCGGCCTTCGGCCAGAAGGTCGACGTCATCATCCGCGCTACTGACTCCGCGTACTGGCAAACTCTGCTGGCCGGCGCCGACGCGGCCGCAAAAGACTTCGGTATCACCGTCGGGAAGTTCGGGCCGACCTCGGAGACGGACATCGCTGGTCAAGTTCAGTTGGTGGAAAATGCGGTCTCCCGGGGAGTCAATGCGATCGTCATTGCGCCCAGCTCCAGCGATGCACTGAACGCGTCCATCGATGCCGCACGAAAGGCGGGAATCAAGGTCATCACCACCGACACCCGCGTTACCGCAACCATCGAAGGGCACATCGGCACGAACAACAAGCTAGCGGGCTCCCAGGGCGGCATCCGCATGTGCGAGCTCCTCACAGCAGCAGCCAAGACAACAGGCAAGGTGCTGGTGGAGGCACCCATCGCCGGAATCGAAGCCAATCAAGACCGCGACGCGGGGTTTAGGGCCGGGCTTGCCGAGAAATGCCCCAAGATTGACTCGCATCTGCAGAACTACAACAACAATGACATCGGAACAGCCGCGTCGCAGGTGAACGATGCAATCGCGGCCAACTCTGACCTAGTCGGAGTTTTTGCCGACAACAATAGCTCCGGTGTCGGCGCAGCAACCGCCATCAAGGACAACAACGCCGCCGACAAGATACCCGTTGTCGCTTTCGACTCCGACCCGGCCGAGAACGCCGCCCTGGCCGCAGGAACGATCGATGCCCTCGTCGTACAAAACCCCTACTTCCTCGGATACCAGGGCGTAGTCGAGGCCGCAATGGCCACCCAGGGCCGAATCCCGCCAGCCACCCTCGACCCCGGTGTGGCGATCGCCGACCGAGACAACATGATCAAGCCTGAAATCAAGTCTCTCCTTGAACCTCCGAAGGCGAAGGCCGGCGGATGACCATCCGCAAGCCGGAAGGTCCGGCCATCCTCCAGCTCACCGACGTGTCCAAGGCGTTCGGACCCGTGCAGGCGCTCAGCGCCGTATCCCTGACCTTGGTGCCCGGCCAGGTGCACTGCCTGGCCGGGGAGAACGGAGCCGGCAAGTCCACCCTGATCAAGGTGCTCACCGGAGCCCTGCACCGCGACAGCGGCAGCTACGACATTGAGGGCAAGTTAGTCACCACCGTCACACCCGCGGCCCTGCGCAGCGCCGGCGTGCAGGCCGTCTACCAGGAGCTGAGCCTGCTGCCGCACCTGTCGGTCGGCGAGAACATGTTCATGGGCCGGCTTCCGTCACGATCGGGGGTGGTCCGTTCTCGCGACCTGCATAGCCGGTGCCGCACCGTCCTGGACCAGCTCGGCCTGACCGATGTCAGCCCGGCCACCATCGTCGAGCGCCTGCCCTCCGCCACCAAACAACTCGTCGAAATCGCTAAGGTCCTGACCGCCGACTCGGTGAAGGTCATCGTGTTCGACGAGCCGACAACGGCTCTCACCGAAACGGAGTCTGACCGGCTGCTCGAGCTGATCAAACGGTTCAGGGAGCAGGGAGTGGCCATGCTCTACGTGACCCACCGCCTGGAGGAGATGTTCGCGATCGGCGACTGGGTCACGGTCCTGCGAGACGGGGGACTATCCCAGAGCGGGCCGATGTCTGAGTACGACGAGAACAAGTTGATCACCGCGATGGTCGGTCGCGAGGTTTCCTCGCTGTACCCGGAGGAGGACAGGAAACTCGGCCCGGCCCGGCTGAGCGTCCGCGGGCTGCGCCGGACCGGTAACGGTCCATCCGTGGATTTCGACGCCCGAGCCGGTGAGATCCTGGGCATCGGCGGCCTTCTCGGCTCCGGACGCAGCGAACTGCTGCTGTCCATCTTTGGCAGCGAACCCATCGCCGAGGGTGAGATCAAGATCGACGGCGAGACGGTCAAACCGAACGGGCCACGGAGCATGATGAACTCCGGAGTGGCACTGCTGACCGAAGACCGCAAGATTTTGGGGCTGCTGCCGGAACTGTCGATCCGCCAGAACGTCACCATCGCGAGCCTGCGAGCGCGATCCCGTAAGGGGCTGCTACCTGGAAAGGAACAAGCCGACGCAGCCGACAAGCTGCTGGACAGTCTGCGACTGCGTGCCGGATCGTACGACCAGCCGGTGTCCACCCTGTCCGGAGGCAACCAGCAGAAGGTGCTGCTGGCCCGCTGGCTGCTGACCAAACCCAAGGTGATCATGTTCGACGAACCCACCAAGGGCATCGATGTCGGCGCCAAAGGCGAGCTTTACGACGTGATCAACGACCTGGCCAGGCAGGGCCTTGCCGTCATCGTGGTCTCGTCCTACCTGCCAGAGCTGCTCGGACTCGCAGACCGGGTGCTCGTGCTGCGCGACGAAGGGATTGCCGGTGAACTACCAGGCGGCGCCTCGGAAGAAGCTGTCCTTCGACTGGCCAGTGGCGGCGTGGTTGAACCGGAACACCCGGACCATCTCCACGGCATTCCCGGCCTGGTAAACGACCCGCAGTTCAATCCGGTCATCCACCAGAACATCGAGGTCCCCAATGCCTAAACTCATGTGGCGCGAGCCCATAGAGACCACCGTTATCAGCAGTGCCCACAGGGAAAACGCCACGGAGGCGCCCGCCACCACCGGCGGAGGATCGGCAAATGAGGAAGATGTAGCGGTCAGTCCCGCCACGGTGCCGCCGTCGCCGCGACCGCGGGTTCGGGTCAAAACCCTCGGAGACATCGCCGGCCGGGAGAGCGGAGCGCTGATCGTCCTGATCGTCGCCGTCGGCGCCCTCACCTTGGCCAGTCCGGAATTCCTCACCGGCAACAACCTCGCAAACCTGGCACGCCAGGTGGCCATCTTCGGCATTCTGGCCATCGGCCAGCTCATGGTCATCCTGACCGGCGGCATCGACCTGGCGGTCGGGTCCATCCTGGGCCTGGCCGGGGCGGTCACCGCACAACTCTTGGTCGCCGGGGTGCCGATCGTCCCGTCCATCCTTCTGGGCGCGGTGGTCGGCGGCGTCCTCGGCCTAGCCAACGGCCTGCTGGTCACCAAGGTCAAACTGCCTCCGTTCATCGCCACCCTGGGGATGCTGGGCATCGCCCGCGGCATCGTTTTGGTGATCACTCATGCCAACACGATCCAGGGCCTCCCAGAAAGCTTCCAAACCGTCGCCAACGGCACCATCCTGGGCATACCCAACCTGCTGATCGTCTTTGTGATCATCACGGCGATCGCCTGGTTCGTACTGGGCCGCACCGTCTTCGGCCGGTACGTGTACTCGGTGGGATCCAACCCCGAGGCCGCCCGGCTCGCCGGGGTCCCGGTAGCCCTGGTCACCACAACGGTGTACGTAATCTCCGGCGTGCTCGCAGCCGTCGGAGGTGTGCTGCTGACCTCCCGCCTCGGCGCCGGTGTTCCCACGGCTGGGACCGGCTTCGAGTTGCAGGCGATCGCGGCCTGCGTCATCGGCGGCGCAAGCCTGTCCGGGGCCCGCGGCAGTGCGATCGGTGCCGCCTGCGGTGCACTGATCATCGGTGTCCTGAACAACGGCGGGAACCTCTTGGCCATCAACTCGTTCTACCTGCAAATCGCGATCGGTGCCCTCATCTTGGTGGCCGTCGGATTCGACCAGATGAACACCCGCCATGCTGCCCGCGGCTAGCCTGACCCGCGGTTCTGCCTGAAGGCAGCGCCGCCGCACCAGTCCGCCATAGCCGCCTTCGCAGCGCAATCGCCCTGGATTTTCCCGAGCGACACTTTCCTCATCGAAGGGTGCGCCGCCTGGGGATGACGATCCAGGGGGCAGCGGCGGGCAGTCTGATCGAACCACGTATTCCGACACCCAAATGTAAAACCTCAACTCCGAGGACAAGAATGCTGAAGGGCATAGACCGCGCGATCTCAGCCGAACTACTCATGGTGCTGATGTCAATGGGACACGGTGACGACATCCTCCTTTGCGACGTCAATCATCCAGCCGTCACCATTTCGAAGGAGACCACCTACGGCCGGCTCGTCAACATGGCAGGGTGCGACCTGTCCCGTGCAGCCGAGGCCATCCTGTCGCTGATGCCACTCGACACCTTCGTGCCGGCACCTGTCATGCGCATGGAGGTCGTCGACGATCCCGGGCGCATCATGCCGGTGCACGAGCGCATGCAGAGTGTCGTCAACCGGGTCGAGGGACGAGCGGTAGCCATTCAGGCCCTCGAGCGCTTCGACTTCTACGCCTCCGCCAAGCGTTCCTTCGCGGTGGTCAGGACATCGGACCCCGGGCCCTACGGCTGCTTCATCCTGCGCAAGGGCGTCGTCTGAACCTAATGGTGCCCGCGGAGTCACCAACCCGACCGCGTTAGGTCTTGAACCGTCAGGGACCCTGGATGCGTCCACGACCGCGGCGTCGACCTCGCAGGCCTGGCCCGCTTCGGCGCCCGGGTACCGTGCGACAGCCTTGACCGTGACCTGCTGCAACGGGCTGTCCACGCCTGCGGCACCCCCCGGCGCGCCGAGTTCGTCCGCCGCCGGATCCGCCACTCCTCACCTGGGGCGTCAAGGACTACCTCACCAACCAGCTCGACCAGGTCGACAAAGTGGAATGGACCCGCCCGGCAGGATGGCGGGACGCCCCAACCCGCCGCGCGCTGGCCGCCCAGGCGGGGTGGCCGAGGTACCCGGCGTCGGCTGGGTCTCCCGCTTCGCCGAGCAGTGCGGTGACTGCACCAGGCACGGCCATGCCCCTCGTCGAGCTCGACGCCATCACCGGCCTGCGGTGGGGTGAGATCGCCGTCCTGACCGCCGACCCGCAGATGGCCGCCGACGGCGAGGGAACCTGGTCGACCTGGGCAGCGGCGAGCTGGCGGTCCTGGCAGCTGAGCGACAGCGGGGACACCCCGACCGTCGATTCCAGTAAGGCCGGCCGGGCCCGCCGCATCGTCGTCCCCCCAGCCCGCACGTCCCCAGCGGGTTCGACGTCCTCGGCTGGCTCACGGCACGGATCCCGGTCCAAGACGGTGCTGGCCGAGATCGGGCCAGTCGAGATCGACGTGCCCCGCGACGTCGACGCATCGTTCGCCCCGCAGATCGCCGAAGTTGCGGCAACGCCGGCTGAGCGGCGTGGACGAGATCGTGTTGTCGCTGACCGCGCGCGGGCTGACGACCGGGGAGATCTCGTCCCACTTCGCTGAGGTCTACGGCGCCTCAGTCTCGAAAGACACGATCTCCAAGATCACCGACAAGGTGGTCGAGGAGAGGACCGAGTGGGCGAACCGTCCGCTCGACCCCGGGCAGTTTCTAGTGAATGTCGCGAATCATCGGTGGCTTCTGGTGGCGTGCCCATCGTTGCATGGCCTCGTTCGGTGTCTGGTCGGAGAGGCCCAGCCGCGGCCTGTCGTTGAGCTCTGCAGCGATCAAGTCGAGCTGGTCGGCGGTCCAACCTCAGCCCATCGGCGCTCACCTGCGTCGATTCTGCGGGAGACCGTGCTGCGGAACAGGGGACCACCCTGCGGGGCGGTGAACACGAGTGCGCCGCTCTCGGGGCCGACATGGTCGCGGATCTCGATACAGGCCGCCTGGGTCGTACGCGCGCGTTGGTGAACAGCGCGGTGCGGGACGGCTTGGTCACCGGCTACGAACCGCTGATCGAGGCTCTCACGCTGCCCGACCCGGACGATCAGCACGTACTGGCGGCGGCCACCAAGGCACGCGCCCAGCAGATCGACCTGAGGAGTCCGCTGCCGCGCTTCGGGTCTGACTCGAAGGCATCTGCCAGCCTGATCGAACGGCGGCATGTCTCGCACTCGTCGAGGGTGTCGATGCTTGAAAATCAGGCCCGGCATTGCAGACGTACGCTTTGACGACAATTTCGTGGACCTTTTCGGCGCCCCTCGGGGAGTATTTGAATATCGATGTCGGAGCCGCTGCCAGATTCACTGTTGTTGAATAGGTTGATCATGGTCGCCAGAGGGGCCAGCGCGCCTACGATTCGGTGTCCCCAGTCCAGCCCATCTGTGAGGGGAAGAGGTGCAGGGCTCTCGCGTGACGATGCCTGGCCACTAGGCGTTCTGCCCGGTCCCGCACAGGGTTAGCCCGGAGGCGAGCTGCAGGGCTGGCCCGCTTACATCGCGTCGCTTTCCGGTGGAATCTGGATGCATTCCCGATGAGAGGCGTTCATGAGTACACCGATTCCCAGTGGGCGAGAAGCCACTGAATCAGCGCAGGACAGCAGCGGAGCGGGTGGCCCGGCCCGGCCACGGGTCTGCATTGTGGGCGCCTCGGGCAAACTCGGGCGGTACCTGGTGCAGCACGCGCTGGGGCGAGGCTTCGGGGTGGTCGCGGTGTGCCGCGAGGTCAGTGTCGAGAAGCTTGAGGAGTTCTCGGGGCGTATCACCGTCATTCCGGGAGCGACGGACGACCGGCAGGTCATTGAACGCGCGGTCGCGGGCTGCGACGCCGTCCTCACGGTGTTAGTGCCGCGTGGGGTCCATCATTACTCATCGGGAACAGCCCAGGCGGTGCTCGACCTGGCCCGTCCGGGGGCTCGGCTGGTGTTCTCGTGTGGGTACCACATTTCGCGCGATGGCCGGGACGTGTACTCGTGGAAGGTGAAGGCGCTGGTCAATGTGGCGGGCCGAATCGCGCGACTGTTCCGTCTTGTGGACCTCGACGATCAGGTGGAGGCGTGCCGGCGGATCTTCGCCAGCGACACGCGGTGGACCGTCGTTCGCGGCAGCGACCTGGAGGAGGGCGAGCCACAAGGCCTGCCTGTGTGGAGCCACCATGTGGGCGACCCGATCCTTAAGAGCAACCTGACGCGTCGTGTCGACTTCGCCCGGTTCATGGTGGAGGCCATTGAGAACGACGACCTCGTTCATGAGACGCCGGCGATCGTCGGCTGCCACACGCCATCGGCACTCGCCCACGCCGCCAACGGAACGCCCGCATTTGCGATGAAACCGTCACCCATGTGACGGGATGATCTTTCTCACTGGCATTTGCGGATCCGCCGTGCTGTGCGCGACGCAACTGTTTGCCGGGTGGCGGTCGGCTATCGCGCAATTCCTTCGGTTCAGGCTCGTCCCGCCGATCACTCTTCACAATAAGGAGACTGCAAATGTCCACTGTAACTACACCGAGTCTTGATGGTTCGACGATGCGACGGAGGGGAACGGGTTTCCCATCCACTAGGAAGACCGCCGTCTTCATTGGGCTGCTCTTCCTCACTGCGACCGCCGCGTTCATCTTCGCCGAGGCGCTCAACTCCAGGGTGCTGAGCCAACCGAACTTCCTGGCCGACGCAGCCTCCCAAACCACCGCATTGGCAACCAGTGCACTCCTGCTGTTCGCCCAGTTCGGGGTAGTAGGCATCGCCGTGCTGCTGTTTCCGCTCTTGAAACGCCACGGCGAGTCGCTGGCACTAGCACACGTTGGTTTCCGGGTCACCGAGCTTGCCGCGAGCCTGTTCTATCTGGCGGTTCCGCTCCTGGCGATCGAGCTCGGAGCCGGGCTGAGCGACGGCACGGTCGATGGGTCTGCATCGTCTAGTCTTGGCGCACTCTTGCAAGCACAGCACCACGTGGCCATTTTGATGATCTATATCGCCACTGGTGCAGCGGGCATTTGCATGGCCACCTTGCTCTACCGCTCGAGGCTGATCCCGCGCTGGCTCGCGATCCTCGGCTTGATCACCTACCCGACCTTGTTGGTGGGCAGCGTCCTGGACATGTTCAACGTGGTGTCCGTGACGCAGGGGATCGGCCTCGTCGCCTTGATCCCGGGCGCCTTGTTCGAGTTCATTCTCCCGGTCTGGCTCATTGTCAAGGGATTCAACGTCCCCGACCCCGACTGACAGGTTGGCGCAACCAAAGGAGCACGACCATGGGGCAGCACATTCACGGCGGGCCGATGACCGGCCGGACAGTGCTGGTCACGGGAGCCACGTCCGGGATTGGACGGGCGACCGCGCTGGGACTGGCCACAATGGGCGCTCACGTCGCCATTGCCGGCCGGAACCGCCAGCGCACGGAAGATGCGGCCCGCGAGAGCAGCGCAGCCGGCGGCAAGAATGTCGAGGTGTTCGTCGCGGACCTGTCCTCCCAGGCCGAGGTGCGGCGGCTGGCCAGCGAGGTGCTTGAGCACCTGCCGCGGATCAACGTGCTGGTCAACAACGCCGGCGGGTACTGGAGCTCCCGCCACGTCACCGCAGACGGGCTGGAACGCACCTTTGCGGTCAACCATCTGGCGCCGTTCCTGCTGACCAACCTGCTCTTGAACCGGCTCGAGCGGAGCGCGCCGGCCCGCGTGGTCACCGTCGCCTCTAACGCCCACGCCACGGGACGCATTGACTTCGGCGACCTTCAGGGCGAACGGTCCTACTCCGGCGGTCGGGCATACAGCCAATCCAAGCTCGTCAACGTCTTGTTCACCTATCATCTGGCCAGAAGGATGCATGGGAGCGCAGTGACCGCGAACGCGCTGCATCCCGGCGTAGTGCGGACGTCCTTCGGAACTGAGGACCCCGCGCGCATCCAGCGACTCCTCGTCCCCCTTCTGCGACCGGTCCTGAAGTCGCCGGCTCGGGGCGCCGCCACGTCCATTCATCAGGCGTCGGCCTTCGAGCTCGAGCAGGTGTCGGGCCGTTACTTCGCCAACCGGCGACCCACGAGATCATCCACTGGCAGCAACGACCAGGCGGTCGCGGCGCGGCTCTGGGAGGTGAGCGCGGATCTGGTGGGATTTCCCGCGGCACCCCGTGTGTGAAGCTCCCGGCCATAGCCCGACGAACGAATCTTTCGGTGTCGGAGAAAATCCTGTAGCCGCCGGTCCCACCAGAAACCAGAAACCGCTCAGGCACACCCGGGTACTCATTGTCGATGATCATGCCCCATTCCGATCGATCGCCCGCCAAATCCTGGCGGCGGACGGATTCCTCATCGTGGGCGAGGCCGCGGACGGGGCCGAGGCGATCCGCGCGTCCGGTGAGCTGTGCCCCGACCTCGTGCTGCTCGACGTTCAACTTCCCGATATCGATGGCTTCGCGGTCGCCGCTGTTCTTACCACCCGGGTCGATGCGCCTGCGGTTGTGCTCGTGTCAAGCCGATCGCGTACGGACTACGGATCCAGGATTGAGGACTGCGGCGTCCTGGGGTACATCGCCAAGGAAGAGCTCAGCGGGGAAGCGCTGCGCCGGCTGCTTCCACTGCAGAATCGAGTGCCACCAGTCAGACCGTGATCCCCGGCTGGTCGAGGCGGGGGGAACGGGCTACCGCTCGTCGTTTCGGGGTGGGACGCTCTGGGGATGAGGGTGATGGTTGCCGACGACGCGGTGTTGTTCCGCGAGGGATTGTCCCGGGTTCTGGCCGAGGCCGGGTTCGAGGTGACCGCCCAGGTGGTGGACGGGCAGGCGTTGCTCGACCGGGTGCGCGAGGATCCGCCCGAGGTGTGCGTCGTCGACATCCGGATGCCGCCGACGCACACCACCGAGGGGCTCGACACGGCCAGGGCACTCCGCCTAAGCCATCCGGGGGTTGGGGTTCTCGTCTTGTCGGCCCACATCGAACCGGAGTTCGCCTTGGCGTTGATCGAGGACGGGATCCAGGGGGCCGGGTACCTGCTGAAGGAGCGGGTCGCTGATCTGACCGAGTTCACGGATGCGGTGCGCCGGGTGGCGCTGGGCGGTGTGGTGATCGATCCGTCGGTTGTGGCCCAGCTGGTGGGGCGCAGGCGAGCGCCAAATCCACTCGACGCGTTGACTGACCGCGAGCGCGAGGTGTTGTCGGTGATGGCGGAGGGCCGTTCTAACCAGGCGATCTGCGAGCGGCTTCACCTGAGTCCGAAGACCGTGGAGGCCTACGTGCGCGCGGTGTTCACCAAGCTGAATCTGCACCAGGGTGCAGACGACAATCGCCGTGTTCTCGCCGTCCTTGCTTTCCTGCGCGGCTGAATACGCAAAGTGAAGCGGCGGGTCGTGCTGCTCAACTGGAAGCACCGGTCACTCTGCGGTCGTCGACCGACACGGCAACTCGGCCGTGATGTGTGTCCCTTCACCGGGCGGACTGGACACTCCGAGGCGGCCGTTGAGCGCCTCGACGCGGTCAGCGAGCCCGCGCAACCCTGAGCCGAGTGCGGGGTCGGCGCCGCCCAGCCCATCATCGGTGATCTCGACCACAACCCCGGTTGCGGTGCGCCGGAGGCTCACAGTTGTCGCCGACGCATGGGCGTACTTCATTACATTGGCCAGTGCTTCGGAGGCGACGAAGTACGCCGCGAAAGCGATTGGCTCTGGCAGTCGGGGACCGGGCTCGTAAGACACCGTGGTGGGGACGTCTGAGCGTCTGGCCAGGGCGTCGAGCGCGACGTCGAGCCCCTGGTCCAGCGCAGCCGGGTGTATTCCGCGGGCGAGTTCGCGCAGCTCCTCCAGCGATTGCGCCAATTCGTCGCTTGCTGAGGTGACCATCCGCTCCGCGTCGGTGGGATCGTCGCGGATCCGACGTCCGATGAGGGAGAGCTGGAGCGCCAGCGTGACTAACCGCTGTTGGGCGCCGTCGTGCAGGTTGCGTTCAATCCGACGTCGTTCGGCGTCCCCGGCAGAGATCACCCGTTCCCGTGACGCCCGCACCTCGGCAAGCCGGTTTTCGGCCTCCGCATGCAGCCGCTGATTCTCGAGAGCGATGGCAGCCGCGCCGCCCACGGCCTCAACCAGCTCCGGGTCGTCCTCGAGCGACCTGTCGTAGATCAGCGCGGCGACCAACTCACCCTCGCGCCTGACCGGCGCCACCGACCGGTCACCGTCCGCAGGCAGCATCACCGGCCGGTCCTCGGCATCGACAAAGGCGCTGCTACCCGCAACCGGGTAGGCGATCACCAGTCCCGGATCACCCAACGCCCTGGCCAGCGCGAACCGCAGCTCGGCGGGGTGCATGGCCCGCATCCCCCGGAGCAGCTCAACCAGGCCGCCGCGCGCCAAACGGGACCGCAGCAGCCCGGTAAGGAACGCCACCGGGATCACGACAACGAAGATCGCGAGGATCCAGAAGACCGCTTGCGGCAGTCGGACTCCGACAAGACCGGCGCTCAGCACAGCCATGAAGAACAGCAGCCACACGCTTCCGGCCAGACTCGGGAGCAGCGCGCGCCGCCCCGGCGGCGATGCCTTGAGCCATCTTGCTGCAACCACCGTGGCGACGATGACGGAGATCGGAAGATTCAGCGCGCGGTAGACGGTGTCGATGGCACCGGCGATAGGCGCATCCGGCCGGACCAACAAGAGGTTGCCCTCCACCACGGCGAACATCAGCGAGAGCGGCGTGACCACGAGCAGATCCACCGCAACGGCACCGACGAGGAACCGGTCCATCCGCGTCCGCAACCGCCCACCGCTCAGGAACGTCAACAGGATGGCGACCAAAAAGAGCAGCCACACGTTCCGGAACAACAAACCCGCTGTCCGCAGGACTGGTGACTCGAACTGAAGAAGCAAGGGTGAGGCCAGGAACGCAAAGCCGGTCGCTGTCATCAGCCGACCGCTGTAATTGTCGGGACGCCGCCGCCACGCCACCAGCCCGCACGCTGCGAACAACCCGCCGACGATCCGGAAGACGACAAGCACGGGCACGAGGGGCGCTACCGGACCGTTCACGAGGAAATGAACGAGCACCCAGACCTCGGCCGAGACGAACATGCACCATGCCACGATCCAGAACGCGAGGTGACGCTCGGGGGCCGTAAAGCGGCGTGCGACTCGCGCGCTGCTGGAACTGAGCGAAGCTGTGACCCGCCCGCCCGTCGTCATCGTGCACAGCCGATCATTGGCAGGCTCCTCGGCGCAGAGCCAGCGCCCGCGTAGCGGCCAGGCATGCTGCTAGATGAACGACTTTAGCTCAGCTCATCCTCACACGGGTCGCGGCATAGCGGGCCGTTCCTGGCCGTCAGATGTCGTGACTTCTGGCTCGCCTGACCCGGGCGTCCGTGCACGTTATCGGCTGCCGCTCGCACAACCCGCCGGGACGGCCGAATACAGACGGGGCTACCTCAGGGTCACGCTCTTGTGCCAGACCTGCGCACGCATGAGCGCAAGCCTTCGCTCCCCGCATAGCGATTAGCAGGACCTGCGGGTGTCGTAGGTCTCCGGTCACCGGTACACATTGCCGAACCAGTCCTGCGGGACAGGGCTGAGCGTGGGAACCAGGCCGGGGGAGTGTCTCGTGGCTGTGCCGCAAGAGGGTACGGTGCCGCCCCCTCGGCCGGCTGGCCGCCGAGCCTTACTTCAGCGGCGCCCGCAAGTGACCCGCCTCGCTAGGGTTCCCCCTGTGGCGAGTGATCAGAGGATCGATGCGACTCCTGGGGATCTGACCCCGTATCGAGAACTAGATGAGGTGCTGATCGGGTACGCCCGCACATCGCGTGCTGTGCTGCGGGACAACTTCGTCGGCCTCTATCCGCTTGGCTCACTGGCGATCGGCGACTTCGACCTGACGAGCGACGTCGACTTCATGATCGTCACCGACAACGAGCTGACCCGCGACGAGGTCGACGGTGTTCAATCCGCCCACACCGGGCTGATCGCCCAGCACACCCGCTGGGTGAAACATTTGGAGTACTCAGTCTTCCCACTGCAGACGTTGGCAGAGAAGTCTTCACCGTACGGGCCGGCTGGGCGCAACGACTCGGCGGCACGGCATCTCTGGTACTTCGTCAACGGCGGCTCGACGATCGAGAGGTCCGACCACGACAACACGCTCGTGACACGCTGGACCTTGCGCTACAGGAGTAAGGCGGTGGTCGGCCCTGAGCCAGCAGCTTTCGCGCCCGACGTGACAGCGGATGAACTCCGTCGAGAGATCAGGAACTCGATCCTCGGGTGGGAGGCTTTATTCACACCCGATTCCCCGTACAACAACCGCTTCCATCAGGTCTTCTTCGTCCTCAACAACTGTCGCGCACTACAAGACCTGCACGAAGGCAGGATTACCTCCAAGCGAGAGGGCGTGAACTGGGCCAAACAGCACCTTGATCCTCAATGGCACACGCTTATTGACTACTGCTGGCAGGAACGGCTCGATACCGGAATCAACGTATCGCAACCAGCCAATCCGCAGGCTTTCGAGCAGACCGTCGCCTTTATCGAGTACACGACGCGTCTGGCCGAGAGGTACGAGCTGCCGAACGACTAGCGACCCGTCTCGCTTCGCAATGGAGCAGCGGACCTCCCACGGCCCGCTTCGGTCAAGGGACCGGCTTACCGGGGCTCCGGGCCGTATGCGAGCGCGTCAGGGTGTGATCACGGCAACCGGGAACTTGCGGTCGGTCTTTGTCTCGTAGTCCGCCGCGTCCGGCCAGTATTCGCGCCAAATGCGGTAGAGCTCGGCCCAGTCCTCGTCCCGATCCGGGCGGACGACGCGGTGCCTAGCCTCCAGGGTCTTCGACCCGAGCTCTATGGTCACCGGGCGGTCGAGGGCCTCCAGGTTGGCCACCCATTGCGGGTCTTCCGGCGCGCCACCGGCGGTGCCGCAGATCACGTACGCGTCGCCGTGCGGGGCGGCGACCAGCGGGTGAACGGTGACCTTGCCGGTCTTCCGGCCCGGGGTGTGCAGCAGGAGCGTTGTCTTGCCCTCCCAGTGCCCCCAAAGCACGCCATCGTTCGCGCGGAACTGCTCGATCACCGCGTCATTCCACGAAGCCATAGTGCCGACGCTACCGCCCGCGGCGGCGCCTGTGGTGGTGTTGGTCGTCCCTCGCCAGGTTTGACCACTACGACCCGATTCACGAGACTCATGCGCACAGCGACGCGTCTGCCGACGAGAGTCTCTAGCTGCGACGTTCCGGTTGCCCTTGACCTGCCGGTGGCTGCCTTGGTCATCGCCACCCTCGCTGTCCGTGAAGGCGAGGAACTGTCGGCCAAGGCCAGTCCGCCGTTCTCACAAGACGGTCCGCGGGCGGAGCCGTTCTTCAATAGCCCGGCGGTTTACGGCAAGCTTTCTCACGTCCCCTCCCGGTCGAAGACGTGCCGCGGATCGGCTCAGCGGGAGTGGAGGGGCTGGGACGTGCGCAGCGATGTCACGACGTCACGGATGGCCTGGGAGGCGGCTCCGGAGGCGGCCTCAACATCGTCCCATGGCGGAGTCTTCGAGGGACTGTCGGCTGCGAGCACTCCTCGGGACTATCGGGCGAATACCCGGCTCCGGATGGCTGGCGAACGTAGCGGGAAGGAAGGGCCGAGGTTAAATGGCTGAGCTGGAGGGAGTTCGACGATGAGACCAAAGCTGAGCTGGCCGGCAGCTGCGGTGCTGGGGGCCGTGGCTCTGATCCCCTACGGAGCGGCCGCGGCTGCCTCGGCCGCGTACCCCGCCGCTCTCACCGCATCCGTCTGCAAGGACGATTATGGCGCAGACTTCGACGGTGACGGCCGACCCGATGTTGCCGTGGGGGTGCCGGGCGAGGACCGCGGCACGGTGTCCGACGCGGGCGCTGTTGAGGTCCGCTACCTCTGTGGCAGCCAGACCGCGCAGGCGCTGGTGCTGCCGAGGGCGCACGCCCACGATCGTTTCGGCACTGCGCTGGCGGTCGGTACGCTGAACGGCGACAGGTATCTGGACCTCGCCGTCGGGGTACCGGGATTGGACGTGCACGGTCATCGCGACGCCGGTGGCGTCGCCCTCTTCTACGGCTCCGCGAAGGGGCTGCGGTACGCCAAGACGCTGACCCAGGCCAGCGCCCACGTTGGCGGGTCCGTCCAGGCGAACGCCCGCTTCGGCCAGACGCTGTCAATCACCGGCGACCAGCCCGACAGGCTCGCCACGCTGCGGATCGGTGAACCCGGCCGGACCGTCGCCGGGCATCGGGGGGCCGGCGGCTACGTCGACCACGCGCTCCGGAATGGCCGGTACGTAGCGGCCAACTCGGGCCAGGTCACCCTTGCCACGCCCGGCGTGCCTGGGTCGCCACGGACCGGTGACGCGCTGGGAGCCGCCCTCTACTCCAACTTCCGTGTTGGCATTCCCCACCGAACGGTAAACGGGGCACCGGAGGCCGGAGCCGTACTCATCACGCCGCACGGGCGGCGGCCGACCATGCTCACCCAGGCCAGCCCCGGAGTGCCCGGCACGCCGGAGCCCGGGGACCACTTCGGTGCCTCGTTGGCCCAGGGCTGGGTCGGGGTGCCCGGCGAATCGGTCGGCTCGGTGGCACGCGCGGGTATCGCGGAGCGGCCAGCCTCGGTCGCGAGTGAGTCGGTTGTGCTCGACCAGCATGACGCCGACCCTTCGCAGGTGGTCGAGGCCGGCGACCGCTTCGGCGCCGCGCTGACCGAGACCGGTGTGGTGGTGGACGACACCGAGTGGTCGCCGCGGCAGCTGCTGGTCGGCTCCCCCGGTCAGGACGTCGCCGGTCACGCCGACGCCGGCACGGTGAGCGTCGTCGGCGAGTCGTCCGATCCTGACGGTGGCCCTTTCGTCCTCGGCGCCCCCTACGGCGAGCTACAGCCTGCCAAGCCTGTCACCGACGCCCGCTTCGGATCGGTGCTGGGGCGGAACGGGCTGCGGACTGTGCAAGTCGGTGCCGTCGGAGCGGCCGGCGGCCAGCTGTCGCTGTTCGTCGCACCCGGCCGGTACGACGCCCTGCCGACGCGCGTCGCCACCCTGACCCAGGTGGCCGGGACCCCCGAGAGCGGCGACCGCTACGGCGGGGCCGTCGCGCTCAGCCCGGTCTGACCCGTCCCCTACTCCACCCGCAGCACCCCGTCGGGTGGCCACCGATGTCTTCGTCCCAGGGCGACGACCATACCGCTGCCGCTGTGCGGGCCCTGCTTGTGCGCGGGCATAGATGGACGGCGGGCACGTACCCAGCATCGATCGGAGGTCAGTCGAGCACGTGTCCTGCAGATCCGTGGCCGGGAGGGATGTTGGCCACCACTGAGCCACCCAGGCTTCCCAAGAATCGAAGCCGACTAGTTGTACTGCCCGGACAGGTTGGTGACGCGGCTGGCTGGTGGTTGGCCGCCGAGTGCGGTGTGGCCGCGATGGTGATTGTAGTCGTGGAGCCAGTCGGCGAAGGCGGCGACGCGGTCGGCTTCGGTGGCGTAGGGGTGCGCGTAGGCCCATTCGTTGAGCAGGGTCCGGTTGAACCGCTCCACCTTGCCGTTGGTCTGTGGCCGGTAGGGGCGGGTCCGTTTGTGGCTGATCTGGTCGCCGAGCGCGGCGGCGAACAGCTGGGAGACGTAGCAGCCGCCGTTGTCGGTCAGGACCCGGCGGACGGTGATCCCGCAGCCGGCGAAGTAGGCGTTGGCGCGGGTCCAGAATGCGGCCGCGGTCTCCTTCTTCTCGTCGGTGAGGATCTCGCTGTAGGCGAGCCGGGAGTGGTCGTCGACGGCGTTGTGGAGGTAGGCGTAGCCGGGCCGTGACCGGCCGGCGTTGCTCTTGCTGGTCGCCCGGTCGGTGAACCGGTGCCCGCCACCGGCGGAGATCCGGCCAAGCTTTTTGATGTCGACGTGGACCAGGTCGCCCGGCGTGGGCCATTCGTAGCGCCGGATCACCCGGCCGGTGCCGCGGTCGAGCCAGGACAGCCGTGCCAGCCGGTAACGCCGCAGCACCCGGTGCACCGTGGACGGGTTCAGTCCCAGCAGGTACCCGATCCGGGCCGGCCCCCAGCGACGGAGCAGTCGGATCTTGATGATCCGCCGCTCGGTCCGCGTCGGGGTCCGGGTCGGACAACGGTGCGGACGGCTGGACCGGTCGCTCATCGCGGCGACACCGCCGCACCGATACCGGCCCGCCCATCGGGCCGCGGTGGTGGCAGACACCTGGAAACGCTCAGCGGCCCGCCGCAGCGGCCACCCATCCTCCACAACACACCGAGCCAGCATCAGCCGACCACGCGGACTGAGCGTGGCATTACCGTGAGACATGAAGACCTCCGAGACGTGGGACGGAACCTTAGGCAGTTCCACCCTCACTCGGAGGTCTTCCCCATGTCACCCCGCCATGCCGGGCGTTACCAACCTCTGTGGTCAGTACAACTAGTGCCCTGCGCCGTCGATCGGGTACTCGTAGGAGAGCTCGCCTCGGCCGGGGAGTCTACCGACACCGAACGAGCGCCGGCCGGACGCACAGCCGCTGCGGAAATCACCTCGGACCGGGTGGCGAAGGAGGGTTGTTCGCGTGATGCCGATCACCGCGAATGCACCACGTACCCCCGATATCCTGCGCAAGTGAGCACCCACCTGATCGGCGGCGGCCGCGACGAGGCCCAGTGGCCCGCGCTCTACACCACGTTCCTTCATGAGGCCACCGACCGGGGGAGGACCCACGGGTGCGCCGTCCCCACGATCGCAGTCGTCGTCGTGCACGCCGGCGACGACGAGTCAGCGGGGGGAGAGGCCGTCGCCCGGTTCACCGCCGCGGTCAGCGGCCGGGGGCCGGCGAACGTCCGACCTCTCATCGTCGTCGAGGGTGGCCAGCTCCACCCCTCCGGACTGCACGGACTCGACGCCGTCCTGGTCGCCGGTGGGCTAACTCCCGCCTACGCGCACGCCCTACAGCCGGTCATGGCCGAGATTGTGGCGCTCGTCAAGGGAGGAATCCCGTACCTGGGCTTCTCCGCCGGCGCCGCCATAGCCGCCAGACGTGCCATCATCGGCGGCTACCTTCAGAATGGGATCGCCATCTGCCACGAGGACAACGCCGAAGACCTAGACGAGCTAACCGTGGTCGACGGCCTCGGACTGGTCGATTTCACCGTCGACGTCCACGCCGCCCAGTGGGGCAACGCGACCCGCCTGATGGCCGCGGTCCAAACGGGCGCCGTGGAACGGGGCGTAGCAGTCGATGAGAACACACTCCTCCTAGTCGACACCGACTCCACCACCCAGCGCGTAGCGGGCGCCGGCCGCCTCTGGTGGGTGTCCAGGCAAGGCCACGACCTGGTGGTGCGACTCGAAGGCACAGGCCTCTGACGAACTGGCGAACTCCTCTCCGAGCCGCCGCATCCCCAGACCTGGTCGAGGTACGTCTGCACCGCCACTACCGCCGGCAGCTGCAGGTCGGCAGATCCGTGACACTTGTCATCCCTGAACGCGCTCACCTGCACCCGGAGGTTTTCGCCCGCGCACGGCGAGCTTGGCGGCGTGGCGTCTCCCATCCTGTGGAACATCGCAGTACAGCAGCGGAGGCAGATCGGTTGCAGCGCACGCCTCCTGCAGTACCTCATATACCTCTGGGAACCGCTCCCGTAGTTCGCTGTGCGCCCGGTCGACCTTGATGATCGCATCGGGGTGCTGCACCAAGTCGTAGCGTCCAAGCTGGGTCGCTTCGACCGACGCCAACGCCGCGGCGTCGTGCCAACCCTTCAGCAGCTTCTTCACTCCTGCTCGCCTCAGGGCGGCCGGATCGAGTAGCCAGTCCGAACCCTTGGCCGCCTCCGTATCGGTCTCGACGAGGATGTTTTGTATAAGGCGCCTGTGCTTGCCGGCCTGGCTTTCCGCCATCTCCAGCATGCCGGCGCGGAGCGATCGGCTGCCGGACAGTTCTTCCACAGCGTAGGAGACCAGATCAGTGGCCTTCCTAATCTTCACACCGCCTCACGCTAGCGCGCGTCGCGGCTTTGCGGGAACCCGCCTTCGGATCTCCACCGGGAGATCCGTCGACTAACGACAGGGACAGCCTGACAACCCCGCCTGCCGGCGCCCGGCGGCCCCGGGGGTCAGCCCTGCGGGTCGCCAGCGGGTAAGCCTGGACGAACCCGGTCAGCCGCCGCAGCTGGTGGGATCGGTCGAGGAATGACGCCGTGGCCGAGGTTGAAGACGTGACCGCGAGCGGTTTCCGGGCTACTTCGACCTCGCGGCGCCAAGTCCGCTGGGGTCGCCGAGCGGCTGAGCGGCCTCGTGCTGCCCTCATCGCCTTTTGCTGTGTTCGGCTGTATCTGGCTGTTTGCCTGGTTGCTCTTTAAAGGAGGGCAGTAAATCTGCCAACACATTGACTGGTCGGGGAGGGCAATGAGCACATCGCTCGGTCGACGCACCGTCCACATTCTGGCTGCGGTTGCGCTGCTGGTCGTACTGGCAGTTCATTTCGGCACCCCGGCAACGGCGGCCGAGCCGACGGGAGCAGCTGCTCAGGAGCGTGGCGGCGAGTATGTAGGACCGGGCTGGTGTGAGACGGCGAGCCTCGTCGGCAGTCGCAACACGGCCCGTAGGGCTGCGGCGTTGGCTGCGCTTGACAGGAAGGATTGCTTCGGGAACCTTCTGGACGATTCGCCGTTCGCTGAGCCCATCGTCCGCGATCATCGTGATGAGTCGTACGGTGCTCTGTCTAATGCGGCGGTGCGTCCGCTGGGTGGCGGCCCTGGTTACCTCAGGGTGGTGTCACGTCCGACCGCCGTGGTGCACACGGCCGAGGAGCTCCGCGCCGCGTTGCTGGCCGCGGCGGTGGCGAAGTCGTCGTTGATCTACATCGACGACGCAGCCGAGATTGACCTTTCCTACTGCGCGCAGCAACCCATCCCGGGCGACTGCCAGGAGCCGCGTTCGCGTCCCACCAGCTGCAGCGGTTACTCGCTAGTCGTACCCGCGAACACGACGCTTGCCAGCGGGCGTGGGCGCGGCGGCTCGCGGGGAGCGCGCCTGTTCTCGCGCACGTTCGCTGACTGCCCGCTGTTCGATGTGAAGGGCGCGGCCGTGCGGATCACCGGACTTCGCATCCACGGTCCCGACTCAAGCATCGAGAACGACGAGCCGATCCATTGCGGTGGTGAATCGACCGGGATCGGGCTCAGCAGCGACGGTCCCAGCCGCTGGGGGACCGAGATCGACAACAATGAGCTGTCGTCGTGGCCGCGGGCGGCGGTCGGAATCGATGGCGTTCAGGGCGTACGGGTGGATCACAACGTCATTCAGTTCAATCGCCGTTATGAGCACAACAACACCTGCGGCGCGCACAATTATGGTTTGGGTTATGGCGTCGTCGTGGGCCCGGGCAGCGTGGCGATCGAGGCGAACGTGTTCGACCATAATCGCCATGACATCGCATCGGATGGATCGGCCGGCGCGCATTACACCGCGACCTATAACCTCGTTCTCGACGGCGCGGTGGACCACAGTTTTGACGTGCATGGCGGCAAGGATCGTGGCGACTGCACCAATGTTGCCGGGTCGGCGTTCGTCATCCACCACAACACGTTCCTGCAGTCGCATGAGCCGGCGGTGCGTATCCGGGGGATCCCGCTGCGGGGCGCGTGGATCTACAAGAATCAGACTAGAGACGACAGCGAAGGCGGCGCGTTCACCCAGATCAACTCAAGCGGCAACTTCACTGTGTCGGACAACGCGACCAGGGTCAACCTTTTCCCCGCCTGGTCGGTTTCGTTCGGCGGAGCTTCATTTTGGCAGTGGCAACAGTTTGAGGGGACCGACACCAGGGATGTCGCGGTCGGCGACTTCGATGGCGACGGCGCGATGGATGTCATGCGTGCCACCGGAAACGGATGGCAATGGTCAAAGTCGGGCCGCGAAGGGTGGGCATTTCTCAACACCCTCACCCAGCCGACATCCCAACTCGCTCTCGGCAATTTCGTGGGGGCTTCGTTCACTGACGTCATTCGGGCCGCAGGAGGTGAATGGCAAGTGTCGGAAGGGGGCACGTCGCAGTGGCGGAGCCTGTATGCCACAACTGCGCCTGTGACGAGCGCCGCGTTCGGCGACTTCGAAGGCGACGGTCATACTGATGCATTCTTCGCCGACGGTTCGGCGTGGTCCATCGTGCAAAGCTTCTCTCCCCGCGTGACGCGGCACTACACCCAGCCCTACAAACTTTCCGAGCTGCGGTTCGGGAATTTTGTGGGGGACTCCAAGATGGACGTTTTGCGCTCAACCGGCAGTGAGTGGCTGGTTTGGGACCGAGTGTCACGCACGTGGAGTCACCTGGGCTTCTCCTCCGTTCCGCTGTCGCGGCTGACTTTTGCCGACTTCGACGGCGACGGTTTCACCGACATCGCACGTAGCACGAACGGTCGTTGGCTGGTGTCCTGGGGCGGCAAGAGCGGGTGGGAGGTCCTTAATACCAGCGACCAGGATCTAGGGTCGCTCGTCATCGCAGACCTCAACGGCGACAACAAAGCTGATGTGCTTTCCAAGCAGTCGCCCGATGCCTGAGCAGGCCCGGTCCGACATATATTTCTGCCGGAACCGACGTATCCAGGAGTCCGGGTTGGCGCTCGCGTCGTCGGAGTCTTTTGGATCCTGACTGGGCACGGTCGGCCGACCGTGCCCTCCACCCGGAAAGACGGCTGGTGCGATGGGCAGGATGGAGCACCGGCCGCGATCCAAGTCGTGTCCCATGCAGTTCACCAAGAGCGTGCTCGAGACCGCGTGAGCGAGGAGATGACCGAGCACCTAACCCATGAGAAGCACGTTGGTCAGGCTGGGTGGGCGGGTTCGGGAGGCCGCGGTCGGATGCTGAAGCGGCCGGTCTTCCTGGCGCGCGACAGCGCGGCCATCGTCACGGAGCTGACCAGGACCAGGGCGAACACCGAGGCTTCGGGGCCGAAGGTTCCGCCGGTGAACCACGTCGCCGCATCAGGGCGGGCGCTGCTGACCGCGAGCGAGCCGCCCAGGCTGTTGCCCGACACCGCCGCGCCGAAGAGGTAGCCCTGGGCGAAGTTCCAGCCGAGGTGCAGACCGATCGGCACCCAGAGCCGCCCGGTCAGTGCGTAGAGGGCGCAGAACATCAACCCGGCCACCGACACGGTGGCACCGGCGAGGACGGTGGCTCCGGGGTTGGCGAGGTGCAGGGCTGCGAAGACCAGCGCGGCGATGGCGAAGGCCGGCAGCGGCCCGAACGCCCGCCACAGCAGCCGGAGCAGCAGCGCCCGCATCCACAGTTCCTCGGTGACGGCCGCCTGCAGGGCCAGGCCGAGCCCTGCCCACGCCGGTACGGCGCCGACCACGGTTATGTCGTAGAGACCGGTGGCGGCCAGGACGCCCATCAGGACCGCCATCATCAGCAGACCCAGCACCGCCCCTACGACCAGACCAGACAGGGCCGGCCGGACCGCTAGCTCGGATGCCCAGCGACCCTCACCGAGGCGGACGGCGAGCAGGTAGCAGCCGAGAGCCGCCACGCAGGCGGCCGATAGACCCATAAGCTGCAGGGCTGGATCGTCTGGCGGGAGCAGGTCGACAGCCGCCTGCAAGGGGAGGCCGAATGCGGCGGCGGTCAAGAAGAACACCAGCACCAGCCAGGCCATGGCCCGCAGCCAGCGCCACCGGCCGGCGTGCAGGACCCGCTGTTCGCCCAGCTGCACCGGGACGCCCCAACGGTCGTTGTCGGTCGGTGCGACCGGTCGGACCGGGAGGTGCGAGTGCCCAACCCAGCCAGCTTGAGATGTCACCACTTTTCAACTCCTCGCGTCGGTCGTGCCGCCTGGTCGGTGATGATCACGTCCACTGCTTGCACGGAAATCAGAGTGACGCCAAGGTCTCGGATCTTGGCGAGCAGCCCGTGCAACTCCGCCTGGTCTGAGATCGAACCGGTGAGGGTTGTGGTCCCGTCCTCTTCGTGGGTCAAGGTGAGGTCATCGAACCAGGACGACCAGGAGCGGTCCAAGTGCCCGTCAACCCGCAGCTGATAGCCAGCGGGGACCTGTCGTTTAGGAGTGTGGGTCATCAGGACCCGACCTTCGCGCTCGCCTTGCCGGCGTGCTTTGCCGTCCGGCGGGCGGGTCGGCGGATGACGTACTCCGCGACGGCCAGGTTGATGACCCAGCCCGCGCCGAGACTCAGGTCGGTGGTGACTTCACTGGTGCCGAAGAGCGCCGGTCCGATCCCCTTGGTGAACACCTGAGTGCCGGCACCAAGGGCGAGGGCGTACGCGCGGGTCATCCAGGCCCGGTGGCGCGCGATGTCACGGCGGCGGATGGCGGTGAAGCCGAGGAGGATGCTGGCGGCCATGCCCGAGCCGAACGCGAGCCGGAACAGGTACGCCAACACGCCGGTGCTCGGCTGACGGGGGTAGATCAGGGTCATCCAGAGCGCCGACAAGGCCACCGCCATGCCCAGCACCAGCAGGACCCGGCCCGCCGCCCGGTGCCAGCCGGGCCGACGTCGCCGCAGGGCGGTGGAGAACTGGAACGCGCCGAGGATCGCGTAGCCGACCGCGCTGACGATGTGCACCACCACCGGCAGCGGCGAGGAGCTGAAGCGGGGGTCTGCGGGCATCAGCTGCGGGCCACCGGTTAGCTCGATCAGACGTAAGGAGCCGAAGATGGCGGGGATCAGGACGAGAGCGATCAATGCGAACGGCACCCAGCCGGACGACCAACCCGATCGGGTCCGTTGGTCGGCCCGAGCTGCCGCCTGGGTGGTCACTTGGCATCGGCCGGGTCGAGCGGCGAGCTAACGGTGCCGGTGACGGCTTGAGCGGCAGCGGTGCGCTGCTCGCGCCACAGGGAGTAGCCGAGGCCAATCAAGGCGACGCCGACGGGAATGGCGAACAGCCTTTGGGTGAGCTCGGGCAGCTGGAAGGTTGCCACGGTCGCGACGGCGCCCACAGACATCAGCGCTGCGGCCCACCGGGGGGAGATGTTGGCCCGGAAGAGCGCGATGCCGAAGATGACGCCGCCGACGATGTAGGTGATGGCGACCTGGCTCAGGGTTTGCATCCGGCCGACGTCACCTATCGGTGTGCCGCTGGTGGCCACGGCCAGGACGTCCTTGACGTAGCCAGGGTTGCTGGCAGCAAGGTCCGGCAGGACGAACACGCCGATGACCTGGATGCTCAAGATGGTGAGGTAGCCGACGCCGAGGAGTATGTATCCGATCAGGCCGAGCACGCCTGTCTGCCGGACCTGCCGGAGGTAGATGCCGGTGATGCCGATCAGCGAGAGGGCGGCCATTAGGATCTTCGCTGTTTCGCGGACCGCGTACTCGGTGGTGGTGGTGAAAGGGGCGTCCAGGAGGGGGTGCTTGATCTGGACGGCGATGAACAGCAGGCCACCGGCGACGGCGGCGAGGCCGGCCGCCCGGGAGAGAGTGGTGGTGGTGATGGTCATGTTGACTCCGTGGTGTCTGAGGGTCCGCGGCAGGCGCCGCGGGATGACTCGAACCTAGGGACGGACTGGCTGAGCGGACATCATCCAACGATGTGACCGACTGGATGAGATTTGGATCCGTGCCACTCAGATGAGGCCGTGCTCGCGGGCACGGACCACCGCCGCCCGGCGGTTGGTGACGTCGAGCTTGGTGAAGATGTGCTTGGTGTGGGTGCGCACCGTGTTGTGCGAGACGAACAGCTCGCGGGCGATCTCCGGCCCGGTCAGCTCACTGTCAAGCAGCCTCAACACCTGGAGCTCCCGGTCGCTCAACGACCCGCTGGCCGGCTCTGCCACGCGCTGCGAGTTCGGAGCCTGGGCTTTGGGAGGTACGCCGACGCCGAGCAAGCGTCGCGCCTGGTCGCCTGCTCCCACCTGCTCGGCGTCGCGTAGCAAGCTCACCATGGGGGGACCCTCGTCGAGGAAAATCCGGGCGTAGCCCTCCGGTTCAGGGGCGTGAGCGAACGCCTGGGCCAGGGAGTCCAGGGCCTGCGGCCGATCGCCTTGCGCGTCCCGGACAAGGGCCTGCAGCAGGCGGATCTCCAGGACACTCCCGGCCCGTCCGGATGCCTCGGCTGCCTCGTGCAGCCGGTCGAGCATACGGGCGGCTTGGGCGATCTCGCCGATGTCAGGTCGTACCCGGTACTGCGCGAGAAGCAACCGTACGAGCGTGAGGTGGTCGAACTCGCTCAGATAGCTCGCATCGTCGGTGACGGACACCTTTCGCTCGCGGGCCCAGTCAGCGGCCTCCGGCAGCTTGCCCTGCGCGATCCAGATCCGCGCCTTGATGGTGGCGATGGGTCGCACGTTCGGGAAGAAGCCCGGACGGTAGAGCTGTTCGGCCTGATTCAGCAGCTGGACCGCCCCCTCCGGGTCGCCGTCGGCACGGGCGAGGAGTCCCTTCGCGACGAACCAGCGGTAGCGGCTCTCGGTCATCGGCGAACGGTCGGCTAGTGCTGCGGCGGTTCCGAGGTGGTGCTTGGCGCTCTCCAGGTCTCCTACCTCGACGTCCAGCTCGCTCAGCGCTACGTGCAGCTCGGCGGTTGCCCGGGCCACCGGTGCGCCATGTGCCTCGGCCAAGGCGAGCGCCTGAGTGCAGAGCCGGCGTGCCTTGTTCGGCTGGCCGGCCACGAGCCACAGGTCACCGAGCACGACGGTGCCGCTGAGCCCGTCGACGAGGCTGCCGGCGGCGTGCAGGCTGGCGACCGCTTGGGTGAACGTTTCCAACGCGCTGGAGACGTCACCGGTGGCCCACGCGGCGAAGCCGAGGAATCCAGCCGCGCCGCCCCGCGCGAGATGGTCGTCCGGACCGGCCAGGTCCAATGCGCGCCGGGCGTGTTCCGCCGTGCCGGCCACATTGCCTCGGGCCTGGGCCAGGGCTGCCCGGTACATGGCGATAGTGGACGGCAGCGTAAGGAGGTCTCTGGTCTTGGCCCACGGTGCAGCCGCGCCTTCGGGTATGGCCGCGAGCGCGCGTTCCGCGTCGTCGAGCCACGGCTCGGCCCCGCTCGGGTCGCCGGACGCCATCAGCATGGATCCGTAGAAGAGACTGAGCACCGGGCTGGGCCGGACGGTGTCGTCGGGCAGCGCCTTCAGCCAGCGGTACATCACCGCTTCCTGCCGGTGACGTCGGATCGCTGACACTGCCAGCTCCATCAGGTGGGCGGCGCGATCGAAGTCCCGGGCGGCCAGGGCGTGGGTGACCGCGTCCTCAGTCAGACCGTGGCGCTCGTACCACTGGCTAGCGCGCTGGTGCAGCAGCGGAACCTGGTCCGGCTGCTCGCTCAGTACGCGGGCCCGGAGCACATCGGCGAACAAGTGGTGGTAGCGGTACCACTCCCGCCGGTCGTCCAAGGCGACGATGAACAGGTTGGCGCGCTCAAGAGCCAGGATCATCTCGCTCCCGTCCTCGCGACCGGTGACGGCGTCGCAGAGCGGTCCGGTGAGCCGATCCAGAATCGCTGACTGCCGCAGGAAATCGCGTACCGCGTCCGGTAGCTGCGCCAGCACCTCCTCGATCAGGTAGTCGACGATGTAGCGGTCGTCTCCGGCGAACCGGGTGATGAAGCCGCTCACGTCCGAGCGCCCTCGTAGTGAGAGCGCCGCCAGCTGGAGCGCGGCGATCCATCCCTCGGTCCGCTCCTCGAGGGCCTCGACGTCTTCGGCGGCGAGCTCCTGGCCTATCGCTTCGGTGAGGTACGCGGCCGTCTCCTCGGAGGTGAAACGCAGGTCGGCGGCCCGGATTTCGACCAGCTCGCCCCGCGCTCGCCAACGCGCCAGCGGCAGATCGGGGTCCGCTCGGGTGCTGAGCACGACGTGGACGTTCGGCGGGAGATGCTCCAGCAGGAAGACGATCCCTCGGCCGACTTCGTGGTCGCCGATGAGGTGATAGTCGTCAAGGACCAGCCACACCTCGTCCGGGGCGGCAGCCAGGTCGTTGAGCAGCGTGGTGAGTGCCAGCTCGGTCGGTACGGGCGTGGACTCAAGGAGCTCCAACAACGTACCCCTGCCTGGCACGGCCCCGTTGAGTGCGGACACCACGTACGTCCAAAACGATGTGGGTTCGTTGTCTGCGGCGTCGAGCGAGAGCCACGCTATGCAGCGGCCCGCCGCCGGTGCCTGGTGCAGCCACGTCGCGAGGAGCGTCGTCTTGCCGAACCCTGCGGGGGCGGATACGAGCGTCAACCGTGCGTCAGCTGCGCCCTCCATCCGCGTCATGAGTCTGGGGCGTGCCAACAGGCCGCGTCGCAGCTTGGGGACGTAGAGCTTCGTGGCCAGCAACGCACCCGTCACGCTCTCCTCATTCCCTGGGAGCTTTCCTGCCGGTGGTCCGCGCTCGGGCGTGGACGCGTTCACCCTGGGGCCCGAACATGCTGAGGATCTCGGCCGGCTCGTCGCCGGTGCTGCCGAACCAGTGCGGAACCCGGGTGTCGAACTCGGCTGCTTCGCCGGCACCGAGGACGAGGTCGTGGTCGCCGAGGACCAGGCGCATCCGTCCAGAGAGGACGAACAGCCACTCGTACCCTTCGTGCGCCTTGGGCGCAGGCGTGCTGTTACTCGCTGGGACGATGATCTTCCAGGCCTGCAAGCCGCCTGGGGAGCGAGTCAGAGGCAGCACCGTGCGGCCGTTGACCTTGGTGGCCTTGAGACGGATGCGTGGGTCGCCGACCTCGGGTGCGCCGACCAGGTCGTCCAACGGGACGCGGTATGTCTGAGCCAGCGGCAGCAGCAGCTCCAGGCTCGCGCGGCGCTGTCCGGTCTCCAGGCGCGACAGCGTGCTCTTCGAGATGCCCGTCGCTTCCGACAGAGCAGTCAGGGTCACGCCCCGCCGCGCCCGCAGCTGCTTCAGCCGGGGTCCGACCTGGTCTAGCGCCGTCGCAATGGCGCCTGTTGTGTCCGCCACAGCCCATTCCACCTCGCCTTCCCGCAATCAGCAACGTTTGTTGCCCGATCGGATCGGTGCGGGGCACAGTTGCAGGCATAAACATACGACGTTGTGATCATGGGCGGGGGCAGCCGCCGGCCTATCCGCAGCCCTGGTGCTGTCCCGAGCCACGTCGCCGTAGCCGCATGCCCAACCTTCCCCGAGCACGAGGTCGTATGCCGGCGGCAGATTCTCTGGCGGCCAGGTCGGAGTCAGCGTCGAGCCGCTTGCCACGCGGCGGCGAACTCTCCAACCGTCGCGAAGCGTTCGCCCGGTTCAACCTGGAGGGCTTGCTCGAGCGCCGCTCGCACAGGGTCGGGCCCGCAGAACTGTTTGGCCTGTTCGGTGAGCCGGGTGCCGAAGTGCCACGCGAGTCTGGCCAGGGTGTAAACGGTCGTGCGCTGGTCGATGATCGCGCCGAGCTCGAACTCCTCGGGTGCCATGAAGCGGGTCGAGCCGAACATGCGACCCATCGTGTTGATGATCGATCCGCGGTGGTAGCTGTCCAGGTCGATGACCGTCAACCGTCCTGCAGTGAAGTCGAGGATCAGGCAGCTGTCGTAGAGGTCGCCAGCGACCCACCCGGCACGAGCGAGGGCGCGGTGGAGATCGATCAGGTCGTCGAAGACGGCAAGTAGCTGATGTGCTGGGAGGTGTGCAAGGCGCTGATATCCACTGTGTGGGTCGGCGCGACCAGACCTGGTCGTTCCGACGACCTCACCGGGCGCGCGGTCGTAGACGAGCACGGGCCCTAGCGGCGACTCAATGACGTTGCGGAGCCGCGCCAGACGGGGATGCTCACAGGATCGGGCGAGGTCCACTGCATTGCGCAGCAGTCGGATTCGATCGCTGTGACTGAAGTAGGGCGCAGGCGCGCAGGCGGGGGGAGAATCTGGCGTGCCCGCGGTCTTGACGAAAGAGGTCGCCGTGATCGGTCCTGACGAGCCAAGACACATTCCCGGAGTCCTGTGAGTGGTGGTCGAAAACTGCCAGCACCGCCCCGCACCGGGAGACCAAATCTGCTGGATCGTCACCGGTTGCTCCCGGTCCCAGCAGATCGTTCACGTTTCGCAGGATACGGCCAGGAAAGCCGTCGACATTCGGCGTCCGGAGCGTGCCCCTCAGCCCTCATCACCGTCTCACCTTCACCACGAAGCCAACCCCGGTCAATCCAGTGTTGGCGGCAGGCATCGGGGCAGCGACGAACGTCGATGGGTGCCGAGACGAAAGGCGGTCCGCGCGGACTCTTCGACCCTCCTTTCGGCGCGTAGATCGTGGCCAGCCGGCCGATGTGCGGGCATCCCTCCCGCCGCCACTGTTGACCCATGTCCACATCAACCGCTCCTAACCAGAGGAGATTGCCATGAGCTCAACCACCAGCGCCGTCACGCGCCCCCAGTCAGACACCACGCCAACACCGAACGACTCCAGGCGCACCTCGACTGCGGCCGAGGTGTCGCTACCGCGGCTGTACATGCTCAGGCTCGGTTATCTCGTGATCGCTGTCGGCCTCGCTTTGGTGAAGTGGCCGTTGGTGATCAACCACGACGGGCCCTGGCCGCTGTATGAGGGGGTTGAGACCTGCATGCTGGTGGCGTTGTCGCTGCTGTGGTTTCTCGGCGTTCGCTACCCGTTGCAACTGTTGCCCGCATTGCTGTTCGAATTGGCCTGGAAATTCATCTGGATGATCGTCGTCGTTCTCCCGCTGTGGAGGAGTGATCAGCTGGATCCGGACACTCTGTACGTGTTCTACACCTGCCTGGTGGTCGTGATCCCGCTCGCCGTCATCCCGTGGCGCTATGTGTTCTCGCACTATGTGACCAAGCCGGGGGACCGGTGGCGCTGATGATCACCATCGAGTCAGTCACCAGAACTTTCGCTGGGTTCACCGCGGTGGACGACGTCAGCTTCACCGCCCAGCCGGGTCGCGTGACTGGTTTCCTCGGCCCCAACGGGGCCGGAAAGTCGACCACCATGCGGATCCTTGTCGGCTTGACCAGAGCTACCTCGGGGACCGCGTCCATCTCCGGTCGCAGGTACGTGGACCTGCCGAACCCGGGCTTGGAGGTCGGGGTCCTTCTTGATGCGTCCGCGCAGCATGCGGGCCGCACCGGGCGCGAGATCCTGTCCATCGCCCAGCGGTTCATGGGCCTGCCCCGCGGGCGGGTCGAGGAGATGCTGGACCTGGTCAGCCTGACGGCGGAGGAGGCGTCCCGGCGGGTGCGCGACTACTCACTCGGCATGCGCCAGCGGCTCGGCATCGCGACCGCGCTGCTCGGGGAGCCCGAGGTGCTGATCCTTGACGAGCCGGCCAACGGTCTCGACCCGGCCGGCATCCGCTGGATGCGGGGCCTGCTGCTCGACTACGCCGACCGCGGTGGCACCGTCCTGCTGTCGTCCCACCTGCTGCACGAGATCGAGGTGATCGCCGACGACCTGGTGGTGATCGGCAACGGCCGCATCGTTGCGCAAGGGGCCAAGAGCCAGCTGCTTCGGTCCGCTGGGTCTCTCCTGCGGACGACCCAGCGGGAGGTCCTCGCCCGGGCGCTCATCGACGCCGGCGTCAGCTCGTCACCGGTCGGCGAAGACGGACTGCTCGCCCAAGCCGACACCGCGGAGGTCGGAAATATCGCCTTCACCACCGGGGTACCCGTCATCGAGCTCCGACCGGCCGACGGCGCCGGCCTGGAGGACATGTTCCTCCAGCTCACCGCCGAGTCTCGACGCGACACGATCAGAGACAATCAACGAGAAGGAGCAGTGGCATGACCACCCTCGACACCCGGTCCGCCACCCTGGCGAGCACCAGAGGCAGACACCGCGGAATACCGCTGAGCCGAATCACCACCACCGAGCTACGCAAGATGTTCGACACCCGATCGGGGTTCTGGCTGATGGCCAGCATCGGCATCCTGGCGCTCCTTGCCACGACCGCGGTCATCCTGTTCGCGTCGAGCCACCAAATGACCTACAAGACGTTCACGTCCGCCATCAACATCCCCATGACGGTCGTCCTGCCCGTCATCGCGATCTTGTCGGTGACCGGCGAGTGGAGCCAACGCAGCGGACTCAGCACCTTCACACTCGTCCCGCACCGAGGCCGGGTCATCGCGGCCAAGGCGGTGGCGTGCGTCAGCGTCGCCATCGTCACCATTCCCCTCGCCTTCGCGATCGGCGCCCTCGGCAACCTGGTCGGGACGGCCATCGCCCGGGTCGACCCCGTCTGGGACCTCACCGTCGTCAACCTGCTCGCGAACGTCCTCGCCAACGTCCTCAGTCTGCTGTTCGGCTTCATGCTCGGCGTGCTGATCCGTAACTCCGTGGGAGCGCTCGTGGCCTACTTCGTCTACCAGTTTCTACTGCCGACGCTGTCCCTAATCCTCGCTGCCTCCCAAGACTGGTTCCGCGAGCTTCAGCCCTGGATCGACTTCGACTACGCCCAAAGCGCCCTGTTCGACGGAGCGCTCAACACCCAGCAGTGGACCCAGCTAGCCATCACCGGAACGGTCTGGCTGATCATCCCCATGATCATCGGGCTCAGGCTTGTGACGAGGGCCGAAGTCAAGTAGCCGGCCTTTCTATCGGCGCTGGGCAGCAACTGGGGGCTATAGCAGCGAGCTGATGTAGCGACCTGCCTTGAGTGCGGCTTGCGGCCGGTCGCCGTTGCTGACGTCGCGCGTCTCGAGCTCGAGGGAGAGTTTGCCGGTGTAGTTGATCTCGGCGAGTGCTGTGGCGGTGTCGGCGAAGTCGACCTGCCCGTTTCCGATGCTGTGGTGGATGTAGCCGGGTTCGGCGTCGCGGAGGTGAACGTGGCGGATCCGGCTCCCGAAGTCCTGAACGAACTCGCGCGGGGTGGAACCGGAGGCGACGATGTGGCTGACGTCGCAGATCAGCCCGATGTCGTCGGGCAGGATGCGCGTCAGGGCGTGAGCACGCTTGAGGTCGTAGCAGAGCCGGAAGAAGTGTGGTGCCTCAACCCAAAGCTCCAAGCCAGCGGCAGCGCATTCCTGCTGGATGCTGGTGAGTTGTTCAGCGACTAGGGCCAGGTCGTCCTCGAGGGTCGTGATCGGGTCGTGTTGCTGGGCGCCGTTCGGCAGCACCAGGCCGGTGCTTCCCACGGCTCGACACAACTCGATAAGCCGTTGGGTGTGGTTGTGGCGGCTCTCGGCCTGGGTGAGGTCAAGGGGCCGGTTCAGATCCCCGACATCGGCATTGACGGAGCGAACGGTGAGACCCGAGGCTCGAACGATCCCAGCGACCTGGCGGACAGCGTCGGAGGTCAGATCGTAGGGGACGTGGTCGCAGACCCCCGGCAGGGCGCCGAGGTCAATTTCGGTGAATCCCAGCCCGGTGATGACGTCGAGTGCTTCGTCGAGGGGGAGGTGGCGCAGGGTGATCGAGGAGCAGATGACGCGGTCGGGGTTGAGTGTGTCTCCGGCGCTCGTTGCCGTGGCTGCGGTCATGGCAGAACGGTAGGGTGTCAGATGTTAACAGTCAAGCAGAACAACATTTGCTACCATGACGATGTGGCGGCCTCGCAGATCAAGTCCATCGAAGCCATCGGGCTTCACACCCGGCGAGAGCTGATCTTGGACCGGTTGCGTGAGGCGATCAGCTCGGGCCAGCTTTCGGCCGGAACGCACCTGGCCGAGGTGGAGCTCAGCGCGGCGCTTGGGGTGAGCCGCGGCACCCTCCGCGAAGCTCTGCGTCATCTTCAGCAGGAGGGTCTGCTCACGGCGGACTCGCGCGGCCGGCTTTCAGTCCGGGTCGTCAACACGCGGGAGGTCGAGGAGATCTTCTCCGTTCGCGAAGCGCTGGAGGGTCTTGCCATGCAGATCCTCTGCCAGCGCGAGGACCGTTCGACCGTGGTGGCCGATCTCCGCGATCAGCTGGACGGGCTTCGCGCCGCCGAGGGGGAGTTCACCGCTCAGCTCGATGCTGACCTTGCCTTTCACGCTCGCATGTGCGAGCTCAGCGGAAACGCCACGCTGCTCAGCACCTGGCGTGGCGTCAGCGGGCTGGCGCGCGCGGCGATCACCGCGGCGGGGCCGGAGACCGCGCTGCACAACATGGCCTATGAGCGACACCTCCCCATTGTTGAGCTGATTCAGACCGGCGACCTGGCCGGCGGGCAGGCGTTCCTGGCTCGGCACATGGACGAGGCTGCGCAACGCATCATCGATCAGATGACCCTCGCCGCTGCGGCCGCCGGCTAAACCCTCCACTCCACGGCACGGCGCCCGGCACGGGTACGGCCACCCTCATTGGTAGGTTGCGCAGTTGCACTGTTAACAGTACGATCGTCGACCAGAGGCTCCCGCTGATCGGTGGCACTATCGAAGGAGATAGATATGGCCGACATTCCTGTCAGGGATGTGAACGCCGCAGACCCGGTTCTCGGGACCCGGCACGAACTCCGTGTAGCGGTTGGCCTCTATCCGCGCTTCAACGACCTGGCCCACCGGTCCGATATCATCCGGGCCGTCGTGCTCGCCGCCTCGTGCGGTTTCTCAGCCACCCCGCGGTGCCGGCGTCCAACCGACCGCGTCGAACGCAAGCCGTCTACGTCTTCGGTACGGCCTCGATCGTCCTGTTCGGCATCCCGATGTTCCTGCTGCTCAGTACCGGAAACCTCCGCCTCATCATCGTCCTGCTCAGCGACGTCAGCGGCTGGCCACCTTAAGCAGCCACCGTGCAGGACTGCGCAGCACCCCCAATTCCGGGCACTAGGCCGGACCGTGCGAGGTCAGCGGCTAGTCCGAGGGGCCAACGACGAGTCGACCACCCAAGCAGCAACCGAAGGAAGGCACTGAGATGAGTTACCAGACCGGAGTAGGGCAGCGGACCGCCGTTGTGACGGGGGCGGCCGCCCCGCGCGGCATCGGCTACGCGACCGCCAGACGCTACGCCCGGGAGGGCTGGGCTGTCGCGCTCCTCGACATCGACCAGAACGGCATCGCGGCCTCGAACCAGCGCCTGCGCGACGAGTCTGACGTGCCCAGCATCGGTCTCGCCGTGGACGTCACCGACCCCGACAGCATCAAGCGCGCGGTGGCTGAGATTGCAGAGGCGGGCTTGCCTCCGGTCGGTGCGGTTGCCAACATCGCCGGACTCGCGTCGCCGGTGCCGTTCCTCGACGTCGACCTGGCCCTGTGGCAGAAGGTCCTCGACGTCAACCTCACCGGGACGTTCCTGATGTGCCAGGCATTCCTTCCGCAGATGATCGACAACCGGTACGGGCGCATCGTCAACATGTCGTCAGTTTCGGCCCAACAAGGCGGCGGCGTCTTCTCCAAGACCCCGTACTCGGCGGCGAAGGCCGGCATCCTGGGCCTGACCAGGTCCCTGGCACGGGAGATGGCCGAGCACGGCATCACCGTGAACGCCGTCAGTCCCGGGGTGGTCGCCACCGACATCCGCGCGGGCGCCACCGACGAGGAGAACGAAGCCCGACTGGCAGCCGCGGTCCCGTTGAAGCGCCAGGCGACCGTGGACGACATTGCGGCTTTGTTCGTCTGGCTCTCCAGCGAAGACAGCTCCTACATCACCGGCGGCACCCACAACATCAACGGTGGCTCCTACATCGCCTGACACAGACCGACGCTCCCGGCGTCCAGCCGACGCGCCTTAAGCACTAGCCAGGTACCGCCAACGCCCTGCCCTGCTGGACGCAGGCAGACGCCGAGCACCACGCCAACTCCTGTTGTTGATCTTCGACACCCGCAGCAGGCACACGACAAGCACAAGGAGGTGCGTTTCTGATGGCCGACCGACCAGACCCTGTCTTGACCATGACCGGAATCGCCAAGAACTTCGCCGGGGTGCAAGCCCTGCGATCGGTCGACTTCGCCCTGTACGCAGGGGAGATCAACGCGCTGCTCGGCGAGAACGGCGCAGGCAAGTCGACCCTGATCAAGATCATCGCCGGCGCCCATCAGCCTACCGCAGGGGCCATCACCCTCGACGGTGTCGAGACCCGGTTCCGCAACCCCCATGCGGCTACCAGCGCTGGCGTCGCCGTCGTCTATCAGGAGACCAGCCTGGCTCCGGACCTGTCGGTGCTGGAAAATCTGTATCTCGGCTCCTGGGAGCACAAGGGGGGTCGGGTCAGCTGGCACACGATGCGCGTGCAGGCCGCCGAGCTGTTCGAGCGACTGCAGATGTCCATCCCGCTCTCGGCCCGGCTCGGGTCACTGAGCAAGGCCACCGCGCAGCAGGTCGAGATTGCGCGCGCGCTGTTGCGAGGCGCCCGGATCCTCATCCTCGACGAGCCAGGGTCGGTGCTGAACGATCAGGAGCTGCGGAGCCTGCACGAGCTGCTGATCGAGTCCAAGCAGAAGGGCGTCGCCGTCGTCTACATCACCCACCGGCTGGAGGAGGTCTTCCGACTCGCCGACGAGATCACCGTGCTGCGTGACGGTGTGACCGCCGCCGTCGCCCGCGCCGACGAGGTCGACGAAGCGTGGGTGATCCGGCAGATGGTCGGCCGTAGCGTGGAGAGTCTCTACGCCCGTCAGGAGACGGCCATCGGGTCCCCGGTGCTCCAGCTGCGGGGACTCTGTGGCGGCGAGGCATTCGAAGACGTCGACCTGACGGTCCACGCCGGGGAGATTGTCGGTCTGGCCGGCCTGGTCGGCGCCGGTCGCTCCGAGCTGGCCCAGTGCATCGCCGGACTGCACCCACAGACCGGCGGCTCCTTGTCCATCCTGGGGGCCGAGGTTCCGGCCACACCGTGGGCTCGGCAGGAGGCCGGGGTCGGCTACCTCCCCGGTGACCGTGGCGGGCAGGGCATCTTCTCCTTCCGCACGCTCATCTCCAACATCACCTTGACCACGGCCCGCCGCTACGCATCCCTCGGCTTCGTCCGGCGCGCCGCTCAACGTCAGGCGGCCGCTCAGGCGATGACCCAGCTCAACGTCAAGCCGCTACTGCCCGACCTCGCCATCGGAAATCTGTCCGGCGGCAACCAGCAGAAGGCGCTCATCGCCCGCGTGTTGGCCACCGAACCCAAGGTATTGATCCTGGAGGAGCCAACCAGCGGCGTGGACATCGGCGCCAAAGAGGAGATCCACCACCTGATCGACAACCTGGTCGCCCACGGCCTCGGCGTGCTGCTGATCTCCTCCGATCTCCCCGAGCTGGTCGGCATGTCGGACCGGACCCTGGTCATGCGCGAGGGCCGGATCGCCGGGGAGATCGGCAAGGGCGCCGAGCCTGAGGACGTCATGGCCATCGCCTTCAGCTCTACCTCGGTGAAAGGCTGATTCATGTACACCGATCGTTCATCGCAGTACTCGATCGCCGGCTTCCTGGTGGTCGTCTTCCTCACCCTGTTGCTGGTCGCACCACGGTTCTTCGACCCCACGAACCTGGTCGACCTCGGTACCAGCGTGGCCATCTCCGCGATCATCGGGATCGGCGCCCTTGCCGTCATCGCTACCGGAAACATCGACGTCAGCGCCGGCGCCATCTTCGGCATCTCAGGGGTCGCCGGAGCCTCCGCCGCCTCAGCTGGGCTGGGGACCGGGGCCGCGCTGCTCGTGGCGGTGCTCACCGGCGCCATGCTGGGCGCCTTGAACGCCGTACTGGTAACGGTGCTTCAGCTTCCCTCGATCATCGCCACGCTCGGAACCTCAAGTCTGTTCGCAGGCGGCCTGATCTTCCTCACCAGCGGCGGGCTGTGGGTCGTCAACCTGCCCCCGGGGTTCACCTGGCTCGGCCAGGGACGGCTCCTGGGGCTCAGCGTCCCGATCTTTGTCGCACTCCTCGTGCTGCTGCTGGCCTGGGCGCTGCTGAGTCAGACCCCGGCCGGACGGCGGATCTTCGCTGTCGGGTCCAACCCGGAGGCCGCGCGGCTGGCTGGCATCAATGCCAAGCTGGTCGAAGGCGCCACCTTCGTCCTCAACGGCGCCCTGCTCGCTCTCGCCGCCACCCTAACCGTCGCCCGCCAGGGGCAGGCCCAGACCAATCTCGGTACGGCGGTCACCATCACCGCCATCACGATCGCCGTCGTCGGCGGGACCAGCGTCTTCGGCGGCACCGGCACCGTGCTCGGCATCGTCCTCGCCGCCGTACTCGTGGAGAGCACGAGCTCCGCGCTCACCTTCCTCCACCTCGACCCGCTGTGGGCACAGACGCTGCAGGGCGTGTTCATCCTCGCCGCGCTGACCCTGTCAGTGCTGCAACGGCGCAGCGCCGGCGGCCCGCTCCGTCTGCCCATCTCGATTCTGAAGGGAAACCGTCGTGCTGCGTAAAGCCCTCACTACGTCCCTGTCGGCGGTGGTTCTGACTGTGCTCCTGGTCGTCATTGTCGTCACCATGAGCACCCTCTCAGCCAACTTCCTCAGCGTGCCCAACCTGCTCAGCGCCCTCGCGCTGGCCGCCCCGCTCGGCATCATCGCCATCGGGATGACCTTCGTGGTCCTCATCGGCGGGATCGACCTGTCGGTCGGTGCCGTCCTGGCGCTCAGCGCAGTCACCGTCGGGCTTGCCTGCAGCGTCGGCGTGCCCGTCGGCGCCGCCGCAGCCCTGGGCCTCATCGTCGGCGCCCTGTGCGGGCTGCTGAACGGGGTGCTGGTCGCCCGCCTCGGACTGCCCTCCATTGTCGTCACCCTGGCGACCATGTCGGTCTACGGCGGTCTCGCGCTCGCCTTCTCCGGAGGCAGCTCCTACCCGATCCCGTCCGAGTTCGCGTTCCTCGGCCAGGGGCTGGTCGCCGGGATCCCGATGCCGCTGGTCTGCCTCCTCGTGCTGTTCGCGGTCGCTTACGTCGCCCTGACCCGCACCACGTACGGCGACAAGATGTACGCGCTCGGCACCAACCCGACCGCGATGCGGTTCGCCGCCCAGAAGGCCGGCAGGCTCAGCCTGTCCGCCTACGTCATCTCGGGGCTGCTCAGCGCGGTGGCCGCCCTGATCTTCTGCTCGATGGTCTCCAGCGCCAAGGCCAACTTCGGCACCGGCTACGAGCTGGCGGCCGTCACGATCGTCGTCGTCGGTGGGGCAGCCCTCACCGGCGGCAAGGGAACCCTCTGGGGAACCCTGCTCGCAACGGTGGTGATCGCCTTCCTGCAAAACGGGTTCTCGATCGCCTTCATCGCCAGCGAGGTCCAGACGATGTTCATCGGTGGTGCCCTCATCCTGACTGCCGCCACCTACCGCTGGCTGCCGCGCCTGGTTGCCGCCCGACCGGCGGGGACTACTTCTGCACCGCCCACTTCCACCCACACCACACCTACCACGGAGTCAACGCAATGAAGCTGAAGACAGTTATGGCGGCAATCCTCGCCGTCCTCACCCTTACACTCGCCGCTTGCAGCATGGGCGGCACCCCCACCGCGGGCGCCCCAGCCAGCGGGACCAGCAAGAGCGGCCCGCTGCAGATTGCCATCATCCCCAAGATCAACGGAATTCCGTACTACCAGGCCGTCAAGAAGGGTGTGGACGAGGCGGCTGCCGAGCTGGGCGGCGACAAGGTCAAGGTCATCTGGAACGGCCCCAGCACAGCTGAGGCGAGCGCTCAGGTGCAGATCATCCAGAACATGATCAACGCGAAGGTAGACGTGATCGCCATCGCCGCCAACGATCCCGCCGCCGTCGCCCCCGCGTTGCAGCAAGCCAAAGACGCGGGCATCCGGGTGATGTCCTGGGACGGCGACGCAGACGTGCGTGAACTGTTCGTCCAGCTGATCGACGCCAAGCAGTTCGGTGCGGCGCTGGCCGACCAGATGGCCGAGCAGGTCGGCGAGAAGGCCGACGTCGCCGTGGTCACCTCGACCCGCACCGCCCCCAACCAGTCCGCGTGGCTGAAGGGCATTGAGGCACGCATTGCCGAGGCGCACCCCGGACTGAAGATCGTCACCCTCACGGAGAGCGGTGAGGACCAGGGCCTCGCCCAGAAGCAGACCAAGGACATCCTCGGCGCCTACCCCGACGTAAAGGGAATCTTCGCGATCACCACCGCCGCTCTCCCGGGTGCTGCCCAGGCCGTGGACTCCCTCGGCAAGAAGGGTCAGATCGCGGTCGTCGGCAACTCGACCCCGAATGCGATCAAGCAGTACTTCACGTCGGGCACCTTGAAGTCCGCAGTGCTGTGGAACCCGATCGACCACGGCTACCTCACCGTGCAGGCCGCCTATGCCCTGGCCACCGACAAGGTCACCGACGGGACAAGCTTCGAAGCGGGCCGGCTCGGCACCTACACCCCGAAGGCCGACGACAAGAGCTTGATCATTACCTTGAGCAAGCCGCTCGTCTTCACTCCGGACAACATCAACAACTACGACTTCTGATCCCCTGTACGCTTCCCGGCCGGCCCCGCCGCGGGCCGGCCGGGAAGCGCCCCCACACAGTCGCGAGGAGTAACCATGACCACGGTGCCGGCCGCCAATCGGATCAGCAAGGCCGCGTTCGACGAGCTGGTCCAGCAGGTCCGCGTCTGGGGACGGCCCGACCAACCCGATGAGCCTGCACTGTTCACCCGGATCACCCCCGAGGTGACCAGGGCCGCCCTGGCGGAGGTGCACACCGGCCGGACCGTGTCGCTGGGACGGCCCTGGGCCGAGTCTCCGGCCACCGACAACTCCAGACCGGCACTGCACTACATGAGCGCGCTCGGCATCCTGCTCGCCGACGGCGACACCGAGCCGACCTGCTACAAGGACTTCCTCGGCGTCGACTTCCACGGCAAGACCATGAGCCACATCGACGCCTTCAACCACATCGCCTACGCCGGCCAGATCTTTGGGGGTATACCCGCCACCGAAACCGTGGTCGCCAATGGCATGACAGCCGGAGACGTCAACCTCTACGGACCGCTCATCACCCGTGGAGTTCTGCTGGACATGGCCACCGTCGCAGGGGACGCCTGGACCGAACCCGGAACCGCTTGGACGCTCGAAGAGATCCAACATGCCCTCGACTTGGAGCAGGTCACCCTGCAGAGCGGTGACGCGGTCTTGTTCCGATCCGGCCACGATCGCCGACGTGCTGAGCTCGGACCGTGGGACCCCGACATGGCCGGCGCGGGCGTCCACGTCACCGCCATCCCGTGGCTGCTCGACCAAGGAGCCGCCGTCCTCGGTGCGGACGGCGAGACCGACGTCCGCCCCAGCCCCGTGGATCAGGTCACCCTGCCCATCCACGTCCTGACCCTGACCATGGCCGGCGTGCCGCTACTGGACAACCTCAACCTCGAACAACTCAGCAGCGCCTGCGCCGAAACCGGCAGGTACACGTTTGCGCTCTCCGTCGCACCCCTCAACATCCCGCTCGGTACCGGTTCACCGGTCAACCCCACGGCGATCTTCTAGGCCGCACGCGAGCCATCTGGACCAACGGGTCTGATCCAGGGGGACCTGTCGACCGGTCGCGGCTTTTGAAGCCGGATGGGGGTCAAGCCGTCGCTAATTAAGGAGGGCGCTGGCCAGAACGTCGCGGAGCCGGTTGATCATGCCGACCCGCTCCGCGATCAGGTCGGCCCGTACCCGATGCAGTAGCTGCGCGGTCACCACAGCGCTTGAATAACCGTGCCGGTGTGCAGTGTCGAGACCGTGGCCCGCTTGCTTGCCTCCATCACGGCTCCAAGGTCCTCGGCCCACTTCTCCATGGCCTCCTGCCAATGCCTGGAGATGCCGGCAGCCGTCTCGTAGTACTCGTCCAGCACATAGATGGTCCTACCGGTGGCCGGTGCGCTCGGATCCAGCGGATTCGAAAGCTCCGGGCCCTTGGAGATGGTGTAGGAGAGTAGCGCTGCATCGCCCTGGCGTGGATGGCCCGTCATCCACTCGCCGTGGCTGGCGAAGATGCGGTCCCATTCGCCTTCGGCGTCTGGCTCCACGGTCCACATGATGACGAGCTGAGCTTTGTCCATGAGCGACATGGAGCCGTCCTTTCGGCTAGTTCGCGTCTGCCTGAGACGCTATTGCGGTCCCACCGCCATGACAAGGGGCACACGCACCCGCGCTCCACGCACTCAGGGCCGGCGGAGTGGCAAGCGTGCCGGCAAGGGCGACCCGCCGTCCTGCGGTCTCGACCGCAGTGGTAAAGAGGCCCGGATTTCTCGTGTAGGATTCTGCCCAGATCGGGGGTTCTGTGACGCAATTCAGCTTGCGCCGGACGGCCCGATTTTCTGGTTTTCGGCCTGCTCGATTCTTCACAGAAGTCACGAGCAAGCGAGCGCTCCCGTCGACGTCGATGTCGGTGACGTGCTTGCGATCCGGGGACCCAAGCGGTCGAACGAGACCTAGCCGAGTCGGCTAGGCCTGAGTCCGTCCGCGCGATGTTCGTGACGCGCTGCCCTGTGGTCGAGGCCCCTGCGGGCCCGTTCTCGGGATCCACGTCCGACACGTCAGAAAGTCCCCCATGCGCAAAACCCTGCTCGCGATGCCCGTTGCCGCCCTGATGCTGGCCACCGTTGCGACCACAACCCCCGCTCATGCCGCCACCCCCCGGACGCCCCTGAGCATCACCTCCGTCACGGCCGCACCCGGCCCGAAGGTCGGGGAGATCACGCTCAAGTGGTCCCAGGACGGCAGGTACACCACCGGCTACGTGCTCGAGACGGCGCTCACCTCCTTCAGCAAGACGAACCCGGAGATGGCGAAGACCGGACGACGCACCCGCCTGCTGAACATCCCCAAGAACCTGCGGACGATCACCTTGTCGGCAGCCCAGGTTCACTCCGCTGGAGCTGGCGTCGCCTCCGGCAACCACCTCTACTTCCGGTTCTACGCCGTCAACACGAGCTCCGGCGGCACCGCCACCAGGGCCTACCCGTACCTGCAGGCAATGACGCCCAAGCCGCTTGCGCCACAAGCCAGCGGCACCAAGATGCGGATCGCATCGTTCAACGTGCGGACCGCGAAAGCAACCACCGACGCCCGTACCTGGATCCAGCGCGCACCTGACGTCGCCGCGCAGATCGTGAACCGCAACCCGGGCCTTGCAGCCCTGCAGGAGCTCGGACCGGGACGTGCGGACGGCCTCACTGGTGCGACCAACGGCACGGCGCGGCAGACCGAGAGTCTGATCACTGCGCTGCAGGCGGCGAACGGAACCAAGTACGCCCTGGTCCGAACCACGCCCTACGTCCAGCCCGGTCTGCCGAGCGGCACCCAGGGGACCCGGATCCTGTACGACACCAGCCGGTACACCCTGCAGAGCGACTGCCCGGACACCACAGACGGACGCAAGTACTCCCCGTCCTGCAGCATCGTGCTGCCGCTGCTGGCGACAGACGCTGAAACCGCCCGGCGCCGGGCTGCTGTTGCTCAGTTCCAGGACCGGGTCACCAAGAAGAGCTTCTTCTTCGTCTCCGCCCACCTCGACGAACGGCACAGCGACAACCTCACCACGGAACGGTCCTACGACTCTCTCCGCAAGAGCCAGGCCAACACCATCGTGGAGGGTGTGGCGAAGCTCAACACCGCCAACCTTCCGGTCATCATCGGCGGCGACATGAACTCCTGGCAGAACAACCGTGTCGGCAACAGCCCGCACGACACGTTGGTCGCCCAGGGTTTCTACGACGCCTCCGCCGCAGTGACCCGGGTGAACATCAGGTACACGACCATGAACCACTTCAACACCACGCTGCCGGCTTCGAGCCAGGGCTTCGGCTCGCGGCTGGACATGCTGTTCGTCAAAGGTGCCAAGGGATCCGCCCGTTTCGAGAACGTCATGAAGGTCACCGATCCGGCCCGTCCGTCGGACCACAACATGGTCGTCTCGGACATCGTCCTCGGCGGCTAGCGCGTCGGGCACTTGCCCCTCAATCCAGAAAACGGCCAGTCATCAGACTCGAGCCCCCGCATACACGGTGTGTCGCGGGGGCCGGCGTCGATGACTGGCCGATTTGCGGAGTCGACCGGAGGTCACTCGCCGCCGGTGCGGCGCAGTACCTCGCTCAGCCGCTCGGCAGCGGCGATCACGGCCGGTGCGTGCAACCGCCCGGGCTGACGCGACAGGCGCTCGATCGGGCCGGACACACTGACCGCGGCGATTACCTTGCCGGAAGGGGAGCGAACCGGGGCGGAGACCGACGCCACCCCAGGCTCACGCTCGCCGACAGAATGTGCCCAGCCGCGCCGGCGCACTGCGGCCAGCGCGACCGCGGAGTAGCGGGAACCCCGCAGGCCCCGCTGCATCCGGTCAGGCTCTTCCCAGGCCAGCAGGATCTGAGCCGCCGAACCGGCAGTCATGGTCAGCTGGGTGCCGACCGGCACGCTGTCACGCAGGCCGGACATCCGTTCCGCGGTTGCCACACAGATGCGGTAGTCGCCCTGCCTGCGGAACATCTGGGCAGACTCACCGGTGATGTCACGCAGCCGCGCCAGGACGGGCCCTGCGGTTGCCAGCAGGCGGTCCTCGCCGGCCGCAGAAGCGAGCTCGCCGAGCCGCGGTCCGAGGATGAAACGGCCCTGCAGGTCGCGGCTGACCAGCCGATGATGCTCGAGGGCGACGGCCAGCCGATGGGCTGTCGGCCGGGCCAAGCCGGTCGCTGCAACGAGCCCCGCGAGGGTGGTAGGCCCGGTCTCCAGAGCACCCAATACGAGGGCGGCTTTGTCGAGAACGCCAACACCGCTAGAGTTGTCCATGCCTTGATACTGCCGTCTCGGATGCTGGAATGCAAGTCTGAACGGCAGCGCTACGGGCACCGGCCCCCAAGTCATCCGAGCCCCCGCGAAAGAGGGCTCCACGTTAGGGAAAGAAGTTGGTCATGGGCAAGACGCTCAGTGAGAAGGTCTGGCAGGATCACGTCGTCCGGTCAGCGGATTCAGAACCCGACCTGCTTTACATTGATCTGCACCTCGTCCACGAGGTAACCAGCCCGCAGGCCTTCGACGGCCTCCGGCAGGCAGGGCGGCCGGTACGGCGTCCCGACCTCACGCTGGCCACCGAGGACCACAACACCCCGACGCTGAACATCGACCAGCCGATCGCTGACCCGGTGTCGCGGATCCAGGTAGACACGCTGCGTGCCAACGCGGCCGAGTTCGGGGTGCGGATCCACAGCCTCGGGGATGTTGATCAAGGTGTGGTGCACATCATCGGCCCGCAGCTTGGTCTGACCCAGCCCGGCATGACGGTGGTCTGTGGTGACTCACACACCTCGACTCACGGCGCGTTCGGTGCGCTGGCCTTCGGTATCGGCACCTCCGAGGTCGAGCACGTGCTGGCCACTCAGACGCTGCCGCAGGCGCGGCCCAAGACGATGGCGGTCAACATCAACGGCGAGCCGCCGGTCGGTGTGACGGCCAAGGACGTGGTGCTGGCGCTGATCACCAAGGTCGGCACCGGCGGCGGTCAGGGCTATGTGGTGGAGTACCGCGGCTCGACGATCGAGAGCCTCTCCATGGAGGGGCGGATGACCATCTGCAACATGAGCATTGAGTGGGGTGCCAAAGCCGGTCTGATCGCCCCGGACCGGACCACCTTCGACTACCTGAAGGGCCGCCCGCACGCCCCGCAGGGTGAGGACTGGGACGCCGCGGTCGAGTACTGGACCACCCTCAAGACCGATCCCGACGCAACCTTCGACGTCGAAGTTGATCTTGACGCCACCGAGCTGACACCGTTCGTCACCTGGGGAACCAACCCGGGTCAGGGTGTCTCGCTCGGCGGCCGCGTCCCCGACCCGGAGGAGTTCATCGCCGAGGCCGACAGGACGGCAGCTCAGAAGGCGCTGGAGTACATGGCGTTGCAGCCAGGGCAGGCGATGCGCGACATCGCTGTAGACACGGTCTTCCTCGGGTCCTGCACCAACGGTCGGATCGAGGACCTGCGGATCGCGGCCGAGGTGCTGCGTGGTCGCCACATCGCGGATAGCGTACGGATGCTGGTAGTCCCCGGGTCGGCACGGGTTCGGCTGCAGGCCGAGTCCGAGGGCCTGGACGTCATCTTCAAGGAGGCTGGCGCGGAATGGCGCGCCGCGGGCTGCTCGATGTGTCTGGGAATGAACCCCGACCAGCTTGCGCCCGGTGAGCGCGCGGCATCCACCTCCAACCGTAACTTTGAAGGTCGGCAGGGCAAGGGTGGCCGGACCCACCTGGTCTCGCCGCCAGTGGCCGCTGCTACCGCAGTGGTCGGCAAGCTCAGTGCCCCAGCGGACCTGTAAGGAGATTCAAACGATGGAAAAGTTCAGCACTCACACCGGAACGGCGCTTCCGTTGCGGCGCAGCAATGTCGACACCGACCAGATCATCCCGGCGGTCTACCTCAAGCGGGTAACGAAGACCGGCTTCGAGGACGGGCTGTTCGCCGCCTGGCGCAACGACCCCGACTTCGTCCTCAACCGTCCCGCGTTCGCGGGCGCGACCATCTTGATCCCCGGACCTGACTTCGGCACCGGCTCGTCCCGCGAGCACGCGGTCTGGGCCTTGCAGAACTACGGGTTCCGCGTCGTCATCGGCTCGCGGTTCGGCGACATCTTTCGCGGCAACTCCGGCAAGGCAGGTCTGCTGATCGCGGTAGTGGACCAGAAGATCATCGAGGAGCTGTGGGAGTTCGTCGAGGCCAACCCGAGCAGCCCGATCACCGTTGATCTTGCCGAGCGGCGGATCAGCGCGGACGGTTTCGAGGCCAGCTTCGAGATCGACGACTACACCAGATGGCGTTTGTTGGAAGGTCTGGACGACATCGGGCTGACCCTGCGGCAGGTCGATCTGATCGATGAGTTCGAGACCGGTCGGCCCTCGTTCAAGCCCAAAACACTGCCGGCCAAGGTGGAATCACCCCTTTAACAGCCCGATTCGCTGATAAAAGGCAACGACACGGCTGATTTAGTGCGTTTGGTCATTGTCTGCACGCCTCACGTTCCCTAGCGTTGGACGTGCAGGCGTACGGTACGGCTGCCCAAGGGCCCGTCCAAGGCTAGGGAAGTGTTCGGAGAAGGGAAGCTGTGAACAAGGCGCAATTGATTGAGGCGTTGTCTGCGCATTACGAGGGCAGTAAGGCCGAGGCAGCCAAGGCGCTCAATGCAGTCGTGGAGACGATCACCCACAAGACCGCATCCGGAGAGAAAGTTTCAATCACCGGGTTCGGTGTGTTCGAGAAGGTGCATCGCTCTGCTCGCATGGTTCGTAACCCTCGTACGGGAGAACGGAAGCGCGCCAAGGCGACTGCCGTCCCTCGGTTCCGTGCCGGCACTGACCTGAAGGCGTTCGTCTCCGGTGAGAAGAAGGTCCCCAAGCCGGCGAAGAAGGCTGCTGCTTCAAAGGCTGCACCGGCCAAGGCCGCAGCGGCCAAGACGACTGCCACCAAGACTGCAGCCACCAGGACTGCAGCCACCAAAACCGCACCGGCCCGGACGACAGCTAAGTCGACCCCCACCCGGTCGACGGCGGTCAAGTCACCCGTTGCCAGGACCTCTGCAACGAAGTCCGCTGTCACCAAGGCGGCGGCGACAAACGCCACCCCGGCCAAGACAACGGCACGCAAGGCTCCGTCCTCGACGGCCACAGCGGTGAAGACCGCAGCCAAGAAGGCACCGACGAAGGCAGCCACCACTGCCACCAGGGCGCCAGCCAAGACGGCGGCCAAGACAGTCACCAAGGCGCCGGCTAGGAAGACAACGGCGACGAAGACAACGGCCAGCAAGACGACGGCCAGCAAGGCGACGGCGACTAAGGCGACGGCCAGTAAGACCACCGCCAGCAAGGCAACCGCCGCGAAGAAGGCGCCGACTCGCAAGGTCGCAGCTAAGCGCTGATCAAGGCCTTCACTGGTCAAACGCCTGATCCACGGAGGGTTCGGACGGCTCGAGGAGCCGGCCGGACCCTTTGTGGTTTCTAGCGGCGGAGCCTGGCTGGGCGGGAGATCCCTACAGCCAGGCGGAGAGGGCCCGGTCGTCGGTGATCGCTGCGTGCAGGCGCTGTCCGGTGTGCACCGTGCGCAGCGTCGCGTCAACAGCACCGCGAGGGAGCAGGACTCGGTACCCGTCGGCCGTGATGGCGGAATGATCATCGCCGGCTGGGCCGGCCACCGTCACGGTTCGGTAGCGTCCCAACGACCGTGACTGCGGGTCGAACAGTGCGGCCGTCATCCGTCCCAGGCCCAGCCTGAACGCGTCGTCAAGATCAACCTCGGAGTCCACGTCACGTCGGGCATCGGGGACCGGACCTCCGAGCAGCTCGTCGCTGAGCGGAACCGCGCCGGAGGCATGGTGAGCGGCTGCGGACCTTCCTTGAAAGCGAGGGTCCAGTGCCCCGGTGGTGCTGCACAGCATGGTGGTACCGATGCCGGACGCATCGGCCAGATAGCAGCGCGGCAGGCTCGCCGCGGTCCGCAGTACCTGGCGCAACGACGTGGCGGCCAGGGCCGGAAGATCGCCGACGCAGGCGAACACCGGCACCGGTCCATCGGCCCGGAGGTGTTCCGCGCCGTACGCCAGTGCCGCGTTGAGCCCTCTGTGTCCCGACTCGGCCAGCACTGGCACGGCCAGACCGTAGGCCTTGAGTGCAGTGGCCAGTCCCGGTTGATCACTGACCACGACCATCCGCGTGGCCACGGCAAAGACCGCGGTCAAGGTGTCCACCGCCATGGTCCAGGCCAGTCTGCGGCGTAACGGATCCGGTAGCGAGCCCAGCCGCGACTTGGCGTGCGCTGTCGCCTTGAGGGCAACAACGGCACTGAACTCGCCAGGTGCGACCGGTAGCGGCGCCGTACAGTGCGGTCCAGGGCGGTCGCCGGGAGCGGACGGAGTACGGGTGCCCATGGCAGACGATGCTGTCACGAGGCCCTAGGCTGAAGCCAACTCGTCGCCGACTCGCGTCGCCGTACCATCCGGTAGGTCGACCATTCACAGACAGGTACCGATGTCCAGATCACCCGCCCTGCGTCCACTGCGTGAGGTGAACACCGAGCCCGCCGAGCGGACGCTGACCCGTGTCGTCTGGGTTCTGAACGAGATAGTCAAACGGATAACCGACCGCGACTGGCGCGACAGCGACAAGATCCCGAAGACCGGGGGCGTCATCTTCGTGGTGAACCACATCTCGAACTTCGACCCGATCTCCTTCGGCCAGTTCATCACCTACGCCGGACGGTGGCCGCGTTACCTGGGGAAGGCGTCGCTGTTCAAGATCCCGGTGCTCGGCAAGATCATCGCCGCCTGTGGCCAGATCCCGGTCGAGCGCAACTCGCGTAACGCGGGCCAGGCGCTGGACCGGGCGATTGCCGCAGTGAACGAGGGGAAGTCGATCACCGTCTACCCGGAGGGGACCGTGACCCTGGACCCGGATCTTTGGCCGATGGTCGGCAAGACCGGAGCTGCCCGGATCGCCCTCGCCACAGGGTGCCCGGTGATTCCGGTGGGGCAGTGGGGTGCGCAGGAGATCATGCCGGGCAAGAAGCCGGTGTTCCCCAAGTTCTTCCCCCGCAGGACCTTGATGGCCAAGGCTGGGGACCCGGTGCCACTCGACGACCTACGGGGACAGCCGATCACCCCTGCAGTGATGAAGGAGGCCACCTCCCGGATCATGAACGCCATTACCGGGTTGGTTGCCGACCTCCGAGGCGAGGAGCCACCGGCGGTCCGGTACGACCCCAGCCGTCGGGCCGACGGCGCGGCCAGACAAACGGAGGACCCGGCGTGAGCAAAGTCGCAGTGATGGGTTCGGGATCATGGGGTACGGCTTTCGCGATGACCTTGTCCGACGCCGGCAACGACGTCACCATGTGGGCCCGCCGGGCCGAGCTCGCAGACAAGATCAACTTCGAGCATCGCAACGTCGACTACTTCCCGACGATCGACCTGCCCCGTTCCCTGGTGGCGGTGACCGAGCCGAGTGAGGCGATGGACGGCGCGGAGTTCGTGGTGCTGGCGGTCCCATCGCAGTCGCTGCGCAGCAACCTCGGGGAATGGTCCATCCCCGACGGGGCCGCCGTCGTCAGCTTGGCGAAGGGGATCGAGCTGGGGACCGGGCTGCGGATGAGTCAGGTGATCGCGGAGACGGCCGGCATCTCCGACGACCGGATCGCCGTGGTCTCCGGTCCCAACCTGGCTCGTGAGATCGCCGAGCGCCAGCCGTCTGCCAGTGTGGTCGCCAGCGTCTCGGAGCGGACCGCCGACGCGCTCCAGGCGATCAGCCACACCGCGACGTTTCGGCCGTACACCAACAACGACGTGATCGGCTGCGAGCTCGGTGGTGCCACCAAGAATGTAATCGCCCTTGCGGTCGGGATGGCGGTCGGGATCGGGCTGGGGGACAACGCGACAGCGTCGGTGATCACCCGTGGCCTGGCCGAGACCACCCGGCTCGGTCTCGCGCTGGGCGCCGACCCGTACACCTTCTCTGGCCTGGCAGGTCTGGGCGACCTGGTCGCCACCTGCTCCTCCCCGCTGTCGCGGAACCGGACGTTCGGTGAGGAGCTCGGCAAGGGGCGTACCGTGGCCGAGATCACCGCCTCAACCCGGCAGGTCGCCGAAGGTGTGAAGTCCTGCGCCTCCATCCAGACACTCGCGAACAGCCACGGCGTCGAGATGCCCATCGTCGAGCACGTAGCCGCAGTCATCTCCGGTGACCTGTCGCCGAAACAGATGCTCACCGCCCTGATGTCCCGCTCCGCCAAACCCGAGCGCTACTAACGCCGAGTAGTCACCTCCTCCGCGCCCGGGCCGGCGTGTCGCAGCGCAGCTGACTACTCGGCAGAACTGACTACTCGGCAGAACTGACTACTCGGCGGAGTAGGGGGGCAGGGTGTCTAGGGCCTGCTTGAGGTCGGCCCAGAGGTCCTCGACGTGCTCGATGCCTACGGACATCCGGATCAGGCCTTCGGGGACGGTCGGAAGCTCGCCGGCCCAGCGGCGGCGACGCTCCAACATCGACTCCACCCCGCCCAGACTGGTGGCGAAGACCCAGACCGAGACCGAGGAGATCAGCGCTTCGGCGGCGGGGGCGTTCGCCACCTCGATGGACAGCACCGAGCCGAACCCCGACATCACCTTGGCGGCCGTCTCGTGGCCAGGGTCGTGCGGCAGACCGGGATAGCGGACCCGGCCGATCGCCGGATGAGTAGCCAGCCGCTCCGCCAGCACCGCCGCGTTGGCCTGCGACTGGGCCAGCCGGACCGACAGGGTACGGATGCCGCGGAGCACCAGGTACGCCTCCATGGTTCCCGGGGTCGCACCGTGCAGCTTGCGAGTGGCCTCCAGCGCCCGGTAGCGAGCGGTGTCGTGCTTGGCCACCACCAGCGCCCCCATCAGCGCGTCGGAATGACCGGACATGAACTTGGTCGCCGCGTGCAGCACGATGTGCGCGCCGATGCTCAGCGGCTGCTGCAGCAACGGGGTAGCGAACGTGTTGTCCACCACGAACAGCGTGTTTCCCCTCAGTCCAGCACCGATGGCCAGGAGGTCGGCCACCTCGATGGTCGGGTTGGTCGGCGACTCGAGCCACAGCATGTCGGCTCCCTCCGCCGCGGTCAGGACCGCCGCCGTGTCTGCCACGTCGACAGTGAGCACCGTGAGCCCGTAGCGGGTCGCCCGTTCGGCCACGGCGGTGGCCACGCCGAGATAGCAGTTCGCCGGGATGACGATGGTCCCACCGCTTGGCAGCAGCTCCAGCACCGCGTGCGCAGCGGCCATCCCCGAGGCGTAGGTCAACGCGCGACCACCCTCCAGGGCACCGATCGCCTCCTCCAGCGCCGACCAGCTCGGGTTGCCGTAGCGGCCGTACCCGAGATCGCCGTGTCCCGGCTGATGAGTTCCGATGTAGGTAGCGGCGAACGTCGGCGGGGTGTTCAGCGGAGCGTCCACGACCCTCGGCGGCCGGCCGGCCGCGACGGCAAGCGTCTCGGCCCGTAAGGTCTCGAAGTCCGGCGGCGTCGACACCGGCGTGCCGATGGAGTCGGTGGGCTGAGGCGGTGAGGTCATGGTGCTAAGTCTCGCGCGTCGGCCCGGCTGACGACCGTCGGCCCAGGTAGGGTCGAGGATCGAACCAGTAAGGCAGGAGTATCAGGTGAACCGGAGCGCACGGCGATGACGGATGTCGATTCGAGCCAGATGTACGCCCGACCCCGGGTGGCAGTCATCTTCGGCGGGGTCAGCAGCGAGCACGGAGTCTCCTGTCTCACCGCATCCGGAGTGCTCGCCGCGATCGACCCGAACCGCTACGACGTGATCGGCGTCGGGATCACCCGCAGCGGCCGCTGGGTGATCGTGGAAAGCGATGCCATTGCCAAGCTCGAGGTGACCGACGGCCGGCTGCCGGAGCTGTCCGAGGATGCTGCAGACGCCATGCTGGTCCGCTCCGCAGGCGGCAGTGAGCTCGCGGTACGGAGCCAGTCGGCACTGGCGCAGCTCGGCCCGGTGGACGTCGCCTTCTCGCTGCTGCACGGGCCGTTCGGGGAGGACGGCACCATCCAGGGGCTGTTCGAGATGATGGGCGTCCGCTACGTCGGCGCAGGCGTACTCGCCAGCGCGGTCGGCATGGACAAACACTTCATGAAGCTGGTGCTCTCGGCTTCCGGCCTTCCGGTGGGCCCGTTCGTGGCGATTCCGCCCGCCGAATGGCGCCGCGACCCGGCCGCCTGCCTGGAGAGCGTCGCCGCGTTGGACTACCCGCTGTACGTCAAGCCGGCCCGCGGCGGTTCGAGCCTGGGAATCACCAAGGTCGACGACCAGGCCGGACTCGAGGCGGCGATCGCCTTCGCCCAGCGGTACGACCCGAAGGTGATCATCGAGCAGGGCTTCGTCGACGCGCGCGAGCTGGAGTGCGGGGTGCTTGCCGATCCGGCCGGCGGCCGGCCGGAGGCGAGCCAGGTGGCGGAGATCCGGGTGCACAGCGAGTCCGGCTTCTACGACTTCGACGCCAAGTACCTGCCCGAGGAGCAGGTGGACCTGGACGTACCGGCGGAGGTTGACGGCGACATCGCCGCAGAGGTCCGCGACCTGGCGGTCCGTACCTTCGAGGCCATCGGCTGCGAAGGCCTGGCCCGGGTGGACGTGTTCGTGACTCGGGACCGGCGGGTGATCGTCAACGAGATCAACACCATGCCCGGCTTCACCGAGCATTCGATGTTTCCGCAGATGTGGTCAGCCAGCGGTCTGCCCTACCCGGACCTGGTGGAGCGGTTGATCCGGCTCGGCCTGGAACGTCCGGTCGGGCTGCGCTAGCCCCGGGTTCGCCCGCGACACCTACAAGCAGGGTGTCCGGACCGGGACGGAGGCCTTAATCGCATCAGCGAGGTCCACCAGCGCGTTGGCCTCCGGGCTGTACGCGTCTGGCACGCCCACCTCGACGTACGCGGCACGACCGATCGTGGTGAAGAGATACCCGCCCTTCGCCTGCTCGGCGAACCAGCCGACCGAGTTCACCTCGAAGCAGGGGCTGCCCGCATTCATGCTGGGAGGCTTCGGAGCGCCGCAGCGGAGCGTAATGGTGGGGTCACCCCAGGCGGCACTGAACACGCCGGGCGCGACGTGACGGCGATCCTCGTCCAGCACCTGTGCGGGCAGGGCCGCCATCAACGTGGTGCAGATGCCGGCTGCGGCGGCATCCGGGGTCGGGTCGCTCATCGCCACGGTGCGGCTGCACCCGGTCAGCACAACCAGTCCGAGCGCGACAAGGCTGATCAGCGGATGTGCCGAGCGCTGACGCCTGGGTGCCGAGGCCTTGCTCAGGGGAAGCTTCCTCAGATGTGGACGACCGGGCAGGTCACGGTACGGGTGATTCCGGGGACGGTCTGGACCCGGGCCACCACCAGCTGTCCCAGCTCGTCGACGCTGGAGGCCTCCGCGCGCACGATGACGTCGTACGGGCCGGTCACGTCCTCGGCCAGCGTCACACCTTGGATAGCGCTGATCGCGCTGGCGACCTCGGCAGCCTTGCCTACATTGGTCTGCACCAAGATGTATGCCTGTACGACCATCAGGTCATTCCTCCAATTCGTGACGTGCGTCAGGCGACGCGTGCAGCGTACGGAAAGATCGTCGGCGGTGGCACCACCGCGTACGCTCGCGGATGACCGTCACGCTACAGGGTGAAGCAAGCGATCCGCAGGCCGGGACTAGGGAAGGTGCTCGTGAAGGCAGTTTCGACCAATCAGACGCTCGCCGAGGTGGGTGAGTTCTCCTTGATCAGGGCCATTACCTCCGATCTGCCGGCTCATCCGTCGGTTCAGATCGGTCCCGGCGACGACGCCGCGGCGCTCAGCGTCGAAGGTCCGGTGATCACCTCGGTGGATGTTCTGGTCGAGGGAGTGCACTTCCGGAAGGACTGGTCCGAGGCTGCGGACGTCGGGCGTAAGGCCGTCGCGGTGAATGTCGCCGACATCGAGGCGATGGGCGGCCGGGCTGTCGGGATCGTTGTGGGGTTCTCCGCACCGGCGGAGACGCCGCTGTCCTGGGCGCTCGACTTCGCGGCGGGACTCCGTGCCGAGTGCGCGAACGCCGGGGTCGCCCTGCTGGGCGGGGATGTGACCCGGGCCCGCGACATCACCGTCTCTGTCACCGCGATCGGCGTCACCGACGGGCTGCCGCTGGTCCGGCGCGACGGCGCCCGGCCGGGCGACGTAGTCGCGCTGGTCGGACGGACCGGCTGGGCCGCCGCCGGCCTTGCCGTGCTGGGCCGCGGCTTCCGTTCCCCCCGAGCGGCGGTGGAAGCTCAGCGCGTGCCCCAGGTGCCCTATGGCGAGGGGGCCGTGGCCGCTGCCGCCGGAGCCACCTCCATGATCGACATCTCCGACGGACTACTGGCTGACCTGGGTCACGTGGCGACCTCGTCCGGCGTGACCATCCAGCTCAGAACTGCCGCCTTCGACATCCCGGACCCGCTCCAGGCGGTCGCCGCAGCCACCGGCTCGGACCCGTACGCCCTGATCTTGACCGGCGGCGAGGACCATGCGCTGGCTGCAACGTTCGGCTCGGCCGAACATGTGCCGCACGGTTGGCGAGTGATCGGCTCGGTCACCGAGCGAGGTCAGGACGAGCCGCCGGTCCTGGTGGATGGTGCGGCCTGGGAAGGGACGCCCGGCTTCGACCACTTCCGCGGCGGGCGCCGGTGACTCCCGCTGCGCCCGCTGGTACGCGCCTCCCGACAGCCCGGGTGCTGACCATTGCGGGCTCCGACTCCGGTGGGGGAGCGGGGATCCAGGCCGATCTCAAGACCATGCTGGCGCACGGCGTGCACGGGATGACGGTGATTACCGGCGTCACGGCGCAGAACTCGCTGGGGGTGCAGGGCATCTGGCCGCTACCGGTGGAGGCGATCCGGTCTCAGTTCGCCAGTGTGGTGGACGACATCGGGGTCGATGCGGTGAAGACGGGGATGCTGGGCACCAGCGAGGCAGTCGAGGCCGTGGCCGACCTCCTGGCCACCCTGGACCCCAGTGTGCCGGTCGTCGTCGATCCGGTCTGTGCCAGCAAGCACGGCGATCCGTTGATCGATGACGACGCCATTGAGGCTCTTCGGCGCCGGCTGCTGCCGAGGGCAACGGTCGTCACCCCGAACCTGGGCGAAGCCGCTCTGCTGACCGGACTGAGCGCCAGCGCCACCTCGGCGGACCTCGCCGCGGCGGTCCTCGCGTTCGGAGGCCGCTGGGCCCTGATCAAGGGTGGACACGCCGACGGCGACCCGGTCGACCATCTCAGCAACGGAACCCAGGCGTACGAGTATCGGGCCGATCGGGCGCCCAACGTTCACACCCACGGCACCGGCTGCACGCTGGCGTCCGCGCTCGCCTGCCGGCTGGCCTTGGGACTGGCGGTACCGGAGGCCATGGCGCGCGCCAAGGAATACATCACCGGCGCGATCGGCGGCGGGTTCGCTCTCGGTGGCGGCATCGGTCCAACCGACCACCTCTGGCGGCTGAGGCGCGCCTTGAACGACGTCGAGGGCGACGCCCGGTAGAAGCTCTGGCGACGTTCGGCGTGTGCCGGCCGTCGCCGCCGGGTTATTCGCGTAGCCTCGCAGCATGGCGACCCGCGCGTCTTCCCCACCGCGGACCCGAAGCACCAACGGCTCATCTCGAGCCGGCTCCAATCCGCGGTCGACCGGAAGCAAGAAGACTTCTGCCCAGCCTCGTGCTGCGCAGTCCCGAACCGGCCAGAGCAGATCTGGCCAGTCCAAGCCGTCGTCGCGGACGGTGGCTGCGTCGCGCTCCCGCGCCAAGGCGCCGCAGCGGCGCACCCGTCCCTCGTTGCTGAGCTTGATCGGCCGCGGGATCGGGGCGGTCTGGCTCGGTCTGGCGCACGCGGTCGGCGGTGGTGCACGGCGGATCGGCGGGACAGCCTCCGAGCTCGACCCGGCCCTCCGCAGGGATGGTGCCGGTCTGTTCCTGGTCGGTGCCGCGATCGTGCTGGCTGCCGAGTTCTGGTGGGGGCTGCCGGACCCGGTCGGCCACATCATCGCCGTGGGCGTGACCAGTGTGATCGGCACCATGGCGTACGCCGCCCCGTTGTTCCTTGCTCTGATGGCCTGGCGGACCCTGCGCCATCCAGACCACAACGGTCCGGGCGGGCGACAGGCGATCGGCTGGGCCGCAATCGCCCTGGGCCTGCTGGGTCTCATCAACATCGCGCACGGCCTGCCCCGCACCGACCACCAGGAACTGCTCCGCCAGGCGGGTGGCGTGCTTGGCTACATCTCCTCCAGCCTGCTGGCCGATCTGCTGTCGGTCTATGTCGCGGTGCCGCTGTTGATCCTGCTGCTCGCTTTCGGTGTGCTGGTCGTGGTCGGTATCCCGATCCACCAGATTCCGGAGCGGGTGCACGAGATCACGGCACGGTTCGAACGGCGGCCTCTGGTCATCCACGGCGAGGTCGTCGACGATCTGACCTTCGGCGTTGACGAGGCGTACGACACGCCCCTGATTGAGGAGAAGCCGAAGAAGGGTCGGCGGAAGCTGACCCGCGGCGACGACCCGGTGACTGAGCTTTCCGACGAGCCGGTCCAGCCGGACAGCGAGCCCGTCGTGGACTCCGGCGAGGATGCTGAGCAGGCGCGTCGTCGGGTGACGGCCGGCCTGCCGCCCGGGGTCACCGTGCACGGCGAGAGCGAGCCGTTGGAGCCGCCGCCGCACACACCGATCCCGCAGCGCAGCGAGCAGCTCCAGCTGTCCGGTGACGTGCAGTACCTGTTGCCGGACGCGCAGACCCTCAAGCAGGGAAGCGTGCACAGAGCCCGCACCGAGGCGTCCGACGCCGTGGTGCTCCGGCTGACGGAGGTGTTGCGCCAGTTCGAGATCGACGCGCACGTGGTCGGCTACACCCGCGGCCCTACCGTTACCCGGTACGAGGTGGAGCTCGGTCCCGCGGTGAAGGTGGAGAAGGTCACAGCGCTGAGCAAGAACATCTCCTACGCGGTGGCCAGCAACGAGGTCCGGATCCTGTCACCCATCCCGGGCAAGTCGGCCATCGGGATCGAGATCCCGAACCTGGACAAGGAGGTCGTCTCGCTCGGTGACGTCATCCGCTCCAGCAAGGCCCGAAACGACCACCATCCGATGACAGTGGGCCTGGGCAAGGACGTCGAGGGCGGTTTCGTGGTGGCCAACCTGGCCAAGATGCCGCACCTACTGGTGGCCGGGGCGACCGGTTCGGGTAAGTCCAGCTTCGTCAACTCGATGATTACCTCGATCATGATGCGAGCCACCCCGGACGAGGTACGGATGCTGCTGGTCGACCCGAAGCGGGTTGAGCTCACCGCGTACGAGGGGATCCCGCACCTGGTCACGCCCATCATCACGGCCCCGAAGAAGGCGGCCGAGGCGCTTGCGTGGGTGGTACGCGAGATGGATATGCGCTACGACGACCTGGCAGCCTTCGGCTTCCGGCACGTCGACGACTTCAACAAGGCGGTACGGGCCGGCTCGGTCAAGCCGCTGGAGGGGTCGGAGAGGGTACTGGCCCCGTACCCGTACCTGCTGGTCATCGTGGACGAGCTGGCCGACCTGATGATGGTCGCCCCCCGCGATGTGGAGGACTCGATCGTCCGGATCACCCAGCTGGCCCGCGCGGCCGGTATCCACCTGGTGCTGGCAACCCAGCGACCGAGCACCGATGTGGTCACCGGCCTGATCAAGGCGAACGTGCCCAGCCGGCTCGCCTTCGCCACGTCCTCGATGACGGACTCCCGAGTCATCTTGGACCAGCCGGGTGCGGAGAAGCTGGTCGGCCAAGGCGACGGCCTGTTCTTACCGATGGGTGCCAGCAAGCCGGTCCGCATCCAAGGTGCCTGGGTCACCGAGGCGGAGGTGCGCGACATCGTCGCCCACGTCACCGCACAGCTCAAGCCGGTCTACCGGGAGGACCTGACGGCACCGCCGGAGGCCTCTGGCAAGGTGGCCGAGGATATCGGCGACGACCTGGAACTGGTGCTGCAGGCCGTCGAGCTGGTCGTCACCCTGCAGCTCGGCTCCACCTCGATGCTGCAGCGCAAGCTTCGGGTCGGTTTCGCGAAGGCGGGACGGTTGATGGACATCCTTGAGACGCGGGGGATCGTGGGTCCGTCCGAGGGCTCGAAGCCACGTGAGGTGCTGGTCAAGGGCGACGAGCTCGAGGACGTGCTGAGCAACCTCCGCGCTGGCTGAGCCCGGCCTGATGCTAGGCGGCAGCAGCCGAGGGGCAGGTTGGCGGCAGATCTCGGTCATACTGGGGAGGCTATGACTGCTGTGACCGATCTGATGTCCGTTCATCTGGTGACCCTGGGCTGCGCCCGCAACGAGGTTGACTCCGAGGAGCTCGCCGCCCGGCTGGAGAACGGGGGCTTCCGGCTGGTCGACGACCCGGAGAACGCTGACGCGGTCATGGTGAACACCTGTGGTTTCGTCGAGGCAGCCAAGAAGGACTCCGTGGACACGCTGCTGGCGGCAGCGGACCTGAAGGGCGACGGCCGCACCCGGGCCGTTGTGGCCGTCGGCTGTCTCGCCGAGCGGTACGGCAACGAGCTCGCCGAGTCGCTGCCGGAGGCCGATGCGGTGCTCAGCTTCGACGACTACGCAGGTGTGGCGGAGCGGCTGCAGAGCATTCTGGCCGGTGAGCGGCATACCGCTCACGTCCCGCGGGACCGGCGAAAGCTGCTTCCGCTGTCCCCGATCGCCCGGTCAGCCGCAGTCGGAGCGACAGCGGTGCCGGGTCACGCCACCACCCCTGATCTGCCGGCCGGGCTGGCACCGGCCAGCGGTCCGCGCAGCTTCCGGCGCCGGCTTGACGGCGGCCCGACGGCACCGTTGAAGCTCGCCTCCGGCTGTGACCGACGCTGTTCCTTCTGTGCCATCCCGTCGTTCCGCGGCGCGTACGTCTCCCGACCCCCGGCTGACGTGGTCGCCGAGGCGGCCTGGCTGGCTGGGCAGGGGGTCCGGGAAGCCTTCCTTGTCAGCGAGAACTCCTCGTCGTACGGCAAGGACCTGGGTGACATCCGGCTGCTGGAGAAGACGTTGGGCCAGCTGTCGGCGGTGGACGGGCTGGACTGGATCCGGGTCTCGTACCTGCAGCCGGCTGAGATGCGGCCCGGCCTGGTCGAGGTCATGGCGACCACGCCCAAGGTGCTGCCGTACTTCGACCTGAGCTTCCAGCACGCCTCCGGCCCGCTGCTACGGCGGATGCGACGCTTCGGTGACGCCGACTCGTTCCTGCAGCTGATTGCCTCCATCCGCGCGCTGGCGCCGAACGCCGGCATCCGCAGCAACGTGATCTGCGGCTTTCCGGGGGAGACCGAGGCTGACCTCGAGGTGCTGTGCGATTTCTTGACCGAGGCCGGTCTGGACGCCATCGGCGTCTTCGGGTACTCCGACGAGGACGGCACCGAAGCAGCGACGCTGCCCGGCCAGTTGCCCGCCGACGAGATCGAGGTCCGGCGGGCCCGCGTCGCCGACCTGACCGACGAGCTCGTCAGCCAGCGCGCGGAGGAACGCCTGGGGGAGCGGGTCGTGATCTTGGTGGAGGAGTCCGACGAAGGTCTGGTCGGCCGTGCCGAGCACCAGGGGCCGGAGGTGGATGGCAGCACCCGACTGGTCGGCGATGCGCTTGACGGCATCGCCGTCGGCTCCTTTGTTGAAGCCGTCGTCGTTGGCAGTGAGGGCGTGGACCTGATCGCGGAGCCGATCAGCCCGGTTCACGCGATCGCGGAGCCGATCAGCCCTGTTCGCCTGGTCGCGGAGCCGGCGCCGACGGTCGGCGCTCGGTCTGGAGCATCCTCTTGAGTGGCGATGTGAAGGCTTCGCAGAATCCCCAGCCTGCCCCGGAGACCACCCCGTGGAACGTGCCCAATGCGCTGACCGCGTTTCGGATCGTCCTGGTACCGGTGTTCGCCTGGATGTTGCTGGCTCATCCTGACGAGGCCGGGTGGCGGGTGATGACGGCTGTGGTGTTCACGGTGGCCATCCTGACCGACACCCTCGACGGTTATCTGGCCCGCAAGCACAACATCATCACCAAGTTCGGCAAGCTGGCGGATCCGATCGCCGACAAGGCTCTCACCGGGATGGCGTTCATCGGGTTGTCCATCATCGGCGAGCTCTGGTGGTGGGTGACCATCGCGATCCTGGTCCGCGAGTGGGGCATCACCGTGATGCGGTTCGTCATCCTCCGCTACGGCGTGATGGCTGCCGGCCGGGGTGGAAAGCTGAAAACCGTGCTGCAGTCGGTGGCGGTCATCCTTTACCTGCTGCCGCTGCCGGACTGGGCGCAGCCGGTGGCCTGGAGCGTGATGGCGCTGGCCTTCGTCGTCACCATCCTGACCGGCCTGGACTACATAAGGGAAGCGGTGCAGCTGCGCCGCGCCGCGACCACGGACCACCGGTGACCGACCAGGCTGCTGCGTCGGTGCTGTCCGCTCTGCGTGCCCGTGGGCAGACGCTGGCCACCGCGGAATCGCTGACCGGGGGACTGATCGGGAAGCTGATCACCGACGTGCCTGGTGCCTCCCAGAGCTATCTCGGCGGCGTGATCAGCTATGCGACCCGGCTGAAGGCGGAACTGGCGGGGGTGGACCCCTCGACGCTGGACCGTTACGGGCCGGTCGCGGCTGTGACGGCCGAGCAGATGGCCGCCGGGGTGGCGCGGCGGTGCGGGGCCGACTGGGGCCTGGCTGTGACGGGTGTGGCGGGCCCAGAAGCGCAGGACGGTCACCCGGTCGGGCAGGCGTTCGTCGCCGTTGCTCAGCGTGGCGCCGCTGCCGTGCGGGTGCACGAGCTGGCGCTGGCCGGGGAGCGCGACGAGATTCGTCGGCAGACAGCGCAGCAGGCGCTTTGGCTGCTAGCCGCCGAGATGGGAATGCAGGCTGCAGGGACCGATGTTGTAATAGGGAATGAGTACGTTGAGCCGGTCCGCAGTCAGGCTGTCGGCGAGGGTGGGTAGAGTTTTGGCATGCGACAGGAGGATGCGTTGAAGCCGGTGCTGGTCCGCGAGCTGATCGGCGAGTCCTTGCGCGAGGAGCGGGTGACGCAGGGCAAGACTCTCCGGGAGATCTCGAAGTCGGCCCGGGTGAGCCTGGGATACCTCTCCGAGGTCGAACGTGGCCAGAAGGAGGCCTCCAGCGAGTTGTTGGCAGCGATCTGCGGCGCCCTGGACCTGCCGCTGTCGGTCGTGCTGAATGTGGTCAGTGAGAAGATGGCTGCCTACGAGACCGTTACTCCGCTGCCGATCCGCCCGGTCGCCCAGGCCGCCGCCTGACGGGCGTCTCGCCGAGGTCTTAGGGTGCTGACGGCCTCAGCCGAAGGCCCTGCGGAGTCATCTGAAAACCAGCCGACTGCAGCGCGCTGCTGACCGCGCCGGAGCTGAAGACATGCCCGCCATCGGCCCGCTCCACAGTGAGCTTGCCCAGCTGGCCGACCCGGACCGAGCGCGCCAGCGCCGCGGCGGCAGGCTCCAGCATCTCGCCGTCCTCGCTGAAGGTCAGCAGGGTTCGCCCGCCACGCTCGACGTAGAACACCAGGTGCCCGTTCACCACGACGACCAGTGCCCCCGCTTTGCGCGCCGGCCGGTGGCCCTCCCGACCCGGCCATGGGAGCGCAGCACCGTACGGGTTGGCCGGGTCACAGGCAGCCAGCACCTGGGCTGACTTCTGCTCCGGCTCCTGCAGCTCCGCACGTAGCCGGTCCACCGCTCCGGTGAGGGCGAACTGGGCCGCCCCGAGCCCGTCGATGAAGTATCCGCGCCGGCACTGCCCGGACTCCTCCAACGCACTCAGGGCCCGGTAGGCGGCACCAAAACCCCCTTCGGAGTCCTCGGTCATCACGCTGCCGCGGGTGACAACCCCGTAGCGGTCCAGCTGGTTGAAGATGTCGGTCGCGAGCCGGCTCCGCGCCGCCGCCACCCCGGCATCCATGGGGAGGCGGTCGACCAGGGACCAGCGACCGACGGTGGTCGGGGACCCGACCCGCGCCGTACCGCGCGGCCGGACCGGACGCGGACCGAGCCGGGAGCGGTGCACGCGGGACGTGGGCTGCCGCGGCTTCCGCAAGGTCCCGCCCGCGGAGAGCGCCCGTACCGGCGCGAACGTGTCACCCGTGATCAGACCGGACCAGACCAGATCCCACAACGCGGCAACATCGTCGGGGCGGGCCGTCACCGCGTCGCCGTCAGCGGAAAGGCCGCGCAGCAGCCCCTCGAAGAAGTAGGCGCCGCCGGAGGCGAAGCGCTCCAGCAGAGCGGCAGCTCGGGCCGTACCCGGTTCGGCGCGCGCTGGACAGGGCTCCATCTCGGCCGGATAGAACCGTACCCAGCCGTCCGACTCCCCTAGCGGGCCGTCGCCCACCCAATAGACCTCACCGGTGGAGGTGAGCTCGTCCAGCATCGCAGGGCTGTAGTCGGCGACCCGGGCCGGGAAGATGATCGACTCCACCGAGCTCGCGGGCATGGGATAGCCGGCGAGCTGCTCGATCGTTGTCAGCAGCGCGTCCACGCCGCGTCCGCCGGTGCCGACGCCTTGCCATTCAGCCAGGAAGCGGGCGTAGGCGACCTGCTCGACCGGCTCCACACCCTTGCGCAACAGCGCCAGCGTGCGGCGTTTGATCAGGGCCAGCACCTGCGCGGAACAGTACTGCCGCCGGTCGCCGGCGGTGTCGTCCTCGAAGTCCCTGAAGGATCCCGAGATCAGCGTGCCCGGCCCGGTAAGGGCTTCGCATGCGGCCTGGACCACTGCTATGCCGAGCCCGTAGCGTCGCGCCACCACTGACGGCAGGAAGGGTCCGTGGGTCCTTGCCCAACGCAGCACCAGGTCGTTGATCGGGTGGTCGGCTGTCTCGGCGAAAGAAGCGGCCACCCCAGGCGGGACCGGGATGCCGAGCCCGTCTCGAAGCCGTGGCACGTCCTCGGTCACCGCCACCATCTCCGCGCCGGCGATCCTGACGCGGACGACGCGGCGCGCTATCACCAAGTCCTCCAGTGCCGCGGCGACGTCAAGGCCGTCGGAACAGCGCTGACGCAGCTCGGCGGTGCTGAACGGACCCGCCGTTCTGAGGAGGTCGAAGAGCTGTTCGACGGTGCCGGCCCTGCGGTCGTCACTGAGACTCTGCAGGTCGGCCTCGGTGGCCGCGATGACCGCCGGATCGAGCAGCTGCTTCAGACCGTCCTTGCCCAACAGCTCGGCCAGCAGGTTGGCATCCAGCGAGAGCGCCGCGGCCTTCTTCTCGGCCAGCGGCACGTCGCCTTCGTAGACGAAGGCGCCGACATAGCCGAACAGCAGTGACCTGGCGAACGGCGATGGCTCGGCGGTCTCCACCTCGACCAGCCGGATCGACCGCGCGGCTATCTGACGCTGCACCTCCAGCAGGCTGTCCAGGTCGAACACGTCCGTCAGACATTCCCGCATCGTCTCCAAGACGATCGGGAACTCCTGGTACTTCGCGGCAACGCTGAGCAGCTGGGCCGAACGCATCCGCTGCTGCCACAGCGGTGAGCGAGCCTTGGGATCGCGGCGGGGCAGCAGCAGGGCGCGGGCGGCACACTCGCGGAATCGCGAGGCGAACAGCGCGGACGAGCCGACCTCCTCGGTGACGATTGCCTCGAGCAGCTCCGGATCACAGATGATGAGGTCAGCGGTCGGTGGCTCGCTCTCGGTGTCGGGGATCCGCAGCACCATCCCGTCGTTGGTGGCAGTGGCTTGCACCTCCATGCCGTAACGCTCCCGGGCCGTGTGCTCCACCGCGAGCGCCCAAGGCGTCATGATGCCGGAGCCCAGCGGCGAGTGGACGCACACCCGCCAGTCGCCCAGCTCGTCGCGGAACCGCTCGAACACCACGGTGTTGTCGGTGGGCAGGACCCCGGTCGACTGCTGCTGCTCGGACAGGTAGCTCACCAGGTTGTCGGCCGCCCAGGTGTCGAGTCCGGACGCTTCGAGCCGGACCTTCGCCGCCTCGGGCTCCATGGCCCCGATCTGCCGGACGAACTGTCCGAAGGCGCGGCCGAGCTCGGCTGGCCGGCTCGGCGAGTCCCCCTTCCAGAAGGGGAGCCGTCCCGGTGCACCCGGTGCCGGTGAGACCAGGACCTGGTCGTGGGTGATCTGCTCGACCCGCCAGCTGGTGGTGCCGAGGGTGAAGACATCGCCGACGCGAGTTTCATAGACCATCTCCTCATCGAGCTCACCGACGCGGCGACCCGGCGAGTGCTTACCGGAGGCGTTACCTTCCCCGATCAGGAAGACACCGAACAGACCGCGGTCCGGGATGGTGCCGCCCGACGTCACCGCCAGCCGCTGAGCACCCGGACGGGCGGACAGCACACCGGTGTCGCGCTGCCAGACGATCCGTGGACGTAGCTCGGCGAAGTCCTCGGAGGGGTAGCGCCCGCTGAGCATGTCGAGCACGGCCTCGTAGGCGCTGTACGGCAGGTCGGAGTAGCTACTGGCGCGGCGCACCAGCGCGAACAGCTCGTCCACCTTGCAGTCATCGGCCGAGACGATGGCGACAATCTGCTGAGCAAGCACGTCGAGCGGGTTTCGTAGCTCCGCGATCTCCTCGATCGCCCCGGCCCGCATCCGTTCCACCACGACGGCCGACTCGATCAGGTCGCCGCGATGGTTCGGGAAGAAAACCCCTCGAGACGTGGCCCCCACCTGGTGGCCGGCGCGGCCGACCCGCTGTAGTCCGCTCGCCACCGAGGGTGGGGCCTCGACCTGGACCACGATGTCAACCGCACCCATGTCGATGCCGAGCTCCAGTGAGGAGGTGGCCACCACGCAGGGCAGCAGGCCCGACTTTAGGTCTGCCTCGATCTGGGCTCGCTGCTCTTTGCTGACCGACCCGTGGTGGGCGCGGGCGATGATTGGGACGGTGGAGCCGTCGTGGCCCGACGACGCGCCGGACTGCGCCATCACCTCCGCCGGCGGCGGGAGGTCGCGTCCGCTGTCTGCGTCGCCGAGGCGCTCGGCATGCAGCTCGTTCAGGTGTGCTGTGAGGCGCTCGGCAAGCCGTCGGGAGTTCGCGAACACGATGGTCGAACGGTGCGCCGTGATGAGGTCGAAAATGTGGTTCTCCACATGCGGCCAGATGGACGGCCGCTGGCGGGGCGCCTCGTCCTCAAGGGTCTGCTGGATCGGGGCGCTGCCGCCCAGGTTCGCCATGTCCTCGACCGGGACGACGATGTTGAGGTCCCAGGACTTGACCGACGGCGGCGCAACAATGTTGACCGGGTGCGGACCGCCGAGGAAGCGGGCCACCCGTTCGGGCGGCCGTACCGTTGCCGACAGCCCGATCCGCTGCACCGGGGCGTTGCCTCCCGACTCAGCCACCATCATGTCGAGACGTTCGAGCGAGACAGCCAAATGGGCGCCGCGCTTGGTGCCGGCGAGGGCGTGCACCTCGTCGACGATCACTGTGTCGACATGACGGAGCACGTCGCGGGCCGCCGACGTCAACATCAAGAACAGCGACTCAGGGGTAGTGATCAAGATGTCCGGCGGGTTGGTCGAGATCCGCCGCCGGTCCGCGGCTGGTGTGTCGCCGGAACGGACGCCGACGGTGACCTGCGGCGCCGGCTCGCCCAGCCGAAGCGCTGTCTGGCCGATTCCGGCGAGCGGGGCGCGAAGGTTGCGCTCGACGTCGACGGCGAGCGCCTTCAACGGTGACACGTAGAGCACCCGGCACCGTTCCTTGGGGGGCGGTGTCGGCGTCCGGGTCAGGCCGTCCAGCGCCCACAGGAACGCGGCCAGGGTTTTGCCCGACCCGGTCGGCGCGATCACCAGGGCGTTCTGGCGGGCTGAGATCGACTGCCAGGCACCCACCTGGGCGGGAGTCGGGTCGGCAAACACCTCCCGGAACCAGGTGGCGGTCGCGGGAGCGAATGCATCGAGTGGATCCGCAGCCATACTCCAATAGTGCCTGGTGGCTCCGACAGTTCCGTTGGCTGCGTAGTGCGGACCCTGTCGCCGCCGGCAGCAGCCGGAAGTGTCAGTGCTCTGGACTAACCTGATCCGAGTGTCCGTTCCCTCGACTGCGCTGGCGATGCCGCTGCGTCGCTGGCTGCCCGGGATGCTGGGCCTCGCCCTGATCTGGGGCTCCAGCTTCTTGTTCATCAAGGTCGGTGTGTCTGCGCTACACCCCTTCTGGGTCGCCTTTGGCCGAGTGGCAAGCGGGGCTGCGGCGCTGCTCGTGGTGATGGCTATCCAGCGGGCCAGGCTGCCCGGTACGCCGGCAGCCTGGGCGCATAACGCTGTGGTCTCCGTCGTTGGAATCGCCGCTCCATTCACCCTGTTCGCCTACGGCGAGCAGCGGGTGTCCTCCACACTCGCCGGGATCTGGAACTCGGTGACGCCCCTGGTGGTGCTGCCACTTGCGGTGTTCGCCTTTCGCACCGAGCGGATGACCACCCGGCGGACCGTTGGTCTGGCTCTCGGCCTGGTTGGTGCCCTGGTAATCCTCGGCGTCTGGCGTGGCATCGGCGGGTCGTCGTTGGCAGGCCAGTTGATGTGCCTAGCCGCCGCCTGCTGCTACGGCGTGTCGATCCCGTACACCAAGAGGTTCGTGGCGCCGCTGCCACATTCCGGCGTGGTGATGTCCGCCTGCCAGCTGATAATCGCCAGCGCGGTACTCGCGGTGGCGGCTCCGTTGGTCAGCGGTGCGGCCCCCGAAGTGAGTTCGCTGCCGTGGACCGTGGTGGGCGCCGTCGTGGTGCTCGGGGCCGTCGGTACCGGATTGGCGTTTGTCATCAACATGCGCAACATCCGGTTGGTCGGCGCCAGCACGGCGTCCATGGTCACCTACATCATCCCGGTGTTCGCCACGGTGGCCGGGGTGGTCGTGCTGCACGAGCACCTTCAGTGGTTCCAGCCGATTGGGGCGCTGGTCGTCCTAGTCGGTGTCGCTGTGTCCCAGAACGCCTTCCGGCGCCGAACGGTGGTGGTGGCCGACCCCGGATTGCCCGGTGGACCGGCGATCGAGCCGCAGGCACACACTGATCCGGCTGACGGCCGTACCTGCTCGACCTGTCGGCAGCGCTGATCGGCAGCAACTGTCGGTGCGACCATCTACAGTTCACAGCGTGCTTGACCAGACCAGTTCGCAGATCCCGCAGCCGGCCGAAGCGGCGGAGGTGCTGATCCATGCCCGGGGTCTGTCGAAGACCCACGGAAGTGTGCAGGCCGTGCGGGGCATCGACCTGGACGTGCTGCGAGGCGAGTCGTTCGGGTTCTTGGGCCCCAACGGTGCCGGCAAGTCATCGACGATGAAGATGATCTCCTGCACGTCACCGCCGAGCGGCGGGACGTTGCGGATCCTCGGCCACGACCCGGTCGAGTACGGCTCTGCCATCCGAGCCCACCTGGGGGTCTGCCCCCAGGAGGACAGCCTCGACACCGAGATCACGGTGGAGGAGAATCTCACCGTCTACGCCCGCTACTTCGGCATCGGCCGCAAGGCGGCGAAGGTCAAAGCGGACGAGCTGCTCGACTTCGTGCATTTGGGCGACAAGCGCAAGGTCAAGGTGGAAGCCCTGTCCGGTGGGATGAAGCGACGCCTCACCATCGCCCGCTCGCTGATCAACGATCCCGACATCCTGCTACTGGACGAACCCACTACTGGGTTGGACCCGCAGGCCCGGCACGTGCTGTGGGACCGCCTTTACCGGCTGCGTCAGCTTGGAGTGACCTTGGTGCTCACCACCCACTACATGGACGAGGCCGAACAGCTGTGCGACCGGCTGGTGGTGATGGACAACGGCGTCTTTGTCGCCGAGGGGTCCCCGCGACAGCTGATCGAGCGCCACGCCACCCGGGAGGTCGCTGAGCTGCGGTTCCCGCCCGGCGACCATCGCGCTGTGGCGGAGCGTCTCAGTGACCTTTGCGAACGGGTCGAGGTGCTGCCCGACCGGCTGCTGCTCTATGTCGACCGCGGAGAGGAGACGTTGCGGGCTGTCAGCGACCGCGGCGTCCATCCGGTCGGCTCCCTGGTCCGACGCGCCTCGCTGGAGGACGTCTTCCTCCACCTCACCGGTCGGAGCCTGGTCGAATGAGCGCGGGTCCCAGGCGATGACGGTGAGTACGACGCGCGTCGCCCGAGCTGGTGTGGTGGCGGCCAGACCTACGCTCTGGCGCAACCTGGCGCGGCAGGTTCCGGCCTACGTGGTGGTCTTCCGTCGGGTCCTTCGAGGCACCGCATTCAGTGGCTTCCTGGCACCGGTGCTCTTCCTGCTGGGAATGGGTGTCGGCCTTGGCAGCTTCATCGACCAGAACTCCGCCGGAGTCGGTGGAGCCCCCAGCTATCTTGCGTTCATCGCCCCCGGCCTGCTTGCACTGCACGCCATGCAGGTGGCGGCGGGTGAGTCGTCGTACCCGATCGTGGCCGGCTTGAAATGGACGAAGTTCTACCACGCGATGGCCGCCACTCCACTGCGGGTCGTGGACATTGTGCTGGGCGCCCTCGGTTTCATCCTGGTCCGGCTGTTCCTTGTCGCTGCCGTGTTCTCCGCCGTCCTGGTGGCGTTCGGCGCGGTGACCTCCTGGACCTGGGTCTTTGCCATCGTGGCCGCCGTGCTGGTGGGGGCGGCGCATGCGGCTCCGACCATGGCGGTGGCCGGCCGGGCGAACAGCGAGTCCTGGCTACCGATGTACTTCCGGCTGCTGATCTTGCCGATGGGCCTCTTCTCAGGGGCGTTCTTCCCGCTGAGCCAGCTTCCCGCTGCGCTCCAAGTGGTGGCCTGGTTCACTCCGCTGTGGCACGGCGTCGAGCTGGTGCGGGGCCTCTCGCTAGGTACCTTGTCGCCGGGAATGACCGTGCTGCACGTGGGCTACCTGCTGCTGTGGACAGTAGCCGGTACTGCTGTGGCGCTTCGGACCTTCGGTCGGAGGCTGGTGAGCTGATGTCCGTCAAGGCCGAGACCGGCGCGTCGGCGCAGCCAGACCTGGGCGTCCCCTCGCTGCGGATGGCTCACTGGCGGTTGGTGTACCGGCACGTGGTGGCCAACCGGCGCGGGTGGATCGTCTTCGCGACAGGCTTCCTCGAGCCGATCTTCTACCTGCTCTCCATCGGGGTCGGCGTCGCGGTGCTCGTCGGGGCGCTGCCCTTGCCGAACGGGGACCTGGTCTCCTACCAGGAGTTCGTCGCTCCGGCCATGCTGGCGGCGGCAGCGATGAACGGTGCACTGATGGAGGTCACCTTCAACTGCGTCTTCCGGATGCGGTACTCCAAGCTGTACGACTCGATCCTCGCCACACCGATGCGGCCCTGGGATGTGGCGCGGGGCGAGGTCACCTGGGCGCTGCTCCGCGGCGGTCTCTACTCGGCCGCCTTCATCATCGTTATGGTGGTCCTCGGCCTAGGCCGGACCGGATGGACCTGGCTGGCTCTTCCAGCGGCGCTGCTGATCGGGTACTGCTTCGCCGGCATCGGGCTGTTCGTCGGCACCTTGATGCGCGGGTGGCAGGACTTCGACCTGGTCCAGATCGTCATCCTGCCGCTGTTCTTGTTCTCCGGCACGTTCTATCCGTTGTCGGCCTACCCGGACTGGCTGGCCGCCGTGGTGACCTGGACCCCGCTCGCCCAAGGTGTCCACCTGACGCGGGCCCTGACAACGGGGTCGCCGGACCTATCTACCCTGGTGAACGTGGTTTATCTCCTGCTCTTGGGCTCGGTCGGGATGTTCCTGGCCAGCCGCCGCGTCACCAAGGTCCTGCAACCGTGAAAGAGACCGAGCTGTGGCTTCGGCTGCAGCAACACCTCGGGGACGTCTACTGCCGGGTCTGGGCCGCCGAGTTCAGCCTCGCGGAGCTGAAGGACCGGACAGTCATGCAGGCTCTCGCCGACGGCGTGCCGTGCAAGAACATCTGGCGGGCGGTCTGGGCGGCCTTGGAGCTTCCCAGTCGCGAGCGGTGAGACCGCGGCATCGATCCGCTCTGTCCCCGGCTGAGGGCTCCGGTGTGCGCCAGGTGGGTCAGCGCGGCCAGACCGGGTCGCGGCCGGACATGGCGAGAGCCTTGGTGAACTTCGAGCTCTGCGGGCTGACGGGGACCTCGTCCCCGTACGCGCCCATGGATCGACCGAGTGCGGCCGTCTCCGTCACGCCACGCAGCAGTTCGGTCGCGGTCGAGTCGTCGACCTCCAGCGTCTGACCGGTGGCCCGTGCGAAGTCCCAGCCGTGCAGGGCGAGCTCGGCTAGCGCCATCTCGCCGATGGTGACGGCCGGCATCGGCTGCGGCCCTCCCATCGACACCTTGCCCTGCCAGGCCTCCGGGCGAGCCCAGGCGTCAGCCAGCGCTCGAATGCTGCCCTCGAGGGTCAGCTGCCAGTTCCCGTCGGTGTGGTCGAGCCTCGACCCGTACGGATCGGCCGAGTCCAGCGCTTCCCTACGCCCGATGGCTCCGAGTGCACTGGTGGTACCGATGAAGTGGTTGACCAGTGTCCGCAGGTCGAACTCGTCGCAGGGTGTGGGGGCATCCAGATCGCAGGCAGACGCGGCCCGCACCGCGTCAATGACGCGGTCGGCGGTGGGCGGGAACAGGGAAGGGACTGTCATGGCACCAGCCTGCAGCACTGCGTCGGCGCTGTCGTGGAGTAGTTCGACGAAGTCGTTACGACGGCCCAGAAGCGGATCGGCGCGCCGCACGGCGTGTCGGTGTTACTTCGAACAGGTGTTCGGTAAGTTATGCACCTGGGTCGAAGGGCTGAGTACCACTGTCCACAGTCGCCAAGGCTGGACGGTTTCTGTCAGTGGCTCTTCCTAGAGTCAATGACACAAAGTCAAAAGAAAGCTCGTCTGGGCTAGGGAAGGATTCAACGATGGCTGTCGCGGACCGGAGCAAGGCGCTGGACACAGCGCTCGCGCAAATTGAGAAACAGCATGGCAAGGGCTCGGTGATGCGCCTGGGAGACGAGATCCGTGCGCCGATCGAGGTCATCCCGACCGGGTCGATCGCGTTGGACATTGCTTTGGGCATCGGCGGACTGCCTCGCGGCCGTGTCGTCGAGATCTATGGTCCCGAATCCAGCGGTAAGACCACGGTCGCGCTGCACGCCATCGCGAACGCGCAGGCCGCCGGCGGCATCTGCGCCTTCATCGACGCTGAGCACGCTCTGGACCCTGATTACGCCGAACGTCTGGGAGTTGACACCGACGCCCTGTTGGTGAGCCAGCCGGACAACGGAGAGCAGGCCCTCGAGATCGCTGACATGCTGGTCCGCTCAGGGGCGCTGGACCTCATCGTGATCGACTCGGTCGCCGCACTGACCCCACGAGCCGAGATCGAGGGTGAGATGGGGGACAGCCACGTCGGTCTGCAGGCGCGGTTGATGAGCCAGGCGCTGCGCAAGATGACGGGTGCGCTGAGCGGTGCGAACACCACCTGCATCTTCATCAACCAGCTGCGCGAAAAGATCGGTGTCATGTTCGGGTCTCCCGAGACCACCACTGGAGGTAAGGCGCTCAAGTTCTACTCATCCGTGCGGCTGGATGTCCGGCGGATCGAGACCTTGAAGGACGGCCAGGAGATGGTTGGTAACCGCACCCGGGTCAAGGTTGTTAAGAACAAGGTCGCGCCGCCGTTCAAGCAGGCGGAGTTCGACATCCTCTATGGCCACGGCATCAGCCGTGAGGGCAGCCTGATCGACATGGGCGTGGAGGCGGGAATCATCCGCAAGGCCGGCGCGTGGTTCACCTACGACACCGACCAGTTGGGTCAGGGCAAGGAGAACGCTCGAAACTACCTGATCAACAACCCCGACCTCGCCAACGAGCTGGAGAAGAAGATCAAAGAGAAGATGGGCATCGGTCCGCAGATCGACACCCCCGCGGGGATCGATCCGGTGACCGGCGAGGTTGCCTTCTAGGCCTCGCCCAGTTATAGCTAACGCACAGTGCGACGCGATCCGATGAAGGACACCGACGCCGGCGGCAGTGACGCCGTCGAGCAGGCCAGGACCTGGCTGGCTCGACAGGGCGTCCACCCGGCGGCGTCGCCCGTTCGGCCCCCTCGCTGGACGGAGATCCACGACCAGCACAGCGTCTCCGACAGCAGTCTCGAGGGGGACTCGGAGCCTCCTCCACGACGGAAGCGGCCGTCTCGTCTGGAGAGCGTGCCCACGGCTGGGGACGACGATCCAGATACCGATCCCGACGCTGAGGAGGTTGCACGGTCGATCGTGCTGCGGAAGCTGTCAGCCCAGGCCCGGACGCGCCAGGAGCTGAGCAAGGCGATGAAGGCGAAGAATGTTCCCGACGACGTGGGAAGTGCGGTGCTGGACCGGATGGAAGAGGTCGGCCTGGTCGATGACGCAGAGTTCGCACGAGAGTGGGTCAGTTCGCGGCAGTCGCGCCGGTACCTGTCCAAGACCGCACTACGGCGCGAGCTGAACAGCAAGGGAGTGGCGAAAGACCAGATCGACTCGGCCCTGGAGACCGTTGACGGCGAGGACGAGTACGCCGCAGCCCTGGCGTTGGCCCAGAAGAAGCTGCGATCCATGGCTGGACTTCAACACGAGGTTCAGTACCGTCGGCTGGCGGGAGCCCTGGCGCGCCGCGGTTTCGGCTCCGGGACCTCCAGCAAGGTGCTGGCGGAGGTTCTGCACGGCCAGCAGGGCAACTGAGATGGGCGCTGCGAGGGGGCTGCCGCTACGGTGCTTGACCCTGACCAGCGCCGGACATACTCTGCAGGGAACGAGGGTTTTCAGCACGATTGATCGATATGAATTGAAACCGCGGGTCTATGCTCGCGGATTGATGAAACTACGTACCCGTTCAGTTGATGAAGAAAGAGGCGTACTTGTCGTAGCCACCGCGGCTCGCTGACCGGCGGGCCGTGCGTCGCACCGACGCATCCCGGTCTTTGCTGCTCACCCTCCTGAGCACACGCGTGAGCGTGTAGATGGGAGAGCGACGTGTTTGGCGGCTTCGAGTTAGTTGTTCTTGCGGGTCTGCTCCTCCTTATCGCCGGCGGCGTTTTCTGGGCGGTTACGGCGTCCCGGCGCAACCGTGTTGCTCAGCCCCCGCTGCCCCGACGCCTCGAAGGTACCGCCGAGCGGCTGCCCCGGGCGGATGCGGCGCAGGTCCTGCCCCAACAGTTCGACCCCCGTTCATCACAGTCGGAGACGGGTCCGTCACCGACAGATACAACGGCGGCGGAGGGCACCCGGGCTACAGCGGATGCCTACAACCTCGACCTCCGCGCTCGAGCCGACGCCTACAGCATCGAGAGGCAAGCCAAGGCTGACGCGCTGATGGAGGCCGCTCGAGTCGCACGGATCGACGCCGAGGCCGAGGTCCGTGCCCGCCGGGCCGAGATGCGGGAGCAGCGCCTGGACCTGGAGCGGCGCGAGCAGCGGCTCGCCGACCGGGAGGAGCGCTTGGACACGGAGGCCCGGGCCCTCGACGACAAGGCCCGGCAGCTGGAGGAGCTAAAGTCTGACTTGAAACTTCAGCGCAAGGCGCTGGCCGGGAACGAAGCGGAGCATCAACAGGCTCTGGAACGGGTGGCCGGGCTGACCGCTGAGCAGGCCAAGGCTGAACTCGTGGCGGCGGTCGAGCACGATGCCAAGCGGCAGGCGGTGCTGGTAGCCCGCGACATCGAACGGCAGGCGATTCGCGAGGCGGACGCCAAGGCGCAGTCCATCGTGGTGGGCGCAATCCAGCGGGTGGCGTCGGAACAGACGTCGGAGTCGGTCGTCTCGGCGGTACACCTGCCGGGTGACGACATGAAGGGCCGCATCATCGGACGGGAGGGGCGCAACATCCGTTCCTTCGAGCAGGTGACCGGGGTGAACGTGATGATCGACGACACCCCGGAGTCGGTGCTGCTCTCCTGCTTCGACCCGGTACGTCGCGAGACGGCCCGGATGACGCTGACCGAGCTCGTCCGCGACGGCCGGATCCACCCGGCCCGGATCGAAGAAGTGCACGAGCGGAGCAAGAGCCAGATCGAGGAGCAGTGCCTCCGTGCCGCGGAGGACGCCCTCGCCGAGGTCGGGATCTCCGACCTGCATCCGGCGTTGATCCCGATCCTGGGCACTCTTCGCTACCGCACTTCGTACGGTCAGAACGTGCTGAAGCACCTCATCGAGTGCGCCCATATCGCCGGGCTGATGGCTGCCGAACTGCAGCTCGACGTGGCGCAGTGCAAGCGGGCGGCCTTCCTGCACGACATCGGCAAGGCGCTCACCCACGAGGTCGAAGGTTCGCACGCCATCATCGGCGCGGACCTGGCCCGCAAGTACGGCGAGCACCCCGACATCGTGCACGCCATCGAGGCGCACCACAACGAGGTCGAGGTACGCACGGTCGAAGCCGTGCTGACCCAGGCGGCCGACGCCATCAGCGGAAGCCGCCCGGGCGCCAGGCGGGAGAGCCTGGAGGCGTACGTGCAGCGGCTGGAGCGGCTGGAGGAGATTGCCGGCGCCCGCGAGGGCGTGGACAAGGTCTTCGCCATGCAGGCCGGTCGCGAGATCCGGGTCATGGTCGCCCCCGACGTCGTCGACGACATCGAGGCTCAGGTGCTGGCCCGGGACATCGCGAAGCAGATCGAGGAGGAGCTGACCTATCCCGGCCAGATCCGGGTCACCGTGGTGCGGGAGTCTCGCGCCACCGAAACCGCCCGCTAGCCGCCGACACGTCCCATTCTCCGCCGAAACGGCGGCGTGTCGGCGCAGAGCCGACTACTGGCAGAAGATGGTGGCCTCTACACTGGCGCTCGACTTCTCCCGACAGGACTGGAATGGCTTACGACCTGGCCCGTGTACGAGCCGACTTCCCCGCCTTGACCGAGGGCGCCGCCTTCTTCGACTCACCCGGTGGCACGCAGACGCCCCGGCAGGTGACCGAGGCGATCAGCACAGTGATGCAGCGGCCACTGTCGAACCGAGGCAGCCGGACGCGGTCGGAGCAGAATGCCGACGACATCGTGGTCGGTGCCCGAGCAGCCATCGCCGATCTGCTCCGGGCCGATCCTGGTGGCATCGTCTTCGGCCGCAGTGCCACCCAGCTGACCTTCGACATGGCCCGGACCCTGTCCCAGTCATGGCAGCCCGGGGACGAGGTCATCGTCACCAGGCTGGACCACGACTCCAACATCCGCCCCTGGCTGATCGCGGCCGACCGTGCTGGGGCCACGGTCCGTTGGACCGACTTCGACCCGGCGACCGGGGAGCTGGACGTGGCGCAGATCGAGTCTCAGCTGAGCGAGCGGACCCGGCTGGTCGCAGTGACCGGTGCCAGCAACCTGATCGGCACCAAGCCGGATGTGGCCGCCATCGGGCGGCTGGTCCGATCCTCCGACGCCTTGTTCTACGTCGACGGTGTCCACTTCACTGCGCACGCGAGCGTGGACCTGGCTGAGCTGGGCTGCGACTTCTTCGTCTGCTCCCCGTACAAGTTCTTCGGGCCACATCATGGGGTGCTGGCCGCCGCACCGGAGCTGCTGGACAGCCTTAGGCCAGACAAGCTGCTGCCGTCCAGCAACGCGGTGCCGGAGCGGTTCGAGCTGGGCACGCTGCCGTACGAGATGCTGGCCGGGACGACGGCGGCCGTGGACTACATCGCCAGCCTGGCCGGATCACCGGCAGGGTCCCGCCGCGAACGCCTGATAGAGGCGCACGAGCTGATCGAGTCCCACGAGCTGGAGCTTCGCGATCGACTGGAAGAGGGCCTGCTGGCCGCTGGCGCGACCGTATGGAGCCGGGCCAAGCACCGGACGTCCACCGCGCTGTTCGAGCTACCCGGCCAGGAGTCGGCGGCGGTCTCGGACCGGCTCGCCGAGCACGGGGTCAACGCACCGGCCGGAAACTTCTACGCGATCGAGGCGTCTCGCCATCTCGGCCTGGGTGACACCGGCGCAGTTCGAGCCGGCATCACCGCTTACAACAACGCCGACGACGTCGAGCGGCTACTCCGCGCCCTGCCGGTCTGACT